>JASJGL010000107.1:0-7084 GCA_033791545.1 Pseudodonghicola sp. | reverse complement strand
TACCCGCGACCCCGGTCGCGCCCGAGGCGATGTTGCCCGCCGTGGCGCAGGGCGCGATCGGGATCGAACGGCGACAAAGCGATTCCCGCGTGGCGGCGATGCTGGCGGCAATCCATGACGGCGAGACGGCGCAGCGGCTAGCCGCCGAACGCGCCTTTCTCGCCACGCTCGATGGCTCTTGCGAGACGCCGATTGCCGGGTTGGCGGAATTGTCTGGCGGCACGCTGCGGCTGCGCGGTGAGGTGCTGCGCCCGGATGGATCCGAAGCACTCTGCGACGACGCAAGCTGTCCTGTCGAGGATGGCGCCGCGTTGGGCGAGGAGATGGCGCGCAAGCTGCTGCAGCGGGCTGGACCGCATTTCTTCGACTGGCGACACTAGGGCAGGACGGGGAGAGGGGGCGCTGCCCCCGTCGCGGCAAGCCGCGCCTCCCCCGGAGTATTTCCGGCCAGAAAAAGGCAGGGGGTGCGGCCTTTATATCCGCCCTGCGGGCACGAGCCTAGCGCAAGCCGTCTTCGCCAGTGACATCCTCGACCTCCAGTCCGCCCATGCGGTGATGGATGCGCCCGCCCCGGCTCATCGCCAGCGCAAAGAGCAGTTCATCGGCGCGGGGACCATCGGGCAGGCCCACCTCCATCGCGTCGAAATGGCTGCGCACATAGGCGGCGTTGATATGGCCGAGCGGAATATCGACGCGGGTGCCGGGGCCGCCGACCTTCATCGCCGAGGGCACGATCGCCTTGGCCGCGCCCAGACGTTCGCGCATGGCATAGCCGCCGGGCACATGCCAGAGCGCGGTATGTTCCAGCTCGCCGCCCTCGCCCGCCAGTCCGGCCTTGCCATAGCCGTCGATTCCCTCAATTCCGCCCATCGCCTCGATCAACCGGTCGGTCATCATCAGGCCAAGCGGTTTGAGGTCGTCCATCGCCGATTGCAGGTCTGCGACATAGCGGCCAGAAAAGGGGTTTTTCACGAGGGCGACGATGGCGGCGCGGCGGCGGGGCTGCGCCGGAGGCGGGCCGCCTTCGTGGTGGATGTCCTCGATAAAGATCATGGTCTTGCGCAGGGGAAAGTCAGGCATCAATAGGCTCCTTGAAGGCGATGAGGTCGGCGGTGCCGAGCGCGCGGGTCTGTCTCGAAAGCGTCAGCAGGGCGGCATGGATCAGACCGCGCGCGCGGCAGGTTTCGGCAAAGCCATGGCCGCGCGTCAGGGCGCGGTCAATCTCGGATGCGGTGAGCGGGGCGAGGCCCGTGGTCACCAACCGGTCGCCAAGATCGCTGTCAGGGGACAGATCGCGCGCGGGCCGCCGGGTGATCTTTGGGTTGCCGGGCAGGTCGACGGCATTGGCGATCAGGGTGGCGGCGGCGTCAGCCTGCGCGGCGGTCTGCGCCAGCACGGTGACGCTGTCGGCGATGCCGAGGGAATGGCTACGGCCATGACGGCCCGAGGTGGCGATGCCGCGCGTGGGGCTGTCCGAGGGGATGGTCGCACGGCCCGGCATGCCGCCAGCGATGGCGGCGGTGAAGCCCTGGCCCGGGGCAAGATGCAGGGCAATATCGCCGCCGTTGTTGACATAGGCGCGGGTAAGGGACCCGGCGCCGGTCATGGCGGCGAGCACCCTGTCGGCCACGGCGCCGGCGACGGCGGCCATCGGGGTGATGAACGCGGGCAGAAACGGGGCGGTGGCGGCGTGCATGCATTGTGCGATTGCGCCCTCAGGGCGCGCATTGGTCCGGGCACGCAGCAGCGGCAACTCGCGCACCAGCTCGTCCAGAACGCTGTCGAACCGACTGGCGGCGGCGCGCAGGGCTTTGGTGCGGCCCGGACCTTTGGCATCGATGATCAGGTCGATAGGGCCGTGGTGCAGGTGCAACCGGCGTCCGTCGGGCAGAAAGGCGATTTGCGGGCTCTGCATGCTCAGCCCTTGTCGTGTGCGGGGCCGACCGCGCGGATATCGGCGCCATAGTCTCCGCCGGTTTCAAGGATGTCCTCGACCGTGCGGGCCTTGTCGTCATGGCCGCCCAGCGCGCGATAGTCGTCGCGGCGCAGGGTAAATTCCAGCGGTGCGACGATGGCCGGTGTGGGAACAGAACCAAAGGCGTTGTCGGGCATCTGCGTCACATCGGCCATGAGGGTGATGCCGCCGCCGGGCCAGACATAGGCTGGCGCACCACCGACGGTGACGCGGGTGCGATCCTCCTGCACCGACCGGGTCAGGCGCACCGGGTTCTTGGTGACGCCCGAGCGAAGCGAGCCACCGGCCCCGCCCATGAACAGCACGGTACAAAGCGCCGGTTCACAGTTTTCCGCGATCAGATCCACCGAGGGGCGCAGGGTGTCGGGCAGATCGCGCCGTTGCGGCACCAGATCCTCGTCCAGCACGAAATAGGCGTATTGTTCGCCCGTGGTGGAGACCATCAGCAGGGTCAAACCGGGGCGTGCGCCCTTTTTCGGGTTCCACCCCCCGAGGATGGTCAGCGGATCAGTGACATTGGTGCCGCCCCAGCCCAGCCCCGGTTCGGCGACCTGAAAATAGCGACCGGGGGTGGAGCGGCGACCCAGAATGCGGATGCCGGTATCGGGCCAGCCCAGCACCTTGCCCGCCTGATGTTCGCTGACCACGCCGGTGATGTGATCATCGACCACCACCACCTCGTCCACCAGCCCCTGCCATTGGTCGGCGAACATGCCGATGGTGGCAGAGCCGCAACCGACGCGCATGCGTTCCTCGCGCTGACCATCTACGATGGGGGGCTGGCCGGCCTGAACGATGACCGTCGCGCCGCCGTCCACGCTCAGATCAACCGCCTCGCGGTTGCACAGGCGCAAAAGGGTGTCGCAGGTGATGCGGCCCTCGGGCTTGGAGCCACCGGTCAGGTGATCGACACCGCCCAGGGACATCATCTGCGAGCCGTATTCAGAGGTGATCATCAGGCCCACCGCCTCGCCTTGGCTGCGCACCACCGCGCTCTCATGGCCGAGGTGGCGGTCGGTGTCGATCTTCACCTTGACGCCGCAGTAGGAAAAGATCGCCTCGGTCACCACGGTGACGAAATCGGCGCCGTCGACCTCGCGCGAAACGATGAAGGGCGCGGGTTTGTAATCAGGATATGTGGTGCCCGCGCCGACGGCGGTGACGAAAAGTGCGTCACCGGACAGGCTGTCATCCCAGTCGGCCTTGAGAAAAGGTTTGACCTCACCGCCCTTGGCGATGCGGCGATCAAGCACTGTGAGCGGGTCGCAGCGGATGATACGACCGCCTTGGTTTGCGTAGCGGTCACAGGCGCCGATGCGACCCTCGGCGATATAGCACATCACCGGGCAGGCATCGCAGCGGATCTTTTCGGGGTGGGGGCGACGCTCGGTCATGGGGTTTGCTCCGCCGCCCGCATTGCGGCCAGCACCCGGTGCGGCAGGGCCGGTAGCCGGGTCACCTTGGCGCCGCACGCATCGCGGATCGCGTTGAGGATCGCGGGCGCGGTCGGGATCAGCGCGTGTTCGCCCAGCCCCTTGGCCCCGAACGGGCCCTCGGGATCTGTCGCCTCGAGCAGGATGGTGTCGATCCGGGGCATGTCGCCGGCGGTGGGGATCAGGTAGTCATGCAGGTTCTCGGTACGGCCGGGGATATAATCTTCCATCAGCGCAAGACCCAGCCCCTGCGCCACGCCGCCCTCGATCTGGCCCTCGGCCAGCAGCGGGTTGATGACACGGCCCAGATCATGCGCGGCGGTCAACCGGTGCACACGGACGGTGCCAAGGGCAAGATCGACCTCGACCTCGGCCAGATGCGCGCCATAGCCGTAGACCGCAAAGGGGATGCCCTGACCATTCTCGTCCAAAGGCTTGGTCGGGGGGTCATAGGTTTCTTCGGCGGCCAGCGCATATCCGTTGGCGTCCACGTCAAGCGCCGCAAGGTCAATCCGCCGCTGCTGGTCGCCCTCGGTGACCAGAACCGCGCCGGGGGCGAGCGCGATCTGCGCGCCTTGGCCCATGTTGGAAAGGGCGAGGATTCGCGCGCGCAGGGCGTGACCCGCGCGCAGGGCGGCGTTGCCGGTCACCACGGTTTGGCGCGAAGCCGAGGTCTTGCCGCAATCGGGGGTCAGCGCGGTGTCGGGACCGATCAGCTCAAACACCTCGACCGGCAGGCCCAGCGCGTCGGCGCAGATCTGGGGGATCACCGTGTTCGATCCCTGCCCGATATCGGTCGCGCCCTGATGCAGCCGCAACCGCCCCTCGGGCGTAAGCCCCAGCCGGACGGTCGAGGGGTTGGGCAGCGCGGTATTGCCGCAGCCATACCAGCAGGAGGCGACACCGATGCCGCGCTTGAGCCCGGTTTGCGTGGCGTTAAACGCGGCGGCCTCTTGCGCGGCGGCCTCCCAACGCGGTTTCAGCGCGTCGAGACAGATACCGATACCGACGCCGTGCAGTTCCTGTCCGCAGACGCTGCGCCCGCCTTCGGGCAGCGCGTTCAGGCGACGAAAGGCGAGCCGGTCCATCCCGGCCTTGAGCGCAAGATCATCGAACAGCGTCTCTTGCAGGATCGCCGCTTGCGGCACGCCAAAGCCGCGAAACGCCCCCGAGACCGGGCCATTGGTATGCACGGCGCGGGCCTCGGCGTGGTAGTTGGGGATGCTGTAGGGGCCGGAGGCATGAACCGGGACGCGCACTGCCACGGTGGGCCCCCAGCTGGCATAGGCGCCGGTGTTGAAATCGCCATCGAACTCCATCGCGGTCAGGCGGCCGTCGGTGTCGATCGCGGCGCGGGCGCGCATCCGGGCCGGGTGCCGCTTGGTGGTCGAACTCATGCTTTCGCGGCGGCTGTAGGTCATCCGGGCGGGCAGACCGGTTTTCAGCGCGACCAGCCCGATCAGCGGCTGCACCGAAAGGTCGAGTTTCGAGCCGAAGCCACCGCCGGTGGCGGAGGGGATGATGCGCACCCGCTCGGGCGGCAGACCAAGCACACGGGCGGTGTCGTCGCGGTCCATCACCGGGGCCTGGGTGCAGGCCTGGATCACCAGCGTATCGCCCTCAAGCCAGGCCGCGCCGGCCTCGGGCTCGATATAGGCGTGTTCGACGTAAGGCGTTTCCGCCGCACCCTCGGCCACATGGGCGGCACCGGCGAACCCCGCCGCCGGGTCGCCACAATGGACCAGCCCGGCGATCAGAATGTTGCCCTCGCGCGCGTCATGCAGGCGGGGGGCCTCCGGGGCGCGGGCTGTCGGGCAGTCCAGTATCTCGGCCTGCGGGGACCATGTGATGGGGAAGCTGTCGGGGGAAAATGCCTCGACCGTGGTCTTGTCCCCGGCGACAAGCGCCACCGCCTCGCCACGCATCCGCACCGTGCCCTCGGCCAGCGCCGGCTGATCGGCAAAGGCGGGGATGGTGCCGAAAACGTTCTGGCCGGGGATGTCAGCTGCCGTAAAAATGCGCAGGCCAGTTTGCTCCGCAAAGGCGTCGAGATCGCCAAAGGTGAAGCTTGCGGCAAAATGCGGCGAACGGATCGCGCGCACCCAGAGCGCCCCTGCGGGGGCGTAGTCGGCGCCGAAAATCTCGGTGCCCGCAACCTTGGGTGCACCGTCGAGTCGTTCCAGCCGTGCGCCGACCGCTGCGCCACTGGCGGGCGCGGCGGCGGTCACGGCCTGCGGGGTTGCGCCTGCGGCATCGAGCACCGCGTCGATGATCTTGGCATATCCGGTACAACGGCAAAGCACACCGCCCAGCGCCGCCTCGACATCGCTGCGATCAGGTGGCGGACCGGGGCGGGCCAATAGCGCGGCGGCGGCCATCAACATGCCGGGGGTGCAGATGCCGCATTGCGCCGCGCCATGACGCAGGAAGGCGGATTTGAGCCGCTCCACCGGTGCGCCCAGCCCTTCGACCGTGGTGATTTCGGCCCCTTCGGCGTGGATCGCCGGGGTGAGGCAGGCGCAGACCGGCGCACCATCCAGCAGCACGGTACAGGCACCACAATCGCCGGCATCGCAACCGACCTTGGTGCCGGTCAGGCCAAGCCCGTCGCGCAGCACCTCGGACAGCCGCCGTCCGGGGGCGGCGTCGATCTGCGTCGCGGCCCCGTTCACGGTAAGGGTGAGCGTCGGGATATCCTTCATTGCAGATCCTCCACAGCCAGCCCCACGGCGCGGCGCAACAGCGCCAGTGCTGCGTGGTGGCGATAGGCGGCATCGCCGCGCATGTCGTCGATGGGCGAAAGCGCGGCAGCGACCGCGCGCGCGTCGATGGCATCGGCCAGATCGGCCAATGGCAGACCGATCAGGGCGCGCTCAACAGCGGCAAGCCGGGTGGCGACCGGGCCACAGGCCCCGATGGCAAGCGCAACCTGCGTCGCACACCCGTCGCGGGCCACGATCCGGGCGGCCACCATGGCGATGGAGATCACCAGATATTTCCGCGCCCCGAGCTTGAGAAAGCGGCTGGCCCCCTGCCCGGCAGCGCGTGGGATATGAACCGCGGTCAGGAGTTCGCCGGGCCGAAGCGCCGTGGCGCGGGGGCCGGTGATGAAGTCGGACAAAGGCAATTGCCGCGTGCCGGTGGAGGCCGCGAGTTCGACCGAGGCATCGAGCGCCAGCAGTGGCGGCACCCCGTCGGCGGCGGGTGAGGCGTTGCACAGATTGCCCGCGATTGTCCCGGCGTTCTGGATCTGGGTCGAGCCCACCTCGCGCGCCGCCTGTTTCAGCATGTCGAAACCCGGCGGCAGCGCGGCACCGGCGATGTCGGCCCATGTGGTGGTCGCCCCGATGCGCCAGCCGTCATCCATGGTCTCGATACCGCGCAGACCCGCGATACCGGTGATGTCGAGCACGGGCCCGTCGAGCGCGGGGCCTTCGGTGGCCGGGAACAGATCGGTGCAGCCGGCGGCGATCACGGCGGGCGCAGTGGCCAAACCGTCAAGCGCCTCGTGCAGGTTTGCCGGGCGGTGATAGAGGCTCATGGCTGGACCCTCGCACTGGTGTTGGATGGCGTTTATTGTTCGTATACAAGCAGAGTGTGAGACAGCGCCCCGGCCCTGTCAACATTCCCGGCACGAAGGACCGCGCGCGATGGGTGATGAGACAAAAAACGGGCA
>JASJGL010000106.1:0-32745 GCA_033791545.1 Pseudodonghicola sp. | reverse complement strand
CAGCGAGCGATCGAGGTGCTCCGCAAGGTCGGCATCCCCGACGCCGAAACCCGAGTGAAGGCGTATCCGCACGAGCTGTCGGGAGGTATGGCGCAGCGCGTGATGATCGCGATGGCGCTTGCTTCCGGGCCCGATCTCTTGATCGCTGACGAGCCGACCACGGCGCTTGACGTGACGGTGCAGAAACAGATCCTGAAGCTGATCAAGCAGATGCAAAAGCGCCACGGAACCGCGCTGCTGTTCGTCACCCATGATCTGGGCGTGGTCTCCAAGGTGTGCCAGTCGCTGTCGGTGCTGTTCGGCGGCATGGTGCTGGAAGATACCCGGGTGGAGCCGTTTTTCGCCCATCCGGCCCATCCCTATTCCGCCGCCCTTCTGGCCGCGACGCCGAAATACACCGATCCCGATGCTAGCCTGACCCCGGTCCCCGATGCGGTGATCGAAGGCGTGCAGGCCGAGATCGCCGCCCATGACAGGATGCAGCCCCATGTCTGACACACCGATCTATGAGATCGAGAACCTGCACCTGTCGTTTCCCGACCTGGCGCATAAACCGCTTCTGGGACCGGCGCCGCGGGTGGAGATCCTCAAGGGTATCTCGCTAAGCATTGCGAAAGGTGATGTGGTGGGCATCGTCGGCGGCTCGGGCTCAGGGAAATCCACCCTTGGCCGGGCGATGATCCGGCTGCTGGAGCCCGATAGCGGTGCCATCCGGTTCGACGGGCAGGACATCACCCATCTGGATGAGGATGCGCTGCGTCCGCTGCGGCGCAGGTTCCAGATGATCTTTCAGGATCCGATGTCGTCGCTGAACCCGCGCCGCACGGTGGGGGCGATCATTGCCGGGCCGCTGCGGTTGCAGGGGTTCGACCGGGTCTCGGCGCGGGTCGATCAGGCGTTGGATCACGTCGGCTTGCCGCGCGCCTTTCGCAGCCGCTATCCGCATGAGCTGTCGGGCGGGCAGCGTCAGCGCGTCGGCATCGCGCGGGCGATTGCGACCGAGCCGGATTTCATCCTCGCTGACGAGATCGTTTCCGGTCTTGATGTCTCCAGCCAGGCGCAGGTGCTGAACCTGTTGGAGCAACTGGTGCAGGAACTGGGTCTGACGCTGGCCTTTATCAGCCATGACCTGTCGGTGATCCGCAGGCTGTGCCGTCACACCTTGGTGCTGTATCGAGGCGAGGTGGTGGAATACCGCGAGACCCAGGCGCTGTTCGATGCGCCGCAGGCCGCCTATACGCGCGAGCTGCTGGATGCGATCCCGCTGCCCGATCTGGAACAGGTCTGGGACTGAGCCGCGCCCGCGAGGGCCGGTTTGCGACATTTTCCTGCGCAGGCCCGGGGCAAGGCCGCTTGGCGCACGGCGCGTCCTCGGGTAGACCTGTCATTTCAAGAGGAGAGGTTGCGCACCATGCATATGAGCGACGAATGCGAGATCAAGGCCGATCCGGCCACCGTTTATGCCGCGATTCTGGACCCCGACATGCTCAAGGCCTGCGTGCCGGGCGCCTCGGCGGTCGAGGGTAATCCGCAGGACGGCTATACCGCGACGGTGACGCAGAAGGTCGGCCCGGTAAAGGCCACCTTCAAGGGGGTGGTCACCATGTCCGACCTGGTGGAGAACGAAAAGCTCACCATCACGGGCGAAGGCAAGGGCGGCGCTGCGGGCTTTGCCAAGGGCGGCGCGACCGTGACACTTGCCCCGGTGGGCGAGGGGGCGACGCTGCTGTCCTATGAGGTGGACGCCAAGGTCGGCGGCAAGCTGGCGCAGCTTGGCAGCCGGTTGATCGACGGCTTTTCCAAGAAGATGGCGGACCAGTTCTTTCAGAACCTGCAGGCGCAGATCGAGGGCCCGGCCGAGGCTGACGAAGAGGTCGGTGAAGAGGCTGCCGAGGGCGAGAGCGGTGAGAAAAAGGGCTGGTTCAAGCGGGTCACGGGCCGCGACTGAGCCTGAGCCAATTTGCGCAGGCGGCTGTAGGTGAGGGCGCGGATCGCGTCAGACAGGGCGGCCCAAGGGCCGGACCGGGAGGGAATTTCATGTCCGCGATGCTGTCTATCCGCGATTTGCGCAAGACCTATGATGGCGGCTTTCAGGCGCTCAAGGGCATCACGCTCGAGATCGAGCAGGGCGAGATCATCGCCCTGCTGGGCCCTAACGGGGCTGGCAAGACTACGTTGATTTCCACCATCTGCGGCATCACCACGCCTACCTCCGGGGAGGTCAGCGTGGGGGGCCATGATATCCTGCGCGATTTTCGCGCCGCGCGCGGGCTGATCGGGCTGGTGCCGCAGGAAATCGCGCTGGAACCGTTCGAGCGGGTGCTCAATACGGTGCGGTTTTCGCGCGGGCTGTTCGGCCATCGCCGCGATGAGGCCCTGATCGAACGGATCCTGCGCCGCCTGTCCCTGTGGGACAAGAAGGATGCGCAGGTCAAAGAACTTTCGGGCGGCATGAAACGCCGCGTTCTAATCGCCAAGGCGCTGGCGCATGAACCGCGGGTGCTGTTTCTGGACGAGCCGACCGCCGGCGTGGACGTCGAGCTGCGCAAGGATATGTGGGACATCGTGGCCGAGCTGAAGGCCGACGGCGTGACGATCATCCTGACCACCCATTACATCGAAGAGGCCGAGGCGATCGCCGACCGCATCGGCGTCATCAACCGGGGCGAGCTATTGCTGGTCGAGCAGACATCGGCGCTGATGTCGCGTCTGGGCAAAAAACAGATCGAGGTGCAGTTGAGCGCCGCGATCCCCGATATCCCGCCGCCGCTCGCCCGACCGGGGCTGAGCCTGACAGCGGAGGGCGATGTGCTGGTGTTCGAGTATGACACCCAGGCCGAGCGTATCGGCCTGACCGGCTTGTTGAACGCGATTGCCGCCGCGGGGCTGGTGCTGCGGGACGTCAACACGCGTCAGAGCAGTCTGGAAGAAATCTTCGTCGATCTGGTTTCGGAGGGAACACCATGAACTGGGGTGCCATTGCCGCCATCTATCGGTTCGAGATGGCGCGGTTTTTCCGCACCATGTTGCAAAGCTTTCTGTCGCCGGTGCTGTCCACCTCGCTGTATTTCGTGGTGTTCGGCACCGCCATCGGCAGCCGCATCGAACAGGTCGAGGGGATCGGCTATGGCGGCTTTATCGTGCCGGGGCTGATCATGCTGTCGGTGATCACCCAGTCGATCTCCAATGCCTCCTTCGGGATCTATTTTCCGAAATTTATCGGCACCATCTACGAGTTGCTCTCGGCGCCGGTGAATTTTCTGGAGATCGTGCTGGGCTATGTCGGCGCGGCGGCGACCAAGGCGCTGTTCGTCGGGACCGTGATCCTGTGCACCGCCGCCCTGTTCGTCGATTTCCAGATCGCCCACCCGCTGGCGATGGTGGCGTTCCTGTTGCTGACCTGCCTCAGCTTTGCGCTGCTGGGGTTCATCATCGGGATCTGGGCCGGGAATTTCGAACAGCTGCAACTGGTACCACTGCTGATTGTCACGCCGCTGGTGTTTCTTGGTGGCTCTTTCTATTCGATCACCATGCTGCCGCCGGTCTGGCAGACGATCACCTTGTTCAATCCGGTGGTCTATCTGATCTCGGGGTTCCGCTGGTCGTTCTTTGATACGGCGGATGTGCCGGTGGGGCTTAGCCTGCTGGCGATTGGCGGATTCACCTTCCTGTGCCTGGCGGTCATCTGGTGGATTTTCCGCACCGGCTGGCGCATTCGCAGCTGAGGCCCAGGCTGCAACCCGTGATCGGTTCGGGGATTGGTTTTTTGGCGGACGTGACGTGAAATCCCCGCCGCGTGTCTTTCTCTCACACCGGTACCTTGTTTGTCGGTGGGCGGCATTCTACATCGGACAGTATGAAATTGCGCCTCCCATTCATAAAGAACCCGCCGCTTGTTTCGGTGCTGCGCCTGACCGGCACGATCGGCTCCGGCGGACGCAGTACCCTGAGCGATGCCGTCCTCGCGCCGCTGCTTGAAAAAGCGTTTCGCAGGGGCAAGCCCGCCGCCGTCGCGATCGAGTTGAACTCGCCCGGCGGCTCTCCGGTGCAATCCTCGCTGATCGCGGCGCGCATCCGGCGGCTGTCGGAAGAAACCAAGGTGCCGGTCTTTGCCTTTGTCGAAGACGTGGCCGCCTCGGGCGGCTACTGGCTGGCCTCGGCCGCGGACGAGATCTGGGCCGACGCCAGTTCGATCCTGGGTTCGATCGGGGTGATTTCATCCGGGTTCGGGGCCCATATCCTGTTGGCGCGCCAAGGGGTGGAGCGGCGGGTCCATACCGCGGGCGAGTCCAAATCCATGCTTGACCCGTTCCGCCCGGAGAACCCCGAGGATGTGGCGCGGCTGAAGGTTCTTTTGGGCGATCTGCATGAGAATTTCATCGCCCAGATCAAGACGCGTCGGGGCGACAAGCTGGACGATCAGACCAACCTGTTCACGGGCGAGATCTGGACGGCGCAGCGCGCCACCGATCTGGGCCTGATCGAGGGGGTCGCCCATCTCAAGCCCAAAATGCAGGAGCGGTTTGGCGACAAGGTGCAGTTCCGACGCTATGGTCTGCGCCGCGCGTTCCTGCCGCGCTTTGGCGCGCAACTTGCGCAGGGCGCGCTTGCCGGTATCGAGGAACGCGCGGCCTATGCGCGGTTTGGCCTCTGACGTGATTTTCAAGATCGTTACACTTTTCCTAGTCGGGATGGCGGTGCTGGCCATGTTTGGGAAACTGCGCTTTCCGGGGCAAAAGAAACTCTCCTCGATGCGCTGCCCGCGGTGTGGGCGGTTCCGGATCGGCTCCGGTCCCTGTGCCTGTGGTCACAAGGGACGACACTCATGATGGTTTGGCTCCTTGCCGGTCTCGGACTGGTGATCCTGCTGCTGGCGGGCGATGCGCTGGTGCGCGGCGCGGTCAATCTCAGCCTGCGACTGGGCGTGCCGGCGCTGATCGTCAGCCTGACCATTGTGGCCTTTGGCACCTCGGCCCCGGAACTGCTGATTTCGATCCGCGCGGTGCTGGATCATGCGCCGGGGATCGCGCTGGGCAACGTGGTGGGCTCCAACACCGCGAATATCCTGCTTGTGCTGGGGATCCCGGCGATTCTTGCGCATATGGACACCGGGGCCTGCGACAGCCGAAAATCTTATGTTTTCATGCTGGTGGCCACGGTTCTGTTCATCGGGTTGGCCTTTACCGGGACCTTCACGCTGCTGTCTGGTCTGGTGATGCTGGCCGTGCTGGCGCTGGTTCTATGGGACCAGATGCGTGATGCGCTGGCGCACCGTCGCAGTTGCGCCTTGGAGCCCGCGCCGCTTGATGGGCTGGAAGAGGCCGATCCGGATATGCCCTATTGGCGCATCAGCGTCTATCTGGCGCTGGGGCTGATCGGTCTGCCGCTCGGGGCCAACCTGCTGGTTGAAAGCGCCTCGATCATTGCGCGGACCTATGGGGTCAGCGACACGGTGATCGGGCTGACGCTGGTGGCATTGGGCACCTCACTGCCGGAACTGGCGACCACGGTGATGGCGGCGCTGCGCAAACAGGCCGATGTGGCGCTGGGCAACGTGATTGGTTCCAACATGTTCAATCTGTTGGCCATCATCGGGGCGGCCACGATGTTCGGCCCGATTCCGGTCGATCCCGAATTCCTGCGCTTTGACCTTTGGGTGATGCTGGGGGCGTCATTGCTGCTGGTGCCCTTCGTGTTCTTCGGTCGCGATCTCACCCGGAGATGGGGCATCGCGCTCAGCGCGCTATATGTCGCCTATGTCTGCGCGGTTCTGATGTAACGGGCCGCCGCCGCACAAACAGGGAGCGATGCGATGACATGTTGTCTGGTCACCGGTGCGGGGCTGCGGTTGGGCCGCGCGATGGCGCTGTACATGGCGCGGCGCGGCTATGACGTGGCGGTGCACTATGCCGCCTCGGGCGAGGCCGCCGAGGCCACCGCCAATGAGATCCGCGCTCTGGGGGGCCGCGCTGTTGCGCTATCGGCAGACCTGCTGCAGGAGACGCAGACCGTCGATTTGCTGCCAGCGGCCGCCAAGGCGCTGGGCGGGCCGATCACCTGTCTGATCAACAACGCCTCGATCTTTGAATATGACACGATCACGACTGCCACCCGCGACAGTTGGGACCGGCACATGGAAAGCAATCTGCGCGCGCCCTTCGTTCTGACGCAGGCGATGGCGGCACAGGGGCTGGAGCCCACCCTAGACGATGCCGGCGAACCACTGGCCTCGGGGCTGATCGTCAACATGATAGACCAGCGGGTGCGCAAACTGACGCCAGAGTTCATGACCTATACCATCGCCAAGATGGGGCTTTGGGCGATGACGCGTACGACCGCACAGGCGCTGGCCCCGGCGATCCGCGTCAATGCCATCGGGCCCGGCCCGACGCTTCAGGGGCATCGCCAGAGCGTGGAGCATTTCGCCGCGCAAAGAGCCAACACGATCAGCGGACGCGGTGCCAATGCGGCGGACATCACCGCCGCGTTGGGGTATTTTCTGGATGCGCCTGCGGTGACGGGCCAACTTCTTTGCGTTGATGGCGGTCAGCACCTAGGTTGGCAAACCCGCGATATCCTTGGCCCCGAATAGTCGGTGCCGCCAAAGTTTTGCACTGTTCACGTTTCTGTCATCAAACTGTTAAGAAATACCCTTTGTTTTCATAAACTTGCACGGGAGCCATAAAAGTTTCTTTTGTTTTCAGCGCCTTAAAGATGAGCTCAAATTTTAGGCAAATCAAGGAACCTCCCGTGGGACAAGGATATTTTGTGGAACTCTCGAAGTTATCTTCAGACTTACCCACAGCTTCGGTGGATTTGTTTTTCCTTGAATTCGTCCACCTGAGATTGCAGGCGCGGCCAGAGAATCATATTTTTGGAATATGAGTGACACCCCAGATACCGCAGCCCAGCCGCAGCCCGTCGGCCATGCCTGTATTCAGGGCTATCTGAAAACCCTCGACAGCTCTCCCGGGGTCTATCGGATGCTCGATGCGCAGGCGCGGGTGCTTTATGTCGGCAAGGCGCGCAATCTGCGCGCGCGGGTGTCCAGCTATGCCAGACCCACGGGCCACACCCCGCGCATCGCCCGGATGATCCGCGAAACAGTCAAGATGATGTTTCTCACGACGCGGACCGAGACCGAGGCGCTGCTGCTGGAGCAGAACCTGATCAAGCAGCTCAAGCCGAAATACAACGTCTTGCTGCGCGACGACAAAAGCTTTCCCAATATCCTGCTTGCCAAGGATCACGCGTTTCCCCAGATCAAGAAGCATCGCGGCGCCAAGAAAGAGAAGGGCAGCTATTTCGGCCCCTTCGCCAGCGCTGGCGCGGTAAACCGGACGCTGAACCAGTTGCAAAAGGCGTTCCTGCTGCGCAACTGCACCGATGCGATGTTCACCAGCCGCACGCGCCCCTGCCTGCTGCATCAGATCAAACGCTGTAGCGCGCCCTGCACCGGGCTGATCTCTGAGGCAGAGTATGGCGAGGCGGTGCGAGACGCCGAACGCTTCCTGTCGGGCCGCTCCACCAAGGTGCAGGAGGAACTGGCCGAACAGATGCAATTGGCCTCTGACGCGATGGAATTCGAACGCGCGGCGGCGCTGCGCGACCGGATTCGTGCGCTGACCTCGGTGCAGACCGCGCAGGGGATCAACCCGCGTGGCGTCTCCGAGGCCGATGTGATCGGGCTGCATATGGACAGCGGGCAAGCCTGCGTTCAGGTCTTTTTCATCCGCTCCAATCAGAACTGGGGCAACCGCGATTTCTATCCCCGGGTCGGTGCCGATGTCTCTGCGGCCGAGGTGATGGAGGCCTTTCTTGGTCAGTTCTATGACAACAAGGAACCGCCGCGTCAGGTGATCGTGTCAGATGCGATCGAGAACGCCGATCTGATGACCGAGGCGCTGTCGGAAAAGGCCGGGCGCCGGGTCGAACTCCTTGTCCCGCAACGCGGCGAAAAGGCCGAGCTGGTCTCTGGCGCGCTGCGCAATGCCCGCGAAAGCCTTGCCCGCCGCATGTCGGAAAGCGCCACCCAGATCCGGCTGTTGCAGGGGCTGGCCGAGGCCTTTGGGCTGGAGGCCCCGCCGCAGCGGATCGAGGTTTACGACAACTCGCACATTCAGGGCACCAACGCGGTGGGGGGCATGATCGTCTCTGGCCCGGACGGGTTCATGAAGAACAGCTATCGCAAGTTCAACATACGCGGCGACGACCTGACCCCCGGCGATGATTTCGGGATGATGAAAGAGGTGCTGACGCGTCGCTTTACCCGGCTGTTGAAAGAAGACCCCGATCGCAACAAGGGGCTTTGGCCGGACCTGCTGCTGATCGACGGCGGCGCCGGGCAGGTCAGCGCGGTGTACAGCATCATGGAGGAATACGGGGTCGAGGATATCCCGATGGTCGGCGTCGCCAAGGGGATCGACCGCGACCAAGGCAAGGAAGAGTTTCACCGCATCGGCGAATCGCCCTTTGCGCTGCGCCACAATGACCCGGTGCTTTACTTCGTTCAGCGCCTGCGCGACGAGGCGCACCGTTTCGCGATCGGCACCCATCGCGCCAAGCGCGCCAAGTCGATGAGTGCCAATCCGCTCGATGATATTCCCGGTGTCGGTGCCACCCGCAAACGCGCTCTGCTCACGCATTTCGGCAGCGCCAAGGCGGTCGGCCGCGCCAATTTGGCCGATCTCAAGGCGGTGGATGGCATTTCTGGCACGCTGGCCGAAACCGTCTATGATTTCTTCCACGAAAAGGGCTAGGGCGCGGGGCCTTTGACCGCCAACCCACGGTCACGCCCCGTACAATGCGCGCGTCGTGGCCTGCCCCCAATGCAGATTTCTGCTGCGCCCGCTTTCACATTTCAAATTGCGCGTATAGGGTCCGCGCATGCGTTGGAATGTGCCAAATACCCTGACCCTTCTGCGACTGCTCGCGGCACCCGGTCTTGCCGTGATGTTTCTCTATTTCTCCCGCCCCTATGCCGATTGGTATGCTCTGGTGCTGTTCGTCAGCGCGGCGGTGACGGACTGGTTTGACGGCTATCTGGCGCGGGCGTGGAAACAGGAAACCAAGATGGGCGCGATGCTCGATCCGATTGCCGACAAGGCGATGGTGGTGATCGCGCTGATGATCCTTGTCGGCTATGCGGCCAAGCACTGGACCCCTTGGCTGGTGCTGCCCGCGACGGTGATCCTGTTTCGCGAGGTGTTCGTTTCGGGCCTGCGCGAATATCTCGGCGACACCGCCGGTACGCTCAAGGTCACCAAATTGGCCAAGTGGAAGACCACCGCGCAGATGATCGCGATCGCGACGCTGTTCTCTCAGGGCATCTTCGAGCATCATCTGGTGATGAACTCCTGGGGCATGGACGCGACGCTTTTGCAGCAGGTCCTGAATGGAGAGGTCGAGGATCTGAACAGGTTGCGGCTGATGCAGGATGGCATGGTCTGGTCCGGGCGGCTTGGGCTGTGGTTGCTGTGGATCGCGGCGGCGCTGACCTTGATCACCGGCCTGGATTACCTACGTAAATCCTTGCCGCATTTGAGGGAGGGGCGCTGATGGAGGTTCTCTATTTCGCTTGGGTGCGCGAACGCATCGGCTTGCCGCGTGAGACGGTCGAAACCGGGGCTGCCACCGTGGCCGATCTGGTCGAAGAGCTGCGCGCGCGCGAGGATCGCTATGCCGCTGCTTTCGCCGATCTCAGCGCGCTGCGCGTGGCGCTGGATCAGGATCTGTCCGATTTTGAGGCCCCGCTTGCCGGTGTGCGCGAAGTGGCCTTCTTTCCGCCGATGACGGGCGGCTGAGCGGATGCGGATCGCGGTTCAAACGGCAGCTTTCGATCTGGGGGAGGAGGCCAACGCCTTTGCCGCCGATCTGGATGGGGCCGGGGCCATCGTCACCTTTACCGGCGTCGTGCGCGACCTGCCCGGGGGTGGCTTGCAGGCGATGGAGATCGAGCATTACCCAGGCATGACCGAAAAGGCGATCAGGGAAATCACGACGCAGGCCGCGACCCGCTGGGCACTGGGCGACGTTCTGGTGATCCATCGTCATGGGCGCTTGGCCTTGGGCGAGCCCATCATGATGGTCGCAACTGCGGCTGCGCACCGCAAAGACGCTTTCGAGGCGGCTGAATACCTGATGGATTACCTGAAATCCCGGGCGCCGTTCTGGAAGCGGGAAATCACCTCGGAGGGGGCCGATTGGGTCGCCGCCAAGGACGCGGACGAAGACGCCCTCGAACGCTGGTAATCGCGCCCAGACCGTACGCGCCGCAGCATCGGCTCAGGGCCGCCCCGGCGTCCCCTGCGTTTCATAAATATCGCGTTTTAGTAAGACCGGCTTGCGCGCCTATTGCGCCCGCTACTGCGCCTGTCTGGAGCGGTCCAAATGTGCGCGCATCTCTTCCGCCTCGCGCCGAACCTCGCGCAACCCATCCATCGCCGCCTTCAGCTCGGCTTCGGTCTGAGACAGCTGGTTGGTCAACTCCGCCTCGCGCTGTTGCAGATAGGTGATGGCCTGATCGCGGGTTTCCTCGGCCTCATGCAATTCCTGGCTCATTCGGTCCAGATCGGCCACGTCGCTTTGATTGACGCGGGAAAAGCGGTGCAGCAGCCAATGGGCGAACCAGCCGACCAGAAAGGCGATGAAAAGGATGATCGCCGTGGTGATGATGAACTCGGATCTGTTCATTCGCTTGTCTCTCCGCTGCTGTCGGCCTCAGGTGTCGCGCCGGTCTCGTCGTTGCCTGCGTCATCCATGGGGGCCCCGTTTTCGTCGGCCTCTTGGGTGATCGGGGTTTCCTCGGCGACCTCGTCCAATGTGCTTGCTTCCTCAGCCTCGTTGCCGGGCCGGATCAGGCGAAACTCGATCCGCCGGTTTGCCTCGCGCCCGGCTTCGGTGTCGTTGGGGGCGATCGGGCGGGTCTCGCCATAGCCGACGGCGACAAAGCTTCCGGTCAGAACCCGGCGTGCGCGCAACTCGTTCAGCACCGATTGCGCCCGCGACTGGCTAAGAGTGAGGTTCATCTCCTCGCCGCCCTGGCTGTCGGTATGGCCTTGAATCTCTAGCCGCAGATCCTGACATTCGGTCAGGATTTCGGCGATCTGGTTCATCACGCCCTGCGAGGCCGCCGCGATGGTGGCCGAGCCCGGCTCAAAGGTGATCTTGCCGGTCTCCTGGGCTGCGCTCAGGCGGCGTTCGCATTCCTCGGGAGCGGGGGAGGCGGTCACCGGTTCAGGCGGCGCCTGATAGGTGATGTCGAGCGTGAAATCCTCGGCCTCGCCCAGCTTGTCCGACAACAGCCGGGCGATATCGGCGCCGGCCTCTTCGTCATGGGTGACTCCGCTCAGATGCACCGAGTCGGGCGAAACGGTCACCGCCCCATTGGCCAGTTTCGACAGCGCCTCTAGCCCGGCCAGGACCCGCACCGGCCAATCAGCCGGTAGCCCCTCGACCACCCGCGCGGCGGTATAGACGCTTTCCGATCCGAACCGCGCCCGGGCATAGCTGTCGGCCATGCGCCGCAGGTTGTCGTCGTTCAGCCGGCCACGCAATTGCACCAGCCCCTCGGGGCTACGGGTGGCAATGAATTCCGGCGGACCAGCGGCTGTGTCCTTGGGGGTGGGCAGGACCGCGTGCAGCGCGAACACCGCGGGCAGGTCGTTCTCCAACTCGCCCACCACCGAATCGAACAGCCCGGCATTGGTGCCCTGCGCCGCGACCAGTGTGATATCGGCGTCGGCAAAGGTGACCGATCCGGCCCCCAGTTTGGCCAGTGCCGACAAGCTCAGTTCGGCCGCGCGGGCCCAGTTGGGCGAGGGCACGCCCATCCCGATGGTGCAGGTGGCGTCGCCGCTCAATCCGGCGGCTCGACCGGCGGCCAGAATGCGCGCGCCCGACTCGTCGGTCTCGGCCGAGCAGGCATCGAAATGCCCGCCGGTCTCGTCAATGATGAAGCGCAGCGAAAACGGCGTGATCACCGGGCGCGGCGCGGCGATCTCCAGCCCCAGCCGCAGCCCCGCCGGCGCGGCGCGGGTCAGCTTGCGCTCCAGCGCGATCTTGGCGTCGCGGCTGTCGGCGATGGCGGTGATCTTGACCTGACCGGCGCTGACCGACACTTTCGAACGTGGCAGCGCCCGCAGCGCCTCGACGGCGTATTGCATCGCCGCGTCCCAGCCCTCGGGGGTGGGATAGGCGGCGGTCTCCAGCAGGTCGGCCACCTTCAGTGTCCCGGCAATATCCTTGAGTTCAGCGACCAGATCGTCGCGATCGGTTTCCGCCGGCACCAGCCCGATGATCGATATGCCGCTGTCATTGCGCAGAACCTCGATCGAAAACCGCGGCGGCGTCAGGTCGGCGGTGGGGGCGATCTCCATGTTGTCGATGACACGGGCGGCGTCCACGACATTGGCGGCGACGGTGATGGCATTGAACCGGGTCGCCTCGTCCGGCGCGAGGCCTGCCAGAATCACGCGCAGCCCGTCGGCTTGGACTTCGGCCCAGTGATGGCCAGCGTCGTCGAGGGATCGGCGCACGCCGATCTCGGTGGAATCTTCCACCGCAGAAACCGCGAAACCGGCGGCGACAAGGCTGAGAATGGCTGCGACAACAAAGGTCAGGCCGACGGCGAAAAGGGAGGAAATGCGCATCAACGGATCGGTCTTCTACTCGTTGGAATGCGAATGTCATACCGTCGGGGCGACGAGGGTGCAATCATGCCAGCACCGCAACAAGGAAGAAGATGAGCGGAATCAAGCCGGTGTCGCGGTTGGCGCGGAACAGGCGCAGCAGACCCGCGTTGTCGTCAGGGTCGAACTGGCGCAATTGCCAGACCATGTGCAGGCCCATCGCGCAAAGACCCGCCAGCGCCAGCACCAGCGCCAGCCCCGAGCCGTGCGGCGTCACCGCAAGGATCACCGCCGCCGCCATCAGCGCCAGCGTCAACACCAGAAAAAGGCGCAACCAGCGTGGGCTGGCCTCGCCAAACAGCCGGGCGGTGGATTTCACCCCGATCAGCGCGTCATCCTCGGCGTCTTGATGGGCATAGATGGTGTCATAGAACAGCGTCCAGCAGATCCCGGCGACATACAGGATCACCGGCGCCCAGTGCAGCGCTCCGGTATGCGCGGTCCAGGCCAGCAGCGCGCCCCAGTTGAAGGCAAGGCCCAGAAACACCTGCGGCCACCAGGTGAACCGCTTGGCAAAGGGATAGATCGCCACCGGCAGCAGCGACAAAAACCCCAACGCGATGGCGGCGGGGTTGAACGTGAGCAGGATCGCAAACGCCACCAGCGCCTGCGCCCCCATATAGGCCACCGCCTGTTTGATGCTGACCTGCCCCGAGGGGATCGGGCGCGAGCGTGTGCGCTCGACGCTGCCGTCGATGTCGCGATCAGAAATGTCGTTCCATGTGCAGCCCGCCCCGCGCATCAGCCAGGCGCCCAAGCCGCAGGCGACAAAGATCCACAGATCGCCCCAGCGCGGCGACTGGTCCCACAGCATCGCCAGCGCCAGCCCCCACCAGCACGGCAGCAACAGCAGCCAGGTGCCGATCGGCCGGTCGGCGCGGCTCAGCCGCAGATAGGGCCGCGTCGCCGGCGGTGCCAGCCGGTCGACCCAGTTTCCCTTGACCGCATCTGCGACCTGTCCTGTCGCGGTCCTGTCTGGCATTGGGCTTTCAGGTTGCATATGTAGTCTCGCATGAAGGCAAAAGTCAGGCTGTATGTAGAGCACCCGCTGGGGGCGGGGCAATCGGTTCCTCTGACGCGGGAACAGGCGCATTACCTCTTCGGGGTGATGCGGCTGGGGCTGGGCGATCCGGTGGCGCTGTTCAACGGGTGCGACGGCGAATGGCTTACCACCGTGGCCGAGGCGGGCAAGCGCGGCGGCGTTCTGGCCTGCGTCGAACAGAGCCGACCGTTGCAGTTGCCCCCTGATCTTTGGCTGTTGTTCGCGCCGATCAAAAAGGCGCGCACCGATTTCATCGTCGAAAAGGCGGCCGAGATGGGGGCGGCGCGGATCGTGCCGGTGCAGACCGAGTTCACCAATTCCGACCGCATCCGGCAAGACCGGCTGCAGGCCCATGCCATCGAGGCCGCCGAGCAATGCGGCGGCACCGTCGTGCCCGAGGTCACCGATCTGCAAAAGCTCGACCGCCTGCTTTCTGAGTGGCCCGAGGAGCGGCGGTTGATGTTCTGTGACGAGGCCGAGGCTGGCGCGCTCAAGGGGCTTGCGGGCGCCGCGCCGGGCCCCTGGGCGATCCTGATCGGCCCCGAGGGCGGGTTTTCACCTGCCGAGCGCAAACGTCTGCATGCTCTGCCACAGGCCCACGTCGTGGCGCTGGGGCCGCGAATCCTGCGCGCCGATACCGCCGCCGTGGCCGCGCTCACCCTGTGGCAAACCGCGCTGGGGGATTGGCGATGAGCTTTATCCGCCCCGAGGCCCGCGCCGCATTGGCGCGCTGGCGCGAGGCGCTGCTGGGCGCTGGCGTGGTGGCGCTGGGGCTGTATTGGGCGCTGGGGACGGGCGGTCTGCTGGGCTGGATTGGCTGGGCGCTGGGGATTGCGGGCGCCGGTCTCGCCGTGATCGGATTTCAACGCGCCCGCTTTCGCGCCACCGGGGGCGGCCCCGGTGTCGTTCTGGTGGACGAGGGCGAGATCACCTATATGGGCCCGCTGTCCGGCGGTTCGGTCTCGGTCCGCGATCTGGAGCGGCTGGTGCTCGACCCCAGCGCGCAACCGGCCCATTGGGTGCTGGAGGAACCGGGCCGCCCGATCCTTCATATCCCGGTCAATGCCGAGGGTGCTGGCAATCTGTTCGACGTCTTCGCCGCCCTGCCGGGTCTGCGCACCGAGCGGATGCTGGCCGAGCTGAAGCGCGACAACGCTCATGCGGTTGTGATCTGGGAACGCCGTCCAATGCGGCTTGCGCATCAAAGGCTGCATTGACAGTCCGGGCATTTCCCCGCACCACTGCCCACCGGAAACGAAAGCAAGCAGTATCGGAGTTCGCGAATGTCCATCCCCCAGTCTGGCGGCGGCCCGATCGAACGGCACGAACAACTGGCCGAATACCTCGCGGACGGCTGCAAGCCGAAAGAGGATTGGCGCATCGGCACCGAACACGAGAAGTTCGGCTATTGCAAAGACACCCACAACCCGCTGCCCTATGACGGCGAACGCTCGATACGGGCCGTGCTCGAAGGGCTGCGCGACCGCTATGGCTGGGCCGAGGTCCGCGAAGGCGATCATCTGATCGGGCTGGAAAAAGACGGCGCCAATGTATCGCTGGAACCGGGCGGGGCGCTGGAGCTTTCGGGCGCGCCACTGGAGACTATCCACCAGACCTGCGACGAGGTGAACGAACACCTGCGCGAGGTCAAGGATATCGCCGACGAGATCGGCGTCGGCTTCATGGGGCTGGGCGCCGCACCGATCTGGACCCATGATCAGATGCCGCTGATGCCCAAGGGCCGCTACAAGCTGATGAACGCGTATATGGACAAGGTCGGCACCACCGGCACTACCATGATGCGGCGCACCTGCACGGTGCAGGTCAATCTTGATTTCGGCTCCGAAGCCGACATGGTGCAAAAGATGCGCGTGGCCATCGCGCTGCAACCGGTCGCCACCGCGCTGTTCGCCAATTCGCCGTTTTTCGAGGGCAAGCCCAACGGCATGAAGTCCTATCGCTCCTGGGTCTGGCAGCATCTCGACCCGGCGCGCACCGGCATGGTGCCCTTTGTCTTTGACGAGGGCTTCGGCTTCGAGGCCTGGGTGCAGTACATGCTCGATGTGCCGATGTATTTCGTCTATCGCGACGGCAAATATATCGACGCTCTGGGGCAGTCGTTCCGTGATTTCCTCAAGGGTGAGCTGCCGGCGCTGCCGGGCGAAAAACCCACGCTCAGCGACTGGGCCGATCACCTGACCACCGCCTTCCCCGAGGCGCGGCTGAAGAAATTCATCGAGATGCGCGGTGCCGATGGTGGCCCGTGGCGCCGTCTTTGCGCGCTGCCGGCCTTCTGGGTCGGGCTGACCTATGATCAGGGCGCGCTGGACGCCGCCTGGGATCTGGTCAAGGACTGGGATACCGAAACCCGCGAGGCTTGGCGCCTTGGCGCGGCCAAAGACGGGCTTCACGCCGAAGTCGGCGGGCGCAAGATGCTGGATCTTGCAACTCAGGTCGTGGATATCGCGCGCTCCGGTCTCAAGGCGCGCGCGCGTCCGGGACTGGGCGGCATGGTGCAGGATGAACGTCATTTCCTGCATGCGCTGGAGGACAGCGTCGAAACCGGCATGACCCCGGCGGACGAGCTGTTGCAGCACTACAACGGTGACTGGAACGGCGATCTCGATCGGATTTACGACGTCTCCGCCTACTGATTCAGCGGCTGTGAGCCCCGGGCCGGTCCCGGGGCCGATCCGCCTGCTGATCCGCTGGCAGGGGTGACAGCGGCCCGGTTCCGGGCCAGACTGTCCCCGATACCGACGGATGTCGGAAGATGTCGGCAGATCAGGGAGGGGCAGCAATGACAGTCATGAAATGGAGCCGCCGCGCCCTCATGGGCGGGGTGGCGGCGGCGATGGTCGCACTGGCCGCTCCGCTGGCGGCACAGTCCATCGCCGGGGGCTACCGGGTCGAGGGGCGCAATCCCGACGGCTCGCCCTATCGCGGTATGGTCGCGATAAGCGAGCAGGGCGCCATGGTCCACCTGAGCTGGCGTGTCGGCGGCCAAAGCTATGACGGCAGCGGCACCCGCAACGGCGATATCATCTGGATCGACTGGGGGGCAGAGTATCCGGTGGTCTATGTGCGCATGCCCAACGGCGAATTGCACGGCACCTGGGCCAATGGCCGCGCGTTGGAGCGGTTGATCCCCTGAGGCGCGAACCAAGCTATTCCCCCCGGTTCGGCGCGCTCTATTTCTGCCCGATCTTCGGCTCGGTTCCGGCGCGGATGCGGGTGATATTGCTGCGGTGACGCCAGAACACCAGCAGCGTCAGCGCGACGCCGAGCACAAGGGTGTGGCCATATCCCAGCCCGACCGCCCAAAGGGTCGAGGCCGCAGCCGCCGTCAGCGCCGCCATCGAGGACATCCGGCTGAACAGCGCGACGCTGATCCATGTCAGGCAGCAGGCGATCCCCACCGGCCAGGCCAGCGCCAGCCACAGGCCGACAAAGGTCGCCACGCCCTTGCCGCCCCTGAATCCCAGCCAGACCGGGTAGCAATGGCCGATGAAGGCCGCGAACCCGGCCAGCATTACCGCATCCTCACCGGCGAACTGGCGCGCCAGCAGCACCGCCGCCGCCCCCTTGCCGCCATCCAGCAACAGCGTCAGCGCCGCCGCCGGTTTGTTGCCCGTGCGCAGCACATTGGTGGCGCCGATATTGCCCGAGCCGATCTCGCGCAGATTGCCCAACCCCATGAGCCGCGCCAACACCATGCCAAAGGGGATCGCGCCCAGCCCATAGCCGATCACGGCCCACAGGATCAGCGTTGCGGCGGGGGATGTGAGTTCTGGCATCAGTCTCTCCGATAGACGGGCGCGCCGCCGACATAGGTGGCCAGCACGCGGCCCTGCATGCGGCCGCCGTCGAAGGGCGTGTTCTTGGATTTCGACAGCAGCGTGAAGCGGTCCAGCACAAAGGGTGCGTCCGGATCGAACAGCACCAGATCGGCCGGGGCCCCCGGGCTCAACCGGCCCGAGGCCAGCCCGAGACGCTTGGCGGGGTTCAGGCTCATGGCGCGAAACAGGGTCGGCAGGTCCAGCGCATCCGCGTGATAGAGCCGCATCGCTGCCGGCAGCAGCGTCTCCAGCCCGACCGCGCCGCTCGCCGCCTCCTCGAAGGGGAGCCGCTTGCTCTCTTCGTCCTGCGGCGTGTGCATCGAGCAGATCACGTCGATCAGCCCGGTGCGCACCGCCTCGATCACCGCTTGACGATCATCCTCGGCCCGCAGCGGCGGCTTTAGCTTGAAGAAGGTGCGGTAATCGGCGACGTCGAATTCATTCAGCGTCAGGTGGTGGATGCCGACCCCGGCGGTGATGTCCAGCCCGTTGGCCTTGGCCCTCTCTAGCGCGGGCAGGGCGCGGGCGGTGGTGATCTGGTCGGCGTGATAGCGCGCGCCGGTCATCTCCAACAGCGCGATATCGCGGTCCAGCCCCATCCGCTCGGCCATCGGCGACACTGACGGTAATCCGCGCAGGCTGGCGAACTTGCCGCTGGTGGCGGCTGCCCCCGTGCTCAGCCCCGGCTCTTGCGGATGGCCGATCACCAGCGCCCCCAGCGCGCGGGCATAGCTCAGCGCGCGCGACAGCACCTTGGAGTCGGCGACCACATGGTCGCAATCGGTAAAGGCCACGGCACCGGCATCCATCAGGAAGCCGATCTCGGTCATCTCGCGCCCCTGCCGCCCCTTGGTCAGCGCCGCCATCGGCACCACGTTCACCGGCGCGTCGGCCTGCGCCCGGCGGGTGACGAATTCCAGCGTTTCGGGGCTGTCGATGGTCGGGGTGGTATCGGGGCGAGTCACGATGGTGGTCACGCCCCCCGCCGCCGCCGCCCGCCCGGCGCTGCGATAGCTTTCCTTGTGCCGCTCGCCCGGCTCACAGACCTTGACGCCCAGATCGACGATGCCGGGGGCCAGACATTTGCCGCCGCAGTCAATCACTGTCGCGCCCGCCGGGGCGTGTGGCGCATCGCCTGCGCCTGTCGCCGCGATCTGCCCGTCCGCGACCCGCAGCCAGCCGAGCGCGTCGGTCCCGGCCTCGGGGTCGATCAGGCGGGCGTTGGTGAAATAAAGCTCGCTCATGCCGCTGCCCTTTCGATGGCCGCCACCGTGGCGTCGGGGTCGGCCTGATACTTGATCAGGTGTTTGTCGCCGGTTCGGGTGATGACCTGTACAAAACTGCCCATTTTTCGGACCTTGCTGATCTGGTCCAGCGCCACCTGCCGCCCGCCGGGGCCGGTGATCCGCTCGCCGTCCATCTCCCAGACCGCCGTCAGCTCTTCCGAGGCCAGATACCAGCCGCGCACGATGATGGCCGCCAGCCCGGCCACCGCGCCGGTCCAGACATGCGCGTTGCCCATGACCCACAGCAGCGCCATCGCGCTTGTCATGGCCAGCGCCGCCAGCCAGGCATTGGTGCGGATATAGGCGCTTCGGTCGGCGGTGAACTGCTGTGTGCCCATCAGGAGGCTCCCCACCATAGGAGCAGCGCGATCACCACGATCACTGCCGCGAACAGACCGCCGCCAATGCGCCGCGCCTGCGCGCGCGCGGCCCGAGGGGACAGGCGCGGGGCGGAATAGGGGGCGGCGCTGTCGCTGCGCAACGGCTCCGCGCGCCAGTCCGGGCTGGGTTCGTCATAGGTGGCGATCAACCGCACGTCCGGCTCTGGTGCCAGCACGGCGGCGGCCCCTTTGAATGCAGGGCTGCGCAGCACCAGAACATAGCCGTCCAGCGCCTCAAGCATCGCCCGGTCTGGCGCGATCTGCTCATTGCTCAGCCCGCAGCCTTCGGTCAGATATCCTGTCAGCCCCAACTCTTCGAGATCGGCAACGCGGATCACGTCGATTTGCGCCGGGTCCAGCCCGGCCAGCCCCAGCACCTGATCGGCGGCCCCCGGTTCGCGCAGGAAATCCGCCCGCTCGGGGGGCATGTCCAGCGCAAACACCCGGATGCGCCCATATTCCCCCTCGGGTACGATCAGCGCGCCATCGCCCATACTGTCGCTCATGCCGCTGCCCCTGCCGCAAGCGAGCGGGTCAGCAATTCCATCGCGGCCATACGCACCGCCACGCCCATTTCGACCTGTTCCTGAATCACGCTTCGGTTGATGTCGTCGGCCAGCGTGCCGTCGATTTCCACCCCCCGGTTCATCGGGCCTGGGTGCATCACGATGGCGTCCGGTTTGGCCAGCGCCAGCTTTTCCGCATCCAACCCGTAGCGGTGATAATATTCCCGCTCCGAGGGGATAAATCCGCCGTCCATCCGTTCCTTTTGCAGCCGCAGCATCATCACCACGTCGACATCGCGCAGCCCCTCGCGCATGTCGTCATAGACCTCTACCCCGAACTCTCCGATGCCCGAGGGCATCAGCGTCGGCGGCCCGATCAGGCGGATGCGGTTCTCCATCTTGCCCAGCAGCAACAGGTTCGAACGCGCCACGCGGCTGTGCGCGATATCGCCGCAAATCGCGATGCTCAGCCGGTGCAGCCGCCCCTTGGCCCGCCGGATGGTCAGCGCGTCAAGCAGCGCCTGCGTCGGGTGTTCGTGGCGCCCGTCGCCGGCGTTCAGCACCGCGCAGTTCACCTTTTGCGCCAACAGGTCCACCGCGCCGGAATGCGGGTGGCGTACCACCAGAAGATCGGGATGCATCGCGTTCAGCGTCATCGCCGTGTCGATCAGGGTTTCCCCCTTTTTGATCGAGCTGGCCTGCATCGCCATGTTCATCACATCGGCCCCCAGCCGCTTGCCCGCCAGTTCGAAACTGGCCTGGGTGCGGGTGGAGTTCTCAAAGAACATGTTGATCTGGGTCAGACCGGACAGCACATCGCAATGTTTGGCCGATTGGCGGTTCAGATCGACATAGGTTTCAGCCAGATCCAGGATCGTGGTGATATCCTGCGGGGAAAGCTGTTCGATTCCCAGAAGGTGACGGTGGGCAAAGGTCATGCGGGCGGCGCTCCGGCTTGTCTGCTGGTCTGCTTATAGAAAGGCCGGGCAGGCGGGGCAACATCGGTGGCACCCCCTTTGGTGGCTTTGGCGTCCTGCAGGTTCAATCAATTGATGCGCCCCGCTGCGCAATGCCGCGCGCTATGCGCTTTTGCGGGGCTGGTTTCGGCGTTAGGGTCCGGCCATGGAATCGCAGATTGACTTTCATACCGCCCGCGCACTGCTTGAATGGCAGATCGAGCTGGGAGCGACCGACGCCATCGGCGACACGCCGGTGAACCGTTATGACTTGCCGGACAAGCTGCGGCCTGTACCAAAAGTGGCGGCAGTCGCTGCCGAAACTGCCCCGGCCACTGCGCGGCCACGGCCCAAGCTTGACCCGGTCGAGGTTGCCCGTGCCGCGGCGCAGGCGGCCCCGACTATAGAGGCGTTGCGCGCCGCGATGGATGGGTTTGAACACTGCGACCTGAAAAAAGGCGCCCGCAATCTGGTCTTTGCCGAGGGCACGCCCGGCGCGCCGGTGATGATCATCGGCGAGGCCCCGGGGCGGGAAGAGGATCGCGAGGGGCGTCCCTTTGTCGGCCCGGCCGGGCATCTGCTGGACCGGATGCTGGCGGCGATCGGGATGTCGCGGCAGGCCGATGTCTATATCACCAATGTATTGCCGTGGCGCCCGCCGCAGAATCGCGAGCCGCGCCCGGACGAGATTGCCATGATGAAACCGTTTCTGGAGCGTCATGTCGCATTGATTGACCCCAAGGTGATCGTCCTGATGGGCAATGTCAGTTGTCAGGCGGTGCTGGGCAAACGCGGCATCACGCGGTTGCGCGGATCGTGGGAACAGGCGCTGGGCAAGCCGGTGCTGCCGATGGTTCACCCGGCCCATCTGCTGCGCCATCCTGCGGCCAAGCGAGAGGCTTGGGCCGATCTGCTGGAATTGCAGGCTAAGTTGAAGTGAGTGGAGAGACTGAGGGTTGAGACGATGAGACTTCTTGCCTTTTCCGATCTGCATCTGGCCCGCCCTGCGGCGGCAGATCTGGTCGCGGCCAGCGCCGGGGCCGATCTGGTGATCGGTGCGGGGGACTATTGCAACATGCGTGAGGGACTCGATCAGGCTATGGATCTGCTGTCGGGCATCACCGCACCGATGGTGCTGGTGCCCGGCAACGCCGAAAGCGCCGATGAGTTGCGGGCTGCGGCCCTGCCCGGCACCACTGTGCTGCACGGCGAGGCGGCAGAGGTCGAAGGGCTCAGGATCTTCGGTCTGGGCGGCGGGGTGCCGGCCCCCCCCTTTGGCGCATGGTCCTGGAACCTGACGGAGGAAGAGGCCGCTGCGCTTCTGGCGCCGTGCGAGGGTGTCGACATCCTGATCACCCATTCGCCGCCCAAGGGCGTCGCCGACCGCACCTCGCAGGGGCTGTCGGTGGGCTCGGAGGCGATCCGCGCCGCCATCACGCGCATCGCGCCGCCGCTGGTGCTGTGCGGTCATATCCACGACTGCTGGGGCGAGCGCGGCCATGTCGGCACCTCCGAGGTGGTTAACCTCGGCCCCGCAGGCACCTGGTTCGACGTCGCGCCATGATCCCGCGCACGCAGGGTGCCCGCCCTGCCGACCACCCGTTATTAGAGCCAGTTTTGAGAGGACCTGAACGCCATGTCGCCCATTGACGAAAGCAAGGACTTCATCCCGGTGCGCATCGCGGTGCTGACCGTTTCTGACAGCCGCTCACTTGCCGAGGATCGCTCGGGCCAGGTGCTGGCCGATCGCATCACGGCGGCGGGCCATACCCTCGCCGATCGCAAGATCCTGCATGACGAGCGTGACCAGATCGCCGATCAGTTGCGCGCTTGGGTGGCCGACCCGGAGGTCGACGTGGTGATTTCCACCGGTGGCACCGGCCTCACCGGTCGCGACGTGACGGTCGAGGCGCACCGCGACGTGTACGAGAAGGAGATCGAGGCCTTTGCCACCGTCTTTACCATCGTCTCGATGAAAAAGATCGGCACCTCGGCGGTACAATCACGCGCCACCGGCGGGGTCGCGGGGGGCACCTATCTGTTCGCGCTGCCCGGCAGCCCCGGTGCCTGCAAGGACGGCTGGGATGAAATCCTGTCGCTGCAACTGGATTATCGCCATCAACCCTGCAACTTTGTCGAGATTTTTCCGCGCCTGAGCGAACATCAGCGACGGAAATAGGCGGTGGCGTCGTATAACATCTTGGTTATCCCACGCATCCTCGCTTTTTCCGGGGTGCGGTGACCTTATAGAGTATCCATGGTGTGCGACCCGGAGAGTAGGTGAAAATGCGGTTCTTGCGGCAAAGTCTGACCGGGCTGTTCCTTGCGTCTGTCATGTTGGCGCTGTTGATCTATGCCGGGCAACTGGTGATGGGCGCGGTGCAAAGCCGCATGGCCGAGGACAACCGCCCGCCACAAGCGCGCGAGCGGGTCTTTGCCGTCAATCTGCGGACCGCCCGGATGGCAACCGTGACCCCGGTTCTCCCTGCCTTTGGCCAGGTCGAAAGCCGCCGCACGCTGGAACTGCGCGCTGCAGTCGGCGGGCGGGTGATCGCGCTGGCCGAAGGGTTCGAGGATGGCGGCAGCGTCACAGCGGGACAGCTGTTGGCGCAGCTCGACCCGGCCGATGCGCAATCGACGCTAGACCGGGCCAAAAGCGATCTGCTGGATGCCGAGGCAGAACAACGCGACGCCGCCCGCGCCCTGATCCTGGCGCGGGACGAATTGTCTGCCGCCCGCGATCAGGAGGATCTGCGCAACCGCGCGTTCCTGCGACAGACCGGTCTGCAAGAGCGTGGCGTCGGCACCGCCGCCACGGTCGAGGTGGCCGAACTGGCGCTGGCGGCCGCGCGGCAGGCGGTTCTGGCGCGCCGTCAGGTCGTGGCCCAGTCCGAGGCGCGGGTGGATCAGGGGGAAACCCGGCAGGCCCGTGCGCGCATCGCGCTGGCCGATGCTGCGCGGGCGCTGGCCGATACCACGATCACCGCCAGCTTTGACGGCACGCTGTCCAATGTCACCGTGGTCGAGGGGCGGCTGGTGTCCTCCAATGAGAAACTGGCCGAGCTGATCGACCCTGACGCGCTGGAGATCGCGTTTCGTGTTTCAACCGCGCAATATGCCCGGCTGCTGGACGGGGCGGGCGATCTGATCCCGGCCCCGGTCACCGCCACGCTTGACGTGAGCGGCGCAGCGCTGGTGGCCTTCGGGCGGATCAGTCGCGACAGTGCGGCGACCGATGCGGGGCAGACCGGGCGCATGATCTATGCAAGGCTGGACAGCGCGCCGGGCTTCAAGCCGGGCGATTTCGTCACTGTCGCGGTCGAGGAACCACCGTTGGAGCAGGTGGTGCGCTTGCCGGCCTCGGCGCTGGATGCCGCGAACACCGTGCTTGTGCTCGGGGCCGAAGACCGGCTTGAGACCCTTTCGGTGGACCTAGTGCGGCGGCAGGGCGACGATGTGCTGCTGCGCGGCGCCGGCCTTGAGGGGCGCGAGGTCGTTATCGGGCGCACGCCGCTTTTGGGCGCCGGCATCCGGGTGCGCCCGCTGCTCGAAGAGGCGCAGGCGATCCCGTCCGAGGCCGCGATGCTGGACCTCAGCGACGAGCGGCGCGCGCGGCTGATGGCCTTTGTCGAGGCCAACACCGGCATGCCCAAGGAAATGAAGGTCCGCGTCCTGGCCCAACTGGGCGGCGCGCAGGTGCCGGCGCAACTGGTCGAGCGGATCGAATCGCGGATGGGGGGCTAGGGCGATGGCGCGCGATCTTCCGCTGCGGGCCGGTGGGCTGCTGAGCTATTTCACCCGCCACAAGACCGCCGCCAACCTGCTGCTTGTGCTGCTGCTGGTGTTGGGCGCGGCGGCGATCCCCAACATGCGGGCACAGTTCTTTCCCGACGTGATCGTCGAGACCGTCACCGTTTCGGTCGAATGGGAGGGCGCCGGCCCCGAGGATGTCGACGGCGCCATCGTGCAGGTGCTGGAACCGTCGCTGTTGGCGGTCGACGGGGTGGAGAGCACCCAATCCGTCTCGCGCGAAGGCTGGGCGAGCATCACGCTTGATTTCGAACCGGGCTGGGACATGGCCCAGGCCACCGATGACGTGCAAGCGGCGGTGGATGCGATCACCACCCTGCCGGAAGACGCCGAAGATCCTTCGGTCCGGCGCGGCGCTTGGCGCGACCGGGTGACCGATGTGGTGATCACCGGCCCGGTGTCCCCGGAACAGCTGGGTCTGTTCGCGGATGAGTTGGTGACGCGGCTGTTCGCCGTGGGCGTGACCCGCACCACCATTCGCGGTGTCGCCGCCCCCGAAACGGTGGTCGAGGTGCCCTCGCGCGCCTTGATGGAACACGACATCACCATGGCCGAAATCGCCGCCGCCATCGCGGCAGAGGTTGACGCCGCCCCGGCTGGCGATGTCACCGGGGCCAATGCCCGCGTGCGCACCGGCACCGAAAAGCGCAGCCGCGACGACATCGCGGGGATCGTGCTGCGCTCCAATACCGACGGCTCCAAGCTGACCATCGGCGAGGTGGCCGAGATCCGGGTCGAAGGCGTGGATCGCGCGCGCAGCTATTTCGTGGGGGCCAATCCGGCGATGTCGATCCGGGTGGATCGCTCGGACCGGGGCGATGCGATCAAGATCCAGCATCTGGTCGAAGATGCCGCTGCCGAGATGCAGTTGAGCCTGCCGCAGGGGGTGACGCTGGAACTGATCCGCACCCGCGCCGAGGCGATTTCGGGCCGCTTGACCATCCTGCTCGACAACGGGCTGATGGGGCTGGTGCTGGTGGTGGCGCTGTTGTTCCTGTTCTTGAACGCGCGCATCGCCTTCTGGGTCGCCGCCGGCATCCCGGCCTCGATGTTTGCCGCGATCGCCTTGATGTATGCCTTTGGCCTGACCTTCAACATGATCAGCCTGTTTGGCCTGATCATCACCTTGGGCATCGTGGTGGATGATGCCATCGTGATCGGCGAACACGCCGATTTCCGCGCCCGGCGACTGGGGGAACATCCGGTGGCGGCGGCCGAGAATGCGGCGCGGCGCATGGCGATGCCGGTGCTGGCCGCGACGATGACGACGGTGATCGCCTTTTTTGGCCTGACCGCGATTGGCGGGCGCTTTGGCGACCTGATCAAGGATGTGCCCTTTACCGTGATCGTGGTGTTGCTGGCCTCGCTGGTGGAATGTTTCCTGATCCTGCCCAACCACATGTCCCACGCCATCGCGCATTCGGCCAAGGAACATTGGTACGACCTGCCCAACCGGGTGGTGAACCGGGGCTTTCGCTGGGTGCGCGATCATGTGTTCCGTCATCTCATGGTCTGGGTGGTCCGGGGGCGTTACGTGGTGATGGCAGGGGTGATCGTGGTGCTGGCGGGGCAGGTGGCGCTGCTTATCCGTGGCGATGTGCAGTGGCGCTTTTTTAACGCGCCCGAACGCGGCTCGGTCACCGGCAATTTCGCCATGGTCGAGGGCGCGACGCGGGCCGATACGCTGGCGATGATGCGCGAGATGCAGCGCGCCACCGAAGAGCTGGGCAAGGATTACGAACAACGCTATGGCCGCAATCCGCTTGATTATGTCATGGCCGAGGTCGGCGGCAATGCCGGACGCGGGCTGGCCGGGGTCGAGACCAAGGATACCGACCTGCTGGGCGGCATCTCGATCGAGCTGATCGACGCCGATCTGCGACCCTATTCCAGCTTTGCGCTGGTGGCAGAACTGCAAGATGCGGTGCGCCGTCACCCGATGGCAGAAACGATCAGCTTTCGCGGCTGGCGCTCTGGCCCCGGTGGCGATGCGCTGGACGTACAATTCTATGGCGCGGATGTACAAACCCTGAAGTCCGCCAGTCAGGATCTGCAGGCGGCGCTGTTGCGCTATCCGGAGGTCTCGGCGGTCGAGGACAATCTGGCCTATGACAAGGAAGAGCTGATCCTTGACCTCACCGCGCAGGGGCAGGCGCTGGGGTTCACCATCGACACGCTGGGCCGCGCCCTGCGCGACCGGCTGAACGGGATCGAGGCGGCGACCTATCCCGACGGGCCGCGCAGCGCCACGATCCGGGTCGAACTGCCGGAGGGAGAGCTGTCTGCCGATTTCCTTGAACGCACGCAGATGCGCGCGCCGGCGGGCATCTATGTGCCGCTTGCCGATCTTGTCAGCGTCGAGCAGCGCACCGGGTTTTCCTCTGTGCGGCGCGAGAACGGGCTGCGGCTGATCAGCGTCACCGGGGATATTTCAGAGGATGACCCGACCCGCGCCGCCGAAATCCAGCAGGCGCTCAAAGATGAGATCCTGCCAAAGATCGCCAGCGAACGGCAGGTGGAATGGACCCTGTCGGGGTTGAGCGAGCAGGAAAACGAATTTCTGAGCGATGCGCGCAACGGTCTGATCCTGTGTCTGACCGGGATCTATCTGGTGCTGGCCTGGGTGTTTGCCAGCTGGACCCGGCCGCTGGTGGTGATGGCGGTGATCCCGTTTGGCCTGATCGGCACGATCTGGGGCCATTACATCTGGGAGGTTCCGCTGAGCATGTTCACGGTGGTGGGGCTGTTGGGCATGACCGGGATCATCATCAACGATTCCATCGTGCTGGTCAGCACCATCGACGAATACGCCAAGGAACGCGGGCTGATCCCTTCGATCATTGACGCCGCCGCCGACCGGCTGCGGCCGGTGCTCTTGACCACGCTGACCACGGTGCTGGGGCTGGCGCCGCTGCTGTACGAGAAGTCGCAGCAGGCGCAGTTCCTGAAACCCACGGTGATCACGCTGGTGTACGGGCTGGGATTCGGCGTGGTGCTGGTGCTGTTGGTGGTGCCGGCGCTGGTGGCGATGCAGCACGACGTGTCGCGGCCGCTGACCGCGCTGCGTCGGGCGCTTTACAGCCCCAACCGGGCGCTGCGGGGTGCGGTGCTGGGGGCCGGGGTTCTGTTGCTGGGCTGGCTCGGGGCGACCATGGGCTGGGCGCTGGTGCAGGGGGGGCTGCCGTCGAGCCTGATTGCGGCGCTGCCGGTGCTGGGCGGGATGGACGCGGTGCGCGCGGCGCTGCTGGCCTTTGCCGTGGGCGCGCTGGTGATCGTGCTGGCGGTCTATCTGGTCTCGGCGCTGGTCTATGCGCGGTCTGCACGCCGCGCTTGATGTGGGCTTGAGACTGTCTGGTGCGGTGCCTTTCGGGCTGAGCCCGCGCGGGGCTCTTCGCCCGGGGTGTGGCTGCGTCTCTACCTACCGCGAGACCTGTTGTGACAAGGTCCGGCGGCGGGTCAACGCCAGCTCCATCACCTCACCGACCTGCGCGCTCATCGGCAAGGCCCCGGCGCGGATCTGGTCGATCGGAAACCAGGCCACGTCCTGGGCGTCGTCATCGGCCTTTGGAGTGCCCACCGGATCGGCGCAGAGCACGGCGGCCAACAGGTACTGCACGATGACCTCGCCCGCCTCATTGCGGCGGATCAGGTCGATGTTGGTCAGATATTCGACGGGGCGCGCCTCTAGCCCGGTTTCCTCGCGCAGCTCGCGCCGGGCGGCCTCCATGGCGGTTTCGCCGGGTTCGACATGGCCGCCGGGAAATCCCCAAAGCCCTTTGTCGGGGGATTTGCCTCGTTGCGCCAACAGCACCCGGTCGCCCTCGACCAGCACCGCGATGGCACCAAGACGGGGCGTTGCCGTCATCCGCGTCTCAGCCCGCGTCGCAGCCACGGATATCCACCGAATGTCGTGCGCCCAGCACGGTGATGCGGATATCGGAGCGGTTCAGCGCAAAGGCCCCGCCGGTTTCGCTGATCAGATCGCTGGCCGCGATCAGGGTGTTGCCCTGACGGTGGGTCCGGGTTTCATCGGCCCAGACGCCGGGGGTGCCCGCTTCGATCACCGCGATTTCCTCGCCCCCGACCGAGGGCATGGTGATCCGTGCCTCGATCCGCAGCCCGCCTTTGATCGGTGACACCCGGCAAGTGGCGGCACTGACTTGCGCCTCGGCGGCGGAATAGGGGCGTTGGGCAAGGGCGGCTATGATGGCCGGGTTGCGTCCGGCTTGCGGGTCAAGCTGTTGGTCGAAGGTCAGCGTGCCGGGAATACAGACATCGCTGCACAGACCAAAGTCGATCTGCCCGCGCAGGCGCACAGGCTGGCCGTCGTTGCTCGGTGTCACCTCGACTGGCAGGATCATCTGATGTTTATAGCCGATGGTGCGCATGCCATTGGTGTGAAACACCTCTGGCGCGGGCCATGTGATCGCCACGTTGCCCAGATTATGCGAGCCGCGCCAGTCAAAGCTGGGGGGAATCCCGGCCTCGCCTGGGGCACGCCAATAGGTTTTCCAGCCCTCCGACAGGGTCAGGCGCAGCGCGGCCATATGGGTGCCGCGCGCGGTCGGGCCGCCATCCAGAACCTCGATCTGAACCAGATTGCCAAGCCCGCCATCGCCGGCCTGTGCGGGGGGGATGAGGGTCGTCAGCGCGACAAGAAACGTGGTGAATATCCTGATCATGCTCCTTACATGGCGAGTCTTGCATGCAATGCCAAGTCACGAGCCCGTCAGTCGCAGTTTTGCCGCAGCCCGGAGGCCCGGTCTTGCACCTTGGCGGTCTGGGGGCCATGTTGAGGCAACAAGACCCCAGAGCCGGAGCGCACGCCATGGACCTGACCGGAAAACTTCTGATCGCGATGCCGGATATGGGCGATCTGCGTTTCGAACATTCGGTCGTGTTCCTGTGCAGCCATGGCAAGGACGGGGCGATGGGGCTGATCGTGAACAAGCCCGCCGCGGAATTGCGTCTGGCCGATCTGCTGAAACAGCTCGACATCAAGCCCGATCCGCCGGAACGCGGGCAGATGCCGGTGTATTTCGGGGGCCCGGTCGAGACCGCGCGCGGTTTTGTCCTGCATTCGAGCGACTATGACTCCAGCCTGCATTCGATGGAGGTGACCGAGGCCTTTCGCATGACCGCGACGCTGGACATCCTCGAGGATATCGCCAACGGGACCGGGCCGCAGCGCGCACTGCTGATGCTGGGCTATGCCGGTTGGGGGCAGGGCCAGCTGGAGGCGGAAATCGCGATGAACGGTTGGCTGACCACGGATGCGGATCCCGATCTGGTCTTTGGCCCCCCCGATGGTGGCAAGTGGGAGGCGGCGCTGAAAACCCTTGGCGTCGATCCGCTGTCCTTGTCGGCAAGCGCCGGGCGGGCGTGAGCCTGCGCGAGAGGGCGGAGCAGACCGCACAACAGGTGAAAATGTCCGCCTGACCTATCCCCTTGGCGCCGCCGCGCGGCGCAGCCGGTCGTTGATCGCGGTTCCCAACCCGTGGTCGGGGATCGGGGCCACCGCGATCGGCTGTCCGCGCGCGTCGAGCGCATGCAGATGGCCAAAAAGATTGGCCGCAGCTTCCACCAGATCGCCCGAGGGGGACAGGTTCAGATCGCACACCATCGCGCCAAAGCCGAGGAACAGCTCGCCTTTATCTGGTGCCGTGGCGTTCAACCGCACCCGTTCGACAGGCGCATAATGCGACGAGAGCTGCCCCGGTGCCGTGATCGCGCCGTCACCTTCGGGCCGGGTAAGCGCGTGGCCAAGCACCGCTTCGATCGCCTCTGCCGCCAGCCCGCCGGGGCGCAGCAGCACCGGATCACCCGCCAGCCCGACGATGGTGGATTCCAACCCGACCGGGCAGGGGCCGTCATCGACCACCGCCGCGATGCGGCCCGACAGCCCGGCCAGCACATGTGCCGCCGTGGTCGGGCTGATCCGCCCCGAGGGGTTGGCAGAGGGCGCCGCGACCGGCCCGTCAAACGCGCGCAACAGCGCCCGCGCGGTGGGGTGGGCGGGCACCCGGATCGCCAGCGTGTCGAGCCCGGCGGTGACCAGATCGGAAATCCCGTGCCCCGGTCGCAGCGGCAGCACCAACGTCAGGGGTCCGGGCCAGAAGGCCTCGGCCAGCGCCTGCGCCGTCGCGCTCCAACCGACATAGGTCTGCGCCATGTCACTATCGGCCAGATGCACGATCAGCGGGTTGAAGCTGGGCCGCCCTTTGGCGGCATAGATCGCGGCGACCGCCCGGCCATTGCGCGCATCGGCCCCCAGCCCGTAGACTGTTTCGGTGGGAAAGGCGACGAGCTGCCCTTGGGCAAGCAGTTGGGCGGCGCAGGCCAGATCGGCCGCGCTGGGGCTCAGGTGGAGGGTCTGGTGGTGGATCGGGGGGGTTGCCATGGCAATGACGCCGCGTTCTGGTTGCTTGTGGGCCGGGGCGGGATAGGTATTCCCACTAAAGTTGAGCCATAGCTGCGCGACCGGCGAAAGCCAAGCCCGTCGGTGTCGCGCACCCCAGACCAGAGGACGTCAATGCCCTATCGCGCGCCTGTTTCAGAGTATGAATTCCTGTTCCGCCATGTGGTGGGCTATGATCAGGTCGCCGCAACCGACCGGTTTTCCGAAGCCGATGGCGACACCGTCAGCGCCATCCTGACCGAAGCCGGCAAGATGTGCGAAGAGGTGATGGCCCCGTTGCAGCGCAACGGCGATCTGGAGCCCGCCCGGCTGGAAAACGGCAAGCTGCGCAGCTCGCCCGGCTTTGCCGAGGGCTGGACCTCGATCGCCGAGGGCGGCTGGATCGGGATGAGCGCGCCGGTCGAATATGGCGGCATGGGGCTGCCGATGACGGTGACCTCCTCGGTCAACGAGATGATGAGCGCGGCCTGCCTGTCGCTGCAACTGGCCCCGTTGATGAGCCAAGGCCAGATCGAGGCGCTGGCGCATCATGCCAGTGATACGCTCAAGGATCTGTACCTGCCCAAGCTGATCAGCGGGGAATGGGCCGGAACCATGAACCTGACCGAGCCGCAGGCCGGATCGGACGTGGGGGCGCTGTCGTCAAAGGCCGTGCCGAACGGCGACGGCACCTATGCGGTGAGCGGGCAGAAGATCTTTATTTCCTGGGGCGACAATGATTTCGCCGGCAACGTCTGCCATCTGGTGCTGGCGCGGCTGCCTGACGGGGTGCCGGGAACCAAGGGCATCAGCCTGTTTCTGGTGCCGAAATTCCTGCCCGATGACGCGGGCAACCCGGGCGTGGCCAATACGCTCAAGGTGGTCAGCCTTGAGCACAAGATGGGCCTGCACGGTTCTCCGACCTGCGTGATGCAGTATGACGGCGCCACCGGCTGGCTGGTCGGCAAGGAACATGGCGGCATGGCGGCGATGTTCACCATGATGAACAACGCGCGTCTGGGCGTTGGCGGTCAGGGCGTTGGCGCCGCCGAGGGGGCGTATCAGCACGCGCTGGCCTATGCGCTGGAGCGCAAGCAGGGCAAGACGCCCTCGGGGACCATCGTCGATCACGCCGATGTGCGGCGGATGCTGCTGGAGATGGCCGCCGATCTGTTCGCTTCGCGCGCGATCCTGCTGGCCTGCGCCGTGGCGATCGACATGCAAGGCGCCACCGGCGAGCCCGACTGGGCCGCGCGCGCTGCGCTGCTGACCCCCATTTCCAAGGCGTTCGGCACCGACACCGGTATCCGGGTTGCCGAAACCGGGGTGCAGGTGCATGGCGGCATGGGCTTCATCGAGGAAACCGGGGCGGCGCAATATTACCGCGACGTGCGGGTCACCGCGATCTATGAGGGCACCAACGGTATTCAGGCGATGGATCTGGTCGGGCGCAAGATGATGGATGGCGGCGAGGCGGCCTATCGGCTGCTGGAAGAAGTCCAGAAACAGGCAGAGCGCGCCCGCGGCACCCTGCCGGATCTGGCAGAGCCGGTCTGGCAGGCGGCAGAAACCCTGCGCGAGGCCACCGAATGGCTGGTGGCGCAGGACGAGATGAACGACCGTTTCGCCGGGGCCGTGCCCTATCTCAAAGCCTTTGCGCGGGTGCTGGGCGGGCATTACCACCTGTCCGCCGCGATGACCGAAAAAGACGGGCCGCGGGTGGCGCTGGCGCGGTTCTATATCGACCGGATGCTGCCGGAACATGGCGCGCTTCTGGCCCATGCTCAGGCCGGGGCCGAGGGGCTCTATGCGCTGGGCATCGACGATCTGGCGCGGGCCT
>JASJGL010000105.1:0-16184 GCA_033791545.1 Pseudodonghicola sp. | reverse complement strand
CTGTTGGGGGACGAGAACGCGCGATCCACGATGATCGTCGGGATCCTGATTTACAGCGTCCTGTATCCGCAGCCCTATGTCGGCGAGGTATTGCGCGACGTGCCCGTCGTGGTGATCGATCAAGACAACTCCAGCGCCAGCCGAACCTTTGTGCGCGAGATGGACGTGACCGAATGGGTCGATGTCACCCTGTCGGTGTCCAATATGGACGCCGCACGGGACGCCTTCTTTCGCCGCGATGTCTACGGTGTCGTCGTCATCCCTGACGGGTTCGAGGGGGATATTCTGGCAAGCAGCCCTTCGCCGGTGGCAGCCTTTGGCGATGGCAGCTATCTGTTGATCTACTCCAATGTCGTCAAGGCCGTCGCGACCGTGGCGGGCACGATGGGGGCACAGGTGAATTACGCGCGCCTCACGGCGTCGGGCGTGGATGACAGTGTGGCGCGCACCCTGCTGTCTCCGGTGGCGGTGACCAGCGTGTCTGTGTTCAACCCGCAAGGGGGCTACGCCAGCTATGTGGTGCCTGCCGCCTTTGTGTTGATCCTGCAACAGACCCTCATGATGGGCATCGGCCTGTTGCACGCGGGGCGCAAGCTGCCCTCCGGGCGTCGGATGTGGGCCACGATCCTTGCCTATCTCGGCCTGTATCTGCTGTGGGTCATGTTCACGCAGATGTTGCTGCCGTTTCTCTATAGTATTCCGCGCACCGGCGATCTTGGAACGCTGCTTTTGCTTGCGGTGCCGTTCCTGTGTGCCTGCATCGCGATGGGATTTGCCATCGCTCTGGCCATTCCGTGGCGCGAAGGGGTGGTGTTCTTCCTCGTGGTGATGGGGATGCCGCTGTTCTTTCTCTCGGGGATCTCATGGCCGGTCGAAATGATCCCGGAGTACCTGCACGACCTGTCGCTGCTTGTGCCGTCGTCCTCGGCCATCTCGGCCTTTGTCGCTGTCGATCAGATGGGGGCCACGGCGCATGACATTGCCGGCGCGATACAAACGCAGGTTGCTCTGGCGTTCGGCTATACGGCTTTGGCCGTCGTGCTTGCCCGGCTGACCCGCAAGACCCGGACGCAGCCGACCTAAGCCTGCCCAAGCTGGAAAAATGGCGCGCAAACTCGACGGTCTTGTCCCGACCGGGCTGTCATCACGTCGCGCGCAGGGCCTTCGGGGGGCAGGCGCGGCAACTGATCCCTTGACCCTCGCCGCCCACGCGGCCATGAAACGGTCCACTGCATACGGGCAGGCCCGGCCGCCCGCCCCCCAATACACCCGACCCAAGATGAAGGAGCCACCATGGCCCGCGCATCCACTTCCAGATCCACCGCCCCCGCCGCACCCGGCGCGCAGGAGGATCGTGCGCGGTCGCGCAAGATCGGGATCTTGGGGGCGCTCTGGCCCTTCATGCGGCCCTATCGGTGGCTGATCCTCGCCTCCATTGTCGCGCTGGTCTTTACCTCGATGGTGTCGCTGACCCTGCCTTTGGCGGTGCGTCGGGTGGTAGACAATTTCCGCACCGGGTCGGGCGAGCTGTTGGATCACTATTTTCTCGCCGCTCTGGGCATTGCCGGTTTGCTGGCGGTGGGCACCGGGCTGCGCTATGCGCTGGTGACCAAGCTGGGCGAACGGGTGGTGGCCGATATCCGCGAGGCCGTGTTCGACCGCGTGATCGGCATGAGCCCGCAATTCTTTGAAAAGATCATGACCGGCGAAGTGCTGAGCCGGATCACCACCGACACCACCTTGATCCAATCGGTGCTGGGCTCTTCGATCTCTATCGCGCTGCGCAACCTGCTGCTGTTCGTCGGCGGGTTGGGGCTGATGCTGCTGACCTCGCCCAAACTTGCCAGCATGGTGCTGTTGATTGTGCCTGCTGTTGTGGTGCCGATTCTGGTGCTGGGCCGCAAGCTGCGCACCATCAGCCGCGAAAATCAGGACTGGATCGCCGCCTCCTCCGGCAACGCGGGCGAGGCGCTGGGCGCGGTGCAGACGGTGCAGGCCTTCACCCACGAGGGGGCCAGCCGCGCCCGCTTTGCCGAGATGACAGAAATGTCCTATCAGGTGTCGCAACGGCGCATCCTCACCCGGGCGCTTCTGACCGTGATCGTGATCTTTCTAGTCTTCACCGGCATCGTTGGCGTGCTTTGGATAGGCGCGCGCGACGTGCGTGCCGGTGTCATGTCCGAAGGTATGCTGGTGCAATTCCTGATCTATTCGGTTCTGGTCGCGGGCTCGGTCGCCGCGCTCTCCGAAATCTGGAGCGAGTTGCAGCGCGCCGCCGGGGCCACCGAACGGCTGGTGGAACTGCTGAACGCCGACGACGCGGTGCAGGACCCGTCCCAGCCCGCGACGCTGTCGCGCCCGGTGCGTGGCGAGATCGCCTTTGACGGGGTCACCTTCCGCTATCCCGCCCGCCCCGAGGTCGCCGCGCTGGACGGGGTGTCGCTGCATATCGAACCGGGCGAGACGGTGGCCTTTGTCGGCCCCTCTGGCGCTGGCAAGACCACGATCATCCAGCTTATGCTGCGGTTTTACGATCCCGTCGCCGGGCAGATCCGGCTGGACGGTGTGGCGCTGCGCGACATGACTCGCGACGATTTCCGCCGCGCCATCGCGCTGGTGCCGCAAGACCCGGTGATCTTCGCCGCCTCGGCCCGCGACAACATCCGTTTCGGCCGCCCCGACGCCACCGACGCCGAGGTCGAGGCCGCGACCAAAGCCGCCGCAGCGCATGACTTCATCAGCGCGCTGCCCGAAGGCTATGACAGCTATGTCGGTGAACGCGGCGTGATGCTGTCGGGCGGGCAGAAACAGCGCATCGCCATCGCCCGCGCCATCCTGCGCGACGCGCCGGTACTGTTGCTGGACGAGGCCACCAGCGCGCTGGATGCCGAAAGCGAACGCGCGGTGCAGCAGGCGGTCGATGAGCTGAGCCAAAGCCGCACCACCCTGATCGTCGCCCACCGGCTGGCGACGGTGAAAAAGGCCAATCGGATCGTGGTGATGGAAGAGGGCCGTATCGTCGCCATGGGCACCCATGACGAACTGGTCGCCAGCGGCGGGCTTTATGCCCGGCTGGCTCGGCTGCAATTCACCGACGGGACGATGGCGGCGCAGTAGGGGGCTTTCGGCGTACTATTGGTGCGCTGTCAGACGCACCGCCTCCACAGCGTTGCCGCCGGGGGACCCGGCGGCAACGCTCACTGTACAAAACGGCACCCAAATTCCCCAAACCGCGGATGCCGAGGCCGTTGTTGGCGTCACGGCAGGGGGAAATATATCGCGGGGGCTCAAAACCCTTTGTTCCGTAACGGAACTTGGCGTCACGTCACCCGCAAAGGGCGGCTGTTTCCCGCTCGCCTGACCTTGCGCCTCGTGGGGTTTCCAATCATCCTTACCGACAAGGAATGAGGGTGGTCTGGGAGGACGCTGGAATGACGTTTGCCGGAATGGAAGATCGGCTTGCCATCGAAAAAGAGATGCCTTGGAGCGAGCGCGATGTGCCCAAGACTCTCTATCACATGTTGGCGGGAACAGCGCATAAGTTTCCCAACAACAACGCGGTCAGCTATCAGATCTTTTCCGGCCCCAAGGACAAGGCGGAAACGCTGACTTGGTCGCAACTGCTTGAAAAGGTGTGCCAAACCGCAAACCTGTTCCGCTCGCTCGGCATCGGTGAAACCGACGTGGTCGCCTGCGTCCTGCCCAATTGCACCGAAACGCTGCTGACCATTCTTGGCGGTGCGATTGCGGGGATCGTCAACCCGATCAACCCGCTGCTGGAGCCGGAACAGATCGCCTCGATCCTGCGCGAGACCGGGGCCAAGGTCGTGGTCACGCTCAAACCCTTCCCCAAGACCGACGTGCCGCAAAAGGTGGTCGAGGCCGTGCGCCACGCCCCAAACGTGGATACCGTGCTGGAAGTCGACCTTAACCGCTACCTCACCCCGCCGAAATCATGGATCGTGCCGCTGGCCCGGCCCAAGCTGGAAGGCAAGGCGCTGGTCGCCCATGCCGATTATATGGATTTCGGTAAGGCCTTGGCAAAACAGCCGAAAAAGCTGTCCTTTGACGATGGTGGCAAAGATCGCGTCGGCTTTTATTTCCACACCGGCGGCACCACCGGCATGCCGAAGGTGGCGCAGCACAAATATTCCGGCGCGATCTATAACGGCTGGCTCGGGCACGAGATGTTGTTCACCGAGAAGGACAACATCATGTGCCCGCTGCCGCTGTTCCACGTCTTTGCCTGCCACGTGATCGTGATGGCCTCGCTTGCCTCCGGCGCGCATGTGGTGTTCCCGACGCCAGCAGGCTATCGCGGCGACGGGGTGTTCGACAATTTCTGGAAACTGATCGAACGCTGGAAGATCAGCTTTATCATCACCGTGCCCACCGCCGTTTCGGCGCTGATGCAACGCAAAGTGGATGCGGATATATCGACGGTCAAAACCGCCTTTTCCGGCTCCGCGCCGATGCCGCTGGAACTTTTCAAACGGTTTGAAAGCGCCTCTGGCGTGACCATCGTCGAAGGCTATGGGCTGACCGAGGCCACCTGTCTAGTCTCCTGCAATCCGCCGGACGGCGAGAAAAAGGTCGGCTCGATCGGGATCCCGTTCCCCTATACGGATGTGAAGATCATGCGCGGCACCGCCGACGGCCCGCAGCAGTGCGGCGTGGACGAGATCGGCGAGATCTGCATCTCCAACCCGGGGGTCTATGCCGGCCATACCTATACCGAGGCCGACAAGAACGTCGATCTGTTCTATGAGGGCAAATACCTGCGCACCGGCGATCTGGGGCGGATCGACAAGGACGGGTATCTCTGGATTACCGGGCGCGCCAAGGATCTGATCATCCGGGGCGGGCACAATATCGACCCGGGCGAGATCGAAGAGGCGATGCTGGCGCATGAGGCCGTGGCCTTTGCGGGGGCTATCGGCCAGCCCGATGCCTATGCGGGTGAAATGCCCTGCGTCTATGTCGAGCTGATCGAAGGCGCGACCGTTAGTGAGCAAGAGCTGATGGAGCATTGCAAGGTGCACGTGCACGAGCGCGCGGCGCGGCCCAAGTTCATCGGAATCCTTGACGAGCTGCCCAAGACGGCGGTGGGCAAGGTGTTCAAGCCCGATCTGCGCAAGATGGCGATCACCCGCGTCTATGATGACGCGCTGAAAGCGGCGGATCTGCAGGCGCGCGTTGTCTCGGTAAGCGATGACAAGACGCGCGGGCTGGTGGCGCAGCTGCGCCGCCATGGCGCGGACGAGGAGGAGGTGGCCCATGTTCTGGGCAACTTTACCCGCCCCTGGGAATGGGAACAGTGAGCGACGCGCGCGACTATAAGGCGCTGATTGACGCCCAGACATGGGAGTTTATCCGCAAGACCGCCGAGAGCTATCCCGAGGACTCGGTCGAGGGCAGCATCGCAGACCAGCGGCGCGCCTATGACACCATGTGCCGGGCCTTTCATCAGGGCCGACCCAAGGGGGTCGAGGCGCGCGATGTCTCTGCCGACGGCGTGCCGGTGCGGGTTTACAGCGCGGGCGATCCGGGCTGCACGGTGATGTATTTCCACGGCGGCGGTTTCGTGGTGGGCGGGCTCGATTCCCACGATGATGTCTGTGGCGAGATCTGCGCGCGCACCGGCTATCGCGTGGTGGCGGTCGATTATCGCTTGTCGCCTGAACACACCCATCCGGCAGCATTCGAGGATTGCTGGAGCGCGACGCAATGGGCGGCGCGGGCGTTTGGCGATGATCTGGTGCTGGCCGGGGACAGTGCCGGCGGCAATCTGGCCGCCGCCGTAGCGCATCATGCGCGCGGGCGGCTTGGCGGGATTCTGGGGCAGGTGCTGATCTATCCCGGTCTTGGCGGCGACGGCAGCGCGCCCTCATATCAGGAAAATGCCGAGGCCCCGATGCTGACGCTGGAAGAGGTCCGGTTTTACGAGAACATCCGTCTGGCCGAGGGGCAGGCGGCACCGGTGGGCGATCCGACCTATGCCCCGTTGCAGGACGACGACTATACCGGACTGCCGCCCACGGTGATCGTGACCGCCGATTGCGACCCATTGCGCGATGATGGCCCGGTCTATGCCGAACGGCTGCGGGCGGCAGGCGGGCGGGTGCATTGGATCAACGAGGCGGGGTTGGTGCACGGCTATTTGCGGGCGCGCAGCATGTCGACCCGGGCCAGCGACAGTTTCGAGCGGATCGAGGTGGCGATCGAGGCACTGGGGCAGGGAATCTGGCCCTACGACTGAACTGCGGGTATGCGTGCGGAGGGCGCGGACCACAGGCAGTGGGAATTTCCGGGTTTTCAATTTCGATCAATTCCTGTCGTTTTATCCACAGGAAATGGCACATCATCTGCCGGAATGCGATGATTTGCGCCTAGTCTGCAAGTTATCCACAGCAGCCAGCGACATGATCGTCCGCACGCGCCCTGTCATCGGGGCAGGTCACGCGCGTAACGCCTTGTCAGCGCTTTCTAAATCAAGTTGTCCACAGCTTATCCTCAGCCGAGGAACGGGGCCGATTTCATCGTATCGGGGATCGGCGCGCCGAGCCGTTTCAGGATCGTTGGAGCCAATTGAAGCTGGTCCAGAACCACCCCCTCAGCCGGGCCCTTTGCCGGTCCGAAATAGTACAGCGCCGCCTCCTGCTGCAACGGGTCGCAGCCGCCATGATGGCCGCGCGCATCCTGTCCGTGATCGGCGGTGACGATGATCTCATACCCCGCCGCGCGCCATTTCGAAATGAACGGGGCCAGCATCTCGTCCATCACCGCACAGGCGTGGTCCATTTCCTGACAGTCGTGGAAAAACCGGTGCCCCATGCTGTCGAGCGTGCAGGTATGCAGCATGCCGTAATCCAGCCCGAACCGCTGGCACAGGTTGGTGAGCGTGGCGAACAGATCCACGTCCGAGGGCGTCATCTGGTTGATGAGCCCATAGCCGGTCATGGTGTGAAACCGGCCATGGTTGATCGTTTCGCTATCCGCTTCGTCATATTCGATGTCGCGCACCAGATCAAAAGGCGCACGGTTGAAGAATTCGGACCAGAAGGAATGCGCCACCGCGCCGGTCACGCCGCCACCCTGCCGTACTTGGGAAAACACATCCGGATGGCTGAGGCGAAACACATTGCCATTGCCAGTGCAGCCATGCTCTGCCGGCACGACGCCGGTGTGGATCGAGGCATAGCAACTGGCTGAGATCGAGGGCAGCACGGCGCGGATCTTCCACACCTGCGCATCACCGTTGGCGACCCATCCCTCCAGATTGCCAAACAGCCGGCGCCAGTTGCGCCAGGGAACCCCATCGAGAATGATGAGAAGAAGTTTGTTTTGCATAGGTTTGGTCCGTGTCGATCGCCCGAAGGGGAGAGGGCTGGTGGAAGGGGGCTGGTGGAGGGACCGGGGCGCTGCCCCGGACCCCGGAATATTTGTACCAAGAAGAAGGGAACGAAAGAGGCCGCGCCCGGCCTAATTTCCGGCGCTCTCCATCTTGCGGTGGGCGATCACCTCTTCCAGCCAGCCCAGTTTCATCTCGGGCACGGAAGACAGCAGGAGATCGGTGTAATCGTCGAATGGCGGGCTCAGCACCTGGCTTTTGGGGCCATAGCGCACCACCTTGCCGCGATGCATCACGGCGATGGAATCGGCGATGGCGCGCACTGTGGCCAGATCATGGGTAATGAACAGATAGGCCACCCCTTCGATCTTTTGCAGGTTCAGCAACAGCTTGAGAATGCCATCAGCCACCAGCGGGTCGAGCGCCGATGTCACCTCGTCGCAGATGATCATCTTTGGCTTGGCGGCCAGCGCACGGGCGATGCAGACGCGCTGTTTCTGCCCGCCGGACAGCTCGGCCGGATAGCGGTCGAGAAAGCCGTCCCCCATTTCGATTTCTTCCAACAACTCCTTGATGCGCTGTCGTTTTTCCGCGCCTCTCATGTTGAAATAGAACTCCAACGGGCGGCCGATGATGGTGCCCACGGTCTGGCGCGGGTTCATCGCCACATCGGCCATCTGGTAGATCATCTGCAACTCGCGCAGATCCTCCCGCGGGCGACCTTCCAGCGCCGGTGACAGGGTCCGGCCGGCAAATTCGATCTCGCCCTTGTTGGGCGGCAACAGGCCGGTGATCACCCGTGCCAGTGTCGATTTCCCCGAGCCGCTTTCCCCGACCACGGCCAGTGTCTGGCCCGGGTGCAGATCGACCGAGATATCGTGCAGCACGTCAAAGCTTGTGCCCTTGTAGCGCGCCGAGATTCCCGAGACGCGCAACACCGGATCGGGCGTAGGGGATTTTTCCTCGTGGTTGATCGAGCGCACCGAGACCAGCGCGCGGGTATAGTCCTCTTGCGGGGCATTGATGATCTGATCGGTCGGGCCGTATTCCACCTTGTCGCCATCGCGCAGCACCATGATGTCGTCGCTGACCTGCGCCACCACGGCAAGATCATGGGTGATATAGAGCGCGGCAACACCGGTGTCGCGGATCGCCTCTTTGATCGCGGCGAGCACGTCAATCTGGGTGGTCACGTCAAGCGCGGTTGTGGGCTCGTCAAAGACGACCAGATCGGGCTGCGGGCACAGCGCCAGCGCAGTCATGGCGCGCTGCAGTTGTCCGCCCGAGACCTGGTGCGGATAGCGGTTTCCGAAGGTTTCGGGATCGGGCAGGCCGAGCTTGGCAAACAGTTCGACCGCGCGGGCCTCGGCTTCGGATTTGCTACAACGGTTGTGATGCACCGCGGCCTCGATCACCTGCTCCATTAGCTTCTTGGCCGGGTTAAAGGCGGCGGCGGCCGATTGTGCCACATAGGTGACCTCGGCGCCGCGCAGCTTGCGCAGCCCGCGCAACCCGCCCTTGAGGATGTCGCGGCCATTGAGCCAGACTTCGCCGCCGGTAATCTTCACCCCGCCCCGGCCATAGCCCAGGGCGGCCAGTCCGATGGTGGATTTGCCCGCGCCGGATTCACCGATCAGGCCCAGCACCTTGCCCTTTTCCAGGGTGAAAGAGATGCCGTGGACGATCTCGATATCTTGCGGCGGCTCGCCCGGGGGATAGGCGGTGGCGCCGATCCGCAGGTCGCGCATTTCGAGCATTGGGGTGCTCATCAGCCGCGCCCTCCCTTTAGCGATGTGGTTCGGTTTAGGATCCAGTCGGCGACGAGGTTCACCGAGATCGCCAGCGTCGCGATGGCGACGGCCGGCAGCAGGGCTGCTGGGATGCCATAGACGATACCGTCCTTGTTTTCCTTGACGATGCCGCCCCAATCGGCAGCGGGCGGTTGCACCCCAAGCCCAAGGAACGAGAGGGTGGAGACAAACAACACCATGAAGATGAAGCGCAGCCCCATCTCCGCCACCAGCGGCGACAGCGCATTTGGCAGGATCTCGCGGAAGATGATCCAGGCCCGCCCCTCACCGCGCAGCTTTGCGGCCTCGACATAGTCCATCACGTTGATGTCCACGGCGACGGCGCGGGCGAGCCGATAGACGCGGGTGGAATCCAGCAGCCCCATGACAAGGATCAGCACCGGCAGGGTGACCGGCATGACCGAGAGCACCACAAGGGCGAAGATCAGCGTCGGGATCGACATCAGCAGATCAATCGCGCGCGACATCACCTGATCGGCCCAGCCGCCCAGAACGGCGGCAAGAAAGCCTAGCGTCGCGCCGGTGGTAAAGCTGAGGATCGTGGCGGTCGTGGCGATGAAGATCGTGGTGCGCCCGCCATAGATCAGCCGCGTCAGCAGATCGCGCCCGATATTGTCGGTGCCCAGCCAGTGCGTGGCGCTGGAGGGCTCCCACACGTCGCCGACCACCTCGGCCACACCATAGGGGGCCAGCAGCGGCGCGAAGATCGCGGCCAGAAAGTAAAGCGCGGTGAAGAACAGGCCGACCGCGGCGGCAACGGGGATCCGGCTCATTTGGGATGCCTCAATCGCGGGTTGGACAGGATCGAGACGATATCGGCCACCATGTTCAGCCCGATATAGACGGCGGCAAACAGTAGCCCGCAGGCCTGCACCACCGGCACGTCGCGCTTGGCGACATGATCGACCAGATATTGCCCCATCCCGGGATAGGTAAAGACCACCTCGATCACCACGACGCCCACCACCAGATAGGCCAGGTTCAGCATCACGACATTGACGATCGGTGCGATCGAGTTCGGGAAGGCGTGGCGAAAGATCACCTGGAACCGGTTCAGCCCCTTGAGTTCGGCGGTTTCGATATAGGCCGATTGCATCACGTTGAGGATCGCGGCGCGGGTCATGCGCATCATATGCGCCAGCACCACCAGCGTCAGCACCATCACCGGCATCGCGATGGACGACAGCTTTTCGCCCAGACTCATGCTGTCATTGATCATCGCCACCGAGGGGAACCAGCGCAGCTTGACCCCGACGATATACATGATGACATAGCCGATCAGAAATTCTGGGATCGAGATCGAGGCCAGCGTGACCGCCGAGATCACCTTGTCCGGCCAGCGGTCGCGATAGCGCACGGCAAGCAGGCCGAGAAAGATTGCCAGCGGTACCGCGATGATCGCAGCCCAGAAGGCAAGGAAAAGCGTGTTCTTCATCCGGCCAGAGATGCTCTGTGCAATGTCCTGACCATTGGTCAGCGCCGTGCCCAGATCGCCCTGCAGCGCATTGAAAAGCCAGCTGAGATACCGGGTGAGGGCAGGCTCGTTCAGGCCCAGATCGCGGCGCATGTTGGCGAGCGCCTCGGGGGTGGCCGATTGGCCCAGAATCGACTGCGCGACATCGCCGGGCAGGATCTGCGTGCCAGTAAAGATCAGCCCGGAGACCAGCAGCAACAGAAGAAGGCCCAGCGCAACGCGCTGGGCCACCAGTTTTAAAGCGGAGCCCATGTCAGGCGGCCACCCACATTCTCATCGGAGCGTAGAAGTTCATCAGCTCAAAGCCGGAGGTGCCACCACCCCAACCCGTCACGCGATCACTGGTCGCATCGAGGAAGTCGTTGAACATCGGGCAGATCAGCCCGCCTTCATTGTGCACGATCAGCGACATGTCCGCATACATCTGCTTGCGCTTGGGCTCGTCCAGCTCGGCGCGGGCGGCGATCAGCAGTTGGTCGAACTTTTCGTTCTTGAACCTTGTGTCGTTCCAGTCGGCGGTCGACAGATAGGCGGTCGAGAACATCTGGTCCTGGGTCGGGCGTCCGCCCCAGTACGAGGTACAGAACGGTTTGGCGTTCCACACTTCTGACCAGTAGCCGTCGTTCGGCTCGCGCTTGATCTCCAGATTGATCCCCGATGCGCTGCAGCTTTGCTGGAACAGCGCCGCCGCATCCGGTGCCCCGGGAAAGGAGTTGTCCGAGGTCCGCAGCAGGATCGAGCCGTCATAGCCCGACTTTTTCATGTGGAACTTGGCTTTGTCGGGATCATAGGTGCGCTGCTCAAGCGCGGTGAAAAGCGGATAGGCGGCGTTGATCGGCGTGTCGTTGCCGACCGTGCCATAGCCGAACAGGATCTTGTCGACCATTTCCTGACGGTTGATGCCGTATTTCAGCGCCATGCGCACATCGTTGTTGTCAAACGGCGCCGTGTTGCAATGGGCGATGAACACATAGTGGCCCGGACCCGATTTCGACCGCACGTCGATATTGGGCGCGCGCGCGATCAGCCCGGCGGTGCGCGGCGGCACCCGGTTGATCATATCGACCTGACCCGATTGCAGCGCTGCGACGCGGGCGGTGTCGTCGTTGATCACGATCAACTCGATGGTTTCGGCGTGACCCAAGTCGCTGTCCCAATAGTTCGGGTTCTTTTCGAACACGAACCGCACGCCCGGATCGGCCGATTTCAGCAGATACGGACCGCTGCCAATCGCTGCGGCCGGGTCGTCCTTGCCGCCGTTCGGCTGGATCATCAGGTGATAGTCGGCCATCAGATAGGGCAGGTCGGCGTTGGCCTGATCCAGTTCCAGCACAAAGACACCGTCCTCGGCCGTCATGTTCTTGATCCCGCGCAGCAGACCCAGCGCGCCGGATTTGGTTTCGTCGCCGGAATGGCGTTCCAGCGTGGCCAGCACATCTTGCGCCGTCACGGTCTTACCGTTCGAGAAGGTGATGTCCGGGCGGATCTTGAAGCTCCAGGTCATCGCGTCCGGGGTCGAACTGTAGCTTTCGGCAACCTTGCCGACCAGCCCGCCCTCGTCGCCGAGTTCGACCAGAGGCTCGCCCCACATGCGCTGGATCTGGCTCATGGTGGCGTTGGTTGCCAAGGCCGGGTCAAGGCTGTCGGAGGCGCTGCCGCCCTGGATCCCGACCTTGATGGTGCCGCCCTTCTGAGGCCCGGCAGCATAGGCCGCCTTTGACATCAGGGTGTTGGCCGCCGCAGCCGTCAGGCCCAGCGCAGCCGCGCGGCCCATGAATTCGCGCCGTGTCATCCGGCCCGCGATTACGCTGTTGGCGAAAAATTTCAGATTGTTATGCATTCAGGTCTCCCGTTTTGTCGTCTACGTCTAGCGCGCAGGTTTATTGACCATTGCGTCAAACGTCGCTCATTTACCCAGTTGTCGCAACCCTTATTCCCGGCGGGCGGTCAGTTTGCGTCACGTGATATGCTGTCTGCGACCTCTCTGTGGTGGACGCGCACCTCGCCCTCATAGGATTCGAGTGTGGCGCGCAGGTGAAAATGCGTGGCGTCGGACCACATTTCGCAGGTGGTTTCGGTCCGGGTCTGCCAGTCGCCGCGCGCGCGTTCATCGCTCCAGTGGCACCAGCCCCGGGCGGACAGCGGATCATCCGGGTGGATGCTCCAGCGCTCGCGGGCGATGGTGGCACCGATCATCCCGTGGTCGAGATCCTCGCGTTTGCCAAAGTCATCCTCGATCACCAGCGTGACGGTGCCCGAGACCATGTCGGTCTCGATCCGGCGGATATGGCTTTCTGCGCGCAACAGGCGGGTTTGCCATGGTGCCTCTGCCTCTGGCGGGGCAAAGGCGCAGTCCGCGCCGCTGGCGGTGGGGCGCACCGGCAGCTCGATCCGGCCCTGCTCCAGCGTCAGTTCGGCGCTTTGCGGGCTGGGCCAGATCAGCGGCCAATAGGCCGAGGAGACGGCAACGCGCAGCCGGTGCCCCTTGGGCAGTCGATAGGCGATCTGATCAAGCGGGACGGCGATGTCATAGCTTTTACCCGGCTCCAGCGGGTGCGGCTTGCGATGGCCGTCGCGGTGGGTCAGGTTCAGCACCCCATAGGTGATCCGGGCCGAGGCCCCGTCCGGGTGCACATGGGTCAGCCGCACCGCGATCTGCGCTTGCGGCCGGTCCGCGCGCAGCCGCAGATGCAGCACCGGCGCGCCGACGATATCCAGATCCGCCGCCAGTGGCGCACTGTCAAAACAGGCCGACAGCGCGTCGTCGCAACGCTGGTCGCCGGGCATCTCGGGGCCCAGCCAGATGGCGCAATACTCGCCCGCCGCCATGCCGCAATGATGCGGTGAACGCACTGCCGCGGCAAGCGGGCCGGGGGCGTCGCACAGCCCGTCCTCGCTCAGGTGCAGCGTTTCAATCGGGATATGCGATGTCGCGCCCTCGGGTTCGGCGATCCAGCGACCGGGGCGCTCGGTATACCATGTGGCGGGGCGCAGCCCGTCCATCAGATAGGCGCGGTAATCGGGGTCAGCCTCGACGCCGGTGTCGATCCCTTTAAGCCAGCGATCCCACCAGCGCAGCGCCTCTTGCAGGAAGCCGATGCGCGGCTCGGGCACGGCGAAATGCGGGTATTTGTGCACCCAGGGTCCGACGATCCCCTTGGCACCGGGGATGTTCTCGACGATCCGGGGCACCGCGTTCTTATAGGCGTCGCCCCAGCCGCCCACCGCCAGCACCCGGGCCTTGATCGCCGCGTAATCCTCGCAGACCGACCCGTGGCGCCAATAGGCGTCGCGCTGCTGGTGGCGCAGCCATGTGGCGGGCAGAAAGGGCTCGTTCTCCAGCCGCTGCATCCACATCTCGCGCCAGGCCTCGCCGACCAGCGCCGGGTCCGGCGCGCGCGAGGAATGCGACCACATGGTCGCGCCCCAGCCGAGGTTTTCGTTCAGCAGGCAGCCGCCCTTGTAGTGGATGTCGTCCGCGAACCGGTCGACCGTGGAACACAGCGTGATGATCGCCTTGAGCGGTGCAGGCTGCAGCGCCGCGACCTGCAACGCATTGAACCCGCCCCAGCTGATCCCCATCATGCCCACCGTGCCGCTGCACCAGTCCTGCGCGGCCAGCCAATGGATCACCTCGACCGCGTCGTCGAGTTCTTGCTGGGTATATTCATCCGTCATCAGACCTTGGCTGTCGCCGGTGCCGCGCATGTCCACCCGCACGCAGGCATAGCCGCGCTTGGCGAAATACGGATGCGTCAGCGCATCCCGCGCGGTGGTGCCGTCGCGTTTGCGATAGGGCAGGTATTCGAGGATCACCGGCACCGGGGCGTCGCCCGCATCCACCGGGCGCCAGACCCGCGCCGAAAGACGGCAGCCATCGGACAGGGGGATGCCCAGATCAGGCAGTTCTTCAATCGCGCGCAGGGTGTTCGGCGTCTCCTCCATGCGCCGACTGTTCACGTCGCACGGGCAAGCTGTCAAGCACGCAGGGCGATGACCAGGTCCATGACGTTGGTGCCGGTCGGGCCGGTGATCAGCAAGGCGTCGCGGCTGTCCAGATAGGTTCCGCTGTCGGCTTGGGCCTGCGCCGCTTCTGCGCCCGGCCCCCATGTGGCGCCGGTGACGATACCGCCGGCGGCTTCGGTGGGGCCGTCGGTGCCATCGGTGCCCCCGACCACGATGGTGATATCCTCGCGCCCCGCGATCTCTCGCGCCAGTGCCAGCGCCAGCGCCTGATTGCGCCCACCGCGTCCGGGATGCTCGGGCAGCACCACGGTTGGCTCCCCGCCGAGGATCATCACGCCGGCCCCCATCGCGCGCAGCCGCGCCCCCAGCCGTGTCGCCAGCGCCCCAATCTCATCGTGCAACGCCTCGTCCTGCGCCAGAACGGCAAGGCCCCGTGCCCGCGCCTCAACCGCCGCCGACGCGCGCGCGTGCGCGTTGCTGGCCACGATCTGCGCGCTATAGGCAAAGGCGGGGGCCGTGGGCGCGGCGCCGATCCCCGACCCGATCACAGCGATATCATCGCCCGGCACGTCCGAGATCGCCAGCACCCGCGCCCGCGCCCCTCGGAACTGCGCCAGCAGCCCGCCGCCCTTGATCCGCGACATCTTACGCCGCTCCGCGTTCATCGCGGTGATGTCCAGCCCGGCGGCAAGCAGGCGGTGGTTGAGCGCGGCAAGATCCCCAAGCGTCTTGCCCTGCACCAGATCCTCGGCCAAAGACGAGGCCCCGCCAGAGACCAGAAGCAACAACTCAGAGCCTTCCGGCAGCGCCTCGACCGCGTCGTAAAGCGCCTTGCCGCCGCGCAGGCTGCGGGCATCGGGCACCGGGTGGGCAGCCTCGATCAGTTCCACCCCCTCGGGCAACCCGGCTCCGTGGCCATCCTTGGTGACGACCAGCGTGGGCACGTCGGGAAACCGTCCCAGCGCGGCGCGGGCCATGGCTCCGGCGGCCTTGCCGACGGCAAGGATCCGGTCGGGGCGCGTGCCCTGCTTCAGCGCCGCCCGTGTTGCGGCCTCTCCGCCCACGGCGGCCACGCCAGATTGCCAAAGTGCAAGGGCGGTGCTGCGTTGGTCCATTCAGACCTCCATCCAGATCGTGATCGGCCCGTCATTGACCAGCGCGACCTTCATGTCGGCGGCAAAGCGCCCGGTCTCCACCGCGACCCCCTGCGCCGCCATCTGGGCGGTGAAATACTCATACAGCCGTTTGCCTTCCTCCGGCGGGGCGGCGGTGGAAAACCCGGGCCGGTTGCCGCTGCGGGTATCGGCGGCCAGCGTGAACTGACTGACCACCAGCGCCGCGCCGCCCACATCCAGCAGCGAGCGGTTCATCTTGTCCGCCTCGTCCTTGAAGATGCGCAGCTTGGCGATCTTGGCGGCAAGCTTGTCGGCCTGTGCCTCAGTATCGCCCTGCATGGCGCAGATCAGGATCAAAAGGCCGGGGCCGATCTGTCCGATGATGTCACCATCGACCGTGACGCTGGCCTCGCTGACGCGTTGGATCAGGGCGCGCATGGGGTCTCCTTTGCTCTGGGGGCGTCGGC
>JASJGL010000104.1:0-38904 GCA_033791545.1 Pseudodonghicola sp. | reverse complement strand
GTTCGGCGAAAGAAAGATGACAAAACTATGAAAAAGACCCCATTTGGCCCTTGAGGTTCCAGGGCGCTTTGACTAGGTAAGCATCACTGGCGCGGGATGGAGCAGCCCGGTAGCTCGTCAGGCTCATAACCTGAAGGTCGTAGGTTCAAATCCTACTCCCGCAACCAGTCCTACAGAGCCGCCCGTAGCAACGATGCTACGGGCGTTCCTGTTTTTCAGCCAGGGGCGATAATCGCCGATTTTGCGCGCCCCTCAACACCCGATATACTTTGCCCTGAGGGGCAAAGACCTCGCGCCGCTCTGGCCGTTTCCCAGATCTTTCCGCCGCACTTGAATGGATTTTCCCCGATATGATCACCCCCCTGTCCGAGGCGCTCGCTGAGCATGGTTTCGACAAGCTTACCCCTGTTCAGGAGGCTGTGATCGCACCGGAACTTGCGGCATCGGACCTTTTGGTGTCCGCTCAGACCGGGTCGGGCAAGACCGTTGGTTTCGGTTTGGCGATCGCCGAGACCTTGCTGGGGGATGAGACGCAATTCGGTCCTGCGGCGACGCCTCTGGCGCTGGTTGTTGCGCCGACCCGTGAGCTGGCCTTTCAGGTCAAACGTGAGCTCGCCTGGCTCTATGCGCGGACCAAGGCGGTCGTCACCTCCTGTGTCGGAGGCATGGATGTGCGCCAGGAGCGCCGCTCGTTGGAGCGGGGGGCCCATATCGTCGTTGGCACACCCGGGCGGCTGTGTGACCATATCAACCGCGGGGCGCTTGATCTGAGCGGGCTGCGTGCGGTCATCCTTGATGAGGCCGACGAGATGCTGGATCTCGGCTTTCGCGAGGATCTTGAGTATATTCTCGGCAAAGCCCCGGAAGAGCGGCGCACATTGCTGTTCTCGGCGACCGTGCCGCCGATGATCGCCAAGCTGGCGCAAAAGTACCAGCGCGATGCCAAGCGGATCAACACCCTGAGCGGCACAAGCCAGCATGCCGACATTTCCTATCAGGCGGTGCGGGTGGCTGCGTCTGACAGCGAACACGCGATCTTCAACTTGCTGCGGTTCCATCATGACGAGGGCGCCATCGTCTTTGCCAATACCCGGGCGGCGGTGAACCATCTGGCGGCGCGGCTGGCAAACCGTGGCTTTTCCACCGTGAGCCTGTCGGGCGAGTTGAGCCAGGCCGAGCGGTCGCACGCCTTGCAAGCAATGCGTGACGGTCGGGCGCGGATCTGTGTGGCGACCGATGTGGCGGCGCGCGGTATCGACCTGCCGAACCTCAATCTGGTGATCCATGCCGATCTGCCGTCCAATGCCGAAAGCCTGCTGCACCGCTCAGGCCGGACCGGGCGTGCGGGCCGCAAGGGCATCTCGGCGCTGATCGTTCCGCCCAAGGCCGTCAACAAGGCCGAACGGTTGCTGAAGTGGGCCAAGATTTCCGCGGAATGGACCGTGGCGCCCTCGGTCGAGGATATCGTTCACCAAGACGAGGAACGGCTGTTGTCCGATCCGGCGTGGAGTGAACCTGTGACCGAGGAGGAAGCGGCCTTTGCTGTGAAACTGCTGGCGCGTCATAGTGCCGAGGCCATCACCGCCGCCTATCTGCGCCTGTACCGGTCGCGCTATGCCGCTCCGGAAGAACTGTCGGCGCCGGATGCGAAACCCGCCGCCCGTTCCGAGCGGAGCTTTGGTCCGAGCGGTTGGATTGCGCTTTCTGTCGGACGTGGTGATCGGGCCGAGGCGCGCTGGATCCTGCCGCTGTTGTGTCGTGCCGGTAATCTGGACAAGTCCGGGATCGGTGCGATCCGGGTGCAGGACAGCGAAACCTTTGTCGAGCTTTCCAAAGCCGTCATTGATGGATTCATGAAGAACCTGGGGGCGGACAACGTGTTGGAAGAGGGCGTCTCGGTCCGTCTTCTGGATGGCCCGCCCGAGTTGGGACCGCGGCAGGACACCGCGAGAGCCCGCCCGCCCCGGGGCCCCGGCAGCGAGGGTAAACCCCGACACGCCGGTGGTCCGCGCAAGGACAGCGCGGCAGGCGGCAAGCGGCGCGAGAATGACGCCCCCCCACCGGCCAGCGCGGCGGTTAGTGCACCTGTGAGCGCGCCAGCCCCGACCCCAAAGCCGGTGGTTGCAGAAAAGCCGGTACATAGCGCAGCACCGGCACGTAGCGCAGCCCCCGCATCTGAGCGCGCCCCGCGTGCCAAGGGCAAGCCGAAGCCGGAAGAGCGCAAAGTCGTGGTCAAGCCCGTCGGGGCCTCTGCGCAGAAGCCCAAGGGCAAGCCAAAGAAGAAACAGTCCGGGGCGCCCGCGGATGCCCGCGATGTTTCCAAGCGGTTTGATCCCAAGGGCAAGCCGCCTCGGAAGCCGCGCAAACCGAAGTAAAATCGTAAGCTACGTGGCCCCGCGCCGGTCTGGCTCTCCTCTGTTGGTAGGTCAGTCCGGGCGGGGCCGCCGCTGTTCAGAGGTCGGCTTCACTTGGGTGTCGATTTAGCTTTGATCCCGGTTTCGGTCAGGATGACGTCGAGCGCGATGTCATGGGGTTGCGGATAGATTGTCGCGAGCTGCGCGGTCTCGAACCCGATGCCGATGGCAAAGGGGCGCGGTGTCAGCGCCGCCAAGGTCCGGTCGAAATAGCCCCCACCATAGCCAAGCCGATAGCCATCACTGGTCCAGCCGACCAGCGGGGCCAGCGTGATATCAGGGGTGAGTGCGGGGGCCTCCGGCGGTGGCACGGGAATGTTCCAGTCGCCGCGCACCATGCGCGTCTCGGGCGTCCAAAGGCGAAAGACCAGCGGGGCGGCTTTGGTTTCCACCACTGGCAGGGCGATCCTGACCCCTGTTTCGCGCAATTCAGCCATCAGCGGGCGCAGGTCGGGTTCCCCCTTGATCGGCCAATAGGCCGAACAGGTCAGGCCGCGGGCCCCGTCAAACCTGTCCTGTAAAAGCTGGCGTAGATGCTGAATCAGTGCATCGCTGACGCTTTTGCGATCGGCCACTGAAAGCACTTGGCGTTCGGAGCGCAGCCGGTGCCGCTCGGCCTTGCGCCAGCGGGCGACGTCGCGGGCCTGTTCGGGATCGACGGCCAGCGGGTCGAAATAGTTCGGCGCAATCTCGGCCGCATAACAGGGCGGCGAGGAAAAGCCGCTTTTGCATCTAAAGCTTTCGAAATCATCGCTCATGGTATCCCCCCTTGCGGCCTGTGGCTGCGGTCAGTGCGCCCCCTGTGGGTGCGGTGAGCCCCGAGACTGTCGAGCCGCCATCCTCCTGCGACATGCGTTGGCGCAGATAGTCCCGCAGCACGACAGCGTTGTTATGCGCCTTGTCTTTTGATGCGTAGAGCAGGGTGACGACGCCGTCGCTTGCATATCCGACAAGGGTGCGGAGCAAATCGTCTTTGCTCGTCAGTTCTTCGCGATAGCGGGTGCGGAACGCGTCCCATTGGTCTGGATTGGTGTGAAACCAGTGGCGCAAATCGTCGCTTGGCGCGATGTCCTTCTCCCAGCCCTGCAGCCGCGCCCGATCCTTGGACACCCCGCGCGGCCAGATACGATCGACGAGGAGCCGTTTGCCGTCGGAGGCGCGCGCGTCCTCGTAGATTCGCTTGATGCGGAGGCGATCAGCGGGCGTCTTGGCGACAGGAGGTTTTTGCGGCATTTGCTGTCTCCTGAAGTATCGGGTCAGCCCGCCGCTGGTTGCGTGGGTGTCATGGCCTTCATCCCGCTCATTGCAGGGAGGGAACGGTTTGGGGTTTCGCGTCCTCGATCGCCATGTGCAGCGAGCGGGCGATCCGCTCGGCGCGCTCGACAACATGGCGGGCGCCTTCGGGGGTACAGGTCTCGGCGGCGGTTTCGCGAAACAGCTCCAGCCAGCGCTCGAACTCGCGCCAACCGACCGGCAGGCCGACATGGGCGGGGACCGGTGCGCCGTGATAGCGCCCGGTCATCAGCGCGACCGAGGACCAGAACGCCACCATCCGTTCCAGATGCGGGGCCCAATCGGTAATGCGCGCGGCAAAGATCGGACCCAGCACCGCATCCTTGCGGGCCTTGCCGTAGAAGCGGTGCACAAGGTTGGTCAGGACGACCTCGTCAAGCCCGGTCCGCGCCATGATATCAGCGGTGAGTCTCGGGCGCGCGGATATGATTTCAGCTGCAGTGGGTGACATCGGCGTCTCCGGTGTTAGGACTTGATTTCAGATCTACGCCTGATAATAGGTACTGTAAATACCGATTTAAAGCAGCGGCGGGGCCATATGCGTCTGACATCCTTCACCGATTATGGGCTGCGCATGTTGATGCGGATGGCGAGTGCGCCCAGCAAGGCGTTTTCGACCGCTGAACTGGCCGAGGAATTCCACCTGTCCAGAAACCACCTGAGCAAGATCATGCAGCAACTTGCCCGGGGGGGAATCGTTGAGACCCGGCGCGGCAGCGGTGGCGGCGCGGTGTTGAACCGCCCCCCCGAGGACATCAGCCTTGGCGATGTCGTGCAATTGCTTGAACAGGGCCAGCCGCTGGTCGAGTGCTTTGGGCCTGAGGGTGGCGACTGTTCCATCACAGGGAGTTGCCGTTTGCGGGCGCGGTTGCGCCACGCCGAGGCGCAGTTTCTGGAGGATCTGAACAGCTCCACACTCGCCGATATCGCACTGCCTGTCCGGGCGGCAGTGTAAGGTTGAACCGCAGCACAAGGCATCTGCGGGGCGGGTCTCGATTTTTGTGATGATCGCGCGGTGCCGAAACGGGGGGGGTGTCTGTTCGCGCCATTGATCTCGCGTCAGGAGGTCGCCTGCCGTGCTGGGCCGGGCGACTAAGGCAATCAAGACTGCGACCAGAACACTCTTTATTTGTACGTTCCGTTTCTCCTGTCGTTTCCCTGAGGCCGATGCTGGAACAGGTGGCGTTTCAAAAGATAGTAATTGATTACTCCCTACTGGCGAGTCATACTGAGTTTGAAAAGAATTCTTGCGCCGCCATCAGAGCTTGAGGTTTGTCATGCCCGATCGCTGATTTCGGGCGATATGGAAAAGATGTGCGCCGATGCGCCACGCGTATTCGCCATCTATCAGCGCGGCATGTCCATGTCGCAAACAGGTGAAATGACGGGGGGAGCAATGGCATGAACATTCAATTTTTAGGGGCCGCACGAGAGGTCACCGGATCGTGCTATCTGATCGAAGCGAACGGTCTGCAATTCTTGGTGGATTGCGGCATGGTGCAAGGCGGGCGCGACGCCCCGGATCGCAACCGCACACCGTTCGACTTTGACCCCGAAAAGATCAGTTTCGTGTTGCTGACCCACGCCCATATCGACCACAGCGGCCTGCTTCCCAAACTGACCCGTGCGGGGTTCAAGGGGCCGATTTATACGACCTCGGCCACCGCAGATTTGCTTGGCGTCATGTTGCCGGACAGCGCCCACATACAGGAGTTCGATGCCGAGAGGGCCAAACGCAGATCGCATCGGGGCAAGAAAACAACCTCGTCCGAGCCGATCTATACGATGGCGGACACGCGGCAATGCCTGCGTCAGGTTCAGCCGGTCGGTTATGATGACATGCTCGATCCGCACCCTGCGGTGCGGTGCCGTTTCCGCGATGCGGGCCATATCCTTGGCTCTGCCATCATCGAGGTCTGGATCACCGAAAACGGCAAAACCACAAAGATCGTGTTCAGTGGCGATCTGGGGCAGCCGGGGCGGCCAATCCTGCGCGACCCGACCGTCATCGAAGAGGCTGATTTTCTGCTGATCGAATCCACCTATGGAAATCGCGATCACAAGGACCAGACGGCGACAGTGGAGGAGTTGGTCGACATCGTCGAACACACCCGTCAGGCCGGAGGCGGCAACATCATCGTGCCCGCCTTCGCGGTCGGGCGCACGCAAGAGATCCTTTATCACTTGCATCGGTTGACATGTGAGGGTCGGCTGCATGACCTGATGGTCTTCGTGGATTCGCCCATGGCCACCGAGGTCACGCGGATCACCCGCCAGCATCTCGAACTGTTCGACGAGCAGGCGACACAACTGGCGGGCTGGCACAAGGTTGGCGCCGACCTGCCGTATTTGAAGTTTACCGCCAGCGTCGATGAATCCAAGGCGCTCAACCTGATCAGCTCGGGCGCGATCATCATCTCGGCCAGTGGCATGTGCAATGCCGGGCGCATCCGCCATCATCTGCGCCAGAACCTTCCCCGCCGCGAATGCGTGGTTTTGATCACCGGCTTTCAGGCCAAGGGCACATTGGGCCGACGTCTTGTGGACGGGGCCCGGCAGGTGCGTTTGTTTGGCGAAGATGTGCCCGTGCGCGCCGCCGTTCACACGCTGAACGGCTTTTCGGCCCATGCGGATCGCACCGCGCTGCTGGGCTGGGCAGATGGATTCACGACGCCACCGAAACAGACCTTTGTGGTGCATGGCGAGGCCGAAACAGCGCTGGAATTTGCCGAAAAACTGCGCGCGGACAAGGGCTGGAATGTCTCCGCGCCAGAGCTTGGATCAAAGGTCGACCTTGAAGGCGGGTACGATGATCAGCAATGAGGAACGCACAGTATTGACCGACACGATCCGGCAAAATCCGGCGTATCGGCTCGCCTACGCGGATGCGGATCTTATGGCGCATGAGGATCTGCGGGCGTTGCGGTTACAGCTGGAATTGATCAAGCCTGAGCGCGCCTTGCGCCACCACGCGATCCGCTCAACCGTTGTCGTGTTCGGCAGTGCCCGTATCGTGGCGCCGGATACGGCGCAAAAGCACCTGAAAGACGCCCATGCGCAAGGCGATCCCGCTGATCCAAAAGTTCGGAGCGCCATTGCCCGTGCCGAACGTCAAGTCCGCCTGTCACGCTACTATACCGAGGCGCGTCGCTTTGGCGAACTGGTATCATTGCGTTTTCAGTGCGAAGACCGGCGTGACTTTGTGGTTGTGACTGGCGGCGGCCCGGGGATCATGGAAGCGGCAAATCTTGGCGCCTTTGATGTCGGGGCGCGCTCGGCGGGGTTGAATATCACCTTGCCGCAGGAACCGGCGCCAAATCCCTTCATCACCCCTGATCTGGCCTTCCGGTTCCGCTATTTCGCCCTGCGCAAGATGCATTTCCTGATGCGGGCCAAGGCGCTTGTGGCGTTTCCGGGCGGCTTTGGCACCTTGGACGAACTGTTCGAAGTCCTGACGCTGGTGCAGACCGGCAAGGTGCCAAGGCTGCCCATCGTGCTGTTCGGTCCGGACTTCTGGAGCCGGGCGGTGGATTTCGATTTTCTCGTCGCCGAGGGCATGATCGCCCCCCAGGATCGCCAGTTGTTCACTCTGGTGGAAACCGCGGATCAGGCCATCGCAGCCCTTGTCGGGTTCTATCACGACCAGCCGCCGGACGCGCCGCAACCTGACTCCGAAGGAGTTTTCTAAGCCATGTCACGCAAAATTTCCATCGTTCTCGTCGTCGCTGTTCTGGCGGCTTTTTTGGGCTACGCGGCCTGGAAGGTCTTGTTGGCGCCCAGCGATCTGCCCCCCGACGGGTTCGCCCGTGGCAATGGCCGGATCGAGGCGGATCTGATCGACATTTCCACGCGACTGGCCGGGCGGGTTTCGGACATTTCCGTGCGCGAGGGGGATCTGGTGCAGCCGGGGGATGTGCTGGCGGTGATGGATACCAAGGAACTGGTGGCGCAGAAGATGCGGGCAGAGGCAGCTGTTGCCAGCGCCGAGGCGGCGGTGGCCGTGGCGCAGGCCGGCGTAACGGAAACCGAGGCCCGGCTTGCGCTGTCGCAAAGTGAGCTGGCCCGCGCCGAAACGCTGAACCAACGCGGAGTGGTCAGCGGTGAGGAGTTGGATATTCGCCGCACCGAGGCGCAACTGGCCGCGGCAGGCCGCACCGCAGCAGAGGCTGGCGTCGTGGCCAAACAACGCGCGGTTGACGCCGAAGCTGCCGCCCTGCGCGAGATCGAGGCGCGTATCGCTGACAGCACCCTCTTTGCGCCTCAAGTCGGGCGCGTGCTTTACCGTCTTGCGCAGCCTGGCGAAGTGCTGGGCGGCGGTGGCAAGGTGCTGACGCTGGTCAGTCTTGGGGATGTCTATATGGAGTTCTTTCTGCCCGCCAGCGCCGCCCCAAGGGTGCGGCTGGGCGACGAGGCGCGCATCGTTGTCGATGTCATGCCCGGTGTCTCGGTGCCAGCCGTTGTCAGTTTTGTTGCCCCGCAGGCGCAGTTTACGCCGAAACAGGTGGAGACCATCGCAGAGCGTGAAAGCCTGATGTTCCGCATCCGCGTGCGTATTCCGCAGGAGATGGTGGCCATGCGCCTTGCGCAGGTCAAGACCGGCGTGCGCGGTGTGGCTTGGGTGCGACTGGCGGGGCCGGATGGCAATGTTCTCGATTGGCCCGAGGGGCTGACGCCGCCCCTCGCCACGGTTCTTCCCGCGCCGCAGCTTGGCGCGGTTGGCGACGGCAACTGAGCGATGAACGCGACAGGCACCCCGGAACGGATGGCAGCGAGGCTGACAGGGGTGAAGCACCGCTATGGCAAGGTGCTGGCTCTGAAGGATGTGACACTGGACCTGCCGGTCGGAAAGATGGTCGGGCTGATCGGGCCGGACGGCGTGGGAAAGTCCACGTTGATGGGGTTGATCGCCGGTGCCAAGCGGTTGCAGTGGGGCCATGTCGAAACGCTGGGCGGCGATATGGCCAGCGCCCGCCACCGGGCAGATGTCGGGCAGCGGATCGCCTTCATGCCGCAGGGTCTGGGGCGCAATCTGTACCACGATCTTAGCCTGCAGGAGAATCTGGATTTCTTCGGCAAGCTGTTCGGGCTGGGAAAGGCCGAGCGTGCAGCGCAGATTTCCCGGTTGACCCGCGCCACCGGCCTTGCGCCCTTTATGGATCGGCCGGCGGGCAAGCTTTCGGGCGGGATGAAGCAAAAGCTGGGGCTCTGCGCCTCGCTGATCCATGACCCCGATTTCCTGCTGCTGGACGAGCCGACAACCGGGGTCGATCCGCTGTCGCGCCGCCAGTTCTGGGATCTGATCGACGCGATCCGGGCCGACCGTCCCGATATGAGCGTGCTGGTTTCCACCGCCTATATGGAAGAGGCCGCGCGCTTTGGTCATCTGGTGGCGATGAATGCCGGGGCCGTTTTAGCGATAGGAAGCCCGGCCGAGCTTATGGAGCGGACCGAAACCGAAGCTGTCGAGGCCGCCTATGTGGCACTGTTGGGGGGCAAATCCGGCGACGACCCGAAACCCGCTTACACCCCCCCGGCCAAAGATACTGACGCGGGTCCCCCTGCCATCCGGGCGCGGAACCTGACCAAACGGTTTGGCGATTTTACCGCTGTAGACTCGGTCAGCTTTGAGATCGCGCGCGGCGAGATTTTCGGGTTTCTCGGCTCGAACGGCTGCGGCAAGACCACGACGATGAAGATGCTCACCGGGTTGACGCCGGCCACCGAGGGCGAGGCGTGGATCTTCGGCAAACCGGTGGATGCGCAAAACCTTGATGCGCGCCGCCGGGTCGGCTTCATGTCGCAATCGTTCTCGCTCTATGGCGAACTGACGGTGCGCGAGAACCTGTTGTTGCACGCGCGGCTGTTTCATCTGGGTGCCGAGTTGACCGCCGAACGGATGGGCGAACTCGTTCCGCGCTTCGGGCTTGAACCCTATCTGGATCAAGGGGCCGCATCGCTGCCGCTTGGGGTGCGCCAACGCCTGTCGCTGGCGGTTGCGGTGATCCATGCCCCCGACATTCTGATCCTTGACGAGCCGACATCCGGCGTCGACCCGCAGGCGCGCGATGCGTTCTGGGACATGCTGTTGGAACTGGCGCACCGGGATGGGGTGACGATCTTTATCTCGACCCATTTCATGGACGAAGGCATGCGTTGCGACCGCATCTCACTGATGCATGCCGGAAAGGTTCTGGTGTCGGACGCCCCCAAGGCGCTGATCGCAGGGCGCGGCGTCGAGACGCTGGAGGAGGCCTTTATTGCCTATATGATCGACGCCCAGCCCCCCGAGGCCGCGGCGGACGAGGGGCTGCTGGCCGTGGACGCCAGCAAGGCGCACAGCAAAGCCTCGTCGCGATTCAGCTTGCAGCGGCTGCTGGCCTTTACCACCCGTGAGGCGATGCAGGTGCGGCGCGATCCGGTGCGACTGGTGTTTTCCTTTGTCGGCAGCGCGCTTTTGCTGCTGATCATGTCCTTTGGCATCTCGCAGGAAGTGCGCAACATTCCCTTTGCGGCGTTCGATCTGGATCAAAGCCCGGAAAGCCGCGCCTACCTGTCGGGGTTCGAGGAATCGGTCTGGTTTTCTCAACGACCCGCGATTTCAGACAATGATGAGCTGAACCGTCGGATGGCGAGTGGTGAACTGGCGCTGGCGATTCAGATTCCACCTGATTTTGGCAGATCGGTGCGGCGGGGCGAGACAGCTGAAATTTCGGCGCTTATCGATGGCTCTGACACCAATCGCGCGGGCACCGTGGAAAGCTATGTCGCGGGGGCGCATGCAAACGTGTTGTCCAGCGGCGATGCGCTCTCCAATCTGGCGCTGCGCACTCTGGCCACACCGCGCGCGCCAGATGCCGCGCCGCCCGCTCAGCTGATCCCACGCTTTCACTACAATCCGGCGATGGAAAGCCTGCCCGCGATCGGTCCGTCGATCCCGCCGCTTTTGCTGCTGCTGTTCCCGGCGATCCTGATGGCGGTCAGCGTGGCCCGCGAAAAAGAGATCGGGACGATCACCAATTTCTATGTCACCCCGACCAACCGGGTCGAATTCCTGATTGGCAAGCAACTGGTCTATATCGGGATCACGCTGCTTAATTTCGTGATCCTGACGGCGCTGGTGGTGACGGTTCTGGGGGTGCCGCTCAAGGGCGATCCGGTGGCGCTTGTGCTGGGGGCGCTGCTCTATGCGGTGGCGGCGACGGGGTACGGCCTTGTGGTCTCCATGCTGACCAAGACGCAGGTGACGGCCGTGTTCGCGGCGGCGATCCTGTCGGTGATGCCGACCTTGCAATTTTCCGGCATGATCACGCCGGTCTCGTCGTTGGAAGGGGCGGCGCGGATCATGGGCACGTTCTGGCCCACGACCTGGTACATGGGGATCAGCGTCGGCACCTTCACCAAGGGGCTGGGCCTGTCCGAACTTTCCGGTCACCTGTTGCGACTGGCCGCCTTTGGCCCGGTCCTGACCTTGTTGGCCGTGCTGGCCTTGCGCAAGCAGGAGACGTGATGATGCAGCGGCTGACAAATATCTTCTGGCTCATTGGCAAGGAATTGAAAAGCGTGCTGGGCGACCCTGTGATGGTGATCCTGATCATGTGGTCCTTTGTCGTCGCCGTCATGCTCGAGGCCAGCGGCGCCGGTGACACGGTCTATAACGCCGCCATTGCCGTTCTGGACGAAGACAGCTCTGCCTTGACCCGGCAACTCACCGATGCGCTGGGGCCGCCATGGTTTCAGCCGCCGGTGCTGGTTACACCCGATCAGGTGGCACTGAGAATGGATGCCGGGGAGATCATGTTCGTGCTCAGCTTCCCACCCGGGTTCGAGGCCGATGTGATCGCAGGCCTGATGCCAGCCGCCCAGCTCGAGGTCGATGCCACGGCGGTCAGTCAGGCGCAGCTTGGCACGGATTACATCACCAACATCCTGACCACCGAAACGCGCGCCTTTCTCTCGGGCAGCCCGGATGCGCCCGAGGCCGCCCTGCGGCTGGAACTGCGTCGCGCCTTCAACCCCAATGGCAACCCGGTTTGGTTCAAGGCGGTGTCGTCGCTGCTGAACCAGCTTTCGTTGCTGACCATTGCGCTGACCGGGGCGGCGATGCTGCGCGAACGCGAACAGGGCACCATCGAGCACCTTATGGTGATGCCGCTGACCCCGTTCGAGATCGCGGTGTCCAAGGTACTGGCCAATGTCGTCGTTGTGCTGGCGGCGTTCACGCTTTCGCTGCTTTTCGTCGTGCAGCAGGTGTTGCAGGTGCCCGTGGCGGGTTCGGTGCCCCTGCTGCTTGCCGGAACCGCGGTCTATCTGGCCGCCGCCGCCGCGATCGGGATGTTTCTTGGCACGATGGCGCGCAGCATGGCGCAGTTTGCGCTGCTGGTGATCATGGTCATCATCCCGATTATCATGCTCTCGGGCGGCATGGGGGCGATCGAAAGCCAGCCAGACCTTGTGCAACGGATGACGATGGCGTTGCCGTCGCGGCATTTTCTGGCCTTCGCCAAAGCGGTCGTATTTCGCGGGGCGGGGCCCGGTGCGGTCTGGATCGAATTGTCGCTGATGGCTGGCCTTGGGTTAAGTTTCTTCGCCGCAAGCCTGTTTCTGTTTCGCCGCTCGATGAGCGTTTCGGGATAACGGCTCTGGCATGGGGCGCGCCTTATACTTGGCGGATGTCGCAGGTTGATCCTTGTGCGGCCTGCAGCAGGGCTTCGGGCAGAGTGCCGCCGCAAATCACCCGATCCAGGGACTCGAGCCGACCCCAACGGTGCGGCGCCTTGCGGCCAAATTTTGCATGATCGATGACGAGAGTGCGCTCTTGCGCGCAACCTGAAATCGCCTGACGGGCGCGAATTTCATCAAGGTTGAAATCAAGCAGATCGCTGGTTTCCGACACGCCGCCAACGGAAAAAATGGCGTGGTCAAACTGCAGCCCTTCAAAAAATGCCCGGCTTTCCGCGCCAATGAAATCCATGTCGCGCAGGCGGACCTTTCCGCCCGCAAGCAGGATCGTGATGTCTTGGGCCATTCTCAGCGCCATCACTACATGAATGTTGTTGGTGGCGACGGTCAAACCCACGTGGCCGACAAGCGCCCGCGCGACAGCTTCGACCGTTGTGCCGGTCCCCAACGCCACAGTGGCGCCGTTCGGTATGATATCGGCCATCGCGGCCCCGATCCGTGTCTTTTCGTCGCGAGAGACGGTCGAGCGGGGTTGGTAATCTATGTTCTCGCTTGCCGTCGCCAGTGTGACACCGCCATGGCGACGCCGGACAACGCGCGCTTCATCCAGGGCGCGCAGATCTGCGCGCAGGGTTTGGACCGTGACGTCCAGCATGTCCGACAGGGCCGCGCTGGACAACTCTCCATAGCTGGACAGCAGGTTGACAATGCGGTCTCGCCGACGCGCCGTTTCTGAAGGGGGCATGTTCGTTCGAAGCCTCTATTTCCAAGGAAAGGATATGAAAGGCCGTGGGCGTAAGCAATGAGAATTGGGAAAATCATATAATTTATAGAGTGTCACGGAACTGTAATGTGCCGCGACTAGGTAGTCGGCGAAAGAGGCGATTCCCCCTCTGTTTTCTTTCGAACGAAACCAACCGTATCAGGAGACTCTGATGTCCCGTTCCCTTTTGGCTGCCACCCTTGCGCTGGCGCTTCCGACCTTGGCCAGTGCCGAAACCTTGACCTTGTACACCTCGCAACCCAACGCCGATGCGCAGCAGACGGTCGATGCGTTTGAGGCGGCCAATCCCGATATCACGATCGAGTGGGTTCGCGATGGCACCACCAAGCTGATGGCGCGTGTCGCGGCCGAGATCGAGGCCGGCCAACCGCAGGCGGACGTCTTGCTTATCGCCGACATGGTGACGCTGGAAGGTCTGGCGCAAGACGGCAAACTGGCCGCCTATCAGTCCTCCGAAGACGCGGCCTATGATGCCTCGCTCTACAGCGCGGATGGCTATTATCACTCTACCAAGCTGATCACGACCGGTATCGTTTATAACACCGGCGCAGACACGGTGCCGACCTCTTGGGCGGATCTGGCGAAACCGGAGATGGCGAATCTTGTTGCGATGCCCTCGCCGCTGTATTCTGGTGCCGCGCTGATCCATCTTGCCACGCTGACGGGCACCCCAGGTCTTGGCTGGGAGTATTACGAGGCGCTGGCCGCCAACAATACCCGCGCCGAGGGCGGCAACGGCGGCACGTTCAAAGCGGTTGCCGCTGGTGAGAAACCCTATGGCGTTCTGGTCGACTTTCTGGCGATCCGGGCCAAGGCAAACGGCTCTCCGGTCGACTTCATCATCCCGGAAGAGGGCGTGTCCTATGTGACCGAACCGGTCGCCATCATGGCCGGCACCAAGCATATGGATGCGGCCGAGAAATTCGTCGATTTCCTGTTGAGCGAAGCGGGGCAGGATCTGGTCGTCGACATGGGCTATATTCCGGCCCGCAACGGCATGGACAGCCCCGAAGGCTTCCCCGCACGCGGCGACATCACCCTGATGGCGTTTGATCCGGCCAAGGCGCTGGCCGATGCGACCGCGAACAAGGAACGCTTTGCGAAGGTGTTTAACGCCAAATGAACGCGTCCACGCCTGCGCGTGGTGGTGGCCGGTCTCTGGACCGGCTGCTGCCGTTTCTATTGCTGCCGGTGGCGCTGATCGCGCTGGGTCCGGTGGTGCGCTTGCTGTTTGAGGGGGTCACGGGCGGTGACGGCTTTACCACCGACCATCTGACGAGCGTGCTGACGCGCCCCTCGACCGGGACCGCGCTGCTGCATTCGCTGATCACCGCCGGCGGCGGCACGTTGTTGTCGGTGCTGATTGGCGCCGCCTTTGCCTATCTCGTGGCGCTTACGGATATTCGCGGCAAGGGTGCCTTGGTCTTTTGCCTGATGGTCCCGATGATGATCCCGCCGCAGATCACGGCGCTGGCGTGGATGCAGATGGCCGGGCCGTCCTCAACCCTGCTCAAACTGCTGGGGATCGCCCCGCCACTGGGCAGCCCGCAACCGCTGCACTCTCCCGGCGGCATCATTCTGTTGCTGGGGATCCAACATGCCTCTTTGGTGTTTTTGACCCTGCGCGCCGGCCTGCGGATGATCCCCGCCGATCTGGTCGAGGCGGCGCGCATGTCCGGTGCGGGGTCCTTTCGCGTCTGGATGCAAACCGTTTTGCCGCTGTCGATGCCCTCCCTGATTGCCGGGGGCGCGATGGCGTTTGTCACCGCCTTGGGGAATTTCGGCATCCCCGCGATGCTGGGCATTCCTGCGGGTTATGCGACACTGCCGACGCTGATTTACCAGCGGCTTGTCGGCATGGGCCCCGCTGTTCTGCCCGAGGTCGCCGTTCTTGCGCTGTTGATCGGCGCGGTCGCCATCATTGGCGTGTTGTTCAGCCGGGCGGTTCTGTCGCGCCGTGGCTTCGGCCTTGTCGGTCTTTCGGGAAATCCCCTTGCGCTGACCCTTGGGGCGGCGCGACGGCCGGTCGAGATCGGCCTCTGGGCCTTTATCTTCGTGATCCTCGCCTTGCCCTTGCTGGCGCTTTTGGCAACCTCGCTGATCCCGGCCTATGGCGTTCCTTTGACCTTTGCAAACGCCACGCTTGAGGCGTGGAAAGAGGTGCTGTTCACGCAACCCGTGACGCGGCGGGCCTATGGCAATTCCCTGATGCTCGCGACCTCGGCCGCGGTGATCTTGCTGGCGATCAGCCTGCCATTGGCGTGGTTGATGGAGCGGCGATCCAACCGTCTGAGCCGTATTCTGGATGCCTTGATCGACCTGCCCTATGCCTTGCCGGGGGTCGTGCTTTCGATCGCCTGTATCCTGACATTCCTGAACCTGCCGTTCACCGACCTCACGCTTTATGGCACGATCTGGATCATCCTGATGGCCTATCTTGCGCGCTTCTTCGTCGTGATGCTGCGCCCGATTCAGGCCAGCATTGCCCAGCTTGATCCGGCGATGGAAGAAGCCGCCGCCAGCGTGGGCGCGCATCTGGGGCGGCGGTTGCGCGATATCGTTCTGCCGCTTGCCGCGCCCTCGGCTGCGGCGGGGGCTATCCTTGTTTTCCTTACCGCAGTGAACGAGCTGACGGTTTCGGCGCTGCTGTGGTCCTCGGGGACCGAAACGCTGGGCGTGGTCATCTACAATCTCGAAGACAGTGGCGAAACGATCATGGCCTCGGCCTTGGCGATGTCGATCGTGCTTCTCATCATCTTTCTGATGGGGCTGGTTCAGGCCGGTGCCAACAGATTTCCAAAGGGGGTCATCCCATGGCAGAGCTGAATTTTTCCAATCTATCCAAAAAGTTCGATGGTGTGCCCGCGCTGCATGAAATCAACGCCCAGATCGCATCCGGCGAATTCGTGGCGCTGCTTGGGCCGTCGGGCTGTGGCAAGACAACGCTGTTGCGACTGACCGCCGGATTTGAACATCCCAGTTCAGGCACCATTCATCTGGGCGGGGACAAGGTGGCGGGCGATGGTCATTTCGTGCCCCCGGAAGAGCGTGGAGTCGGGATCGTGTTCCAGTCCTATGCGCTTTGGCCGCACAAGAGCGTCCATGCCAATGTGGCCTATCCGCTAGAGGTGCGGCGGGTGCCGCGCCCGGAGCGCGAGGCGCGCGTCGCCGAGGCGCTGGCGCTGACGGGGCTGAGCGCCTATGCCAATCGCATGCCGTCGCAGCTTTCGGGGGGGCAGCGCCAGCGCGTCGCCCTTGCCCGCTGTCTGGTGTTTGATCCGCGCGCCGTTCTGCTGGACGAACCCCTGGCTAATCTGGATCTTGCCCTGCGCGCCTCGATGCACGAGGTGTTTTCCCTGTTTCACCGCCGCACCAAGGCGACGATGCTCTATGTCACCCATGATCAAGGCGAGGCTTTGGCCCTTGCCGATCGGGTGGCGGTGATGGAGGCGGGCAAGATCCGGCAATTCGCCGCGCCCGAAGTGCTGTACCGCGAACCCGTGGATTGTTTTGTCGCGGGCTTTGTCGGGGATGGGGCGGTGGTGTCAGCCGGGATAACGGGACAGACCCGAGAAAACCATCTGGTGGTGAATGTCTTTGGGCAAGAGGTTCTGTCGCGCAGCGCGACGACCGAGCCGAGCCATGTCTGCATTCGCCCCGAGTCGATCACGCTGTGCCAAGACGCCCCGATCCGGGCGCGCGTGCTGTCGTGTACCTATCTTGGTGGCCGCTTTCGGCTGACCTTGGATGCGGGGGGCGAAACACTTGTCGCCTTTGCCAGCCAGCGGGCCGCCATCGGAGAGACGCTTGGCGTCAAATTGAATGACCTCTGGGCGTTCCGGGATCCCGGGGCCACAGTCGTGATGGCAAAGAGTTTGGCCCATGCGTGATAACATCGACGTAACGACCGCCTGGGTCGAGGTCTTGTCCGGCCTCGGGGAAAAGGGGCCCGCCTGTATCCGCCTTTGGACGGGTCGGGCGCTGTGGGTGCTTGATGTCGGTGTCGGGCCAGAGGCGACCTCGCCGTTCAAGCGGCAATGGCTGGACGGCGCGGATCGGGTGTTTGTCTCGCATGACCATATCGACCACATTGGCGGCGTGGCGCATGCGGTTTCCGCCGGTCTGCCGATCCATTGCACGGCACAGACAGCGCGCGAATTGCCGCCCGGTGCCATAATCGAATACCTGCCCGAAACCGGCCAGAGCGTGATTGATGGCGTGACGGTCACCACGGGTCGCAATGGCCATGCGCTGGGCGGGGTCTGGTTCCATTTCGATCTGGGCGACGGGTTGTTCTTTTCCGGTGACTGGTCCGAAGAAAGCGAGTGGTTCGCCTTTGACGCGCCGCCAGTGGCGCGCACGGCCCTGATTGATGCGTCCTATCATCTGGATGATGTGCCACAGACCCAGCGGCGGGCGGCGCTGGACCGGATGCTGGCGCAAAACGAGGGGCGGCAGATCCTGTTTCCGGTGCCGCCCTCTGGTCGCGCCGGAGAATTGGCGCTGCATCTGTTGCGCCATGGCGAGGTCTCCCTTGATGACACCTGCCAGTTGGCCATTTCCCGCGCCTTGCAAAGCGGGACGCTGAACAGTTCTGCCAGCCAACTGGCACCGCTGCTGGGGCGCAGCTTTGATCCGACCGCGCGGTTTCTCGTGTGCGACACCCCGAATGCCGATGCCGGTATGGCGTGGCAGATGGTGCAGACATGGCGCGATGCGGGGCGGTTGGGGCAAGATGCGATGGTCGTTTTCACCGGGCACATGACGGCCCATGCCCGGGTGATCGCCGCTCAGGGTGGGGAGTTTTTGCGCTGGAATGTACATCCACCGCTGTCGGACCAGATCCATATGATCCGCAGCCTTGGCGCGCATCTTTACGCGCCGCTGTTTTGTGCAAATCCCGAAGACTATCTTCTTGAGTCGCGCATCGAGGCGGGGCTGTTGTTTCATGAACGGTGCGTCTTGTGATCTTGCCCAAAGCCGCTTTCGTTCTGGTCCGCCATGGTCAGACCGACGCCAACCGGGACGGGCGTATCGCGGGCCGGATCGAGGCGCAGTTGACCCCGGCGGGCCGCAGTGCCGCCTGTGCCCTGTCCGACTGGAGCTGGCCGCGCAACCTTGTGTTGTTCGCCAGCCCGCAGCAACGCGCGCGGGACACGGCGCGCCTTGGTTTTCCAGGGCGCACGCCGGTCGTGCTGGAGGGGCTGCGCGAACGGGATTGGGGCGCGTTCGAGGGGCGCCCGGTATCCGAATTGCCGCCGCGTGAACAGACCCCGCCGGCGGGTGAGGCGTGGCTTGATTTGCTCCAGCGCGTCGCCGCCGCGATCACCGCAGCGCAGGCGCAAGGCGCAGGCGGGCTGCCGGTTTTGGTTGCCCATTCGGGTGTCATTCGGGCGGTCCGCCAACTGACCGGGGGAACGGCGCACGGGCCATCGCCGGCCAACAGCACACCTTATCTTTTCACACCCAACGCAGATGGCTGGCGCGAAATCATGCCAGCAAAGAAAGACAAAACATGGATTGCGTGATCTTCGACATAGATGGAACCCTTGCGGAATTCGATGCGGATCGGTTGGGCCATCTGGTCCATGGCAAGACCAAGCAGTGGCAGGACTTCCACGAGGAAATGGCGAGCGCCCCGCTGGTCGAGCCGGTTGCGCGCCTGTTGCGCAAGCTCAAGGCGCAGGGGGATGCCGTTGTGCTGTGCACCGGCCGCCCCGAAGGGTGGCGCGGCTATACCCTCGCGTGGCTCGACGCGATGGGCATCCCCTTTGATGCGCTTTATTTGCGCAAGCAGGACGAAGACCTTGCCAGCGACCCGGATGTCAAACGCTCGGCGCTGGGGCGGATCCGCACGGATGGCTATCGGCCTTGGCTGGTTGTCGATGACCGCACCTCGGTCGTCGCCTTTTGGCGTGAGGCCGGGCTGACCTGTCTGCAATGTGCGCCGGGAGACTTTTGACGGCGCAAGGCCTGTCATGGATTGCACTGTTCGCCCGCGACCTGTCGCGCCGCGGCAGCGGCTGTGCGACAGGTCGGGGTCTTGACTCTTTCCTGCGCGCGCTTCCTTCTCGCGACAACTGAGAGGACGCCAGATGCAAAACCATTTCGCCAAAGAACTCGAAGATCGGCTGGTCCGATACGCCGCCATCGACAGCCAAAGCGACGAAGACTCCCCCACCTCACCCAGCACCGACATTCAGTTCGAGATTCTGCGCGTGCTGGAAGGGGAGTTGAAAGGCATCGGGGCGGCCGACGTGCGGCTTACCGACTATGGCACTGTTCTGGCGACGATACCGGGCACCAGCGCGGGCCCGAGCGTCGGTTTTCTGGCGCATGTCGATACCGCGCCGCAATTCAATGCAAGCGGGGTCAAACCGCGCGTTGTCCGTGGTTACAACGGCGGCGACATCACCTTTCCCGATGACCCGGCGCTGGTGCTGTCGCCCGAGGCATACCCCTATCTGGCGACAAAACAGGGGCATGACATCATCACCGCCTCTGGCACCACGCTTTTGGGGGCGGATGACAAGGCCGGTGTTTCGATCCTGATGACCGCCGCCCGCCACCTGTTGGCCCACCCTGAAATTCCGCACGGGCCAATCCGAATTGGCTTTACCCCGGACGAGGAAATCGGTCGTGGCGTGGCCAAGGCGCTGCCTGCCGATCTGGGCGTGGATTTCGCCTATACCTTTGACGGCGGCAAGGTGGGCGAGATCGAATTCGAGACCTTCTCGGCCGATGCCGCCGAGATCACCGTCACCGGCGTGTCGATCCACCCCGGCTTTGCCAAGGACAAGATGGTGAACGCCATCCATCTGGCCGCGAAAATCATCCAGACCCTGCCGCAGGCGACCATGACGCCCGAGGTCACCGATGGGGTCGAAGGCTTTATCCATGCCACCGAGATGACCGGCGGTTCGTCCGAGATGAAGATCAAGCTGATCTTGCGCGATTTCGAACGCGATGGCCTTGCCGCCAAGGGCGACTTGGTGCGTCAGGTCTGTGCGGCGGTACAGGCGACAGAACCCCGCGCCAGCATCACCTGCGACATCCATCCGCAATACCGCAACATGCGCTATTGGTTGGAACAGGATATGACCCCGGTCGATCTGGCCCGCGACGCCTGCCGCAAGCTAGGGATCGACCCCGTCTCTGTCCCGATCCGTGGCGGAACGGATGGCTCGCGCCTGACCGAAATGGGGGTGCCCACGCCGAACCTGTTCACCGGGATGCAGAACATCCATGGCCCGTTGGAATGGATTTCGGTGCAGGATATGGCGGTCGCGACCGAGCTTTGCCTGACCCTTGCCGAACTGGCGGCAAAAGAGGCCAAATAGGCGGCCCTGAGCCGAGTTCTGAGCCACAGCAAAAAACATCGTAAAAGAAGATCTGGAAAAGATCGCACAAGGCGGGCGCACAAGCGAGAGTGCGCCCGCCTTTTGGCTTTGGCTGATCCTGTTCCGGTCGCTGCGAGAACGTGCAGGAATGGCCGTGTCCAAGAGCCTGCCAGACAAGATTGGGGCGTGGCAAAGCCCCGAGGGCGGGCGGGCGAGTTCGATATCCGGGGCCACTTGACCCATATCATACCGTCCGCGCCGGATCGGGCGTAGTCAGAGCCTGGCCCCGGATTTGACAGTGAAAGACGCGCCGTTATGAAAAATATCAAGATCGGCTTGTGGGGCATATTGGCCATTATCAGCGGTCTCTGGCTTTTGGCCAACCTCCCCTTTCCTGACGCGCCCGGTGTTTTCGGGGTCCGAAAGCTGCTGGTGCAATTCTCCGGCGTGATCGCCCTTGGCGCCATGAGTGTCGCGATGATCCTTGCCACCCGCGCGAAATGGGTGGAGCCTTGGCTGAAAGGGCTGGATAAATCCTATCGGCTGCACAAATGGCTGGGGATCACGGCGCTGAGCGTCGCGATTGCGCACTGGCTGGCCGTCAACGCCCCGAAATGGCTTGTCGATCTTGGCCTGTTGGAGCGCCCCAATCGCGGACCCCGATCCGGCAACGGGGCAGAGTTGGGCGGGCTTCACAGCTTTCTCAACGGCCAACGCGACACCGCCGAGATGATCGGGGAATGGGCGTTCTATGCCATCGTGCTTCTGATCGCGCTCGCGCTGATCAAACGGTTTCCTTACAAGTATTTCGCCAGCACCCATACGCTGATCGCCGTGGCCTATCTGACGCTGGTCTATCATGGCGTGGTGCTGATGGATTTCGACGCATGGCTGCAACCGGTCGGTCTGGTCACGGCGGCTTTGATGGCGGGCGGCGTGATCTCGGCGGTGCTTGTGTTGAGCCGGCAGGTCGGGCGCAGCAAGACGGTCTCGGGCACCATCGAAAACGTGCGGACCTTCTCGAAAATGGGAGTCACAGAGGCCCTGATCACGCTGGATGAGGGCTGGGCCGGGCATGAGGGCGGGCAGTTCGCCTTTGTCACCTTTGAGCGGCGCGAGGGCAAACACCCCTTTACCATCGCCTCGGCTTGGGATGCGGCCACGCGCAAGGTCATGTTCATCACCAAGGGGCTTGGCGATTATACCGCCCTGTTGCCGGAACGGATCCACCCGGGCGACGCGGTGCGCGTTGAAGGTCCCTATGGGTGTTTCACCTTTGATGACAACAAAAAGCGGCAGATCTGGATCGGCGGCGGGATCGGGATCACGCCGTTTATTGCCCGGATGCAGCAGCTTGCCCAAGGCCATGGCGGCCAGCAGATCGATCTGATCCACAGCGTCAACGAGATCGAGCCAGAGGCGTTGGAGCTTTTGAAAGCCGACGCCAAGGCCGCCAACGTCACCCTGCATGTCATGTTGCCCGACCGGGACGGGTTCTTGAACGGGGACCGATTGCGCGCCATGATCCCGGATTGGAAAGCGGCCAGTGTCTGGTTCTGCGGCCCTGCGGGGTTCGGTCAGGCGATCCGCAAGGACATGATGGCCCATGGCCTATCGGGGGATGCGTTCCATCAGGAACTGTTCAACCTGCGTTGAGCGCGCATCGACCTGTCGTGTGATGTCACCGGGCGCCCGGAACCGGTTCCGGGTGCCTCTGTATTTGAGTGCATAGGGGGGAGCCATGCCAGAAACCACAAGGAACGATCGACGGATTGCGGTGAAGGGGGCGCTTGGCGTGGTCTTCGGGGCCATTGCTCTCGCGTCTGGGCTGAGTGCGACGTCGCTCGCCGCCGGGGCGCTGGAGATCCAGCCGGTGGCACAGAATGTCTGGGCGTTGGTCGGGTCGATGGAACAGCGAGACGCCGAAAATCTGGGGAACAACGCGACCTTTGGCGTGGTGGAGACGGCGCAGGGCGTGGTGTTGATCGACCCGGGTGGGTCTTGGGCCGGGGCGGCGATGATTGATGCCGCCATTGACCAGATCACCGATGCGCCGGTCGTCTATGTCATCGACAGCGGCGGGCAGGATCACCGCTGGATCGGCAACGGCTATTGGCAGGCGCAGGGAGCGCGTGTGATCGCGTCCGAGGCTGCCGTGCGCGATCACAAGGATCGCGGCTCGATGCAGATGACGGCGCTGGCCGCCTTTCTGGGCGACGGGCTGGCCGGGACAGAGCCGTCCTATGCCGATATCACCTTTGCAGACAGCTATACGCTGGAGTTGGGCGGTTTGAGCCTTGAGATCACCCATGCCGGGCAGGCCCATACCCCGGGGGACAGTTTTATCTGGCTCCCGGCGCGGGACACGATGTTCACCGGGGATATCGTCTATGTCGACCGGCTGTTGGGGGTCGGGCCGCAATCCAACGTGCGCAGCTGGATCACGGTGTTCGAGGCGATGGCGGCGCATGAGCCGGTGCATCTGGTGCCCGGGCACGGCGGAGTGACAACGCTGGAACAGGCGCGGGGCGACACATATGCCTATCTGGTCAACCTGCGCCATCGCATCGGCGCGCTGCTCGAGGCGGGCGGAGATATCCTGCAAGCGCCGGAGATCGATCAGTCTGCCTTTGCCCATCTGGCGCAATTTGATGCGTTGGCCGGTCGCAATGCGCAGGCCACCTATGAGCAGATGGAGTGGGAATAGGGCGCCAGGTCAGACGGAGCGCTGGTCTGAGCCGGCCTATTCCGCCGCCATATGCCTTTCGCCCCGGGCATGGGCCAGCGCGATCTGTTTCTGCCGCTCGCGAAAGCGCGCCTTGTCCGCCTCGGATGTCTCATTGATGCAGTGATGACAGGAGACGCCGGCCTCGTACTCCGGGCGGGCCTTGTCCTGCGGAAGGATCGGGCGGCGGCAGCCGTGGCACAGCTCGTGCGGACCCTCTTTCAGCCCGTGGCCGACCGAGACGCGGCTGTCGAAGACGAAGCATTCGCCCTGCCATGTGCTGTCCTGTTCGGGCATTTCCTCAAGATAGCGCAGGATGCCACCCTTGAGGTGATAGACATCTTCGACCCCCTGTTCGAGCAGGAAGTTGGTGGATTTCTCGCAGCGGATGCCGCCGGTGCAGAACATTGCGATCCGCTTGTTGTGAAAGCGGTCCTTGTTCTTTTCCCACCAGGCGGGGAAATCGCGAAAGGTGTCGGTTTCGGGATCGACCGCGCCTTCAAAAGTGCCGATGGCAACCTCGTAATCGTTGCGGGTGTCGATCACCGCCACATCGGGGGCGCGGATCAGGTCGTTCCAGGCCTCGGGCTCGACATAATGGCCGACACGGGCGCGCGGATCGACATCGGGTTGCCCCATGGTCACGATCTCGCGTTTCAGGCGCACTTTCATGCGGGGGAAGGGCGGATGGTCGCTGCGCGCCTCTTTCCACTCCAGATCGGTACAGCCGGGCAGGGCGCGGATATGGGCGAGCACCGCATCAATTCCGGCGCGGGGGCCGGCGATGGTGCCGTTGATCCCCTCCTGCGCCAGCAGCAGCGTGCCCTTGACGCTCTGCGCGAGACAAAGATCCAGCAGCGCCGGTTTCAGCGCGGCGGGATCGGCGAAGCGGGTAAAGTGATACAGGGCGGCGATGGTATACATGGCGCCGGATTTAAGCGTTCGGGCCGTGCGGAGCAAGGGTACAGATCGGCGCAGCCACGGGCACAGGTGCAGCCAGCGTCGCGGTTGCCATTGACTAGGCCGCGACGGGTTTCTACCCCTTGTACAAAGGAGATTGCCCATGACCCATGCCCTGATCGTGATCGACGTCCAGACCGATTTCTGCCCCGGCGGCGCATTGGCAGTGCCCGAGGGCGACGCTGTGGTCGACCCGATCAACGCGATGATGCCCGATTTTGATGCAGTGATCCTGACCCAGGATTGGCACCCCTCGGGCCATTCCTCTTTCGCGTCGTCGCATCCGGACAAGGTGCCCTATGACGTGATCGACATGCCCTATGGGCCGCAGGTGCTTTGGCCCGATCACTGTGTTCAGGGAACGCCGGGGGCCGATTTCCATGCCGGGCTGCGCACCGGTGCGGATCTGATCCTGCGCAAGGGGTTTCGTCCCGCGATCGACAGCTATTCCGCGTTTTTCGAGAATGACCACGAGACCGCCACCGGGCTGGACGGCTATCTGCGCACCCGCGGGATCGACAAGCTGACGCTGGTCGGATTGGCCACGGATTTCTGCGTGCATTTCTCGGCGATGGATGCCGCGCGGCTGGGATTTGACGTGACCGTGCGGCTTGAGGCCTGCCGCGCCATCGACCTTGACGGATCGTTGCAACGGGCGCTGGACGAGATGAAAAACGCTGGCGTCGCGCTCACCTGAAGAGTTTGTTAACGCCCCGGTGGCTTACTGGGCTGAAAAGAGAGTCAGCCAACAGGGATCCACCGATGCCGAACGGGATTTTAGCGCCCTGCGACCCGTGCGCGGAGTTCGAGGCGCGCAATAGCAAATCCGGTCTGATGCGGCGCTATGCGCGTGGTAGGGTCGAGAATTTCGGCAGTCGCCAGATCATGACCGTCGCGGGCGGCGTGTTCCTGTGGATGATGAACGGGCCGCTGCTCGGCCTCATCGCGATGTCGGTCGCGTTGATCGGGGAAGCGGTCGATTGCCTGTATCTGCGTAGCGTCGCGCGGCGGCTGAACGAGGGGGAGGCGCAGGAGCGGGTCTATGCCATCAGCACGGCGAGTGCCGGGTTTCAGGCCGTCACCGTCGCGATCTGCATCGGCCTGTCCTGGTTTGGCCCTGTTTCCGGCGACTCGCCCTTGTTTGCCATCGCCTTTCTGACGGGTGCGGCGATCAACGGCGGGCTGGTCCTGCCCTATCACCGGGCGGCGGGGACGATCCGGTTGTCGGTCTACGCCGTGGTCGCATTTGGCCTGTTCCTGCTGAGCGGGATTTTGAACGGCCCGCCCGACACCCAGTTTTCCATGAATGCGGCCGGCACCTTGATGCTGGGCTTCATGGTCTTTTCCTTTATAGATTACGTCGTCGTCGGGTTTCACAGGCACAGGGCCGTCACCCGTGACGTGATCGAAAAAAGCGCGGAGCTTGAACAGGTGAACCGCGCGCTGGCGACGCGGCAGAAAGAGGCGCATAGGCTGTCTCTGGTCGCGCGCAACGCCCATGACAGCGTGCTGCTGCTGGACCGCGCGGGCCGTATCACATGGGTCAACGATGCCTTCACCCGGATCACCGGCTATGCCCCGCAAGAGGCTGTCGGGCAATGGCCCGGTGATCTTCTGAACGCCCCGGAAACCGATCATAAAACCATCGGGGCGCTGAACGACTCCATCGCGCGCGGGGTGCCGTTTCGGGGCGAAATCCAGAACCGCACCAAGACGGGAGAGCTGATCTGGATCGAAACCAACCAGGTGCCGGTTATCGACGAGGCCGGACATGTTGACGTGATCGTCGCGATCGAGCGGGACATCACCGCAGCCAAGGAGCACCAGCGCGAGATGATCCTGGCCCGTCAGGCCGCCGAGGAGGGCGCGCGCGCCAAATCCGAATTCCTCGCCACCATGAGCCATGAGATCCGCACGCCGATGAACGGGGTGATCGGGATGGCCGATCTGTTGGCCGAAACCGGTCTGTCGGCAGACCAGCGCGTCTATGCGGATACCATCCGCAGCTCGGCTCTGGCGCTGTTGACGATCATCAATGACGTGCTGGACCTGTCGCGGCTGGACGCCCGCAGGGTGAAGCTGGACCCGGTGGATTTCGACCTCAAGTCCTGCATGCAGGAGCCGGTTCGCCTGCTGCGTCCACAGGCCCACGACAAGGATCTGTGGCTGCGCCTCGATTACCAGGGACCGGAAGGGCAGGGACCGGGGGGGCCGGAACAGGGGGGCGCGCGGCTGCACGGGGATGACAGCCGGTTGCGCCAGATCCTGATCAACCTGATCGGCAATGCGATCAAGTTCACCCAGACCGGCGGCGTGACCGTGCGCGTGTGCAGCCGCAGGAGGATCGCGGGGGCTGCCGATCTCAGGATCGAGGTCGCGGATACCGGCATTGGCATCCCCGAAGACAAACAAGACCATATTTTTGAGCGCTTCGCCCAGGCCGATGCCTCGACCACCCGGCAATTCGGCGGCACCGGGCTGGGCCTGACCATTTCGCGGATGCTGATCGAAGAGATGGGGGGCACGATCTCGCTCAGCTCCGAACCGGGGCGGGGATCGTGTTTTGTCGTCGAGGTTCGCCTGCCGCTGGCCCGGGGTGAGCAGGGGCCCGCGTCAGAGAGTGCCCGGGGGCCGGACAAAAGTGGTCTTGCCCTTCTGGTGGGCACACATGTCCTGGTGGCCGAGGATGCCGAGGTCAACCGCATCCTGATCAGCAAGTACCTCAAGGGACTCGATCTCAGGCTGAGCTATGCCCATGACGGGCAGCAGGCGATTGATCAAACCCTGGCGGACCGGCCAGATATCGTGCTGATGGATATGTCCATGCCCTTGCTCAGCGGCATCGAGGCCACCCGACGTATCCGTGCCGAGGCAGAGAAACAGCCGGTCATCATCGCGCTGACCGCCAATGCCTTTGACAGCGACAAGGCGGCCTGCCTTGAGGCCGGTATGAACGGGTTCCTGACCAAGCCGGTGCGCCGGGCAGAGCTGCTGTCAGGCATGGTGGCGCAGGTTGGCAGGCTGCACCCGGTACCGGCGCAATAGGGGTGCGCACCGGATTTTCCTTGGCCATAGGGGGTGGTGTGACGTATCAGGCGTGGACAGAAATTTACGAGGCCCGCCTTGGACATCGCAACCCGCGTCTATAATCACAAATGGAAGATCGACCCGATCGTCCGTTCCCTGATCGACACAGACTTTTACAAGCTGCTGATGTGTCAGTCGGTGTTTCGCAACAAACCCGACACTCGGGTGACCTTTTCGCTGATCAACCGCTCCGATCACGTACCCTTGGCCAAGCTGATCGACGAGGGCGAACTGCGCGAGCAGCTTGATCATATCCGCTCGCTCAGCCTCAGCCGCGGCGAGAGCACATGGTTGCGCGGCAATACCTTCTACGGCAAGCGGCAGATGTTTCGCTCTGATTTCATGGAGTGGTTCGAGGGCTTGCGCCTGCCACCCTATCATCTGGAACGGCGCGGCGATCAGTATGAGCTGACCTTCGAGGGCACCTGGCCTGAGGTGATGATGTGGGAAATCCCGGCGCTTGCGGTGCTGATGGAACTGCGCGGCCGCGCAGTGCTGAACGAGATGCGCCGGTTCGAATTGCAGGTGCTTTATGCCCGCGCAATGACCCGGGTCTGGGAAAAGATCGAACGCCTGCGCTCGGTCGGCGGCCCGTTGATCGCCGATTTCGGCACCCGGCGGCGGCATTCCTTTCTGTGGCAGGACTGGTGCGTGCGCGCCATGGTCGAGGGGCTGGGCAGCAGCTTTACTGGCACCTCGAACTGCCTGATCGCCAAGAACCGCGATCTCGAGGCGATCGGCACCAATGCGCATGAACTGCCCATGGTCTATGCGGCGCTGGCCGAAAACGATAAGGACTTGGCCCAGGCCCCCTACAAGGTGCTGGAGGACTGGCATGAAGAACACGATGGCAACCTGCGCATCATCCTGCCTGATACCTTCGGCTCGAAAGGGTTTTTTGACAACGCGCCCGACTGGCTGGCTGGCTGGACCGGCATCCGCATCGACAGTGGCGATCCGCTCAAGGGCGGCGAGATGGCGATCAGCTGGTGGAAATCCCGTGGCGAGGATCCGCGCCAGAAACGGATTATCTTCTCCGACGGGCTCGACGTCGAAAAGATCGTCGCGCTTCATGCTCACTTCAAAGGTCGGGTAAAGATCAGCTTTGGCTGGGGCACGCTGCTGACCAATGATTTTCGCGGTCTGGTGCCGAATGACGCGCTGGCGCCGTTCTCTCTGGTTTGCAAGGCGGTCAGCGCCAATGGCAGGCCCACGGTAAAGCTGTCGGACAACCCGGAAAAGGCGATGGGCCCGGAGGCCGAGATCGAGCGCTACAAGCGCATTTTCGAGGTTGGCGAGCAGGAGCGGATCAAGGTCGAGGTGTAAGGCAACCTCTGGGCCGCCGCGCCCGACTTTTGATCTTGCCCCGCGCGACTCCCCCATCGGGTCGGGCCGCTGCTTCTTCTTGGCTCAAATACTCCCGCCGGAGGCCTCGGCGCCGCAGGCGACGATTTTCTCTCCCGCGCGCTTTACGCGGCGCCCAGTTCGGGCAGCCGGGGCGCGGCGGCGATCAGCGTCTTTGTGTAGTCGTGCTGCGGATCGGCAAAGACGCGTTCGGTCTCGCCCTGTTCTACGATCGCGCCCGCCTGCATCACCAGCACCCGGTCGGTGACGGTGCGCACCACGCTCAGGTCGTGGCTGATGAACAGATAGCTCAGGTCATAGGCACGACACAGATCGGCCAGAAGATCGAGGATCTGGGCGCGCACGGAAACGTCCAGCGCGCTTACCGCTTCGTCGAACAGGATCAATTCGGGCCGGATGATCAGGGCGCGGGCGATGGCGATGCGCTGGCGTTGGCCGCCGGAAAATTCGTGGATGAACTTGCTCGCGTCCTCGGGGCGCAGCCCGACCGCGCTCAGCGCGTCACCGATGGCGGTGCGCCGCGCCGCGCCGCGCGGCGGATCGTCGAGCAAATGGAACGGCTCGGTGATCAACCGCTCGACCCGATGGCGCGGGTTGAACGACCCGAACGGGTCCTGAAACACCACCTGCATCCGCCGGCGCACCTCCAGATTGGGCCGCTGTCCGGTAAAGACCGGCGCGCCGCCCATCAGGATTTCACCGCTCTGCAAGGGCTCCAGCCCCAGAATTGCGCGGGTCAGGGTGGATTTCCCGCAGCCGGATTCGCCTACCAGGCCCAGTCGCTCGCCCCGGTTTAGGGTAAAGCTGACCTCGTTCACCGCCCGGTAATGGCCGGGCTCGCGGAACAGGTGGCGGCGCGGCAGGGTATAATCGCGCACCGCGTTGCGCACCTCCAGCAAGGGCACCGCCGGCGGCGGCGCGGGGAGCGCGACCTGATGCCCCGAGGCCTCGAACAGCGCGCGGGTATAGGGGTGTTTCATCCGGGCAAAAAGCTGGCGCGTCTCGCCCTGTTCAACCACCTCGCCTTGCCGCATCACCACGATGCGGTCGGCCAGATCCGAGACCACGGCAAGGTCATGGGTGATCATCAGCAACCCCATGTCGGAATCGGCCACCAGCCCCTTCAAAAGGTCGAGGATCTGCGCCTGCGTCGTCACGTCCAGCGCCGTGGTCGGCTCGTCCGCGATCAGCAGTTTGGGGCGCAGCGCGATGGCCATGGCGATCACCACCCGCTGCCGCTGGCCACCCGAAAGCTCGTGCGGATAGCGCGACAGCGGAAACCGGTCTTGCGGCAGGCCGACCCGGTTCAGCACGTCGATGGCACGGGCGCGGGCGGCGGGGCGCTCCATTGCCTTGTGGATCAGGATCGTCTCCATCACCTGATCGCCGATGGTCTTGACCGGGTTCAGCGCGGTCATCGGTTCCTGAAACACCATGCCGATTTCGCGGCCCCGGGTGGCGCACATCGCCGCCTCGGACTGGGCCAGCAGATCGCGCCCCTCCAGCATGATATGGCCGGTGGCCTGCATCCGCTCGGGCAACAGCTGCATCACCGCAAGCGCGGTCATCGACTTGCCCGAGCCGCTTTCACCAGTGACGGCCACGATCTCTCCCGGGGCGACGCAAAGGCTCACCCGGTCGAGGATTTTGAACGCCCCGATGTGCAGGGACAGATCGGTGATCTCCAACAGGTTCATGGGCGTTTCTCCCGCAGTCGGGGGTCAAGCCAGTCGCGCAGCCCGTCGCCCATCAGATTTAGTCCCAGCACGGTCAGGATGATGGCCATCCCGGGGATCAGCGCCATATGCGGGGCAAAGCTGACCATGGTTTGTGCATCGGCCAGCATCCGCCCCCAGCTGGGCACCGGCGGCTGCGCGCCAAGCCCAACATAGGACAGCCCGGCCTCGGCCAGGATCCCCAGCGAAAACTGGATGGTGCCCTGTACGATCAGCAGGTTGGCCAGATTCGGCAGGATATGTTCCGCCGAGATGCGCGCCGCGCCCTTGCCCGCCACCCGTGCGGCCATGATGAATTCGCGTTCCCAAAGGCTAAGCGCGGCGCCACGGGTGACGCGGGCAAACACCGGGATGTTGAAGATGCCGATGGCGATGATCGCATTGACCGCGCCGGGGCCAAAGACGGCGGTGATCAGAATGGCGATGACGAGCGAGGGGAAGGCAAAGACCAGATCGTTGCCGCGCATGATCAGCTCGTCCGCCCAGGTGCCCCTGCGGGCCGCCGCCGCCAGCCCCAGCGGGATCCCCAGCGCCATGCCGATCCCGACCGCCAACAGCGCCACCGCGATCGAGGTACGCGCGCCGACCATGATCATGCTGAACATGTCGCGCCCGAAATGATCGGTGCCGAACCAGTGCAGCGCATTGGGCGATTGCAGCTTGTCGGGGATGTTCATCGCTGCCTGGTCGAACGGGGTCCAGACGAAAGAGGTCAGCGCCGCCAGTACCACCAGCGCGGACAGGAACCCGCCCAGAATCAGGTTGCGGTTCATGTGCGCTGCCTCAGCCTCGGGTCGACCAGCGCATAGGCCAGATCAACCAGAAAATTCACCGCGATCACTGCAAAGACCAGCAGCATGACGACGGATTCGACCACGATCAGGTCACGGGCGCTGATTGCCTGAAACACCAGCCGCCCGAGGCCGGGCAGATAGAACACCTGTTCGATGATGATCGAGCCAGCCAGCAGGAACGAGAATTGCAGCCCGATGATGGTCAGCACCGGGATCATCGCGTTGCGCACCGCGTGTCGCCACAGCGCCTGTCGCCGGCTCAACCCCTTGGCGCGAGCGGTGCGCATGAAATCCTCGCCCAGAATATCCAGCAGCGCCGAGCGCATGACCCGTGCCAGGATCGCCGCCTGTGGCAGCGCCAGCGCGATGGCGGGCAGGGTCAGCGAATGCAGTCCGACCCAAAGCCCCTTGTCCCAGCCGGCAAAACCGCCCGCGCCGAACCAGCGCAGGTTGATGGCAAAGATCAGCACCAGCATCATCGCGAACCAGAAGTTGGGCACCGCAACGCCCAGTTGCGTTGCCCCCATCACCACGGCATCGCCGGGTTTACCCCGGCGCGCGGCGGCATAAATACCGGCGGGAAAGGCGATCAGCGTGGACAGGGTCAGCGCGTACAACGCCAGCGGCAGCGACACCCACATCCGGTCCGCGATCATGCCCGCCACCGGCGTGCGATAGGTATAGGATGTGCCGAAATCGCCGGTGACCATGCCGCCCACCCAAGCGAGATAGCGCTCGGCCGTGGGCAGATCGAGCCCCAGCTCGGTCCGCAACGCGGCCACCGTGTCGGGTTGGGCGTTGAGGCCCAGCATGAATGTGGCCGGGTCGCCCGGCGCGACCTCGATCACCGCAAAGATCACCAGACTGGCGACGGCCAGACTGAGGACAAGCGAGATGAGACGTTTGAGTGAATATCGGAGCATGGCCGGCACGTTAGGGATGGTTTTCGGGGGCGTCCATAGCCATCCGACCTACGATGTGCACAGCTATTCCGGGGCGCGCAAATAATCGGCGTCGCTGACCTGCTCCAGCCAGTCTGCGGCGCTGTTGCCCTGTTTCTCCTGGATCGCCAGGTGCACCATCGCGGTATCGGGTGCGGCGCCGTGCCAATGCTCTTCCCCAGGGGGAATCCAGACGGTGTCGCCGGCGCGGATGCGGCGCGGCGCGGTGTCGCGCAGCGCGACCAGCCCGGCGCCGGAGAGCACGTGCAGCGTCTGGCCCAGCGGATGCGTGTGCCAGGCGGTACGCGCGCCGGGCGCAAAGCTGACCCGCAGGGCGTTGACGCGGGCCGGGTCCGGCGCGTCGATCACCGGATCGAAGTTGACCGATCCGGTGAAGTAGTCGGGGTTCGGGCCGGTGGTCGGGCGGCTGCCCACGGGGTGGATGTCCATCATGCTCTCCGGGTCAACGTCAGGTCGGTCGGTCAGGGCAAAGGGCCCCGGACGGGGCCCTTTGCGGTTTCGGTCGCGGGCTCAGTCCGCCCAGCTCACCCCGGTCAGGTCGACAGCCTGGGTCGGCATATTGGTCCAGAGCCCCTGCACCCCGGCCTTGGCCACGCTCAGCGCGGCAAGCTGGAACAGGTATCCGTTGACGTAATCATCGGCGATGATCTTTTGCGCCTGTTGCAACATCTCGGTCCGTTTGGCCGGATCGGTGGTCGCGTTCAGGGTGCTCATCAGCTCTTGAAAGCCCGCGTTGTCATACTGGAAATAATACTCGGGCCGGGCATAGATGCCGATATCCATCGGCTCTGTATGGCTGACGATCGACAGGCCGAAGGTCTTGCCGCGGAACACGGTTTCCAGCCATTGTGCCCATTCCACGTTGATGATCTCGGCCTTGATGCCGACCTGGGCCAGCTGCGCCGCGATGATCTCGCCGCCGCGCCGCGCATAGGAGGGGGGCGGCAGGTGCAGCGTGGTCTCGAACCCGTCGGGCAGCCCGGCCTCGGCCAAAAGCTTTTTCGACAGCTCGGGGTCATAGGCCGACTGTGCGGTCAGATCGACATAGGCCGGGTTATGCGGCGCGAAATGGGTGCCGATCGGTGTGCCATATCCGAACATTGCCCCGTCGATGATCGCCTGCCGGTCGATGGCGTGGGCCACCGCTTCGCGCACCAGAACGTTGTCAAACGGCGGCTGCTTGTTGTTGATCGCAAGGATGGTTTCACCCTCGGTCGAACCGACCAGAACCTGAAACCGGGGATCGGCCTCGAACTGGGGCAGGTTTTCCGGCGCCGGAAAGCCCGAGAAAACGTCCACATCCTCGGCCATCACCGAGGCAAAGGCGGCGGTGGGATCGGAAATAAACTTGAAGGTGGCGCTGTCCAGCTTGGCCGGGGTGCCCCAGTATGCCGGGTTCTTTTCCAGAACGATCTTGTCGCCCTGCACCCATTGGCTGAATTTGAAGGCACCAGTGCCGATCGGAGTCTGTTTGATCGCCGCGATGCTTTCGGGCGCGACGATCACCGCATCGCCCCAAGCCATGTTGAACAGGAAACTGCCGTTGGGCTCGTTCAGCGTGACCTTGACGGTCAGGGGATCGACAATCTCGACAGTCGCGATGTCGGCAAACAGCGCCTTTTGCGCGTTGGCGCTGTCTTCGGCGCGGGCCCGATCAAGGCTGAATTTCACGTCGCCGGCATCCAGCGTGGTGCCGTCGTGGAATGTCACCCCATCGTGTAGATGAAAGGTATAGCTCAGCCCGTCTTCCGAGATGTCCCAGCTTTCGGCCAGCCCCGGTACGACAGAGCCATCGCCCATGAACCGGGTCAGCCCTTCGAACACGTTGGAATAGAGCACGCTGTCGATGGCCCCGGCGGCGGCGCTGGTCGGGTCCAGATGCGGCGGTTCCAACTGCATCGCCACGGTGATGTCGGACTGTGCCAGCGCGGCGCCGGCGCCGAGACTGGCGCAGAGACCGGCGCTGAGGGCGATGGCCGATCCAAGGCTTCGAACGATCCGAATATGTTGCATGGTCTGAGTGTACCTCCTGTTGGCCCCGCCTGTGTCGGGGCGTTCCAAACCAGTGTCTCCTCAAATGGGTCCTGCGATCAAGGGAATGTTGACGCAATCCTGGGGGAACCGTGGGATCGGGGGTGCTATTGCCCACCCACCTTGCCGTCGTGTTTTTTTCGGGCGGCGTCACGAAAGCCAAGGACGCGGCCGATGAACTGACCGAGGGCATCCGCTTTGCCCTGCAGGCCGACCGGCCTGCCGATCAGATCTGTCAGGGGGCTGGCTCCCGTCGGTGCGGCTGATACTGTGCGGAAAACTCCGGGGGAGGGAGCACATGCGTTATATTCTGGCCATTGATCAGGGCACCACATCGACCCGCGCGATCCTGTTCGACGCGTCGATGACGCCGGTGCAGATCGCACAGCGGGAATTCTCCCAGCACTTTCCGCAGGCGGGCTGGGTCGAGCATGACCCGGAAGAGATCTGGACGGCCACCGTCGAGGTTTGCCGCACCGCGCTGGCCAAGGCCGGGGTAGAGGCGTCACAAGTCGCCGGGATCGGCATCACCAACCAGCGCGAGACCACGGTGATCTGGGATCGCGACAGCGGCACTCCGATCCACAATGCCATCGTCTGGCAGGACCGCCGAACCGCACCAATCTGCACCGCGCTGCGCGAGGCGGGACAGGGCGAGATGATCTCGGCCCGGACCGGGTTGCTGCTTGATCCCTATTTTTCGGGCACCAAGGTGAAATGGCTGCTCGACACGGTTCCCGGCGCCCGCGCCCGGGCGGACCGCGGCGAGCTGCTGTTCGGCACCATCGACAGCTTTCTGATCTGGCGGCTGACCGGTGGGCGGGTCCATGCCACCGACGCCACCAATGCCGCCCGCACGCTGCTGTATGATATCCACCGTGGCGCGTGGGATGACGAGATCTGCGGGGTGCTCGGCGTCCCCATGGTGATGCTGCCCGAGGTCCGCGACAGCGCCGCCGATTTCGGCACGACCGAACTGGACATTCTGGGCGCGAAACTCCCCATTCTCGGGGTCGCGGGCGATCAGCAGGCGGCCACCATCGGGCAGGCCTGTTTCAGCCCCGGCATGATGAAATCGACCTATGGCACCGGCTGTTTCGCGCTGCTCAACACCGGCGCGACGCCGGTCGCCTCGACCCACCGCATGTTGACCACCATCGCCTATCAGTTGGAGGGCAAACCGACCTATGCGCTGGAGGGCTCGATCTTTATCGCCGGGGCGGCGGTGCAATGGCTGCGCGACGGGCTTGGCATCATCGAGACCGCGGCGCAGTCGGGGGAGCTTGCAGCGCAGGCCGATCCTGCACAATCGGTGACGCTGGTGCCTGCCTTTACCGGGCTGGGCGCGCCCTATTGGGCGCCCGAGTGTCGCGGCGCGGTGTTCGGGTTGACGCGCAACTCCGGCCCCGCCGAATTCGCCAAGGCCGCGTTGGACAGCGTTGCGTTTCAGACCCGCGACCTGTGGGAAGCGATGCGCGCCGATTGGGAGGACGGGGCGCAGGTGGTGCTGCGGGTCGATGGCGGCATGAGCGCGAGCGACCGGACCATGCAGGGGCTGGCCGATCTTCTTGGCGCCCCGGTTGACCGCCCGGTGATGCAGGAAACCACGGCGCTGGGCGCGGCTTGGCTGGCCGGGATGCGCGCCGGGCTCTATCCCGGAATGCAGGCGTTCGCCGCCAACTGGGCGCTGGATCGGCGGTTTGAACCGGTGATGGCCCCAGACGATCGAGACGCGGCCTATGCGCGGTGGCGGCGTGCGGTCCGGGCGGCGATGGCGTTCTAGGCGGGGCGTATTTTCGGGCGGGACGTATTGCCCGAAAATGGGCAAACCCCGGCGCCGCCCCTATTGGCAGCCCCCCGCCGCCCAGCTTTTCATCGCTTGCTTGATGCCGCCGCCAAACGGGTGTTTCTTGTCGAGAGAGCGCGCCTTGGAAGCCTCAAGATAGACCCCGGCCTGGGCGCAGAGCCGCTCTTTCGACCATTGGTGGCAGTTGCTGCAGGTCTTGTCCTTCCAATAGCTCTCTGGCAACCCGTCCATCGGGGGGAAAAGCGGGCTGGCCTTGATCAGCTCGGCCAGCGATTTGCCCGATATCGACGGATCTGCCGACAACAGCGGGCTGGCAAAGGTGATCGGCCCTGCCTCAACACCGGGTTCGGTGGGGGCCTCGGCGGCGCGCGTCGGTGCGGCGGCGGGTGGGCCAGCGGGATCGGTTGTGGCGTTCTTTTCCAGCGCGGCGATCTCTTGCGTCACGAACTCGGCATAGACGCTGCCGGGAAAGCGGTCGAGAAAGGCGCGATACTGTGTAACACTGCCCGCCTTTTGTGCCGCCGCCAGTTGCGTCTGTTCTTGCCCGGAGGGTCCGGCGCGGGACGGGGATGGCGGTGTTTCCTTGCCGGTGGTCAATTCATATTCCATCACCGAGCCCAGCAACCGCCGCGCCTCCTCGGCATAGGCGCTGTCGGGATAGGCGCGCAGGAACAGCATTAGCTGCACCGGATCACCGGCGGCCTGCACGCTGCGCCAGACCTGAAGCTCTTGTAGCGTGTCGGTTGGTGTGGCGGCGGGGGAGAAGAAGAAATCGCTGGTCAACGACGAGGTGTCCCACGGCGTCTGCTGGTTGCCGGTCTGCTCCAGCACCGTGACCCGCACCTGTTTGAACAGCTGCTCGATCGGCTTGCCGGGTTCGCGCAATCCTTTTGCCAGCGCTTGGGTAAAGGGACTGTTGCCGCCTGATCCGTCCAGCGCCACGCCGCCCGGTTCGGTGGCATAGGCCAGAAAGGTTCCGGTGGGGGCCTGCATCTCGGCAAGGCCGCTGTCGTTGAACTCTGGCAGCGACGAAAACGGGTTGTTGCGGCAGGCGTCGAGGATCACGATATTGGTCCGGTTGCGCGCCGAATACATCTGGCGCAGCACCGATTGCGCCTCGACCGCGACCAGATCAAGATCGGCCGGATCGGCCAGTGCCACATCCACCGGCAGCAGGTAGTTGGTGCCAAAGCTCTGTACCCCGTGCCCGGCGTAATAGAACAGGCCGGTGGCATCTTTGCCCGCCTCGCGCAGGGCGCGGCCGAACTGGGCAACACCGCGTTTCATTGCGATCTGACTGGCATCGGTGATCAGCGTGACCTGAAACCCCAGCCCCTCCAGCGCGCTGGCGATCAGGTTGGCGTCATTCACCGGGTTGTCGAGCGCGGTGACACTGCCATAGGCGGAATTGCCGATGATCAGCGCCAGCCGTTCTTCGGCGTCGGCCGGACGCGCCATGCCGCCTGCCAGCACAAGAAGCAGCAGTGCAGTACGCAGAAGGAGGGAGAGTCTGTTTTGCAAAGGCATTCGGTGTTCCCGGTCTCGCCCGACGCGACCCGCAACCGGGGCCAAGGTCGACATGTCGCATCGAAATTATTTAATGCATTGAAACTATCGCTTTTTCCGTCGTCTCGGGCAAGATTGCTGTTACGCTGATTTCAACATGACGGATAGCCTGCGAAAAGGAGGAGCGCATGACGGAGGTGTCACGCTTTTGGTCCCTGTTGGTGAGGGGGCCGTTTCTGGCGCTCGGTTTTGCGGTTGCTTTCGCACTCGCCACTGTGCCGGCCGCGCGGGCCCAGGGGCCGCAGCCGTTTGCGGGCGGCTGGCACCTTGATGCTGCGGCGTCCGAGCTGCGGTTCCTGTCGATCAAAAACGGTGATCTAGCCGAAGCCAACCGGTTCGACACGATCAGCGGCCTGGTCACCGATCAGGGCAAGGCGCAAATCCGTGTGCTGCTGGATTCGGTGGATACGGGCGTTGACCTGCGCAATGTGCGGCTGCGCTTCATGCTGTTCGAGAGCTTTCAATATCCCGAGGCGGTGATCACCGCCCAGCTTGACGCGGCCTTGCTGCGCGACTTGCCCGCGCTGACCCGCAAGGAGATCGACCTCAACTATGCGCTGTCGTTACACGGTTTGACGCTGAGCAACCACGCACGGGTTTCCGTCGCTCTTCTGGGGGAGGATCGGGTCGAGGTTGCCTCAGTCGCGCCGATCCCGGTTTCGGCGGCCAAGCTGGGCATGGCAAAGGGCATCGCCACGATGGAGCAGGCCGCCGGGGTGTCGATCGTGTCGGTCGGCATCGTCAGCTTTACCCTGGTGTTCGAGCGTGGCGCCCCCGTCGCGACAGATACGGTTAGGGATACGGCAGCCGCGCCTTCAGCGGCGGGGCGCGCGGGCTGCGCCGACAGCTTGGCACGAGCATCGCGAGCCGGTGGCATCCAGTTTTCGCCCGGCAGCACGCGGCTCAGCGGCAACAGTGCTCCGGCACTTGATCGGGTGGCCGAGATCGCCAAGGGCTGTGCTGGCCTGCGTCTTTTGATCGCCGGGCACACCGATTCCGATGGCGCGGCACAGGCCAACCTGCGGCTTAGCCGGGCCCGCGCCGATGCTGTGGCCGCCGCGCTGGCCACGCGCGGCATCGCGCGATCGCGGCTGCAAACGCAGGGGCTTGGCGAGGCCGAGCCACTGGTGCCGAACAGCACCCCCGCCAATAAGGCGCGCAACCGGCGGATTGAATTCACACTGACTGAGTGAGTGGGGGCAGAGTGAGTTGGGGGCAGGGTGAGCGGATTTTCCGCTCCCGCGCTTGCCCCGAATCAGTGGACCGGGTCACTCTGCATGAACGCATTCTTTGATTTACTTGTTTCTGTCGCCGGATTTCACGGTGGACCTTTTTCTGGAGCCTGCCGATGCCCGATGGCC
>JASJGL010000103.1:0-13795 GCA_033791545.1 Pseudodonghicola sp. | reverse complement strand
GAGCCCCTGCTCGCAATCATTCCTCGCCCAGAGTTGAGTGACAACGAGGCAGGCAATCTTTTCGTGCGCCTTATAAATGTAATCGCTTGGCACCAATTGGGGTCAGCTCCAGAATATGAGCTTTCAGCTACTGATGTTCGTGATCTTCTTGCAGTTGGTCCTGCACGACTTCGAGAACATGCCGCTTGGCTCCTATGGCGTCTTCAGGTGGATGAACCGTCAGAATTGGGTGGAATTTCCGATAAAGGCGATCGATGGAAAGCTCTCGTTTGCCCCGTCTTTCAAGCGATCTGGCCCCTCGACGTACGCTTGCGGACAAAGCGTTCATCGGAAAGTCTCGTTCATATGGTCATGGAGACCGGCACTGCATTCGTTGAGGCCGTTGATACTGTGGTAGACTATTTGGGGCCTTACAAACTCTACGCGTTGGAGCACACTTTCCGGCTGGGAAAAAGATCATGTCCCATTTCGTGGTGTAGCTCATGGCTGGCCGGGAGCTTTCGACGGGCCGAGCTGATCAGTCTGTCTGAGTTGCAGGCAGGCTGATGACGGGATCATCGCAGAGCGGCGCCAAGGTTTCCAGCGTCATGTATCGCGCACGCTGCACGGTCCATTCCTCGGTCTGTTCCATGAGGATGGCGCCGACGAGCCGGCGTATGGCGGCCTCATTGGGAAAGATCCCGACGACGTCGGTCCTGCGCTTGATCTCGCCATTCAAACGTTCAATCGGATTCGTCGAATGCAATTTCGTCCGATGCTGATGGGGAAAGGTCATGTAGGCGAGCACGTCTTCTTCGGCATTGTCCATCAACCCGGAGAGCCTCGGCAACTTGCCCCGCATCTGGTCGGCGACGTTGCGCCATTGGGTTTTCGCCGTCGCATGGTCCGGCTGTGCGAAGGCGGTGGCGATAAAGGCGGAGACGACGCGTCTGCTGCTTTTGCCCGCATGCGCAAGAGCATTCCTCTGGAAATGCACCCGACAACGCTGCCAGGTCGTGTTCAGCACGCGTGCGACCGAGGCCTTGATGCCCTCGTGCGCATCGCTGATGACCAGCTTCACGCCACGCAACCCGCGCCGCACCAGATCCCGCAGAAACTCCGTCCAGAAGGTCTCGGCCTCTGACGGACCGATGGCCATGCCCAGCACCTCTCGGCGGCCGCCCATGTTGACGCCGACGGCGATGGTGACGGCAACGGAGACGATACGGCCACCCTGGCGGACCTTAAGATAGGTCGCGTCGATCCAGAGGTAAGGCCATTCGCCGTCGATCGGCCGGGTCAGGAAGGCATCGACCCGCTCGTCGATCTCCTCGCACAGGCGGCTGACCTGGCTCTTCGAGATGCCGGTCCCGCCCATCGCCTGCACGAGATCGTCCATGGCGCGGGTCGAGACGCCGTGAACGTAGGCCTCTTGGATGACCGCAGTCAGGGCTTTTTCCGTCGCACGCCGTGGCTCCAGGAAGGAGGGAAAATAGCTGCCGGTGCGCAGCTTGGGGATCCGCAACTCCACGTTCCCGGCCCGCGTTTGCCAATCGCGCTCACGGTAGCCGTTCCTCTGTGCTTGGCGCTCTGGGGTCTTCTGGTGATAGCCTGCGCCGGTCTTCGCGCCCACCTCCAGCTCCATCAGCCGTTCGGCGGCGAAACCGATCATCTCGCGCAGCAGATCAGCATCTGCGCTCTTCTCCATCAGCTCTCTCAGGTCCATCATGGGTTTGGTCATCGGAGTCTTCCTTCGGTTCAGGTTGGCGTTCGCAACCCGACCCTACCGAAAATTCACCGATGACCACCGCACCCTTGATGCCGTCCTACGGCGCCTCGTGATGGGCGCGGACGCCATCAAGGGTGCTACCCGGAGTTACACCTCTCCGTGGGACATGACCTGCAAAAATCGCACCCGGAACCCATTGATCTCTATCCAAGATCTATCATTAAGCTGACCAATGCTTTGATTGATCCCGCTCTTTATCCAGTTCCGGGAGACTTGGGCAAGCTGCTGGATGATTGTCGAAAAATTGATCCAGAAATCTATGACGATGAAACTTTCCTGCGCCTCGATGGTTTTAGACGTCACGGTCATGCGTAGTCGAGCCACTTCCTCATAACTGCGGCTAGCTGACCTTGAAGCTTGGTCGGCATGGGCGGCGATACCGCTGTGCATGGCCATCGGCCCGTCAGAGGCCGAGACCTTCTGGACGGAGTTTCTGCGGGATCTGGTGCGGCGCGGGCTGCGTGGCATGAAGCAGGTCATCAGCGATGCGCACGAGGGCATCAAGGCCTCCAACTCATGAACGGGACTGAGTATCGGGGCGGTAGACCTGCCTTGGAACACGGATGCCGCCGAGGACGCGGTCACATCACAAAACTCTTTCAGGTCATTGCACTGCGGTATGCCGCTTCCACATGGGCCTTGAGTTCAGCAATGAACTGCCTCAAATTTGGTGGCTTTTGTTCGCCATAGTGATCCGCCGCGATGATGTTGGGAGCCGGTAACTCGTCAGTCAACTTCAGCCTCTTGGTGTTGGTCTCGCTTGGCAAGGGGGTGACCGGCCAGGCGTTCAGCACCGTGCCGCCAAAGCCGGAGGCGACGGCGCGGATCACGGTTTCGTAGCTGCTGCTGCGAAACCCGATTGAGGGTTTCTGCCCGACGTAGTCGAAGAGCGTCATCAGGTAGGTCGTGGTGAGCGGCAGGCTGAGTATTGAGATGGGTTCGCTGCAGAGTTGCTCGAGAGAGATCGCGTCGAACCGGGCCAGCGGGCTGTCGATATGGACCATCGCATGCGGTGGCGTGCGCCCAATATACTCAACCGAGCAATCGAAATCCGGGCCCAGATCATAGACCACCGCCACGTCGATTTCGCCTCGGTCGAGAGCGCGTTTCAGGGATACCTGATCCGTCTCGAGCAAGGTTATCTCGAAAAAACCAATCCGTTCACGCAACTTGCTCAGCACATCGACCATCATGATGGGGCCAAAAGGCTCGAAACAGCCGATATGCAGTGGCCCGCGCGACGTTCCGGACCGTATCAGGCTGTCACGAAACTCGCGCTCGGCCGCAAGCAGGCGGCGCGCCGCCGCGAGGTAACGTTCCCCCATCGCCGTCACCGCTACGCCGCGCCCTTTTCGCCTAACGAATATGCGAGCGCCCAATTCTTGTTCAGCTACGTCGATGGCAGCCAAGATTGAAGATTGCGAAATGCGTAGATCGCGAGAGGCCCGGGCGATGCTGCCGTTCTCGTAAACCACTAGTAAATATTGGATTTGCCGCAAGGACGCCTGCATCGAGATACCTAAATAATATACTTAATCTATTTATATTTTGCATTTTACAATTTTACCAGCTCGTCTCAACGCTTTTTGATACGAAGAACTTACAAACCGGAAATCACCGTGCTGGACCTAATGAAAACCCCGATTTCGGGGGCAGATGAATGTTGCCTGCTGACAAGTGCAGAGCTGACGAAATCCTATGCCGCCGGGAGCCTGTCTCCAGTCGAGGTAGCCGAACAGGCCTTGCAACGCGCCGAAGTGGCGCAAACAATCTGCAATGCCTTCACCCTGATCGATCACGAAGGCGCGCTGGCGAACGCCCGTGAGTCAGAGGCGCGATGGAAAGCCGGCACGCCACTTTCCCCTGTCGATGGTGTGCCTGCCACGATCAAGGATATCGTCTCGATCAAGGGCTGGTCTGTTCGCTACGGCTCCACGCTTACCCCTGAGGCCCCCTGCGAGGCTGACGCCCCAAGCGTGGCGCGGATGCGCGCGGCTGGGTTGTGCTTCCTTGGAATGACGACGACGCCGGAATTCGGCTGGAAGGCGATCACCGACTGTCGGTATTCCGGCATTACCCGAAATCCATGGAACACCGACCTGACGCCGGGCGGATCGTCTGGCGGGGCGGCGGCGGCGGCGGCGATGGGCGCCGGTGTCTTCCATCTGGGCTCGGACGGTGGCGGTTCGATCCGTATTCCCTCCGCCTTCACCGGCATTTCCGGCATCAAGCCCACCTTTGGCCGGGTGCCAGCTTTTCCGGCCAGCCCCTTCGGCTCCGTTGCCCATATCGGCCCGATGTGCCGCCGCCCCGAGGATGTCGAAGCGATGCTGGCGGTGATGTCCGGTCGCGATCTGTCCGACTGGTTCCAGGGCGCCGCGGAATTTCCAGCCCTGACGCCGCAGGAAACGACACCCAAGGGCAAGAAGATCGGCGTCTGGCGGACGCCCCCCTCGGGCTATGTCGAGTCCGAAGTTGCCGCGCAGTTTGAGAAAACGCTTGCCGATCTGGAGGCGGCCGGCGCCGAGCTGATCGAATTCGATCTGCCGATGCGCGAGCAACTCCTTGATATCTTCAACTGGCACTGGATTTCTGGTGCTCGTCGCCGGCTCGACATGCTGGGCGACTTCGATAGTACCCAGGTAGATCCGGGGGTGTATCAAATGGCAGAGCAGGCACGTGACTGGCGCGTTTCAGACTATATCGCCAAGGTAGACCTGCGCGCTGCCTATGGCACCGCGATGGATCGCGCCCTCGCCGAGGACTTTGATTACCTGGTCGCGCCGGGGGCCGCTGTTCTGCCTTTCACCGCCGGCGAAGAACTGCCCGAGAACAGCGGCCTGTCCCGCTGGATCGAATGGGCCGGGTTCTCCTATCCGATCAACCTTAGCCAGCAACCGGCCATCTCGGTGCCTGCCGGGTTGAGCAAGGCGGGGCTGCCGCATTCGCTGCAGATCATCGCCGGGCGTGGCAAGGATTCCGAGGTGATCGCACTGGCCAAATGGTGGGCTGCCAGAAAACCGGAGTATTTCCTTTGAGTTTCACCACCCGTCCGCACCCCGGTCTTGGGACGCGGGCGGCTTTCCACGGCGGGCGGGGTTCTATCCCGCTCGCCCCAATAGCAAGACCGGAAGACCTCAAGAAAAAGGCCGAATAATCGGCGCATGAAAAGTTCAACAAGGAGACAAAGACAATATGCTTAATCGACGTTCCATTCTCATGGGCGGGGCCGCCCTCGGCTCGACGGCCTCGCTGCTATCCGGCGCCAATAGCGCCCTTGCCGCAGATACCTCCCCGATCGCGATCGGAGCTGCGCTGCCGATGACCGGCGCAGCCGCTGCAGATGGGATCGAGTTCAAAAACGGCCTGTCGATGGCCATCGAGGAAATCAACGCCATGGGCGGCGTGCTCGGCCGCCCGCTGGAACTGCACGTGGAAGACAGCTCGGCGATGAGCGCCGAGATCGTCAGCCAGGCGATGCAACGGCTGATCGACAAGTATGAAACCCCGGTGATCGTAAACGGCTACAACTTCGGCACCGGCATGATCGAGATGGATGTCGCTGCCGACAACGACATCATCTTTATCCACTACAACACGCTGATCTCCCACAACAACAAGTTCAAGTCCGACCCAGACCGATACTACGGTTCGTTCCAAGGCGATCCGCCCGAGTTCTACTATGGTCCAGGCCTGCTGACCTATCTCAACGGCTTGGTCGACAGTGGCGAGTGGGAGCCAGAGAACAAGAAGATCGCACTGGTCACCTCCTCGGCCGAGTACTCGGTCGTCATCGCCAACGCGGTGCGCGAGCAGGCCAAGGAATACGGCTGGGAGGTGTCGCTGTACGAAACCGTTGGCTTCCCGAACAACCAATGGGGCCCAACACTCGCCAAGCTGCGCCAGGATCCGCCCGCAGTGATTGCCGTCACCCACTTCCTGCCGCAGGATTTGGCGGCCTTCATGACCCAGTTCATCCCGCAGCCGACCAATTCGCTGATCTACATGCAATACGGCCCATCGCTGCCAGCCTTCAAGGATATCGGCGGCGAAGCCGTCGAGGGCGTGGTCTACTCTACCGTGGTGGGCTGCCTGCCGGACGATTTCTCCGAAGCGTTCCGGAAAACCTACCGCGAGAAATTCGGCGACAATGCCTCCTATCTCACCGGCTCTCAGACATATGACGGGCTGTGGAAATGGGCCTTGTCGGCGGCCATCGCGGGCGGTCCGGGTGAACCCTACGACAAGGATCAGATGCAGAAAGTCGCGGCGGTGATGAACATGCTGGCCTATCGCGGCGTCAACGGAATCTGCAATTTCGATCCCGACGGTCAATCGGCAATCTGCTACCCGGCACAGACCAGCGATGCCTCGCTGGGGATGCCGCACCAGTTCCTGCAACATCAGGACCTGACCACCGACCCGGTGCTGGTCTCGCCCGCGGCCTATGCAAAGGGCAGCTTCAAACTCCCGCCATGGATTTCGTGATGAGCGAGGCTTCGGCTCCGATCCTGCGCTGCGAGGATGTCTCGCGCCACTACGGCTCGCTCCGGGCCGTGGATGGCGTGTCGATGTCCGTGATGCCCGGCGAAGTGCTGGGCATCGGCGGCCCCAATGGTGCCGGAAAGACCACGTTCTTCGACGTGGTCACCGGCATTACCGCTCCCAGCGGCGGGCGCATCACCTTTGACGGGCATGACGTGACCGAGATGGGTGCCGACCAAATCTGCCACCTCGGCATCGCCCGGACCTTCCAGCTCAATGCCGCCTTCGATCACATGACGGTCGAAGAGAACGTTCAGGTCGCCGCCCAGTTCGGCCGCCACGGTCGGCGTTTCCCTGGCTTCCGCCTCAGCGGTGCTACACGCCAGGCCACGGAGGAGGCGCTGGAGTTCGCCGGCCTCGGCGACAAGCGCCAGATGCTGGCGCGAGACCTGCCCGTGCTTGACCGCAAACTTCTGATGATAGCCGGTGCCATGGCAACCCGACCCCGCATGGTCTTTCTCGATGAGCCGGTCGGCGGGCTCAACACGGAAGAAATCGACCGGATCCAAGACCTGGTTCGTCAGATGTGCGGCCAAGGCATCACCATTGTGCTGATCGAACACGTGATGCGCTTCCTGCTGACGCTATCGACCCGGGTGCTGATCATGCACCACGGCCAACTCATCTTCGAAGGCCCGCCAGAGGCGGTGGCCGAGAACGAAGCCGTGGTCGAAACATATCTGGGGAAGGGGGTCGCGGATCGGCTTAACTCCCATTTTGGAAAGGCCGCCAATGGCTGAAAAAGACACGCCCGCCCTCTCCATCGAAGGGCTGAGCTCCGGCTACGATGGCCCTGACGTGCTGCACGCAGTGACACTGGCCGTACCGAAGGGGCAGATCGTGACTGTGGTCGGCCCCAACGGGCACGGGAAATCGACCCTGTTGCGCACGATTTCGGGACTGACCCGTCGGCGCGAGGGCCGCATCCTCGCCGAGGGGCGCGAGATACATAAACTGAAGCCCTATCAAGTGGCTGCCGCTGGCATCGCCCATGTCCCGCAGGGCGATTTGCTTTTTTCCGAAATGACGGTTTACGAGAACCTTCTGATGGGGGCGTTTACCTCTTCCGACCATGACCAGATCGCGGAACGACTGGCTTTCGTCTACGACCTGTTGCCCCGGCTGGAAGAACGCCATGCGCAGGTGGCTTCTTCGCTCTCGGGCGGCGAACGGCGCATGGTGGGTATCGGCCGCGGGCTGATGGCCGGTGGCCAAGTCATGCTGATCGACGAGCCATCTCTGGGTCTCGCGCCCCTGGTGATCGAACAGATCTACGAGGTGATCGCCGCTCTGCGGGCCGAGGGCCGCACCATCCTTTTGGTCGAGGAAAACCCGGCCCGTGTCGCCCACCTGAGCGACGTCATGCACCTGCTTGATGACGGGCGGGTGGTCTGGTCGGGCGCGCCCGAGGCGCTGCTCGACCGCGCGGAACTCTTGTCAACCTATCTCGGAGGCTGAGAACATGGATATCATTATAGCCATTCTGGTCACCGGACTGACCAACGGGGCGCTCTATGCGCTGGCTACACTGGGCCTTTCGCTGGTCTGGGGCTCGATGGGGATGCTCAACATGGCGCATGGCTCGATGCTGGCGCTGGGTGGTTACATGGTATTCACCATGGCCGTAGGCATCGGCCTTCCGGTCTGGACCGGCTTTATCGCCGCCGCCGCCGCCGGTGCGATCTTCGGCGGTCTGCTCTATTTCTGCGTCGTGCGCCCCTTGCTGAAATCGGGCGGGCCGGGCTTCGAGACATCGGTGATGATCGCCACCGTCGGGATCTCCATTGCTTTGGAAAACGCGCTCCTTCTGAGCTATGGCGGACAGCCGTTGTCCCAGCCCTTTGCCGTTGCCGGTTCTGTGAACCTCGGCGCCGGGGTGATGCCGTGGCTCAACGTGACAATCGTGCTCGTCGCCCTCTTGGTGATGGCCGTTATGGGGTTCCTGATCTCGAAGACAAAGATGGGTCGGGCGATCCGGGCCACCGCGCTAAACCGCGACGCCGCACTCCTGATGGGGGTGCCGGTGGAATGGACCTATTTGCAAGTGCTCGGGTTGGCAGGCGCGCTCGCCGGCATTTGCGGCGTCCTCTTGAGTGCGGTGACTCAGCTCAGCCCCACGTTGGGCGCCGATCCGATGCTCAAGGCCTTCATCATGTGCGTGGTAGCGGGGCTCGGCAATCTGCCCGGTGCGGTGATCTCGGCCTTCGGACTCGCCCTGATCGAGGCGGCGGTCCAGTTCGGCCTTGGCGCCCGCTGGGGCTTTCCGGTGCTGCTGATGCTGGTCATCGCCATTCTGATCTGGCGGCCGAACGGGCTTTTCGGCCGCGCACAAATTCGCCGGATGTAAGGGAAAGACAATGAGCGACACTTCAATCAAAACGTCTGCCTCTGCCCGCAACGGAGTGCGTGCCGACCTGGCAATCGGGATCGTCTTTTTGGCCTGTGCCATCGCCGCGCCCTTCGTGATCGACAGCAAATACCTGATCGGCCAATTGATCGTGGGCCTGTTTTGGGCCGCTATCGCAGTGCAGTGGAACTTGCTGTTCGGCTATGCCGGGGTGTTCAGCCTGGCGCAGATGGCCCTCTTCGCCGTCGGTGGCTACGGCACCGCGATGACAGCGACCTACCTAGGCTTCAACATCTGGGTGGCGATCCTCTCGGGCGCGGTGGCGGCCACGATCTTTTCCATGCTGGTAGGGCTGGCCTGCCTCAGGTTGCAGGGCGTCTATGTCGCCCTGCTGACCTTTGCCATATCCAACGTAGTCTACCTGCTGATCGTTACCGATACCGCCTGCTACGAGATGATCGGCACTACCTGTCGGCAATTCACTGGCGGTCCCAGCGGTTTCTCCCGTTTCGGCGATTTCGGTATGCGCCCATTGCTGCGCGGCGATTGGGTGAAGGGCAACTATGCTATCGTTCTGGCCGGTTTCGTGCTGACCCTCGTCAGTTCATGGGTGATTATCCGCAGCCCCATGGGGCTGGCTTTCAAGGCGCTGCGCGACAATCAGGGCTATGCCATCGCCCGCGGCATCAATCGCTTCCACACCCAGCTCTTGGTTTTCGGCATCTCGGCCTTTTTTACCGGTCTGACCGGCGGGCTATACGCCGCACATTTCCAAGCCATCGGGCCCAGCGTCTTCTCGATGTCCACGCTGCTTTTCATCATGGCGATTGCCGTCGTCGGCGGCACCGGCACCTTCTGGGGCCCAGTGCTGGGCACCATCGTGCTGATGGTCGCGGACGAGTTGATGCGCGATGCCGGCCAGTTCCGCACCCTCGGCCTCGGCCTTCTGATCACGGTCTTCGTGGTGTTGCTGCCGCGCGGCATCGTCGGCCGACTTAGCGATTTTCTGGCAACCCTACAAACGCGTCGAAATGCGTCACGACAAGGAGACTGATTCCATGACTGCAACCTATGACACCATTGTTGTCGGTGCTGGTTCTGCCGGCTGTGTTCTGGCCAACCGGCTGTCTGCCGATCCCGCCCGCAAGGTATTGCTGCTCGAGGCCGGCGGCGACCAACCGATCAACGCCAAGGTGCCGTCGGACTGGGTGACGCTGTTCAATACCGCGGCCGATTGGGGTTATCACACCGTGGCACAGGAGGGCTGCGCCGGCCGTAGGGTGTTCTGGCCACGCGGCAAAATGGTCGGCGGGTCCGGCGCGATGAACGCGATGATCTATATTCGCGGCCTGCCGCATGACTTCGACAACTGGGTCGACCTGGGCTGCGACGGCTGGGGCTGGGATACGATCCTGCCCGACATGATGGCCTTCGAGAACAACGCCAATCACCGCAATTCCCCACTGCACGGCATCGAGGGCCCGCTGCACGTGGAAACGATCGACTATTCTCACCCCTACGAACAGGCTTGGGTCGAGTCAGGCGTTGCCGCGGGCTACCCTGCCAACCCCGACTTCAATGGTGAAAGCCAAGAGGGGTTCGGATTCTACCAACTGATGATCAAGGACGGCGCGCGCTCCGGCACCAGCCGGGCCTATCTGGACCCGGTCCTGACGCGGCCCAACCTGACGCTTCAAACCGGCGTCCTGATCACCCGCGTGATCGTAGAGGAGGGCAGGGCCAAAGGGGTAGAATACCTCGAGAACGGGCATCTCAAGCAAGCCTATGCCGAAAGCGAGGTCGTGATGTCCGCGGGCGCCATTGGCACGCCGCAGATCCTGCTACTGTCCGGCCTTGGCCCAGCCGATGACCTCAAGGCGGTGGGGATCGATCCGGTTCTCGACGTGCCGGAACTGGGCAAGAACCTGCAGGACCATATCAATGTTGCCTACAGCTACTACACCAAGGAGGCCACCGGCATCGGCGCATGGGATGCCGATTTTCTGGCCGAGAGTTTCGCCGAATGGGAAACCAGCAAGACCGGGCCGCGCACCTCGCCCTTCGTGGCGGCCGGGGCTCATGTGCGCTCGTCCGAATCCATGGCCGAACCCGACCTGCAGCTTTACGGTGCGGTCACGCCGCATCGCGATTACGCCCGTTTTCTCGGTCTGAAATCGGGCATGACCATGCACACCACGCTGCAACGCCCCAAGGGCCGGGGCGAGATCACCCTGCGCTCGGCGGATCCGATCCAGTACCCGGACATCGACCCGAAGTATTTCTCTTCCGATCCGACCGGCTCCGATCTCGCCACCCTGGTCGAGGGCATCAAGATCCAGCGCCGTGTAGCGGAAAGCGGGCCGCTCAAGGATCTGCTCGATGGCGAGATGCAGCCCTCGTCGGATTGTCAGAGCGATGCAGAAATCGCTGAATATATTCGCAGGCACTGCATGACGCTCTATCATCCGTCCTCAACCTGCCGCATGGGCACGGATTCTGGCGCGGTTGTCGATAGTGCCACCTTGAAATTCAACGGTATTGAAGGGCTCTATGTTGCTGATGCCTCGGCCATTCCCGAGATGGTCTCAGGCAACCTGAATACCACCGTGGTAACAATTGCCGAGCGTGGTGCCAGAGCGATCCTGACCGGCTCGGCCCTGCGACCCGCCGATTGAGCCCGACTGCCGCAACAGGCGGCACGGAAAAACAAGCGCAGGGCGGGCAGCCCTGCGCGCACAGAAATGAAACGCGAATGACCAACGAAGACCCGTGACATTCCAAGAGTAGGATTAAAAATGGCAAAAGATTGGCTAAGCAACGAGCTGACGACCACTGACAGCGCGACAGTTCAGGCGATCAACGATTTCAGCGAAGGGCTTCTGGCCTATGAGACCAAGGCCGGCAACGTCATCGCCGCCGCCGATGCAGATCCCGGCTCGGCCATGGCGAATGCCTATGCCGCGCTGGCTTTCATGTTTGTCGAAAACCCCGACGCGGGCAAGCTCGCGCGGCCTTATCTGGAGCGGGCAGAGGCCGCCGCCTCGGGCGCCAACCGGCGCGAACAGATGAACATCGCCGCGGTGCGCGCCTGGGCCGACGGGGACGTGCCCAAGGCGATCCGCATCGGCAATGAAATCGCCGACGCATTCGCGCATGATCTGCCGATGGTCAAGACCGTGCAGTATCACGAATTCAACCTTGGCAACGCGGCCGGTATGCTGCGGGTTGCCGAAAGGGTGGCCGAGGCCAACAGCGATCTCAGCCACATGCATGGGCTTTCGGCCTTTGCCTATGAACAGTGCCATCTTCTGGGCGATGCCGAGACGGCGGCGCGCAGGGCGATCGAGCTGAAACGCAAGGAGCCTTGGGCGCATCACGCGCTCGCCCATGTTCTGATCACTCAGGGCCGGATCGACGAAGGCGTCGACTTCCTCGAAGACGTGTCGCAAACTTGGACCGATCTCAACAGCTTCATGCTGACCCACAACTGGTGGCATCTCTGCCTGAATTACATCAGCAAGGGGCGTTTCGACGACGTCCTGAAAGCCTACGACAGCCACATCTGGGGGATCGACAAGACCTATTCACAGGATCAGATCGGCGCCGTCTCGCTGTTGCTGCGGTTGGAACTGGTGGGCGTCGACGTGGGCGACCGTTGGAAAGACGTGGCCGAGCACATGAAGGGACGGACTGCGGATTTCGTCCAGCCCTTCCTGACCATGCAGTATCTCTATGGCTTGGCCCGGGCGAACGCACCGGAAGCCGATGCGATGATGGCGAACCTCAGGGGCTTTGTGGAAAACGCCCCCGATTTTGTACAGGATACCTGGGTCAACGTGGCCGAGCCCGCCTGTGAGGGGTTGCTCGCCCATGCCCGCGGCAATCACGAAGAGGTGGTGCGCAAGCTCGGATCAGCCATATCGCGCCTGTTCGAGATCGGCGGCAGCCATGCCCAGCGGGATCTCTTCGAACAGGTACTGCTCGACAGCGTGATCCGCACGGGCCGCTATTCCACCGCCCAACAAATGTTGGAGATGCGTCGCGGATATGAACCCTGCTCGGTGCCGAACAACGACAAGTTGGTCGAGGTCTATCAAAACCTCGGCCTGCCGCGTGAAGCAGCACGGGCGCAGGCACGGGTCACACGGGTGCTGGGCGAGGTGCATTGAGCCTACGATAAAGGGAGAGATGGACCTGTTTCTACATTGCGCCGTGGTATTGAGCCCGAGTTGGACCTGTTCAGCTCGGGCTCAATGGCGGAATCAAATCGTGACAGGTCCAACCTCGCCAAATTTGCGGAAGGGCTTCTCCGCATCGACATACACAACAAGGCGCTCTTCGTTTTCGACAATGATGCGGAAGGCGTGGATGCCTATCGGAAGCTCGATGCTCTCAACCTACTACCTAATATGCGATCGATGTTGCTGCCCAACCTCGATGAATTCCGTCTGTTTCCAGCGCTTGGTCCCCCCCCTTGTGTCAGGGAAGTTGTCCGCTGCTCTACTTTTCCTCTATTTCTCGGGTGGGCAGGATAGGATGACGACGTGGGATATTCACCGGAACGCAAATCGGCTGTGCTGAAGCGGATGCTGCCGCCTAACAACATGGCCATTCGGCAGTTGTCGCAGGCGGAAGGTATTTCCGAGTCGACGCTGCATAAGTGGCGTGCTGTGGCGCGAAGCAAGGGCCAGCTTCTGCCCGATGCTGATGCCAGCCCAGCGGGCTGGTCTTCGCGTGACAAGTTTGCGGCGGTTCTGGAAACGGCAGCGCTGAACGAGACCGATCTGGCTGAATACTGCCGCAAGCGCTGGCTCTATCCGACGCAGATTTCAGCGTGGCGTTCGGCCTGCGAACAGGCCAATGATTGGGATCGCACCAGCACGGCGCGTCTGGGTCGCGCGACCAAGTCGGAGAGAAAACGGATCAAGGATCTGGAGCGGGAGCTGGCGCGCAAAGAGAAAGCCTTGGCCGAAACTGCAGCGCTGCTGGTTCTGCGAAAAAAGGCTCACGCGATCTGGGGGGACGGAGAGGACGCATGATCAGCACCCCACATCGCCAAGCCGCAGTTATTCTGATCACCAAAGCCGTCGCCGCTGGTGCGCGGCGTGCCAAAGCCTGCGCCGAGTTGCAGATCA
>JASJGL010000102.1:0-12810 GCA_033791545.1 Pseudodonghicola sp. | reverse complement strand
TGAAACTAGGAGAGCAGTGAATGGCCCAAAGCCAGCAAAAGACCAATCCGGGCCGGTTTTTCGAGGATTACGCCGTCGGCGACGTATTGAAACATGCGGTGCCGCGCACCGTGTCGGGGGGCGAGCGGGCGCTGTATCATGCGCTCTATCCGGCGCGCCATGCGCTGTATTCCTCGGACACATTCGCGCAGGCGAGCGGGCTGGCGTCCTCTCCGATTGACGATCTGGCTGCGTTTCATGTGGTGTTTGGCAAGACGGTGCCGGATGTTTCGCTGAACGCGGTGGCGAACCTTGGCTATGCCGAGGGGCGTTGGCTGCTGCCGGTCTATCCCGGTGACACCCTGCGGTCGGAATCCGAGGTGATCGGAGTCAAGCAGAACTCCAACGGCAAGACCGGCGTGGTCTATGTGCGCACCCGTGGCCTAAACCAGCGCGACGAGGTGGTGATGGAGTATGTGCGCTGGGTGATGGTGCGCAAATCCGACCTTGACGCGCCGGCACCCGAGACGGTGGTGCCAGAGCTGAAAAAAGGGCTGGAGGCTGCGGATCTGGTGATCCCCGAGGGGCTGGATTTCAGCGCTTACGATTTCGATCTGGCGGGCGAGCCGCATCGCTGGGGCGATTACGAGGTGGGCGAGCGGATCGACCATGTGGATGGTGTCACTATCGAAGAGGCTGAGCACATGATGGCGACGCGCCTGTGGCAGAATACCGCCAAGGTGCATTTCGACCTGAGCTTCCGCCCCGAGGGGCGCTTGATCTATGGTGGTCACGTGATCAGCATGGCGCGGGCGCTATCGTTCAACGGGCTGGCCAATGCGCAGATGATCGTCGGGCTGAACGGCGGGGCGCATGCCAACCCGTGCTTTGCCGGGGACACGATCAAGGCGTGGTCCGAGGTGCTGGACAAGGCCGAGACCACCGCGCCGGGGGTCGGCGCGGTGCGGCTGCGGCTGGTGGCGACCAAGGGCGGCGCGCCGTTTGAATTGCGCGGCGCCGATGGCCGGTATCTGCCCGATGTGCTGCTGGATCTGGACTATTGGGCGTTGATGCCGATGTAGCGGCAGATCGCGGCGGGGCTCAGGCCCCGCCGTTTTCCTTCAGCCATTGCGAAATCACCGGCCATTCATCCGCCAGCGTGTGAGACCCCATGAACAGGCCGATATGGCCGCCGGGCACCAATTTCTCGACAATCTTCTCGTTCGGGGTGCCGATCAGGTCGCGGGCGGCGAAAACCTGTTCCTTGGTGGTGATGTCGTCGTTATCGCCCGCCAGAAGATAGGTCGGGCAGGTGATCTGTTTCAGCGCCAGTTTTTGCCCCAGCGCGGTGAATTCGCCCTTGGCGAACAGGTTCTGTTTGAACAGCAGGTCGATTGCCTGAATGTAATAGACGCCGGGCAGATCGAGCGGGTTTTCATACCAGCTTTCAAAGGTCTTGGTCCGTTTGACATAGTCGTGATCGTCCATATGGGCGTAGAGGTCGAGGTACTTGCCCAGATACTGCTGGTCGGGATGCATGTTCTTCCAGCCCGCCAGCATGTTGCGGCCCAGCATTCGGTCGTGACCCTGTGCGACCATCTTCTTGTAAAAGCTGAGCGGAAGGCGATGCGCCATTTCGCGGATCGGCCCGTCGCCGGCATCGGTGTCGATCGGCGATCCGGCGAGTACGAGGCTTTCGACCTTGTCGGGAAAGCGGCAGGCGTACATGGCCGACATCCAGCCGCCCTGACACAGGCCCACCAGGTTGACCCGCCCACCGAGATCATCGACCACGACGTTGAGTTCGGCCAGATATTTGTCGATGTTGTAATCGCGCATCTCGGGGGTGGCGGATTTCCAGTCGGTCACCAGTGGCCGGGCAATCCCGTTGTCCAGCAGGGTTTTCACCAGGCTTTGCCCTTCGGAGAAATCGGCGATGGTCGAGCTGTGGCCGGCAAACGGCGCGTCGATCAGAACCGGAATGCCCTTGGCGTCAGCCGCCGAGAAATCGCGCAGCCGCATGGTGTCCAGATCCAGACGGATGCGATTGGCTGTCGCCCATTCGGAGTCGGGCGGGTGGGCGACCTTTTCTGCGAGATCAACGAATTCCATGTTGCGCTGGAACAGGTCCATCCCCATCTCGCCCATTTCAATCCCGGCCGCCAAAGGCCAGAAAAACGGGACACTGTTTTCATGGGTCGGTGTTTTCATTTTAGGCTGCGTCATCAGAACATTCCTTTTGTACCGCGTATCCCCCCGTGCCTGTAACACTTGATGCCAAGGCGGGCGGCATACAAGTTCGCAGGCCGAGGTTAATCCGGAAACGGCTGCGCAGCCAATTGCGCGCGGGCGGGGGCGACGAGCGGACGGGGGGCGACGAGCGGACGGGGGCGATGGGCGCGAGAGAGACTCAGAGATCGGCCGCTGGGGTCCGGCGCCGAAGGGCGGGCAGGAAATCCTGACTTTCGTGATCACACCTTGGTTTCATGTGATCACATTTCCAACATTCTGCACTGCCGCATCAAAAAACCGTGGATTTTGATACGTCGCACGCGTGACAGAGGCACAGGAAAGAGCGTAGTAAAAGCGCAGCCAACCGGAAAGGAGCCAACATGGCCGATGTTAATCGGGGCGATCGCCCGCTTTCGCCGCACCTCTCGATCTATCGCCCGCAGCTTACCTCCATCACCTCGATCCTGACCAGGATCACTGGCAATGCCCTGCTTCTCGCAGCGCTGCTGATTGTGTGGTGGTTCCTTGCTGCGTCGACGTCAGAGGCGTATTTTGCCGTGGCCGACGCGGTGATCACAAGCTGGTTCGGCGATCTGGTAATGTTCCTGTCGCTCTGGGCGCTGTGGTATCACACGCTGGCAGGGATCCGACACCTGATCTGGGATAATGCCAAGATGCTGGAACTGGGTGCCGCAACCAAATTGGGCTGGATCGCGATCGGGGGCTCTGTCCTGCTGACCGTGCTCACAGTCGTCGTCATCTGAGGAGGCCGCCATGCATTACCTGACCGACCGCAAGCGCGTCGATGGCTTGGGTGTCGCCAAGTCCGGCGTTCATCATTTCTGGGTGATGAAGGTCAGCTCGGTCGCCCTTTTGGGTCTGATCCCGCTGTTCGTCTTTACCTTTGGCCCGATGCTGGGCCGGCCCTATGACGAGGTTATCGCCTATTTCAGCCAACCTTTCCCCGCGATTGTTGCGGCGCTGACCCTTCTGGTTGGCTTTCGCCACTTTAAGGACGGGGCTCAGGTGCTGATCGAAGATTACGTGCACGGCTGGAAACAGCGGGCGCTGATCATCGCAACGATTCTGCTGAGCTATACCGCGACGGCTGTCGGCCTGTTCGCCATCGCCCGCATCGCGCTCTAACTCCGAACGGGAGACACAAGACAATGGCTGCATACGAATACGAAACCCACGACTATGACGTCGTGGTTGTGGGCGCCGGCGGTGCGGGGTTGCGCGCCACGCTGGGCATGGCCGAGCAGGGGTTGCGCACCGCCTGCGTGACCAAGGTATTCCCGACCCGCTCGCACACTGTTGCGGCGCAGGGGGGCATCGCCGCCTCGCTGTCGAACATGGGGCCGGACAACTGGCAATGGCACCTGTACGACACCATCAAAGGCTCTGACTGGCTGGGTGACACTGACGCGATGGAGTACCTCACCCGTGAGGCACCCAAGGCGGTGTATGAACTGGAACACTATGGTGTGCCGTTCAGCCGGACCGAAGAGGGCAAGATCTATCAGCGCCCATTCGGGGGCCACACGACTGAGTTTGGCGACGGCCCGCCGGTGCAGCGCACCTGTGCAGCGGCCGACCGGACCGGCCACGCCATCCTGCACACGCTGTATGGCCAGTCGCTGAAGAACAACGCTGAATTCTATGTCGAGTATTTCGCCATCGACCTGATCATGTCCGAAGACGGCGTGTGTCAGGGGGTGGTGTGCTGGAAGCTTGATGACGGCACCATGCATGTGTTCAACGCCAAGACCGTGGTGCTGGCCACCGGTGGTTATGGCCGGGCCTTCTTCTCCTGCACCTCGGCGCATACCTGCACCGGCGACGGGGGTGGCATGGTCACACGCGCGGGCCTGCCGATGCAGGACATGGAATTCGTTCAGTTCCACCCCACCGGCATTTATGGCGCTGGTTGCCTGATCACCGAGGGCGCCCGCGGCGAGGGCGGTTATCTGACCAACTCCGAAGGCGAACGGTTCATGGAGCGCTATGCGCCCCAGTACAAGGATCTGGCACCGCGTGACTATGTCAGCCGGTCGATCACGATGGAAATCCGCGAAGGCCGCGGCGTCGGTGAGTTGGGCGATCATATCCACCTGAACCTGAGCCACCTGCCGCCCGAGGCCTTGGCCGAGCGGTTGCCGGGGATTTCGGAAAGTGCCCGGATTTTTGCCGGTGTTGACGTGAACAAGGAACCGATCCCGGTTCTGCCGACCGTGCACTACAACATGGGCGGTATTCCGACCAACTACTGGGGCGAGGTTCTGAACCCGACCGCAGAGGATCAAAATGCTGTCGTGCCGGGCCTGATGGCCGTGGGCGAGGCGGGCTGTGCCTCGGTGCACGGGGCCAACCGGCTTGGGTCCAACTCCTTGATCGACCTTGTGGTGTTCGGCCGCGCCGCCGCGATCCGCGCCGGCAAGGTGGTCGATCCCGAGGCGCCGAACCCGGTGCTGAACCAGCCCTCCATCGACAAGGCGTTTGACCGGTTCGACGGGCTGCGCAATGCCAAGGGCGGCATTCCCACCGCCGAGTTGCGGCTGGAGATGCAGCGCACCATGCAGGCCGACGCGGCGGTGTTCCGCACCGACGAGAGCCTGAAGGAGGGCGTCGAGAAGATGACTGTGATCGCCGCCAAGCTGGGCGATCTGGCCGTGACCGACCGCAGTCTGGTGTGGAACAGCGACCTGATGGAAACATTGGAGCTGACCAACCTGATGCCCAACGCGCTGGCCACGATCACCGGCGCCGAGGCACGCAAGGAAAGCCGCGGCGCGCATGCGTCCGAGGACTTCCCCGAGCGGGACGACGAAAACTGGCGGGTGCACACGATCAGCCGTGTCACGGGCAACAAGGTCGATCTGAGCTATCGTCCAGTGATTGTCGATCCGCTGACCACCGAGGCCGAAGGCGGTATCTCGCTGGCGAAAATCGCGCCCAAGGCGCGGAACTTCTAAGGAGAGACGGACCATGGTTCAACTGACACTCCCGAAGAACTCCCGTATCACGACGGGCAAAACCTGGCCGAAGCCTGCGGGCGCGACCAATCTCCGGGCTTTCAAGATCTATCGCTGGAACCCGGACGACGAGGCAAACCCCCGTGTCGACACCTATTTCATCGACATGGACAAATGCGGGCCGATGGTTCTGGACGCGCTGATCAAGATCAAGAACGAGATCGACCCGACCCTGACCTTCCGCCGGTCCTGTCGTGAAGGGATCTGCGGATCCTGCGCGATGAACATCGACGGAATCAACACGCTGGCCTGTATCTATGGGCTGGATGAGATCAAGGGCGACGTGAAGATCTATCCGCTGCCGCATATGCCGGTGGTCAAGGATCTGATCCCGGATCTGACGCATTTCTATGCCCAGCATGCCAGCGTCATGCCCTGGTTGGAGACCAAGACCAACCGCCCCGCGAAAGAGTGGAAGCAGTCGATCGAAGACCGCAAGAAGCTCGACGGGGTGTATGAATGCGTGATGTGCGCCTGTTGCTCGACCTCTTGCCCGAGCTATTGGTGGAACGGGGACCGCTATCTGGGCCCAGCCGCGCTGCTGCATGCCTATCGCTGGATCATTGATAGCCGCGACGAAGCCACGGGCGAGCGTCTGGACCAGCTTGAAGACCCGTTCAAGCTGTATCGCTGCCACACCATCATGAACTGCACCAAGACCTGCCCCAAGGGTCTGAACCCGGCGAAATCCATTGCCGAGATCAAGAAGATGATGCTGGACCGTACGGTCTGATATCAGACCATGGACCCGCTGTTCAGCGCGGTCTTTCTCGCCGGGGCGGCAGGGCTTTCCCTGCCGCTCGGCGGTGCGCTGGCCCGGATTGCCTATAGCCACGAGAGTGAATTCACCGAAGAGGTGATGCACGCGCTGATCGCCTTTGGCGGCGGCGCGTTGCTGTCTGCGGTGGCGCTGATACTGGTGCCGGAGGGCGCGGCGATGCTGCCGCCCTGGCTGGCCTTGGGGCTGCTGTTTCTGGGCGGCGTCACCTTTTATCTGCTCGACCTGAAACTGGAACGGAGCGGTGCCCGTGGGGGCGGGGGCGCCAGTGGGGGTGGCAGTGGGCGCGCGCTGCTGACGGCGATGTTGCTTGATTTCCTGCCCGAGGCTGTGGCGTTGGGGGCGATGTTGATTACCGAACTCGCCACGGCCAAGCTTTTGGCGCTGATGATGTTCCTGCAAAACGTGCCCGAAGGGTTTTCCGCCTTTGGCGAGATCTGGCGCAACGGGATGGACGCGCGACCGCTGATGTTGATCTTTGTCGCGCTGGCCGGTCTTGGGCCGCTTTGTGCCATGCTGGGAATGAGCTTTCTGGGCGATCAGCCCGCTGTACTGGGCGGGATCATGATCTTTGCTGCCGGCGGTATCCTGTATCTGGTATTTCAGGACGTGGCCCCTGCCGCGCGCACCCGTAATAGCAGCGCACCAGCGCTGGGGGCGGTGCTGGGGTTCGGCTTGGGGCTGGCCGGGGCGCTGATGGTCGTGTGATGCAGAAAGCGCATGGCAAGATTGCGTTTTTGTCCGATGCGGCAGTGCAGCATTTGCATTAGGTTGTCGGGTAGGGAGGGCCTCTGACATTACCGGAGCGACCCATGTTTGACGCCGCAAAGACCCAAAATGCCACTCCTGAAACCCCTGCAAATGCCATTTTTGCACAGGCCGCGTTGCAGGTTCTGAATGAGACTTGGGCCTATTACACGCCCGAACCGCAGCCCCAGTATCGCGATGACTCTGCCGATCTGGTGCAAGAGCTGTTTCAGTATCATTCCGCTGCCTGAGCCCGCGCTGGCGGGTCTCAAAGCGATGCGCTAGGTAGGCCCCCGACCCAAAGGGAGAGCCTGCCTTGCCCGTGTTGTTTTTGCTGTTGCTTGGTGTGCCGGCCTATTTCATCTGGCGCCATCGCAGCACCTCGCTGACGCGCGACTGCCGTTGGCGGCTGGATCGGGCGGGCGGCGTCTGGCGCTGCGCTGCCTGTGGTGGCGAGCTGCCCGAGCGCGGCGAAAGCGCGCCGCGGATCTGCCGCAAAAACCACAGCTGACAGCGTTCAGAAAAAAAATCGAAGCGCGCGAATATTTCTCTTGATCGACTCGGGGTTTGGCCCGATATGCGCGTTCAAGACGCCAACGCACGCGCCTCTGGCGAAAGGGGTAACGCCCCTAAGGTTACGTAGCGACGGTAACGTCTCCTTTTGAAGTGAGCGGTCTGCGCCGGGAAACTGGAATGGCCGGGTCTTATGGAGATGACCAATGAACGCATACGTAACCGGTTTTCCGGTCTCTCAAGACGTGCGCCCACAGTCGCGCATCGAAAATTTCATCCGCTCGAGCGAGTTCGATCAGCCGACGCTGGTTCTGGATGTCGATCGCGTCGCCGATCAATTCCACGCGCTGAAGGCCGGGCTGGGCCGGGCGCGTATCCACTATGCCGTCAAGGCCAACCCGGCGCGTGAGATCGTCGAGCGTCTGGTCAACCTCGGCTCCGGGTTCGACGCTGCCTCGCGCGCCGAGATCGAGTTGTGCCTGTCGCTTGGGGCGCATCCGGATCATATCTCGTTCGGCAATACCGTGAAAAAACCGCGCGATATCGAGTTCGCCTTTCATGCTGGGATCACCCTGTTTGCCGCGGATGCCGAGGAAGAACTGGAGAAGATCGCAGAATTTGCACCGGGTTCGCGGGTCTATATCCGGCTGATCGTGGATGCCTCCGAGGCTGACTGGCCGCTGTCGCGCAAGTTCGGCTGCGCCCGGGACAAGGCGATCGCACTGATGGATCTGGCGGTGTCGTTGGGGCTGCACCCGGTCGGTATGTCGTTTCATGTCGGCAGCCAGACCCGGCGGGCCGAGATGTGGACCGCCACGCTGGATCAGGTGGCCGCCGTCTGGCGCGCCGCGCAGGAGGCTGGGCACCACTTGGATCTGCTGAATATCGGCGGCGGCTTTCCGGCCTATTACGGCGAAGAGATTCAGGGCCCGACCCCCTATGCCGCGCGGGTGATGGAACTGATCACCGAGCGGTTCGGGGATGTGGCGCAGATCATGGCCGAACCGGGCCGTGGCATGGTGGCCGAGGCGGGCATGATTGCCGCCGAGGTGCTGCTGGTCAGCCGCAAGTCCGACAGCGATCTGCACCGCTGGGTCTATCTGGATATCGGCAAGTTTTCCGGGCTGGCCGAGACCATGGACGAGGCGATTCGCTATCAATTCGTGACCGATCGCGATCACGAGCCGATGGGCGCCTGCATTCTGGCCGGGCCGTCCTGTGACAGCGCCGATGTGCTGTATGAAAAACGCCCGGTCGAGTTGCCGCTGGGGCTGAAGTCCGGGGATCGGATCCTGATCCGCAACTGTGGCGCCTATACCTCGACCTATGCCAGCGTCGGGTTCAACGGGTTTCCGCCGCTGGATGTGATTGTGATCTGACTGGCCGCCCCGTGCGGCGCTTGTGTGCGGCGCTTGATCGACATCGATTCGCCCGGCCTTTTGGTCGGGCGTTTTTTTGAGTATTTGAAACAAGGAGAATGGGAGGGGAAGCAAGGAAAACGAACGGGGGCTTGTGATTTGAGGGGGCGCGCGCTCTGTTGGGGGAAACCGACAGGAGCCTTGCCATGACCCATCCGCCCGCAGATGCCGAGGCGCGCCGCGCCATCGCGCCGGTAATCTGTTATCCCGATGCGGGGCTGCCGCAGCCTGATCTGGCGCTTTATGCGCAAGCGCGGGCAGGGGCGCGCAAACTGTCCGAGGTGATCGCACCGCCGCGCGAGGCGGCGGCGTTCGAGGTGGCGGCGGGGCAATTCTTTCGCATCTCCTGCGTCGGGGGGGCGCAGGTGGGGGATCTGAACCTGTGGAATGCGCGGGATCTGAGCGAGCGGTTCTATTCCGGCAAGACGCGGGCCCTGCATGGCACGCATGTGAGGCTGGGGGATCGGCTGTGGAGCAGCTTTCCCAGCCTGCGGCCAATGGCGACGATCACCGAGGACACGCTGTCATGGTACGGGATCGATGCCTTTGGAGGTTCGGTGCATGACGTGATTGGCACCCGCTGCGATCCCTATACGCATAACCTGCTGACGGGTGGGCAGTATCACCATTGCTGCCATTCCAACCTGATCCGGGCGTTGGCCGATCATACCGGTATGACATTGGCCGAGGCGGAGCCGCATGTGCATGACGTGCTCAACGTGTTCATGTGCACCGGGTTCACCCGCGACACCGGGCAGTATTTCATGAAGGCCAGCCCGGTGCGACCGGGCGATTATCTGGAGTTCTTTGCCGAGATTGATCTGTTGGGGGCGCTCAGCGCCTGCCCCGGTGGCGATTGTTCGGACGCGCATTCCAGTGACGCGGCGGCCTGCCACCCGTTGCTGATCGAGGTGTTCGCGCCACAGCAGGGGGCGCTGGCGGGCTGGGTCGCGCCGCCTGTGAACGTTTATGACCGCAGCCACGAGCGTTGAGGCGGGGCAGTTCAGGCAGAGCAACGGTACCGGAAGACCGTGTTAGCCGGATTGGGGAAAGGCCGCGTTCAAGGCGATTTCGACCATATCGGCAAAGCTGCGTTCTCGCTCTTGCGCGGGCAGGGAGGCGCCGCTTATCAGGTGGTCGGAGACGGTCAGAACCGCCAGCGCCCGGCGGTTGTAGCGGGCGGCGAGGGTATAAAGCTCGGCCGCCTCCATCTCGACCCCGAGCACGCCGTGACGCACCATCTGTTCGTTCAGATCGGGGCGTTCGTCATAAAAGGTGTCCGAGGAATAGATGCCGCCGATATGGGTCTGTGTGCCCTTGGCCTTGGCGGCATCCGCGGCGGCGCTGAGCAAGGACCAGTCGGCGCAGGGGGCGAAGTTCAACTCTCGGAAAATGGCGGAGGAGGGGGAGGTGAGCGTGCTGGCGGTCATCGCGAGGATGATGTCGCGCAGGCCCACATGATCCTGCATTCCGCCGCAGGAGCCGATCCGGATCAGGGTCTGGGCGTTGTAGTCGCGGATCAGCTCATTGGCATAGATCGACAGTGACGGCATGCCCATGCCGCTGCCCTGGATGGTGACGCGATGGCCGTTCCAAGTGCCGGTAAAGCCCAGCATTCCGCGCACGGCATTGATTTGACGGATATCGGAAAGAAACGTTTCCGCCGCCCATTTCGCGCGATAAGGGTCGCCCGGCATCAAAACCGTTTCGGCAATGTCGCCGGGCGCTGCATCAATATGAATGGTCATTTCGAGACGACCTGCCTCAAAGTTCCATTTCGGTAATGTCGACACCCCGGCTCAGCGCGTCGTGCACCCACTGTGGCTTGCGCCCGCGGCCCGACCAGGTTTGTTCCGGATTCGCCGGATTGAAATATTTCGGCAGGGCTTTCGTGGTTTTCCCGGCACTGCGCGCTTTCGCGTCGCTCGACAGTTCGGAGAGCGAGAAGCCGAATTCCGCAGCCGCTTTTTCGGCGGCTTTCAGGGCTTCACTTCGTTCGCGAATCTCGGCCGATTTCAAAGCTGCGTCGAGGTCGCTCTTGAGTTGCAGCAACTCTTTCCGGGACATGGAAGAAAGATCAAGCGCCATGGCGATCTCCTATTAAGTGTCATATGCACCGACCGAATGGTCGCTACGAGTCAGGGACAATAGCGATAAAAATGGCGGAGGTCAGCGTTAAAATGAACAATCATGTTTATTCTGCTGCAATTTCTTCCGGGTCCACCAGTGTAACGATATCGCCCATGATCGTATTTAGTTCGAAATCCTTCGGTGTATAGATCTTTGATACGCCCATCGCGCGCAATTTCTCGGCGTCTTCTTCGGGAATGATACCCCCGACGATAACCGGGATATGTCCCAGACCGGCCTCCTGCATGCGGGTCATGACATCTTCGACAAGGGGAATGTGGCTGCCTGACAGGATGGAAAGGCCGACAACATGGGCCATTTCGCTTTGCGCCTTTTCGACGATTTCCGCGGGCGTGAGGCGAATGCCCTCATAGGAAATATCCATTCCGCAATCGCGGGCGCGAAAGGCGATTTGTTCGGCGCCGTTGGAATGGCCGTCGAGCCCCGGCTTGCCGACAAGGAATTTCATCCGCCGGCCAAGCCGGTCGCTGACGGCATCGACGGCGGCGCGCAGGTCATCGAGCCCTTCGGTCTTGTTCGAGACCGAGCCCGACACCCCGGTGGGGCCGCGATAGGTGCCGTGGACGGCGCGCATCTGCTCCGCCCATTCGCCGGTGGTGGCGCCCGCCTTGGCGGCGGCGATCGAGGGGCCCATGATATTTGTGCCGTTGCGGGCGGCCTCGCGCAGGGCCGAGAGCGCGCTCTGCACGGCGGGTTCGTTGCGCTCGGCGCGCCAGATGTTCAGGCGGTCGATCTGGTCCTGTTCCACCTCTGGGTCCACGGTCATAATGCCGCCATCCGCGCTCATCAGCGGCGAGGGTTCGGTGGTGGTGAAGCGGTTTACGCCGACGACGACGGTTTCGCCGGCCTCGATCCGGCCAAGGCGTTCGGCGTTGGAGTCGACCAGCCGCGATTTCATATATTCGATGGCCTGGATTGCGCCGCCCATGCTGTCGAGATTGGCAAGCTCGGCGCGGGCGCCTTGCTTTAGTTCTTCGACCTTGGCATCGACTGCCGGGTTGCCGTCGAACAGATCCTCGTATTCCAACAGGTCGGTTTCGAACGCGAGGATTTGCTGCATCCGCATCGACCATTGCTGATCCCAAGGGCGCGGCAGGCCCAGAGCCTCGTTCCAGGCGGGCAATTGCACGGCACGGGCGCGGGCCTTTTTGCTCAGTGTCACGGCCAGCATTTCTATCAGAATGCGATAGACGTTGTTTTCGGGTTGTTGTTCGGTTAGCCCCAGCGAATTGACCTGCACCCCGTAACGGAAGCGGCGAAATTTCGGATCACTGACGCCATAGCGGGTTTCGCAGATCTCGTCCCAGAGATCGACAAAGGCGCGCATCTTGCACATTTCGGTGATGAAGCGGATGCCCGCGTTTACAAAGAATGAAATGCGTCCGACCATGGCCGGGAAATCCTTGGCCGGGACGCGGGGGCGCAATTCGTCCAGCACGGCGATGGCGGTGGCCAGCGCAAAGGCGAGTTCCTGCTCGGGCGTCGCGCCGGCCTCTTGCAGGTGATAGGAACACACGTTCATCGGGTTCCATTTCGGCACGTTTGTATAGCAATACTCGGCCACGTCCGCGATCATCTTGAGCGAGGGTTTCGGCGGGCAGACATAGGTTCCGCGCGACAGGTATTCCTTGATCAGATCATTCTGCACCGTGCCTTGCAGCGTGCTGATGTCCGCGCCCTGTTCCTCGGCCACCGCGATATAAAGCGCCAGAAGCCACGGCGCGGTGGCATTGATCGTCATCGAGGTGTTCATCTGGTCCAGCGGGATGTCGTCGAACAACATCCGCATGTCGCCCAGATGCGAGATCGGAACTCCGACCTTGCCGACCTCGCCGCGCGCCAGCACATGGTCGCTGTCATAGCCGGTCTGGGTTGGCAGATCGAACGCCACCGAGAGGCCGGTTTGCCCCTTGGCGAGGTTGCCGCGATAGAGCGCGTTGGAGGCCTTTGCCGTGGA
>JASJGL010000101.1:0-45656 GCA_033791545.1 Pseudodonghicola sp. | reverse complement strand
GAATATCACCCTCAATTTCGATGGGCTTGCGGGGCTCGATCAACTCGCCCGGCTGAGCTTTGACGGGGGCAAGGGGTATGACACGCTGGCGGTCTCTATCGCGGTCGATATGACGGACTACAGCGCAAAGGCGAGCGATCTTGACCTTACCGGCATCGCGCCGCTGCTCCGTTCGGTTGAACATCGGGAATACGATATCGAACTGTCCGCCATTGGCAACACTCCAGAGGAGTTGGCCATCATCGGCGGAGACTTGGAAGAGACGGTGTTCCTGCATCAGGCGGCGTCGATGCGGGTGGACGGGGTGATCCGGGTCAATCTTGGCGGTGGCGACGACCGGTTTGAATATTCCGCTGATATTGGTGTCGACAGTTCGTTGATCGTGGACACCGGCAAGGGCGCTGATGTGGTGATCATGAACGCCTCTTCGAGCAGCTATCCCGATGATTTCGACGCGGTGATCCGCACCAGAGGCGGGGCAGACACCATCGTCCTGGACGGGATGTATTCGGAAACTGCGAATGCAGGGGCGGGCAACGACGCGATCTATGTCCTGTCCGGCAGTTTCGCCGAGGCGCCGGATGTGATCCGCACGGGCGCAGGCCGCGACAAGGTCTATCTGGAGTTGGACAGCTATTCCAAGCTGGCCCGGGTCAGTGATTTTTCGGCCGACAAGGATGTCATCGTTTTTGACATTGATGAGGTCCGCGATACCGAGGTCACCTTTGACAAATCGATCTGGACCGCTGCCGAGGAGGACAAGCTTTATATGGATAACGCGGCGGGCAAGCTGTATTTCGGGGACAATGTGTTGGTCAGTTTCGGCGGAGAGACCGCGTTGACAGCAGACAACTTTCTGGTCGACGACTGGGCGTTCTGAGGCCACAAGACAAAGCGCATGCGATCTCAGGGGATCAGCCCGGATTTGACGCCGGGCTGATATGCTTAGCCAGCGCAGCTTGCCCCGCCCAGCACGCAGAACTTGGCGCAATGGGGGTGGTTGAGGAAGACGTCGCGTTCGGCCTGTTCCAGCGTTTCGCCCACCTCGAATTGCGGGTCATGGGGCAATAGGGTGCAGGCCTGTACCACCGGCCGGTCGGCGCCACGCCGTTTCACCACCATGCGGGACGAGGCGCACATTGCAGACTCGGGCGCGATGTTCAGCAGGCCCCAGCAGGCGTCGGTGATCTCGGGCACCTCGACGTCTGCATCCATTTCCGGAAACAGCACGGTCTGGGCGGGATCGGCGGCCTCGATGGCATAGCCGCGCGCCGCATAAAGCGCGGCAAATCCGGCGCGGGCCTTTTCCTCGGTTTCGCCCCAGAGCGTGCGCCCCGCGACCGTCATCGTGATCCCCTGATCGCGCAGCCAGTCCATCCCCGCAAGCGTACGGGCAAAGCCTCCGGCCCCGCGTTCGGCGTCGTGTCGGGTCGGCGTATGGTGATCGAGAGAAATCCGCAGGCTCAGGCGGTCGCCATGTGCGGCCTGCATGCGTTTCAGCCCGTCTTGCACCCGTGGGCGCATCATCGGCTGCATCGCATTGGTGAGGATCAGCACCTCATAGCCCCGCGTCAGGGCGCGATCGGTCATGTCGATCATCTGCGGGTTCATAAATGGCTCGCCGCCGGTGAATCCGATCTCGCGCACCGGCCAGTTGCGGGTCTTGATCTGGTCGAGATAGCCCGCGACCTCATCTGCGGTGATATAGACCAGCGTGTCATTGGTCGGGCTGCTGTCGATATAGCAGTTGGCGCAGGTGATGTTGCACAGCGTACCGGTGTTGAACCAGAGCGTTTCGGGATGGCTTAGCGGCACCGAGGCCCGCGGCTGACCATCGCGGGTCATTTGGCGATCGCGGAATTTGCCTTTGTTCGCCGTAATGATGTCTTTCATCCGTGGTCTGTCCTTCGCTGCAGGCGAGGTGGATCTAACCTGAGTTCGATAGCGAAATAAAGTCGCACGGATTCGGCTGGCAGAGTTGTGATGCGACGCCAGCACGGGCATAGGATGTGTTACACACGGCCCGGAGCGGGCAAGGGAATGCGGCAGGAGGATCAATATGGCGTCGCTGGTGATACCGGTGGATCCGTTCGACCTGGTGGTGGTGGGCGCGACCGGGGATCTGGCGCGGCGCAAGATCCTGCCGGCGTTGTTCCGGCGGTTCTGTGCCGGGCAGATGCAGAAAGGCGCGCGGGTGATCGGCGCGGCGCGCAGCGACATGAGCCGGGATGCGTTCTGCGATCTCGTGGCCGATGCGGTGCGCGAGTTCAGCCCGAAACAGGCCGATGAGCCGGGGATGCTGGATGGGTTTCTGGCCTGCGTCGATTATCAGCCGCTCGATGCCCGGAGTTCGGAGGGCTGGGAGGCGCTGGCCGCAAAGCTGACGCCGGGGCGGGTGCGGGCGTTCTATTTCTCGGTCGGGCCAAGCCTGTTTGGCGATCTGGCGCGTCGGATCCGCGAATTCGGTCTGGTCTCGGATCTGACGCGGATCGTGGTGGAAAAACCCTTTGGTCACGATCTGGCCAGTGCGCGGGCGCTGAACGCCACGCTGGCCGAGCAGTTCGACGAGCGCGAGATTTACCGCATCGACCACTACCTCGGCAAGGAGACGGTGCAGAACCTGATGGCGGTGCGGTTCGGCAATATGCTGTTCGAGCCGCTGTGGAACAGCCAGTATGTGGATCACATCCAGATCACCGTCGCAGAGTCCGTCGGTGTCGGGGGGCGCGGTGAATATTATGATCGCGCTGGCGCAATGCGGGATATGGTGCAAAATCACCTGATGCAGCTTTTGTGCCTGATCGCGATGGAGCCCCCGGCAAAGTTCGAACCTGACGCGGTGCGGGATGAAAAGCTCAAGGTGATCCGCGCGCTGGACGCGATGTCGCCGCATCATATTGTGCGTGGCCAGTATGTCGCCGATCCTGCGGTGGCTGACGGGCCGCTGGGCTATCGCGACGAGGTGGGCAATCCGCGCAGCACGACCGAAAGCTATATCGCGTTGAAGGCCCATATCAGCAATTGGCGTTGGGCCGGGACACCGTTCTATCTGCGCACCGGCAAGCGGTTGGTGGCGCGATCCTCGGTGATCAACGTGATGTTCAAGGATGCGCCGCATTCGATTTTCGGCGCCGATGCGGGGCGTCATGCCAACACCCTGACCATCCGCTTGCAGCCCAACGAGGGGATCACGCTGCATGTGACCATCAAGGAGCCGGGGCCGGGCGGCATGCGCCTGGTGGATGTGCCGCTCGACATGAGTTTCGCCGAGGCGCTGGGGCCCGATGGGCGCGATCCCGCCGATGCTTATGAGCGCTTGATCATGGATGTTATCCGGGGCAATCAGACCTTGTTCATGCGCGGCGACGAGGTCGAGGAGGCCTGGGCCTGGACAGATCCGGTGATTGCGGGCTGGCAGTCGCGCGGCGATGTGCCTAAACCCTATGTCATCGGCACCACCGGTCCGGTTGACGCGGACCTGCTGATGAAGCGCGACGGGCGAGGATGGCGAGGGATCAACCCATGAACCTAGTGGAGTATCCAGACCGGGAAATGTTGGCCATGGATCTGGCCAACCAACTGGCGGGCGAGTTGGAATCGCATCTTTTGCGCCATGACAGCGCCTCTTTCGCGGCGCCGGGGGGGACGACACCGGGGGCGGTGTTCGACACGCTCTGCGCCGCCGATCTGGACTGGGAAAGGGTGCATGTTTTTCCCACCGATGAACGCTGTGTCCCGGCCGATCATGCCCGCTCCAACGCGCGGCTGATCCGCGAGAGGTTGATCACCCATCGGGCCGCGCGTGCCCGGTTCCTGCCGCTGTGGGGCCCTGATGACGGCACCGATGAGGGTATGGCCGGGATCGAGGCGCGGCTGGCCCCCGAGCTGCCGATTTCGGTTTTGTTGTTGGGCATGGGCAGTGACATGCACGTCGCCTCGCTGTTTCCCGGGGCTGAGGGGCTGGCGGCGGCATTGGCCCCGGATGCGCCGGTGCTGGCCCGCCTGTGCCCCGATGGCGTTCCAGAGCCGCGGATCTCATTGACCGCGCGGGTGTTGGATGGGGCATTGTCGAAACATCTGGTGATCTATGGCGACGAGAAGCGCGCGGCGCTAGAGCGCGCGACCTCCCTTTCCCCCGAGGAGGCCCCGGTGCAGGCGATCCTGAAGGGCACCACGATACATTGGGCAGAATAACTGATGAGCAATTCAGAGTAAGATTTGAGGTATAGAGATTTTATGTGGCAGGAATTGAAAGCCCTGCACGACCGGACGCAGGGGCGGCGGATCGTTGGGCAGTTTAAAGAAGATCCAAAGCGTGCGGCGCGATTTAGCGCCCAGACAGATGCGCTGCGGCTGGATTATTCCAAGACCTTGATTGACGCGTCGATCCGCGCGGCGTTGATTGCGCTGTGTGACCGCGTGGATCTGGCGGGGCGGCGCAGGGCGATGTTTGGCGGCGCGCTGGTCAATGAAACCGAGCATCGCGCGGCCTTGCATACGGCGCTGCGCAATCTTGACGGCGGGCCGGTGCTGGTCGAGGGGCAAGATGTGATGCCGCAGGTTCGCGGCTGTCTGGCGCGCATGCAGGACTTTTCCCGCGCGCTGCGCGACGGCACGCTGTCCGGCTCTGGCGGGCGTATTACGGACGTCATTAGCATTGGTATCGGTGGCTCGGATCTGGGGCCAGCGATGGCGACGCTGGCGTTGGCGCCGTATCACGATGGGCCACGGCTGCATTATGTCTCCAACGTGGATGGGGCGCATCTTGCTGACACGCTGAAGGGGCTCGATCCGAAAACCACTTGGGTCAATGTGTCGTCCAAGACCTTCACCACGGTCGAGACGATGACCAATGCGCACAGCGCGCGCGACTGGATGCAGCGTGGCGGTGGCGATCCGGCGCGGCAGTTCTCTGCGATTTCCTGCGCGGGGGAGCGGGCCGGGGCCTTCGGCATCCCGCCCGAGCGGGTGTTCGGGTTCGCGGACTGGGTCGGCGGGCGCTATTCGATCTGGGGGCCGATCGGGTTGCCGTTGATGATTGCCATCGGGCCGGAGACCTTTGTCGAGTTTCTGCGCGGCGGGCAGGCGATGGACACCCATTTCCGCACCGCAGCCTGGGGCGAAAACCTGCCAGTGCTGATGGCGCTGACCGGGCTTTGGCACAGTCGCGTCTGTGATTACCCGACCCGCGCGGTGCTGCCCTATGACCAACGTTTGGCGCGGCTGCCTGCCTATCTTCAGCAGTTGGAGATGGAATCAAACGGCAAATCGGTGGCGATGGATGGCGGCGCGCTGAATGGGCGCAGCGGACCGATCGTCTGGGGTGAGCCGGGGACCAACGGGCAACACGCCTTTTACCAACTGTTGCATCAGGGCACCGATGTTGTGCCCTGCGAATTTCTGATTGCAGCGCGCGGGCATGAGCCAGAAATGGCGCATCACCATCGGCTGTTGATGGCCAATTGTCTGGCCCAGTCCAAGGCGTTGATGCTGGGCCGCTCGTTGGATCAGGCCCGTGCGATGATGGCGGAGCAGGGTATGCAGGGCGCGGAGTTGGAGCAGCAGGCGCGGCATCGGGTGTTCGAGGGCAATCGCCCCTCGGTCACGTTGAGCTATCCGCAGCTTACCCCGTTTGTGCTGGGCCAGCTCATTGCACTTTACGAACACCGGGTGTTCGTCGAGGGGGTGATCCTGGGGATCAATTCCTTCGATCAGTTCGGGGTCGAACTGGGCAAGGAGGTGGCGACCTGGCTGACGCCGGTGTTGGCGGGAGACGAGACCGGCGAAGGCTTGGACGGCTCAACCTTGGCGCTGGTCGATCACCTGCGCCAGCATGGCGGCTAGGCTGGGTTCGGTCAGGCTAGGTTCGGTCAGGTTAAGCGTCGCGGCGCGCGCCCTCTTTGGCGATGAAGTGGGCACAAAGATCTTCGGGCAAAGGATAGCGCGCGCCGGAGCCGTCGGGGCGCAGCATGACCATCACCGCCTGCATCGTAGCGCGCAGATCACCGGACCAGATCTGTTGCTCCAGCGTGAGAGAACTGGTGCGGAAGGTTACGACGCCAGCCGTGGCAATATAGGGCTCCTCCGCGAGCATTTCCTTGTGATAGCGGATGCTGGCGCTGTGCAAGGCGACGCGCGGGGCCGGGCCGGGGGCATAGTGCGGAACGATCACCTGGCTCAGGTGCGCGATCCGCACCCGTTCGAACCAGTCGATGTAGGCCTTGTTGTTGACGTGGTTCTGGTTGTCGAGTTCGGAAAACCGCACCCGGTCGGCCATGGCCATCGGTTGCGGCGCGGCGAGGCCCTGGGCGAGTTGCTCCTCGGGCGTGAGCGGGGTGAGATAGCGTAAATCCATGTCCGTTGTGCTACGTGCGCAAAGACGTCTCGGCAAGATTATTGTGCCCGCCGGTTCGCGAAGTGACGGAAAGTTATTTCCCTGTAGCGTTTTACGGAACGTAAGATATTGCCAGCCCCTTTGCGGTTTGGCAGGAACGGCGTGGGAGGAAGATGGGCGTCAGACGCGGTCAGACCGGATCGTGCGGCGTTCAGGCTTCTCGACAATATTCATACTCGGGCCGCTGTCGCCCGAGGGCAACACCGAGGAGTGCGCCATGCTTGGCCAGATGATGACCAAACCCTTGCTGATTTCGTCCCTGATCGATCACGCCGTTCGCTATCATGCTGACACGCAGATCATTTCGGTGAATACGACCGGCGGCGGTGCCGAGGAGACGAGCTGGGGCGCGGTGGGGCACAATGCGCGCCTGCTGGGCTCGGCCCTGACCAAGCTGGGGCTGGAGCCGCAAGCGCGTTGCGGCACCATCGCCTGGAACAACCGCCGCCATCTGGAGATCTATTACGGGGTGTCAGGGGGCGGTTTCATCTGTCACACGATCAACCCCCGCCTGTTCCCGGAGCAGCTTGTCTACATCCTTGATCACGCGGACGACAAGGTGCTGTTCGTCGATGCCACCTTCCTGCCGCTGGTGGCAAAGCTGCGCGATCAAATGCCCAAGCTTGAGCATATTATCGTGATGGGTCCGCATGAGGACAAACTGTCCGAGCAGCTTCCGGGGGTGATGTTTTACGACGATTTTCTTCAGACCGGCGATGCGGATTACCAATGGCCCGAGTTTGACGAGAATACCGCCTCGAGCCTGTGCTATACCTCGGGAACCACGGGGCATCCCAAGGGCGTTCTGTACTCCCACCGCTCGACCGTGCTGCACGCTTTTGCGTCGAATACGCTTGACGTGATCGGCTATTCGGCGCGCGATATCGTGATGCCGGTGGTTCCGATGTTCCACGTCAACGCCTGGGGCGCGCCCTATGGCTGCGCGATGTCCGGGGCGGCGATGGTGATGCCGGGACCGGATCTGTCTGGTGAAGCGCTGGTCAAGCTGATCGATGGCCACGGTGTGACGCTGGCAATGGGGGTGCCAACGATCTGGCTGGGGCTGTTGACTTATGCGCGCCAGGCGGGGTCGAAACTGGATAGCCTTGCCCGAACCGTGATCGGCGGTTCGGCCTGTCCGCCCTCGATGATCGCGGAATTCCGCGATACCTATGGCGTGGAGACGGTGCATGCTTGGGGCATGAGCGAGATGAGCCCGCTGGGCACCTCGAACCAGCCGCTGGCCAAGCACAAGGCGCTGACCGAAGAAGCGCAGCACAAGCTGCGCGAAAATCAGGGCCGGCCGCCGTTTGGTGTCGAGTTGAAGATCGTCGACGATCATGGCAACACCCTGCCCAATGACGGCGAGGCACAGGGCGATCTGCTGGTGCGCGGGCATTGGGTGTTGGACAGCTATTTCCGTATGGATGATCAGAACATTCTGCAGGACGGCTGGTTCGCCACCGGCGATGTCGCCACGCTGGACGAGGACGGTTACATGACAATCCGCGACCGCTCGAAGGACATCATCAAGTCGGGCGGCGAGTGGATCAGTTCGGTCGAACTGGAAAACATCGCCATGGGCCATCCCAAGTTGGCCAATGCGGCGGTGATCGGCGTGCCACACCCGAAATGGGACGAGCGCCCGGTTCTGATCGCCGTGCCAGCCGAGGATGAGACCCCGACCGAGGCTGAACTGCTCAGCTACTACGAGGGCAAGATCGCCAGCTGGCAGATCCCCGATCGGGTGGTGTTCACCGATGCACTGCCGCTGAACGCGACGGGCAAGGTTCTCAAGCGCACGCTGCGCGAGCTTTATGGCCATGTGCTGGAGGGCGCGAAGTAAGCGCTCGCGCGGTATCGAAAAAGCGTCGAAAAAAGAACGGGTGGTTCGGGTATTCCAAGCCCCTTACTGGATGTGTTGAAACGCCACGAAAGGAGCCCAGTGTAACAGGGGCTCAACGGATGACCGCCCCCGCAGAAATTTGCGGGGGCGGTGTTTCGTGGATTTCGGCAATGCGGACGAAGTTCACTTTCGCTGTCAATGCACTATTGTAAGCGTTGGCTGGGGCAACCACGGGTCGAATATTGAGCCGAATTGTGTGTTAGCCTGCTACTATGCTGTAATCTCGTTGGAATACCCAAACTTCCGGAAGGGACCGCGAAGCATGATTGCCTACGTTACAGTGGGTGCTGATGACATCGCTCGCGCAAAGCGGTTTTACTCTGCGTTCCTGCCGGCCCTTGGGTACGAGCTTGATGAGGGTCCTGAGGGCCTAAGCTACGCTCTGCCCGTGCCACCGGGTCATTCTGCCACTCTGCCTGATTTCTACGTCAAACCAACCTTTGATGGACGTCCCGCCTCGGCTGGGAACGGTTCTATGGTTGCATTCGAGGCGCGCAATCAAAAGCAGGTTCTTGACCTTCACGCCGCTGCGCTTGTCGCGGGCGGCTCTGACGAGGGTCAGCCGGGTTTTCGCGCCTCATACGGACCAAAATTTTTTGTTGGCTACCTGCGCGACCCTCAAGGCAACAAGATTGCACTGTTCTCTAACGATCCGAGCGAATCTGGGCGAGATGGATAACGCGGGTTACACCGGCGACAAAAGCCGTTAGCCACATTGCAGAAGATCTTTGTTGCGGGCGTATAGCGGTCAATAGCCCTGTTGATCACGGCGCCCGAATTGGGGCGCGACCGTCAACACATCCAGTATGGGGCTTGCGGGTGTCCGGGCCGCCTTTCTTGTGTTTCGGTTTCTGTCGCGCCCCGCAAGGTCAGTGCCGCCTTTCGATCACACCGATGGCGTCGAGCGCGGCCTCAAGCGCGCTGCGAGCGGGATCTGCCCCGCCTTTGCTCGCAGCCCGGATCGCGTCAAAACGACGGCGCAGCGCCGCCTTTTCGTCGCCCTGGCAATCATTCCAAGGGCGGCCCTGCAGCCCCATGACAAGCGCATAGTATCCGATGAAGTGGGGCCGGGTGCCCGCCGGCAGCAGCCGTGCATAGGCCGCATCAGCCCCAAGCGCGCGCAACGCGTCAGCCGTGTGGATCCCGGCGCGAGCAAAGCTTTGCTCGGACGTGGGACCAAGATTGCGGATGGTCGAAATCGGATCGGACATATCTGGGTCTTATCCCAGCCTGCGACGCTTTGCCAATCGCGGATACACCTTGGTGGGGTGTTGTACGCGAAGGGTAAACAGGTCAAACAATTATTAGGTGAAAAGGGAGAGGCAGCAATGCTGCGACAGATATTTTACAAAAGCCGGAAATTTTACGACGACGATTTCGACTGGGAGAATTATACCAAGGACAGCTATCTGCGGCGGGTCAAGGGGGATGTTGAACGGCGTTACCGCACGATTTCGGGCCCCGGAGACCTGACCTTTGACGCCGACACTGGGCAGGTCACCTCGAAAGGGCAGGCCATCCATCCCAATCAACAGCTTATTCTTGAAGCGGTGGGCCAGTTTGCTCCGGCGACAGTTCATGAGGTCGGGTGCGGTGGGGGCGATCACATTTCAAATGTCGCCACCCTGTTTCCTGACATCGCGGTGAGCGGCGGCGACCGCGGCGCGACCCAGCTTGATCTGGCGCTGGAGCGGCATCCGCAATTGGCCGGGCGGTTGGGGTTGCAGGATATCACCATGCCCTTTTCTCGCGACTGGCCGCGCGCCGATCTGGTCTATAGTCAGGCCGTGGTGATGCATATCCACACGGCAGTCACCCATTTTGTGGCGCTCGCGAACATGGTGCGGATGGCGACGAGCCATGTGCTGTTGATGGAAAATCCACAATGCCACAATTTCGTGGCCGACCTGACGGCGCTGTTCGAGGGCGGCCATCTGGAGTGGGACAGCCTACATCTCTATCGTTTTGACGGCTCGACCGGGGCACGTGCCATCCTTGCGTCGCGGCTGCCGTTGGATCGTCCGGTGCTGGGCAGCGACCACGACATGCGCCTGGGCATTAAACCGTCCTCCCGGCGGTTGAAGCGCGCCGACGAAGACAGCGCGCGCGCCATGCTGGGCTTTGACCGGGTCGGATAGGGCGCCGGAGCAGACGGTTCGAGGTGGGGCGGCGCGCGGTCCTTGCACCGGCGCGCGCCTGTCATACAGGCGGGACAGGCTCTGTCTGACAGTTTAAGCAGTAATGATTGATGCATATAATGTTTAAGCTTGAAGGAAATTTCGACTCACGCTAGCCTCTCCTCAACGGTCGTGGTTTCGGCCATTGGAAAACAGCCATAGGAGAATGACCTCATGCGTATTGCGTGTTTGGGTGGGGGGCCGGCAGGGCTCTATTTCGCGATTTCGATGAAGCTTCGTGACCCGAGCCATGAGGTCGTGTTGTTCGAGCGCAACCGCGCCAATGATACCTTTGGCTGGGGCGTGGTTCTGTCCGATGACGCGCTGGAAAACCTGCGCGAGAATGATCCGGTCAGCGCCGAAGCCATCCGCGATCATTTCGCCTATTGGGATGATGTCGCGGTGGTGCATGATGGCGTGCGCAATGTTTCGGGCGGACATGGGTTCGCCGGGATCGGCCGCAAACAGATGCTGATCCTGTTGCAGGAGCGGGCCCGCGAGTTGGGCGTTGATCTCCGGTTCGAGACCGATATCGACTCTGCTGAATCCCTGCGCCACGACTATGATGTGGTGGTGGCCTGCGATGGGCTGAATTCCCGGGTGCGCACCGAATACGCCGAGTATTTCAAACCCGACATCGACACCCGCAAATGCAAGTTCATCTGGCTGGGCACACATCAGCGGTTTGACGATGCCTTTACCTTTATCTTTGAGAAAACCGAGCACGGCTGGATCTGGGCGCATGCCTATCAGTTCGACGACAAGACTGCGACCTTCATCGTCGAATGTTCGCAGCAGACTTGGGACAATTTCGGCTTCGAGGGGATGAGCAAGGAAGAGATCGTCGAGACCTGCCGCAAGGTGTTCGAGGATCATCTGGGCGGGCACAAGTTGATGTCGAACGCCGACCACCTGCGCGGCTCGGCGGTCTGGATCAACTTCCCCCGGGTGCTGTGCGAGAAATGGTATCACGAGAATGTCGTGTTGCTGGGCGATGCCTCGGCCACTGCGCATTTCTCGATTGGGTCGGGGTCTCGTCTGGCGTTTGACAGCGCCATTGCTCTGGCCAACTACCTGCATACGGAACCCACGCTGGAAGCCGCCTTTGAACGCTATCAGGAAGAGCGGCGGGTCGAGGTTCTGCGGCTGCAATCGGCGGCGCGCAATTCGCTGGAGTGGTTCGAAGAGGTCGAGCGCTATCTCGATCTGGACCCGGTCCAGTTCAACTATTCCCTGTTGACCCGGTCGCAGCGGATTTCTCATGAAAACCTGCGTCTGCGCGATCCCAAATGGCTGGAATCGGCCGAGAAGTGGTTTCAGGTTCATGCCGGTGTCCCTGCGGACGCGCCGGTGCGTGCGCCGATGTTCGCTCCGTTCAAACTGCGCGAGATGGATCTGATCGACCGCATCGTGGTCTCGCCCATGGCGCAGTACAAGGCGGTGGATGGTTGCCCGACCGACTGGCATTTCGGCCATTATTCCGAACGCGCGAAGGGCGGCGCGGCGCTGGTCTATACCGAGATGACCTGTATCAGCGCCGAAGGGCGCATCACCCCCGGATGCCCCGGCCTTTATGCGCCCGAGCATGAGGCGGCGTGGAAACGTCTGACCGATTTCGTGCATGCTGAAACGCTGGCCAAGATGTGCTGTCAGATCGGCCATGCCGGTCGCAAGGCGTCGACCTGTGTGCCATGGGATGGCGGCATCGACGCGCCGCTGCCGCAGGGCAACTGGGATCTTATCGCGCCCTCGCCGTTGCCCTATAAACCCGCCAACCAGACCCCGCGTGAGATGACGCGCGCGGATATGGACATGGTGCGCGATCAATTCGTCGCGGCGGCTGAAATGGCCGAGCGGGCCGGGTTCGACATGATCGAATTTCACGCCGCCCACGGCTATCTGATCGGCTCCTTCCTGTCGCCGGCAACCAACAAACGCAGCGACGACTACGGCGGCAGCCTTGAAAACCGCCTGCGCTTTCCGCTCGAAGTGTTCAAGGCGATGCGGGCGGTCTGGCCGCTGGCCAAGCCGATGTCGGTGCGGATCTCGGCCCATGACTGGGTCGGCGAGGAGGGCAACCTGCCCGAAGATGCGGTGGAGATCGCCAAGGCGTTTGACGCGGCGGGCGTGGATATCATCGACGTTTCTGCCGGGCAGACCGTGTCGGACGAGCAGCCGGTCTATGGCCGCATGTTCCAGGTGCCGTTCTCGGATCGTATCCGCAACGAGACCGGGATCAAGACCATGGCCGTAGGCAATATCTATGAGGCGGACCACGTCAACTCGATCCTGATGGCGGGGCGCGCGGATCTGGTCTGTCTGGCGCGGGCGCATCTGGCCGATCCCTATTGGACGCTGCATGCGGGCGCGCAACTGGGCGATCGCCACGCGGTCTGGCCCGATGCCTATCGCGCCGGGCGCGATATGATCTGGCGTCTGGCCGAACGTGAGCGCGAAGCAGAAGCGGCGATGAAGGTATGAGGATGACGGTATGAGTCTGGCTGGTAAACATGCTGTTGTCACCGGTGGCGGCACCGGGGTGGGGGCGGATATCGCCCGCACCCTCGCCGAGGCCGGGGCGCAGGTGACAATCATGGGTCGCTCCGAGGCACCGCTCAAGGCGCAGGGGCTGTCCTATCAGCTGTGCGATGTGACGGATGCGGCAGCCGTTCGGGCCGCTTTCGAGGCCGCGCGCGCGCAATTTGGGCCGATCTCTATCATGGTGGCCAACGCGGGTGCCGCCGACAGCGTGCCCTTTGCCAAGATGACGCCAGAGCATCTGAATTCGATGTTGGCGGTCAATCTGGTCGGGGTGTCGAATTGCTGGCAGGCGGCGCTGCCGGACATGAAGGCGGCGGGTTGGGGCCGGATGATCGCCGTGGCCTCGACCGCGGCACAGAAAGGCTATCCCTATGTGGCGGCCTATTGCGCAGCCAAACATGGGGTTCTGGGCCTGACGCGGGCGCTGTCGGTGGAACTCGCCGCGACCGGGATCACGGTCAACGCCCTGTGCCCCGGTTTTATCGAAACGCCGCTGTTGGAACGCTCGATCGACAATATTGTCGAAACCACTGGCATGAGCGCGGAGCAGGCGGCAAAATCGCTGAAATCGGGCAACCCGCAAAAGCGGTTCATCCAGACCGATGAAGTGGCCGGTGCCGCGCTGTGGCTGTGTTCGGACGCGGCGCGCTCGGTCAATGGCCATGCGCTCAGCATTTCGGGGGGGGAAACGTGACACCGCAATCGCAATCCGTTGACGCCGGGGTCACAGAGCCGCTGTCCAAGATGCGGTTGCGGCTGTGGCTCAAGCTGCTCAAGGCCTCCAACCAGATCGAAGACCAGATCCGCCGCCGCCTGCGCGAGGAGTATCAATCGACGCTGCCGCGTTTTGACGTGATGTCGGCGCTGGCGCGCAGCCCGGATGGGCTGAAGATGTCGCAGATCTCGGGGCTGCTGCGGGTGTCGAACGGCAATGTCACCGGCATTGTCGACCGGCTGGCCGAAGAGGGGCTGGCGTTGCGCGTTGCGGTGCCGGGGGACCGGCGTGCATCGCTGGTGCGGCTGACGCCCAAGGGCGAAACCGCCTTTGCCGAACAGGCGGTGGCGCATGAACACTGGATCAGCGACAGGCTGGATCGGCTCGATGCCGATGACGTCGAGGGCATGATCCGTCGGCTGGATTATTTGAACGACACACTTGAGGAGAAAGACTGACCATGCGCAGCGACGTGCAGCATTTCAAATGCGAGATCAAAGACGGCATCGCGACCATCGCGCTGGACCGGCCCGAGCGGAAAAACCCGTTGACCTTCGACAGCTATGCCGAATTGCGCGACTGGTTCCGTGACCTGCACTATGATGACGAGGTCAAGGCGGTGGTGTTCACATCGAACGGCGGCAACTTCAGCTCGGGCGGGGATGTGCATGACATCATCGGACCGCTGACCAAGATGACGATGAAACAGCTGCTGACCTTTACCCGCATGACCGGTGATCTGGTCAAGTCGATGCAGAACTGCGGCAAGCCGATCATCGCCGCGGTGGACGGCATCTGTGCCGGGGCCGGGGCGATCATCGCCATGGCGTCGGATCTACGGGTGGCCACGCCCGAGGCGAAGGTGGCATTCCTGTTCAACCGGGTCGGGTTGGCGGGCTGTGACATGGGCGCCTGTGCGATCCTGCCGCGCCTGATCGGTCAGGGCCGGGCCGCCGAACTGTTGTATCTGGGCCGCGCGATGAGCGCCGCAGAGGGCCACGCCTGGGGCTTTTTCAACAGCGTCGTTGCGGCGGATGAACTGGATGCGACGGCGCAGAAGATGGCCGCGCGCATCGCGTCGGGGCCGAATTTTGCCAATATGATGACCAAGACCATGCTGGCACAGGAATGGTCGATGGGGCTGGAGCAGGCGATCGAAGCCGAGGCGCAGGCGCAGGCGATCTGTATGCAGGGGCAGGATTTCCACCGCGCCTATCATGCCTTTGTCGCCAAGGAAAAACCCGTCTTTGAGGGCGATTGACCCCGCGCCCGGTCCGGCAAGGGCCGGGCCTGTCGTCGGGGGCGGGTGCCTCCGGCGGGAGTATTTTGACCAAGAAGAAGCAGGAGAGATCCCGAATGTCTGACCGCAGTTTTCTGAGCTGGCCGTTTTTCGAGCCGCGCCATGCCGCGCTGTCCGAGGCGCTGGAGACTTGGGCGGGCACGCATCTCGCCTCGATTGATCACGGCGATACCGATGCCGCCTGCCGCGCGCTGGTCACCGGGCTGGGCGAGGCCGGGTTCCTGACCCATTCCGCCGTCGATCCGGCGACAGGCACCGGGCTGGATGTGCGCAGCCTGTGCCTGATCCGCGAGACGCTGGCGCGCCATGACGGGCTGGCCGATTTTGCCTTTGCGATGCAGGGGTTGGGCACCGGGGCGATTTCGCTGTTCGGCACCCCCGCGCAGCGCGCCGAGTGGCTGACGCAGACACGGGCCGGCAAGGCGATTTCCGCCTTTGCGCTGACCGAGCCGGCCTCGGGCTCGGACGTTGCCAATTCGACCATGACCGCCACGCGGGACGGGGATTTCTATGTTCTGAACGGCGAGAAGACCTGGATCTCCAACGGTGGGATCGCGGATGTCTATACCGTATTTGCCCGCACCGGCGAGGCGCCCGGCGCCAAGGGGTTGTCGGCCTTTATCGTACCGGCGGACACGCCGGGGCTGGAGATTGCCGAGCGGCTGGAGGTGATCGCACCGCACCCGCTTGCGACGCTGCGCTTCACCGAGTGTCGCATTCCGGCCTCGGCTTTGCTGGGGGCGCCCGGTGCCGGGTTCAAGATCGCCATGTCGGTGCTGGATGTGTTCCGCTCGACCGTTGCGGCCGCCGCGCTGGGGTTTGCCCGCCGGGCGCTGGACGAGGCCTTGGGCCGGGTCAGCAGCCGCAAGGTGCAGGGCGCGCCGCTGTTCGAATTGCAGATGGTGCAGGGGCATATCGCCGATATGGCGCTGGATGTGGATGCCGCCGCGCTGCTGGTGTATCGCGCCGCATGGACCAAGGACAGCGGTGCGCCGCGGGTCACGCGAGAGGCGGCGATGGCCAAGCTGTTCGCCACCGATCATGCGCAGCTGGTGATCGACAAGGCGGTGCAGCTTCACGGCGGCGACGGGGTGCGCTCGGGCGAGACGGTGGAGCGGCTGTATCGCGACATCCGCGCCCTGCGCATTTACGAGGGCGCCTCGGATGTGCAGCGTGTGGTGATCGCGCGCCAGGCGCTGGGGGCGTTTCTGCAAGGCTAAGACAGGAAAAACAGGTCCGGGAGAACGCCGCGTCAGACGGCGGATCCCGGTTCCATTCAGGAGAGGGAAGACCCAATGCTCAGACCATCTGCCCATACCGATACATTCACCCGCGACAACCTGCCGACGCAGGAAACATGGCCCGACCTGTTGCTGGAGGGCTTTGATTATCCCGACCGGCTGAACGCCGCGGTGGAGATGACGGACGCCATGGTCGAAAAAGGCTTTGGCGATCATATCGCGCTGATCGGCAACGGGCGGCGGCGCACCTATAAGGAGCTGAGCGACTGGACCAACCGTCTGGCGCATGTGCTGGTCGATGATTTCGGCGTCAAGCCCGGTAACCGGGTGATGATCCGGTCCGCCAACAATCCGGCGATGGTGGCCTGCTGGCTGGCGGCAACCAAGGCCGGGGCGGTGGTGATCAACACCATGCCGATGCTGCGCGCGGGCGAGTTGGCGAAATACGTCGACAAGGCGCAGATCACCCATGCGCTGTGCGATACCCGCCTGATGGAAGAGATGATCACCTGCGCCAAGGGCAGCGACGTGCTGGAAACCGTGGTGGGGTTTGACGGCACCTCGAACCATGATGCGGAGCTGGATCGGCTGGCGCTGCAAAAGCCGGTGAAGTTCGACGCGGTGGCGACATCGCAGGACGATGTGGCGCTGATCGGATTCACCTCGGGTTCCACCGGCGAGCCCAAGGGGACGATGCATTTCCACCGCGATTTGCTGATCATCGCCGACGGCTATGCCAAAGAGGTGCTGAACGTCACGCCCGAGGATGTGTTCATCGGCTCGCCGCCGCTGGCCTTTACCTTTGGTCTTGGCGGGCTGGCGATCTTTCCGCTGCGGTTCGGGGCGGCGGCGACCTTGTTGGAAAACGCCTCGCCCCCCAACATGATCGAGATCATCGAAAAGTATAAGGCGACCGTCTGTTTCACTGCGCCGACCGCCTATCGCGCGATGTTGGTGGCGATGGATGCGGGGGCCGACCTATCGTCACTGCGCGCTGCGGTCTCGGCGGGTGAAACCCTGCCTGCGCCGGTCTATGACGCCTGGATCAAGCAGACCGGCAAGCCGATGCTGGACGGGATCGGCGCGACCGAGATGCTGCATATCTTTGTCACCAATCTCTTTGATGACCACAAGCCCGCCTGCACTGGCCGACCGGTAAGCGGCTATGAGGCGAAGGTGATCGGGCCGGACGGGGCCGAGGTGGCGCGCGGCGAGGTTGGGCGACTTGCGGTGCGCGGCCCGACCGGCTGTCGCTATCTGTTCGGCGAGCGGCAGGCCGAGTATGTCCAGAACGGCTGGAACGTCACAGGGGATGCCTTTGTTCACGACGAGGACGGCTATTTCCACTTTGCCGCGCGCAATGACGACATCATCCTGTCGTCGGGCTATAACATCGCGGGGCCAGAGGTCGAGGCGGCGCTGCTGGCGCATGAGGCGGTGCTGGAATGCGCGGTGATCGGGGCCCCGGACGAGGCGCGCGGCCAGATCGTGCAGGCGCATGTGGTTCTTGGCGCGGGCCATGTTCCGGGCGATCTGATGGTCAAGGTGCTGCAGGATCACGTGAAGGCGGTGATCGCGCCCTTCAAATACCCGCGCTCGGTCGTGTTCACCAAGGATCTGCCGAAGACCGAGTCGGGCAAGATTCAACGCTTCAGACTGAAGGATACCCAATGACCGGTTCTGCCTATAACCCCGGTGCCGAGGGCGCCAAGATGAGCTTTGCCGATGCCATGTCCTATGGTGATTATCTTGGGCTCGACACCTTGCTGGAGCAACAGCGCCCGCTGAGCACCGCCCATGACGAGATGCTGTTCATCATACAGCATCAGACCAGTGAGCTGTGGATGAAGCTGGCCATTCACGAGATGGCGGCGGCGCGCGTGGCGATGAACGAGGGGCGGATGCCGCAGGCGTTCAAGATGCTGGCGCGGGTGTCGCGCATTTTCGAACAGCTCAACAACGCCTGGGATGTGCTGCGCACGATGACCCCGGCCGATTACACCCAGTTCCGCGATGCGCTTGGGCCGTCGTCTGGGTTCCAGTCCTATCAGTACCGGATGATCGAATATATTCTGGGCAACCGGAATCCCAATATGCTCAAACCTCATGAGCATGTGCCCGAGGTGCATCAGTTGCTGGCCGATGAATTGGCCCGGCCCAGCTTTTACGACGAGGTGATCCGGCTTTTGTTCACCACCATCGACGGGCCCGACGCCAAGGTGCCAGCGCCGCAACTGGACCAGCCGCACAAGGCCGTGCCAGAGGTGCAGGCGAAATGGAAACAGGTTTATGAGAACGTCGATCAATGGTGGACGCTGTATGAACTGGCCGAAAAGCTGATGGATCTGGAGGATTACTTCCGCCGCTGGCGCTTTAATCATGTCACCACGGTGGAACGGGTAATCGGGTTCAAACGCGGCACCGGCGGCACCTCTGGGGTGCAATATCTGCGCCGGATGCTGGACGTGGAGCTGTTTCCCGAACTGTGGCATTTGCGCGGAGAATTGTGAAGATGAGTCAGTCAACATTGCCCCGGAAGGATCTGTTCGATCTGCCCGAGGGGGTTATCTATCTCGACGGCAACTCGCTGGGGCCGCTGCCGAAGGGCGCGGTGGAGCGGGTCAGCGAGGCGATGCGCGCCGAGTGGGGCGGAGAGCTGATCAAGGCGTGGAACAGCGCCGGCTGGATGGACCTGCCGCGCGTGGTCGGGGACCGGATCGGGGACTTGATAGGCGCGCCGGCGGGTTCGGTCGCCACCGGCGATACGCTGTCGATCAAGGTCTATCAGGCGCTGGCGGCGGCGTTGAAGATGCGCCCGGAGCGTCGCGTGATCCTGTCGGATAATGGCAACTTCCCCTCTGATCTCTACATGGCCGAGGGGTTGGTCGGGCTGTTGGGGCAGGGCTATGAACTGCGCGCGCCCGCCCCCGAGGACGTGGCCGAGGCCATCACCGATGAGGTCGCGGTGGTGATGCTGACGCAGGTCGATTACCGCACGGGGCGGATGCATGACATGGCGGCGATCACCAAGCTGGCCCATGCGGCGGGTGCGGTGATGATCTGGGATCTGGCCCATAGCGCCGGTGCGGTGCCGGTGGATATGACCGGCAGCAATGCCGAATTCGCGGTGGGGTGTTCCTATAAATACCTCAATGGCGGTCCCGGCGCGCCGGCGTTCATCTATGCGCGCCCGGATATCGTGCAGGAGGTGCAACCGGCGCTTTCGGGTTGGCTGGGCCATGATGCGCCCTTCGCGATGGAGCGTCACTATCGCCCCGCGATGTCGACCGAGCGGTTGAGGGTGGGCACGCCGCCAATCCTGCAATTGACGGTGCTGCAACAGGCGCTGACCGCGTGGGACGGGGTGGATATGGCGGATCTGCGCGCCGCCTCGCTGGCCCTGACCGATCGCTTCATCGCCGAGATCGAGGCCCGTTGTCCGCAATTGGAGCTTGCGACCCCGCGCGATGGTGCGATCCGGGGCAGTCAGGTCTCGTTCAAGTTTGAACATGGCTATGCGGCGATTCAGGCGCTGATTGATCGCGGCGTGATCGGTGATTTCCGCGCCCCCGACATCATGCGCTTTGGCTTTACGCCGCTCTACATCGACGAGGCAGACGTGATCGCCGCTGCAGAGATCATCGAGGATGTGATCGGCAACGCGCTGTGGCGCGATGAGAAATATCAGACCCGTTCGCGGGTCACCTGAGACAATAGCGAACAGAAAGGCACGACATGACGAACACGGTTATCCAACCCGAGGGATGGGCCCCGGCCAAGGGCTATGCCAACGGTATTCTGGCACAGGACGGAACGCTTTATGTGGGCGGCCAGATCGGCTGGACCGCAGAGCAGAAGTTCGAAAGCCATGATTTCATCGGCCAGATGGAGCAGGCGCTGAAGAATATCCTTGAGGTGGTCGAGGCCGCCGGTGGCGGCGCCGAGCACGTCACGCGGTTGACATGGTTCGTCAAGGACAAGGCGGAATACATGGCGCATCAGGGCGAGATCGGTAAAGCCTATCGCACGGTTCTGGGGCGCAATTTCCCCGCCATGTCGCTGTTGGTGGTGGCCGATCTGCTGGAAGACGAGGCGCTGTTGGAGATCGAGGCCACGGCCTATATCCCGCAATAAGCGCATCATCCTCGGATGAAGAAAGGGCCGTCCCGGCAGCGGGGCGGCCCTTTGGTTTTGTCTTGGGCCTTGGTCGAGCGCCGGGCCTCAGACCTCAGAGCTCAAACAACCGCCCAGACCCCGGCGCGCGGCCAGAATGCCCCGCCAGTCGCGCCGCGCCCCAAGCCCCGGCGGTGGCGCTGGAAATCACCGGCAGATCATGGGCCGTTTCCAGCAACGGGATCACTGGCAATGTGTGCAAGCCACCGCAGGAGATGAACAGGCAATCGGCCCCCGGCGCCGCCTTGACCGCCCGGTTTCCCAGCGCGATCAGGTCGTCATCGGTGGTGGCAAAGACCTCGTCCACGGTTTTCAGATGCATCGCCTCCAGCGACACCACCTCATAGCCGAAAGCGGTGAGATAGCGGGTCAGCGCCTGATTGACCGGATCGGTATAGGCGGTGGCGACCGCCACCCGTTTCGCCCCGACCGCAGCAAGCGCGGCCAGCACCGAGTCTGTCATCGTCGTCACCGGTACCCCGCCGCCCGTGCGCAAGGCTTGCAACACCTCGGCGTTGCCCTCTGGCCCGCGATAGAAGCTGAGCGAGGTGCCCATCAAGGAGATCGCTTGCGCCCCGCGCGCCTTGAGATTAGCGGCCAGATCGGACAGCCGGTCGATCACCTGATTGAAGCCTTCTGGTGTCACCTCAGGGATGGCGAGCCCGGTCGCGATGAACTCCAGATCGGGATAAAGCTGCGGTGGCTCTGGCGGCACCGCACCGGCGGCGGGGGGCACGATCATGCCAATGGTGGTCATGTCCGTCCTTTCAAGGCAAGAATGATGGTCGAGATATCGTCCTGCGCGTGGCCCTGATCGCAGGTGGCGCGCATCAGGGCGCGGGCGGTTTCGGTCATCGGCAGCGCTGCGGTGTCGTCGCCGACCTGCGCCACGGTATCCAGATCCTTGAGCATCATTGCCACCGTGCCCAGCGGATTCTCGAACGTCTCTGCCGCCATGCGCGGGGCCAGCAGTTGGAACGGCTTTGAATCGGCAAACCCGCCCGCCAGCGCCTCTGTCAGGCGGGTGGCATCGACGCCCTTGGTCTTGGCGAACTGCACCGCCTCGGCCACCACCGCCATGGTGCAGCCCGAGATGATCTGATTGACCAGCTTGGTCATCTGGCCGCTGCCGACCGGGCCCATATGGGTGACCCGTTGTGCCAGCGGAGCCATCACCGGTTCGGCCCGTGCGAAATCCGCCTTCGTCCCGCCCGCCATGATGGTCAGCGCGCCAGCACTTGCCGCCGGTGTGCCGCCCGAGACCGGGGCATCGACCCAGCCCATGCCGTTTGCCGCGCGCAACCGGTCCGCAAAACCTTTGGTCTGTTCCGGGTCCATCGAGGAAAAATCGACGAAAAGCTGCGGCCCCGTCACCTCGGCGATGCCATTCGCGCCGAACAGCACCGCCTTGACCGCTGCGGCATTGGTCAGGCAGCCCATGACCACGTCGCTTTGCCGCGCCAGATCCGCCGGGCTGTCGGCGCGGCGTGCCCCGGCAGCGACCGCTGCGTCGCATTTCGAAGCGGTGCGGTTCCACACCGTCACCTCATAGCCCGCCTTGAGCAGGTTCAGCACCATCGGGCCGCCCATCAGCCCGGTGCCCAGATACCCCAGTCGCGGCCTATTCATCGTCAAGCCCGTCCATCGGCCACTCGACCGCGCCGGAATGGGTCACCGCGCCGTAATAGGCGCTTTGAACCTGCGCGGCGTATTTCTCATGGAACCCGGCCAGACGGCGCGGCGGGCGGGCTGCCAGCGCGGTGCGGCGTTTGGCAAGCTCGGCCTCCTCGACCAGCAGGTCGATTGCGCGGGCCTCGCGGGTGTCGATGCGGATCATATCGCCGTTTTCAACCAGCGCCAGCGGCCCGCCATCGCCCGCCTCTGGCGAGAGATAGCCGATGCACATGCCGCGCGTTGCGCCGGAAAAGCGGCCATCGGTGACCAAGGCCACTTTTTCGCCCATACCCTGACCATAGATCACCGCCGTCGGCCCCAGCATCTCGCGCATGCCGGGGCCGCCCTTTGGCCCCTCGTTGCGGATGATGATGACCTCGCCCTCGGCGTAATCGCGCTTGCGCACGGCGGCCATGCAGTCCTCTTCGCTTTCAAACACCCGGGCCGGGCCCTCGTGCACGCGGGTTTTCAGCCCGGCCACCTTGATGAAGGCCCCCAGCGGCGCAAGGTTGCCTTTCAGCACGATCACCCCGCCAGAGCTCTCGCGCGCGTTGGACACCGGGTGGATCACATCGCCATCGGGGGCAGGGGCATCGGCCACCGCCTCGGCCAGCGTCTGGCCCGTCAGGGTCAGGGTGTCCCCGTGCATATGGCCGCTGGCGATCAATTCCTTGACGATCACCGGCACACCGCCCAACCGATGCACGTCGAGCGCGTAATACTGCCCGCCCGGGCGCAGGTTGCCGATCAGCGGTGTGCGCTCAAAAACCGCGCCCACATCGTCCATGGTGAACGGGATGCCCGCCTCATGCGCGATGGCGCAAAGGTGCATCCCGGCATTGGTCGAGCCGCCGGTGGCGGCGACGATGGCGCAGGCGTTTTCCAGACTTTTCCGGGTGACCAGATCGCGCGGCAGCGGGCCGCCGTTCTCAAGGATCTGCATCACCATCTTGCCCGCCTTGCGGCCCAGCGCGGCACGTTCGGCAAACACCGCCGGGATTAGCGCCGAGCCCAGCGGCGAGACGCCCAGAACCTCGGCGACCATGCCCATGGTATTGGCGGTGAACTGGCCGGGGCAGGCGCCGACGGTGGGCATTGCTGCGCGCTCCATCGCGTCCAGCTCGGCCCGATCCAACTCGCCGGTCATCACCGCGCCCGCGCCCTCATAGGTGTCGAGGATGCTGATCGTCTTGCCCTTGTACTCTCCCGGCAGGGTCGAGCCGCCATAGACAAAGACCGACGGCGTGTTCAGCCGTACCATCGCCATGATCATCGCCGGCAGGTTCTTGTCGCAGCCGCCATAGGCCACCAGCCCGTCATAGGCATGCCCGCGCATCACCAGCTCGACGGAATCCGCGATCACCTCGCGCGACATTAGCGAGTTTTTCATGCCCTGATGGTTCATCGAGAACCCGTCCGAGACCGAGATGGTGGTGAATTCCCGCGGTGTGCCGCCAGCCTCTTGCACGCCGCGATAGGCATGCGCCGCCTGATCGCCCAGATTGGCGTTGCAGGGCGAGGTGTCTCCGGCAGTGCTGACCACGCCGATCATCGGGCGCGAGATGGCATCATCGTCGAGCCCCTGACCACGGTAAAAGGCCCGGTGCGGCGCACGGTCAAGCCCGTCTGTGGTCACGCGAGAGCGCAGTTTGCGGGGTTTGGGAGCAGGGTCGGTCATAAGTCCTCCGGGGAAGCGGTTCGGTCTGGATTTCGCCGCCTGTGGGCGGCAACATGGGCGGGACAAAAGAAAAAACTGGCAGGGAGTTTGCCGCAATGAGCAGAGATTTGAGCATGGACTTGCAGGGCTTGGCCGCCGCCACAGCAACGGCACGCGCCGAGGTGCGGGCCTATGAGATGCCCGAGGGGCTGGAGGGCGCGCCCTTTGAGACCGCCTATGCGTTTCAGGAGGCCTTTGTCGCCGCCACCAATGCGCGCGTGGGCGGGCACAAGCTGGCGGTGAACGGGGCGCCGCAGATGGCGCATTTCGGGGTGTCGGAGCCGGCAGCGGGGCGCATCCTGGCCAATGAAATGTACGAAAGCGATGTCGTCTTGCACAGCTCCCGGTTTCAGGAAATCGGCATCGAGCCCGAGCTTGCCGCGGTGATGGGGCCGGGGGTGGCTGATCTGGACGGGCCGGTGGACCGGGCCACCGCGATGGCCGCGATCGCCTGTTTTCGCCCGGCGATCGAGCTGATCGATCAGCGCGGCGTACCGATGCCAAAGGTCGAACTGGCGCAGGCGATCGCGGTCAACGTGTTCAACGCCGGGATCGTGCTGGGCCGCGGCAGCATCGCGCCCGATGCGCTTGATCTTGACGCGCTGGAGGTGACGCTTGATCTGGACGGCGCGCGGGTGGGCGCGGCCACGGGCGCGGCACCGCAGCACCCCGGCGATGCGGTGGCCTGGCTGATCGGGCATCTGGCCCGGCGTGGGCAGCGGTTGGAGCCCGGCATGGTGGTGATGTGCGGCACCCACCTGCCGCTGCGGGTGATTGACCCGGAGGTGCGGCAGGTGGAAGTCGTGATGGGGGGGCTGGGCCGCGTCGGCTTTACCGTCACCCCCTAGACACCGCTCAGACCACATAGGTGGCCAGCCAGGTCGATATCCAAGGCACCAGCACGATCAGTGTCAGCCGGAAGATATCGGCCACCCAAAACGGCGTGACCCCCTTAAAGATGGTGCCGGTGCTCACGTCAGGCAGCACGCCGCGCAGCACAAAGACGTTGAGACCGACCGGCGGGGTGATCAGGCTGATCTCGGTCACCACCACCACCACGATCCCGAACCAGATCGGGTCATAGCCCAGCTGCATCACCAGCGGATAGAAGATCGGCACCGTGAGCAGGATCATCGACATGCTCTCGAACACGCAGCCCAACAGCAGGTAGATCACCAGAATGGCGGTGATCACCAGCCACGGGGTTTCCTGAAACTGCATCGCGATCTGCACCAGCGCCTGCGGAAAATCCGTCAGGTTGATGAAATTCGCGAACAGCAATGCGCCGATCAGAACGGCAAACAGCATGGCTGTCGTGGCGACGCTTTCCTCAAGGATTTCAATGAATATTTGCCAGTTCAGCGCCCCACGGAACAGGGCGAAAAGGAACGAGCCGAGCGCGCCGATGCCCGCCGCTTCGGTGGGGGAGAAGATACCGCCATAGATGCCGCCCATCACCACGATGAACAGGATCAGAACGCCCCAGACCGAGCGCAGCGCGCGCAGCCGTTCCGGCCAGGTCTGGCGGGTGGCGGCGGGGCCTTCCTCGGGGCGTCGCCATGTCACCCAGCGCACCGCCAGCAGATAGAACAGCATGCCGATCGCGCCGGGCAGGATACCGGCGGCAAACAGTTTGCCGATGCTTTGCTGGGTCAGAATGCCGTACATCACCAGCATGACCGAGGGCGGGATCAGGATGCCCAGTGTACCGCCCGCCGCGATGGAGCCGGTGGCCAGCGAATCCGAATAGCCGAACCGCCGCATCGAGGGCATCGCGACCTTGGACATGGTGGCCGCCGTGGCCAGAGACGATCCGCAGATCGCCGAAAACCCGCCGCAGGCCACGACCGTGGCCATGGCAAGCCCGCCTTTTCGGTGGCCAAGAAAGGCGTTGGAGGCATTGTAAAGCTCGGCCGCGAGCCGGGCGCGGGCGACGAAATTGCCCATCAGCACAAACAGCGGCACGACGGAGAGTTCATAGTTGATGGCGGCGTCAAACGCGGTCTGGCCGACGTTGTAAAGCGCGGCCATCGGGCTGTTGACCCAGGCCATGCCGGCAAAGCCCACCAGCGCCATCACAAAGGCGATGGGAATGCGCAGGAAAGCAAGAATCAGCAGGACGGCAAGGCCGACGAGGGCTTCGGTCATGTCGGTTTATCCCCGGATCTTTCTGCCGGATATCACCAGCATGATATTGGCAAGCGCGGACAGCGTGGCCACGGCGCACAGGACGGCCATCAGGGCGCTGAACGGCCAGAGGTTGAGATACAGTTCATCCGTCACCTCTTCGTAATAGCGTTGGTCCATCGACTTGACCGCCAGCCGCCAGGTGATCAGCCCCAGCGCGGTGGCGCTGAACAGATGCACCGCCACCGATTGCAGCCGGGCCAGCGGCGCCGGGATAAGATGGTCGAGCAGATCAACGGTGACGTGCCCCTCGCGCAGGACGGTCAGTGGCAGTGCGCAGAAGATGATCGCCGGCATCATCAGCGACACCATTTCATAGGCGGCGGGCAAGGGGGCGGAAAACAGGTATCGGCCAGCCACATCGACGAAGGTCATGATCATCATCGAGAACAGCAGCAGGCAGGCGATGCGCGACAAAAGGCGCGCCAGCGGGGTGAAACCGCGGATATGATCCGCGGTCCCATAAGTGCTTTGAATGTCCACGTCGGATGCTCCCCGGGCCTTATTCGGCCGTCAGATCGGCCATCTGGGCCTTGAAGTATGCGTACATGGCCTTGCCATCGACACCTTCGGCCTCGGCAGCAACGTAGTAATCGGCGAGGAAGCCGTCGCGCAACTCGGTGATGGCGCTCATCAGCGCGGGCGAGGCATCGACGATGGTATTGCCATTGGCCTTGAGATCCTCAAGCCCCTTGGTGTTGATCACGTCCCAGCCATGCCCCGCCATCTTTGCGAAAGCTTCGCCAGAGTATTTGTCGACGATGGCCTTGTCCTCGGCCGGCAGCTTGTCATAGGCGCGCTGGTTGATGAACAGGAAGTGGCTGGAGGAATACCAGCCGCCCGGCACGTTGGTCGAGAATTTGGTGACGTTGGTCAGGTTGAAGCTGGTCACGCTCTCATAGGGGAACATGATGCCGTCAGCGATGCCCGAGGACAGAATCTCATAGGATTTCGACGACGGCTGGCGGATCGAAACGCCGCCCCAGGCCTCGGTGATGGCCATCGGGATCGGGCCGCCGGTGCGCATTTTCTGGCCTTCCATGTCGGCCGGGCTTTCGATCAGCTTCTTGGTGTGATGCACCTGACCGGGGCCGTGCATCATCATGCCGACCAGATGGACGCCTTTGTACAGGTCCTTGTCGGCCAGAAACTTGTCATGGGTGCGTTGCAGCGCGATTGAGGTGGCCTCGGCGCTGTCGCCCATCAGCGGCAGTTCGGCAAAGAGATAGGCTGTGAACTGTTTGCGTGCATAGCCATGCACCGAGAAAGAGACATCGGCCTGACCGGTGCGCACCGCGTCCAGCGCCGCGGGCGGCGAGGAGACGGGTTTGGGTAGCCGTTTGAAGGTGATGCGGCCTTCACTTTCTTTCTCGATCGCCTCGATCCAGGGGATATAGATGTTGAGGTTGACCGGGTGGCTCCACGGAATCCACGAGGAATAGGTCAGCTCGGTCTGGGCCAGCGCCGCGCCGGCGGTGAGCCCTGCCGCGGTGATGCCGGCGGCAAATGTGGTGATCAGACGTTTCAGTGTCATGGGTTTTGTCCTCTGCTGTTGGGTCTTGGTTTTTTGTTTTTTAGTTTGGGTACGAGTTAACAAACACAAATGGTCTTGTCGTCGGCTGTCACAATTGCAGGGTGCCGATACTGGCCCCACCGCACACATAAAGCGTTTGACCGGTGACAAAGCTGTTTTCTGGGTCACAAAAGAAAAGGAAGGCGTTGGAGATGTCGCGCACCTCGCCCAGACGCCCCACCGGGATGCGTCCGGCCAGCGCGGTCTCCTGGTCGCTGTCCTTTTCGATGATGCCCCAGAAATTGTCGGTGCGTACCGGGCCGGGGGCCACCACGTTGACGGTGATCCCGTGCGGCGCCAGTTCCAGCGCCCAGGTGCGGGCCATGCCGATCATGCCGGCCTTGGTCGCGGAATAGGCGGTGCGGGTCGGCACACCAAGCGCGGCGCGCGAGCCGTTGAAGACGACGCGCCCAAAGCCCGCGGCCTTCATCGCCGGCAGAAACGCCTGCAACAAGGTCAGCGCGCTGCCAAGGTGGATCTGGGTCAGGCCCAAGAGATCCTCTGGCGTCGCGTCTTCCAGCAGATTGGGCCAGATCAACCCGGCATTATGGATCAGATGGGTGACCTGATGCGCGGCGGCGATCTCGGCGGCGGCCTGTGCGACCGCCTTGGCGTCGAGCAGATCACAGCAGACGCTGCTGAGATTGTCATGGCTGAAATCGGGATCGTGGCGCGCGACCGAGATCACGCGATAGCCGCGCTCCAGCAGGCGCTTGGCCAGATCGGCACCGATGCCTTTGGAGGCGCCGGTGATGACGGCGGTATAGTCGGTCATGCGCTGTCCTTTTCGATCATTGCCAGCACCCGCAGCGGGCTGCCGGTGCCGTTGCGGATCTTGAGCGGGGCGGCCATCAGCACCGCGCCGGTGGGCGGCAGACGGTCAAGCCCGTGCAGACATTGCAGCCCGTATTTTCCTGCGCCATGCAGTTGGAAATGCGCCGGATAGGGCGGGCTGAGATGCATGCCTTGACCGGCATCGGTGCCGACGGTTTCGGTGCCAAAGCCGCGAATGGCGCGGTCCTCGATCAGAAAGCGGATCGCCTCGGGCGCGGGGCCGGGGGAATGTGGCCCGTCGTCCTGCATGTTGAGATAGGCGGCGCCGGATTTCTTGGACCAGTCGGTGCGCATCAGCACCCAGGCATCGGGCGGAATGGGGCCGTGCTCGGCCTCCCAGGCGGTGATATGCTCGGGGCGCAGCAGGAAATCCGGGTCTTCGGCGGATTGCGCCGAACAGTCGATCACCACGACCGGGCCGACAAAGCGATCGACCGGGATCTCGTCCACCGCCGATTGCGGCAGATCGCGCCCCGAGACCCAGTGACTGGGCGCGTCGAAATGGGTGCCGGTATGTTCGGACATGGAAATGTTGTGCCATTTCCACGCCGGGCCCCGATGGTCATAGGCGCTGATCTCTTCCATGCGAAAGCGGGCGCATTGGCCGAACTCGGGCGGCAGCACGATGACCGGAAAATCCGGGTCAAGCGTATGGGTGAGGTCGATCACCTCGATCTCACCGCTGGAAAGCGCGGTGGCGAGATTGGCAAGGGGCGAGGTCATGCTTCATCTCCCATGGTAAGTTCGCGCTCCAACACTTTGGGATCACGTCTGTATTTTTCCGCCATGTCCTTGGCGACATCGCCGCTATAGACGTCTTCCAGCCCGTCAATCAGCCCTTTGATCACGTCACGCGCCAGCGCGTTCGGGGTCACCTTGGGGGGTGGCAGGGGTTGGTGCCAGTCATCCTCGGTCGGGCCAACATAGGTGTTCATCACCCGCAATCCGGCGCTGCGGAATTCGCCCCGCAGGCTTTGGCTGAGCGCCCGTGCGGCGGATTGAGAAGCAGAAAAACACCCCATTTCCGGGCTGTTGGACAGCGACGTTGCAGCAAGAATATTGACCCAGGCGACGGCGGAATTGACCCCGTCGCCGGTGCGCGCGCACATCACAGGGCCAAAGGCTTGGGCCAGACGCATCAGCCCGAGGTAATTCACCTCGATTTCGTCACGGGCAAAGCCGGTATCGCCGCGCGCCAACACGCCGCCGGGGCGCAGAAAGCGAGCGTTGTTGATCAGGATGTCGATCTTGCCACCATATTCGGCGGCCATGCGATTGACCGACGAGGTATCGGTGACGTCGAGCGGCAGAAACTCGACTGCCAGCGTCTCCAGCGCGGCGCGCTCGGGATAGGGGCGCCAGATCTCGCCCTCGCCGACGAACACCTGCGCGGCCCCCGCCGCCAGCAAGGCTTTGGCCAGCGCCGGCGCGTTGGGGCTGCGTGCGTCGGTGATCAACACGCGGCGAAGCTTGGGGTCCGAGCTCATCGCGCGCAATTGCGGATCGTCCTGCATGTTCGGCGTCCTTTTCTCGGGGGTCGCGATCAGCACCCCTTGTCCGGCGCGATCAAGCCGGTTCAGCAGCACCACCCGCGCGCCCTTTTCGCAATCGCCATGCACATGGCAGATCACCGAAGGGCCAAGATCAAGCTGCACGGTGCCAGTGCGCCATGGCAGGCGGTCGCGGAAATACAGGCTGGTGGTGGCGCGGACAAAGGTGTCGGCGATCAGCGTTCCCTTGGGTGAAACATCGCGCCACGGCAATTCGGTCGACAGACAGGTGGAACAGGCATCGCGCGGCGGGTATTGCACCGCGCCGCATTCGGCGCAGCATTGCAGGGCGAACCGCCCCTCGGCCGCCGCCGCCGTCAGGCCCAACGCGGCACGACTGCGACCTTCCGGTGGGCGCGTCGGGGAAACCGTGCGCTTTTGCGGGTTCTTTTTGACCGGGGGCTGCAACGGGTCGCTCATGCGGCGCCCTCCAGAATGGCGGCGCTGGAACAGACGCCACGATCATAGTTGATCATGCCAAAGCCAGAAACCAACGCGCGCCGGGCATCCTTGACCTGTGTGCCTGCCGCGGTTCCGGTGACTTGCCGGATTGCCTCGACCAGACCGATGAACCCACCCGCCGCACCGGCCTGACCCGCGGAAAGCTGACCGCCATTGGTGTTATGGGGGAAATCGCCGGTCACGGTCATGTCGCGATTGCGCAGGAAGTCTGGCGCGCCGCCTTTCTCGCAAAACCCCAGATCCTCGATCTGCATCATCGAGATGACGGGGTAATCATCATAGGTCTGCACCAGATCCATATCGCTCGGTGCACAGCCCGCCATTTCATACAGATCTTCCACGTCCAGCGTCCAACCGCCGCGCAACTGGACCGGGTCGCTGGCATGGGCGTTGTGGCGTTCTATCGTGCCGTTGATGCGGGCAAAGGGAAGGTTGCGTTTGATCGCTTCGTCCTCGCGCATCACAAGAAATGCCTCGGCCCCGGCACAGGGCATCACGCAATCAAACAACGCGATGGGGTCGGCAATGGCGCGGGCATTCAGGTAATCCTCAAGCGTCAGAGGTTTTTTCATCATTGCATTGGGATAGCGCAAGGCATTGTCGCGCTGTGCTACGCAGATGCGTCCGAAATCCTCACGCGTTGCATTAAATTCTTGCATATAACGATCTGTCAAAAGGGCGAAATTCACGTTCGGCCCGCCAAAGCCATAGGGATAGGACGCATCCGAGGCAAAGCGCGAAAAGCCCGACAACAGGGTGCGGAAACTGTCGATATGGTTGGTGTCCCCGGCGACGCAGGCCACGATATCGGCGTCCCCCGCCTGCACCGCGCGGGCGGCCCGGCGCAGCGCCACGACACCGCTGGCCCCGCCCATCGGGATATGATCCAGCCAGCGCGGGCACAGCCCCAGATGCTGGGTCAGACCGACGGCGGTATCCGGCGACAGGGTAAAGCTGGAGACGGTAAACCCATCGATCTCCAGTGGTTTCAGACCGGCCGCCTGCAGGCTGGCGCGCAGGGCGCGGGAAATCCACCAATGCGCGGTTTCGATCGAATAGCGTTCGTAAGGCACCGAAACCGGAGCCGTAACAACCACGCCGTCATAGCCTTGCCGACGTGCCATCAGGCCACCTGCCGTTTTTTCAGTGCGGTGAGGTCATGCGCCTTGCCTGCCGCCAGCAGGTCGGCGGCGAGCACCTTGAGCGTCGCGCGCTGGATCTTTTGCGTGGCGGTCAGCGGCAGTGCATCGACAAAGGCGATGTAGCCGGGCACCTTGTAATAGGCCATGCGCGTCAGCGCCCAGTTCGCGATCTCGCGGGCCTTTTGCACCGAGGGCTCCGCGACCGTCAGGCAGGCAAACACTTCGTCTCCGCGCACCGCGTCGGGCACCGGGGCGACCCCTGCGGCGGTGATATCGGGGTGGCGCATCAGCACCGATTCAACCTCGACCGCCGCGATATTCTCGCCCGAGCGGCGGATCACGTTCTTTTTGCGATCGACAAAGAACATGTTGCCCATTTCGTCCTGTCGCACGATGTCGCCGGTGTGGAAATAGCCGCCTTGCCAGGCCTCTTCGGTGGCCTTGGGGTTCTTGTAATAGCAGGTAAAGAAGCCCAGACGCGGATCATCGCCACTGCGCCGGATCAGTAGCTCACCCGGCGCGCCCGATGGCACGTCGGCACCGGCGTCATCGACAATGCGTAGCTCCACCGCCTTGGAGGGGCGGCCAAGGCAGGCGCGTCCGACAAGCCGGTCCTTGGTATGGGCCGAGATCGCGGCACCGGCCCCGGTTTCGGTCATCGCCCAGGCCTCGACCAGGGAAAAGCCGAACCGCGCCTCGAAATCTGCCTGCAATTTCGGATCGACCCCGGCGCCAAAGCCAAAGCGCACCGCATGGTCACGGTCCGCCGGAGTTTCGGGCGCCCCCATCAGCATCGAAGGCATCACGCCAAGATAGTGCAGGCAGGTGGCATTTGCGTCGCGCACGTCGTCCCACCAGCTGCGCGGATGGAACCGGTCCAGCGCGGTCAGGCAGCCGCCGACGATAATCATCGCCGGAAAGGAACAGGCCATCGCGTTCATGTGAAAGATCGGCAGCGGGGTGATCATCCGCTCGCCCTGTTCGGACAGCGTAGCAATGCCGCCGAGGCCAGCATACCAGTCGCCGGATTCAAAGAAATAGCTGTTGGACAACACGCAGCCCTTGGGTTGGCCCGTGGTGCCCGAGGTATAAAGCACCGCCGCCTCGCGCGCGGCCCCATCCGCCTGATCCGCCGCCTCGGCCCCCGTACGCGGAGCCGGGGGCGTCTCACCCGGTGCGATGACGTCCAGCGCAATGCCCGCCGCCTTGGCCGCCGCGCGCAAGTCCTCGGCGCGGGCGGGGATCGCTACGATCAGCGCCGGTTCGGCGTGTCCGATCATATATTCCAGCTCAGACGCGCGCAGGTCGGGGTTGATCGGCACCACCGAGGCCCCGATCCGGTTCAGCGCCAGCCATGTCAGAAAGAACACGGGGCGGTTTTCCAGCAGCAGCGCCACCCGCATCCGGGGGCCATAGCCTGCGGCGGTAAAGGCATCGGCCAGCGCGTCAACCTGCTCCAGCGCCGCACCATAGGAGGTTTCCCCGGCCTCGATGTCGTAAATCCGCGCGGTAGACTCCAGCACGTTGAGCATGGGGCGTTCGGGCCAGCGGCGGGCGGCGGCGGCAAAGGCGTCATAGACGCTGTTGAAATCGCGCAGCTTCATCTGGGCGCTCATGGCAGCAACTGGATGTTGCCGAAGGCGGCGTCGCAGTTGAGCAGATCGACCCGCTTGTTCGCGATGCGGATCTTGCCGTCGATCACGCAAAGCTCATGCGTGGCGGTGAGCGCCAGCAGGAATTGTTCGTCGAGCCGGGTTTCGACGTAATGCATGTTGGTATTGGTGCCATAGCGGTTGGCCGCACTATCCATGACATCGACAAAGGGGCGCTGGATCACGTGGTGACAGCGGCTTTTCGGTTTCTGGCTGAAGGTGCGGGCCCCGTTCAAACGCTCCACCCGCAGCCGCAGCATGAATTGATCCTCATATAGCAGGGAGGTGATGCAATCGGGGTCGGTCTGTTTGTAATCGAGCGGCATCCAATAGATCCCGTCGGGCATCCACAGGTCCATCCATTCGGAAAATCGGCCCTCGTCCAGCATGCGGGCCTCATTATAGATGAAATCGATCAGGTCGTCGCGGCTGGGAAAGCTCATTCCGGGGCCTCCGCTGGTTCGGTTACGGGGGGAGGCGACATGAATTTCGCCCAAGCGTGGAACTGGTTGCGCATCTGTCGCTCGGTCGTGCCGTTCTCGACCGCCTCATGCTCAAGATCCTCGCCCTCTTGATACAGGCGCTGGATGTTGACCCATTCCAGCCCGTCGGCGGCCAGACCTTCCTGCGCGCGTTCGTACATTTCAAGATCGTCGTGCCCCACCATCGAGGTCGGCGCATTGATCAGACGGTTGTACATGGCAGTGCGCGCCAACAGCTGATCGGGGGCATCGACAAGGCGATAGATATAGCTTTCCACCAAGGTCTTGTCGGGGCCCAGCGGGATGAAATTGCGCAATTGCTGGATCGGTCCCTTGATCATGATGTTGGGGAAATAGACTGTGTTGTGCCGGTTCTCGCCCAGGATCGCTTTCGCCTTTTCCTCGCCATAGGCCTCGACCATCTGCTCGAAATAGCCGGGGATGGTGGAATAATCGGAGTGGATCGAATGATGCACGCCGGTATGCCCGTGGCCGTTGGGCCAGGTGCGGATGCCCATGTTCTCGAAGAATTCATAGGGTGACATGAACGGCGCGATGATCTCCATCGCCATCGGCTTGGGCTTGTCCTCGGGCCAGTCCATGTCCTCGAAAATCTTGACCGCGGTGCCGGCACTGGATTCATGCGCCACCATCGGGTGGCAGGTGTCGGTCTGGTTCTCGACCAGCATTTTCCAGTTGCACTGGTGCATGTAGCGCAGCGGCGGACCGGCGACCTCTAGCCGCCCGGCGGGAGAGCGATCGACCATGTTGTCGAGCGAGGACAGGCTGTCGCCAAAGTAGTCCTCGAAACTGATGCCTTCCTCGGCCAGTCGGGCAAAGATGAAGCCGCGATAATTCTTGACCGCGCCAACGGCTTTCATGCCCTTGCCGTTCTCGGTCTGCTCCAGCCCGGTGCCCTCGTAGCCCTTTTTCAGCGGGATCGCGAGCCGACAGCCGTCGGTCTTGAACGACCATGCGTGATAGGGGCAGCGAAAGAACTTGCCGGTGTTGCCTTGGCGGTCGATGGCGATCTTGGTGCCCTTGTGCGGGCAGCGGTTGTAGAGAACGCAGATCTCGCCGGTGCTGTGGCGCACCTGAAGGATCGGCTGATCGCCCAGTTGCGTGGCGAAATAATCGCCCTTGTTCGGGGTCTGGCTGTCATGGCCGACAAAGACCCATGTGTTGCGAAACAGGTGCTTCATCTCAAGCCGGTACACATCCGGGTCGGTATAGACGTCGCGGTGAACCTGATGCGGTTGGATCAGATCGGTGACGGTGTCGGCGGTATAGGCTGGCATGAGGGCTCCTTTCCTTACAGGTCGAGGATCAGTTTGGCCGATTTGGCGCGGCTGACGCAGATCTGCATGAGCTTGCCCTCGGCCTTTTCGGCGTCCGACAGGACGACATCACGATGATCGGGGGTGCCTTCCAGCACCTCGGTCTGGCAGATGCCGCAATCGCCACGCTGGCAATCATAGATCAGGTCAAGCCCGCCATCTTCCAACACCTCGATGATGGAGCGGCCGGGCGGAACGGTGAACACCTGACCGGTCGAGGCGATCTCGACCTCGAAGGCGGTATCCCCCTGTTGCGGCTGCGGCGTGGTGAACAGCTCGAAATGGATCTGCGCGTCGGGCATTCCGGCGGCGTTCGCGGCGGCGCGGGCTGCCTCGATCATGGGTTTGGGGCCGCAGACGTAAAGATGGGTGTCGGGGGCGATCCCGTCGAACAGCGTGGCAAGGTCAAGCGGGGTGTCGTCGTCATAGTGAAATGAGACGTGGTCGCCGAAAGCCTGCGTCAGCGCAGCGGCAAACCCCATTCCACCGCGTGAGCGGGCGCTATAGTGGAGCGCAAAGGCGCGTCCGGCAGCATTGAGCGCCGTGGCCATGGAGATCAGCGGCGTGATGCCGATCCCGCCAGCCAGCAACAGCGCCGGGCCGTCATGATCGCCAAGCGGGAAATCATTGGCGGGGGCTTCTGCGCGCAAAACACCGCCGGAACCCAATCCGTGCATATGCATGGACCCGCCTTGACCGGTCTCTTCGCATTGGACGGCAATGCGCCAGTGCGGGGCTGGGCAGGGGTCGCCCGGCCAGTCGATCAGAGAATAGGACCGGGTGCCAAGCGCGCCGAGGTCGAATTTCAGATGCGCCCCGGCAAAATGCGGCGGCAGGGCGCTGCCATCTGCGGCGCGCAAGGTTATGGTCTTGATGCGGTCCGTTTCTTCACGGACGCTGTGAATAACGAGGTCTTGTGTCACGCGTTCAATCTCCCTGTGGAATTAATATGAATTTTCATATAAAAGCGGTCAAGCGTTTTCTTGACCTTTCGGGAAGCGCGTCCTAATCCGTTGATTTGAAACACGGCATGGTTGAATGACAGAGCAAAAAACTGACGCTTCGGGTCGGCCCTTCGTCGTATCCTACTTGCTGTATCTGCTGGCCGCGGTGAGCCATCGGGCCAGTGCGGAATTCCACGCCCATGCCCGCGCCGCCGGGTTGCGGGTGCCGGAATGGCGGGTGCTAGCCTGTCTCGTTGATGAGGATGGCGCTATGGTCACCCGGTTGGCGCGATTGTCGCTGATGGAGCAATCGCGGCTGACGAAAATCGTTGATCATATGGCCGAACGCGGGTTTGTCAGCCGCCGCTCCGACCCCGAAGACCGCCGTCGCGTGCGGGTGTTCCTGACCGATACCGGGCGAGATCTGGCGACAGGGCTGATCGCGGATGCGCAGGCGCACGAGACGCAGATCCTGAAGGATCTGGGCGGCGAGGATGCCGAGCGGATCAAGCCGATCCTTGAGGCGCTTTTGGCGCAGCTTGATCCGCAGGGCGACGGCTAGCGCATATCCCGACATTCCGGCACCGGTGTCAGCGCGGCACCGTCGCGAAAATAGGCAATCAGGTTGTCGGCGGCCAGATCGAACATGGCCTGACGGGTCTGCACTGTGGCGCTGGCTGCGTGGGGCGAAAGAATCACCCGCTCGCTGTCGCGCAGGGCCTGCGGCACCTCGGGTTCATCCTCGAACACATCCAGCGCGGCACGACCCAGCCGGCCCTCGGTAAGCGCGGCGATCAGGGCGGGTTGATCCACCACCGAGCCGCGCGCCACATTGACGAGAATGCCCTCGGGGCCAAGCGCGTCGAGAACCTTTGCGTTGATCAGCTTGTCGGTATCGCCGCCGCCGGGCAGGCACAAAATCAAGGCGCTGGATCGGTGCGCCATCTCGGTCAGATCGGGACAGAATTCATAGGCGATATCCGGCTGTGCCCGGCGCCCATGATACAGGATCGGCCCGCCAAAGATCTCCAGCTTTCGTGCCAGAGTCCGGCCAATTCGCCCCAGCCCGACGATGCCGATCGTGCGCCCCTCCACCGTGGTGGTCAGCGGGGCGCGCCCCTCGGTGGCCCAGCGGCCACTGCGCACATAGGCATCCTGTTTGAGCAGATCGCGACTGGAAGCCAGCAGCAGAAGCAGGGCGTAATTGGCCACGTCGGCATTCAGCACATCGGGGGTATGGGTGACGATGATGCCGCGCGCCTTGGCTGCGGCGACGTCGATCAGGTCATAGCCGACGCCAAGCCCGGAGATGATTTCCAGCTTTGGCAGCCGGTCCATCAGCTCTGCGGTCAGCGGGGTGAAGCTGGCATTGGCCAGCCCCCGGACCCGGTCGCCATATTGCGCCAACCACGCCTCGGGCGGGATTTGGCCGGGATCGCAATGCAGGGTGAACTGCGCCGCCAACCGGCTGTCAAGCCGCGGCGGTAGGGTGCCACGGCCATAAATCTCGATATCCGTTGTCATTGCTGGTCCTTATGGTTCGTCGCCCGGTCATGGGGGCAAGCAGATGCCCGGCCCAAGCTGCCAGACGGAACCGGTGAGCGCCAGCCGCTTGATCGTGCGAATAGGTAGGATCGCGGCAGAATGGATGGATCTGCAAGTTTTGGTCGCGGCGGCGCGCCTGGAGCGGCGCAGGATGTGACAATGGGCACGTAGCGGCACGGTTGCAGATACCTGAGATTTCATGGAACAAAGATCAGCAGGGATCGCAGTCAGGGGGGCAGGGCATATGAGCGAGGCGATGGAGCAGCCGGAACAAGGCGCTGCCGTGGTGGAGGCCGTCGCGGCCCATTCAAGCTGGCTGGGCGAAGTCGGGTTGAACGGGTTTGCCCCCTATCTGATGAATCGGATCATGGGCCGCTATAACGCCGATCTGCGCCGGGACATGACGGCGCTGGGGTTGAGCACGGCCAAGATGCGGGCGATTGCGGTGCTGTCGGTGATGGACGGGCTGCAGATGTCACAACTGGGCGTCTATGCGGTGGTCGAACAATCGACCCTGTCGCGCGCGGTGGAGGCGCTGTGTAACGATGGTCTGTGCCGACGCGAAAGCGATCCGGAGGACCAACGCGCCAGCCGGATTTTCATGACCCGGACTGGGCGGGCCGCCTTTGATCAGATGTGGCCGCAAATGGCAGAGAGCCATGAGCGCATGTTCGAGGGCATCGACGAGGGGGAACGCCGTGCCTTTCTCGCCACCCTGCACAAGATGCTGGCCAATATCCGCAAGCATGATTTCTGAAGCACCGCCACTCCCTTGCCGGAACCGGCACCGGGGCATGCAGGCAAACCGATGCGGCCTGCGGTGAAAAGGTTAACGAACCGAATCGATTCGGAACTGGGCGATTGTTGCAATCTGGGAAAGGGTTTTCGCGGAATCTAGATGATTGGTTCCAGTTTCCGCGCTATGCCGCGATCTTGGGCGGCCCAGTCTGGGGGCGATGGCGGCAAAATGCCGGCAGTTCGAGTGTCGCGAAATAGGAAACAATGCTGTGGCATGTCGTCCCGTAAACGCGGGTTTTAGGCAGGCTGCGGGCGCTTTCCAGCCAAAACTGACTGAAATTCAGAAACAATCAGCCGGGCGCTCTGTACGGATAAGACCGTTTTCGGGGGGCTACGGGGCGATTTCCGCCAATGTGATGCAGATTTTGTTCAAATTTTCTTTTTGACCGCTTCCGGACAACAGGTAATTCTTAATGTGCCCACTGGGGGGTAATGTCTGAAGGTCGCAAGGGTGACCGCCTGTTTGCAGCAGGACGACGCAGGAAAAGACGTGTTCGCGACCGGATCAAACCGGACCCACGAACATGGTGGTTGTCGGTCGCGATGCGGCGGGGGCCGCGCGGTCTGTGTAAAGCGCAGGACCGGCTTTTCCGAAGGCGTTCTGTGCTGAACCGGCCGGGTCATCTTGCGATGCAAGACTTACACCAAAGTTGGGGCCTGGGGTCGCGATCTGCGCCCGGTGGATCTGCGTGAGTCGAACGAGGAGAGAGTGATGTCAGTAAAAAGCGATCCCCCAGCATCGGGGCCGAGTAGCAACGGAATCGTAGAAGGCGACGCGACCGATAACCGTATCGATGCGGCCTATACCGGCGATCCCGACGGCGACATGATCGACAATGGCGACGCGATCCTGCCGGGGGAAGCCCCCGATGACGACATCGTCGACGCCGGTGCGGGCGATGACTTTATCGAAGCAGGCGAAGGCGATGACGAGATCTATGCCGGCAGCGGCGATGACGAAGTCTATGGCCAGGCCGGAGACGACATCATCTATGGCGATGACACGGCAGCCGTCAGGGACACTGGCGGTGACCGCGAAGTTTTCCAGTGGGATCAGGCCCCTGACCCCGATGATGGCAGCGCGGTTGACGTTGGCGACGATCTGAGCGGCGGGTTCACGCAGAACACCGGCACGGTCGATGTGACCTTCAACGTGACGCAGGGGCCGGGCAGCGCCTCGACCTTCGCAGGCCATACGCAACTCGTCGACGGTATCGTAACCGACGGCTCCCCGGCCGACGCGACAAGTTCGCTGGATTCCGACGCCTATGTCGAGAACCAGCCGGTGACTTATGAGCTCGGGTTTTCGGAACCGGTCGAGAACGTGTCCTTCCGCATCAATGATATCGACAACGATGGATTGGTCACGGTCAAGGCGTTCGACATCAACGGCGACCCGATCGAAATCAACATGACTGGCGGCTCCGACCTCACCCTTTTGGATACCGATGCGGTGCCCGGGGTCGATACCGCCGATTCCAATGGTGGCAACGAGCCCTATACGACCGAATCCTATTCGGTTCTGGTCGATATCCCCGGACCGGTCGCAAGCCTGACCATCATCCATGACCAGGACGGGCCGCTGGACTCCGGCATTGCCGTGACCGATATCTACTTCGACGCCCCGGCCTATGATCCGGGCATCGGCGGCGACGACTCGCTGCACGGGGGCGCGGGCGACGACGTCATCTATGGTGGCGACGGCGACGATCTGATCACGGGCGGCGACGGGAGCGATACCGTCGAGGGCGGCGATGGCGACGACATCATCGACACCAGCTCTACCTCTGGCATCCCGCTTCCTGATCGCGGCTTCCCCTCCTATGAGGGGCTGCCAGCGGTGCCGGCGGATTCCGATCCCTTTGACGATCGCGACACCGTGCATGGCGGCGATGGCAATGACACCATCACCACCGGCGACGACAACGACGTGATCTATGGCGATGCTGGCGACGACAACATCAACGGCGGGCTCGACGACGATTTCATCGACGGCGGCACCGGCGACGACATGATCGTGGGCGGCGAGGGATCCGACGAGATCCATGGCGGTGACGGCAATGACACCATCTATGGCGGGTTGGACCCGATCTTTCCCGACGGGTTGAACATCCCCGATGATGGCAGTGTTGGCGATCCCGATCCCGATCCGACCAACGGCATGGATGTGATCTATGGCGGTGCCGGGGACGATACCGTCTACGGCCAGGATGACGACGATACCATCTTTGGCGGCGACGGGAATGACGTCCTGGATGGCGGCATCGACAACGACTATATCGAAGGTGGAGCCGGCAACGACACCATCACCGGAGGTCAGGGCGATGATACACTGATCGGTGGCGATGACCGCGACACCTTTGTTGGCGGTGGCGGCAACGATAACGTCGACGGCGGCAGCGGTGGCGATGATTATGACACGCTGGACCTGACCGGCACTAATTTCTCCATCACCAGCCAGACGCTGGATCCTGACGGCAACAGTACCTCGGGGACGATCGATTTCTTTGACGGAACCGGGACTCCGACCGGCACGATGAACTTTACCGAGATCGAGAACATCATTCCCTGTTTCACCCCCGGCACGCGGATCGCGACGCCGCAGGGCGAACGGCTGGTCGAAGATCTGGAGATCGGCGATCGGGTGATCACCCGTGACAACGGCATTCAGGAAATCCGCTGGGTCGGCAACCGCCGCCTGAACGGGCTGGAATTGTCGCTGGCCGATCATCTGCAACCGGTGATGATCCGCAAGGGCGCCTTGGGCAAGGGGCTGCCGGAGCGCGACATGATGGTCAGCCCGCAGCACCGGGTATTGCTCGCCAATGAACGCACCGCGCTGTATTTCGAGGACCGCGAGGTTCTGGTCGCGGCCAAGCATCTTGTTGGCATGGAGGGGGTCGAGCGGATCGAACAGTCTTCGGTCACCTATATTCACTTCATGTTCGATCAGCACGAGGTCGTCCTCTCGGATGGGGCCTGGACCGAAAGCTTCCAACCGGGGGATCTGACGTTGAGCGGCATGCAGGGCGCCCAGCGGGAGGAAATCCTCGCCCTGTTCCCCGAGTTGCGCACGCATCAGGGGCTTGCGGGATATCAGGCTGCGCGCCGTTCGTTGAAAAAACACGAGGCAGCCTTGCTGATGCAGTGATCCGCAGGGGTGGGGGAGCCCGGCGATTGATTGCAGCTACGCAGGGACGCGCCGTGCGCGCGGGGAAGGCAGGGTTCACGCCCTGCCTTTTTCGTGCCGGTTCGGGATCAGGGCGCAGGTTGCTGCGCCGCTCGCCAGGCCGCCCAGTCCTCGGGGGTGTCCAGATCGTTGAGCGCATGGCAAGCGGGGAGCGGGACCAATACCACACGTTCGGCATGACGCCGGATCACCGTCTGGGCACCGCTGTCCCCGTCGAGTGCGGCCAACTCCCCAAACAGCGCCCGGGCAAAGATCACCGGGTGACCGGGTTTTCCCGCTGCCGTGGCCCCGCGCCAGATCAGGGTATCAGCACGCGGGTCCATCGCAGCGGCGACGGTTTGCAGATCATCGGTGGTCAGGTCGGGCAGATCCGCCAGCAGGATCATCACCGCCTCTGCCGCGGGGGGCAGCGCGGCGAGCCCACGTCTCAGACTTGCCGCGATCCCCTCGGCCAGATCCGGCACCGGAACCGGGGTGACGGGCAGCCCCGCAACGGCGTCATGGCGCGGGTGCTGCGGCGGGGGCAGCGCCACGATCACCGGGCCGAGGCCGGCGGCACAGGCGCGCCGGGCCATGCGCCGCAGTAGCGGTATTCCCGCGACGGGCTCCATCAGTTTGTCACGCCCGCGCATACGGCGCGATTGCCCGGCGGCGAGCAGCAGGATTGGCAGATCTGTCATGGTTTGATCATGGCCCCTGAGGCGGGCGCTGTCACCCACGCATCCGTGCGCCGTCCGGATCGAACAGCGGCACGGTGATCAGGCGGGCCTTGCGCATCTGTCCGAGGATCTCGATCTCGACCTCCAGCCCCTCGACGACCCGTTCTGTTGGCAAGAACCCCAAAGCGACGGATTGGCCCGCGTGATGGGAATAGCCGCCCGAGGTGCAAAACCCCTGCACCGTGCCGTCCAGCCAGATCGGTTCATAGCCGTTCACATCGGCGTCTTCGGCATCGACAGCAAAGGCGCAAAGCCGCCGCGTCGCACCAGAGTTCCGCTCTTCCTCAATGGCGGAACGTCCAATGAAATCAACGTCTTTTTTGAAAGATATGAAGCGATCCATGCCGGTCTGCGCCGGCGTGTAATCGGGGGAATACTCGGCCATCCAACTGCCGAAGAACTTGTCGAGCCTGAGCGACATCATCGCGCGCATGCCGAACGGGGCGATGCCATGGGCCTGACCGGCGGCGAAAAGCGTATTCCAAAGCTGCCGCTGCGCCATCGGATCGCAATAGATCTCAAAGCCCAGATCGCCGGTATAGCTGACCCGTTGCACCAGACAGTCGGTCATGCCCAGCGTCATCAACCGCACGTCCATAAAGCGCATGTCCGAGACATCCGTGCGGGTGCAGGCGGCGAGCAGCGCTTGCGCCTTTGGTCCTGCAATCTGGAATCCGTTCAGTTTATCGCTGATATTCTCGATGGTTACGCCACTTTCCTGATGTTTCAGGAACCAGCGCATGTGATAGGCCTGCGCGCCATAGGAGGCGGTGAGTTGAAATGTCTCCTCATCAAGGCAAGAGATGGTGAAATCGCCAATCAGCTTGCCATGCTGCGACAGCATCGGGGACAGCGCCAACCGCCCCGGCTTGGGGATGCGACCGGCCATGATGCGATTAAGCCAGCGGCGCGCCAAGGGGCCGGTTATGCGGTATTTCCCAAAGTTGTGAATCTCATTTATTCCAACCGCTTCGCGCACGGTTTTCACCTCACGCGCGATGGCGTCAAAGGCGTTAGAGCGGCGAAAACTGGGGGTTTCATACTGTGGCTCATTGCCCATGGCGAAATAGTTGGCGACCTCCAGCCCATAGTGCTGACCCCAGACCGCGCCCATCCCTGAAAAGATGTCATACATTGGCGTGGTCCGGTTCGGCCGCGCCGCCGGAAGTTCCTCGTTCGGGTAGGAGACGGAGAAGCGTTTCTGATAGTTTTCAATGACTTTCGGGCGGGTATAGCCCGGGCCGATCCAGTCGCCAAAGCGCGCCACATCCATCGCCATCACGTCGCGTTCCGGTTCGCCCTCGATCATCCATAGCGCCAGCGTCAACCCGACGCCGCCGCCCTGGCTGAACCCGGCCATCACGCCACAGGCCGACCAATAGTTGCGCAACCCCGGCACAGGGCCGACCAGCGGGTTGCCGTCGGGGGCAAAGGTGAACGGGCCGTGAATCACGGATTTGACCCCGGCGCGTTCCAGAACGGGAAAGCGTTTATACGCAAATTCAATGCTTTCCGAGACCTTGTCAAAGTCATCTGGCAGAAGCTCATGGCCAAAGCTCCACGGTGTGCCGTCCACCGCCCAGGGCTTGGCGCGCTGTTCATAGAACCCGATGCAAAGCCCGCGCCCTTCTTGGCGCAGATAGCTTTCGCCGGCCGGGTCCATCACATGCGGGTGTTCCGCTTCGCGCTCGTAAATCTCGGGGATAGCGTCGGTGATGATGTATTGATGTTCCATCGGGTGCAACGGGGCATAGACCCCCGCCATCGCCGCCACCTCGCGCGCCCAAAGGCCGCCGGCATTGACCACATGTTCCGCGTGCAGGGTGCCCTTGTCGGTGACCACATCCCATGTGCCGTCGGGGCGTTGGTTGGTTTCGCGCACCATGCAGTGGGTTTCGATCACGGCCCCGCCCATGCGCGCCGCCTTGGCATAGGCATGCGTGGTGCCCGAGGGGTCGAGATGCCCGTCGAGCGGATCGTAAAGCGCGCCGATCACGCCGTCGAGATTGGTGATCGGGGCGATCTTCGCGATCTCTTCCGGCCCGACGATCTCGGTCTCCAACCCCATGAAGCGGTGCTTGGCCCGCTCCGCCAGCAACATGTCGAACCGGTCCCGGTTGTCGGCTAACGTTACGCCGCCGACATGGTGTAGCCCGCAGGACATGCCGGTGATTTCTTCCAACTCCTTGTACAGGCGGATGGTATAGCCTTGCAGCGCCGCCATGTTGGTATCGCCGTTCAGGGTGTGAAAGCCCCCCGCCGCGTGCCATGTGGAGCCCGAGGTCAGGTCCGAGCGTTCCAGCAGCATGACATCGGACCAGCCCAGCTTGGTCAGGTGATAGAGCACCGAGCAGCCGACGACGCCGCCGCCGATCACCGCGACACGGGTGGTGGTTTGCATGGGGGCCTCCTTGTTGGTCTGCGGGCAGCCTGTGATGTGGCGCAGGGGTTCGCTTGCCCGAATACGACGCAGAGTGTCGCTGGGGGAACAAAGGGGAATTGGGGAATTCGCGCCCCATTTTGTACAGTTACGACCGGAAATGTCGCCGGGTGGCAATCCGGCGGGCGGCTGTGCAGGCAGGCTGGCCGATAGCGAAACCGGCCAGGGAGCCCCGCAATGAGACCCCACGCACAGGCCGTCGTGATCGGCGGCGGCGTCATCGGATGCTCGATCCTGTACCATCTTACGAAACTGGGATGGTCAGATGTCGTTCTGCTGGAACGAAACGAGTTGACCTCGGGCTCGACCTGGCACGCGGCCGCCAATATCCACGGGTTGCATGACAACACCAATATCAGCCGCATTCAGCATTACACCATGTCGCTTTACAAGGATTTGGAGGCCGAGACCGGGCAGGGCTGCGGCGTGTTCCAGCCCGGCTCGCTATATCTGGCGCAAACCGAGGCGCGCGAACATCAGTTGCGGCTGCAGGCGGCCAAGGCCAAGCTCTATGGGATGAATTTCCACGAGGTAAGCCGGGATGAGGCTGAGCGGCTGCACCCGCTGGTCGATTTCACCGGCATCCGTTGCATCATGTGGGAACCCGATGGCGGCAATGTCGACCCCTCGGGTGTGACTGCGGCCTATGCCGCCGGTGCCCGGGCGCGGGGCGCCGAGATCCATCGCTTTACCCCGGTGACAGGGACCGAGCCGCAGGCCGATGGCAGTTGGATCGTACGTACACCCAAGGGCGATATTCGTACGGAATGGGTGATCAACGCCGCCGGGCTCTGGGGGCGCGAGGTGGCGGCGCTGGCCGGGCTGACCCTGCCGCTGCAACCGAGCGAGCATCAGTATTTCGTCACCGAACCCATCGCCGAGATCGCAGCGCTGGATCGGCGGCTGCCCTCGGTCGCCGACCGGGACGGCGAATACTATCTGCGCCAAGAGGGGCAGGGCCTG
>JASJGL010000100.1:0-29329 GCA_033791545.1 Pseudodonghicola sp. | reverse complement strand
GGCCACCAAGGCGCTGAAATCCTGCGAATCCTCACCCAGCAGGCGGGCAAAGGTGCTGTCATAGATCGCATCTGGAAGCGTGGTTTCGTAATAGGCCAGATAGGCGCGCCACAATGCGGCCCACTGGGGGCGATCCTCGGGACGCAGGGCGCGGATGATCAAGTCGGTCATGACAACAACGGGTCCGTCCAATGAACAGGTCTTGCCACGACGATCAGAGCCGAAGCTGGTGACAGTAGAATGACTTGAGGATATTCCCGAATGCCCCGCACCGCAATGGCGGCGGTGAGGCGGATCGCGAAGGGGCGGTTCCCTGCGCAAGGGGGTGGGCGCTCTCACGTCCGGGGCGGTACACCTCGTTTCGAGGCCGCGCAGGGGGCGCGGGCCTCCTCCGGCGCAGATCGCCTATGGCTGACCCGCGCCTCTGGAAGAGAGGCCCGTTGCCTATCCGCTTAGCTGTTGGGGCGTACCCGGGCGGCGGATTTGTCGGCAAAGGCAGCCAGGCGGGCGCGCGCTTCGGGCTGGGTGTTGACGATCCCAGCCACGACGGATTCGGCATAGGCCGCATCCAGCGCCGACATGTTCTGCACATGGCTGATCGCCGAGCAGATGGCGAAGTTGGTCAGGGGCAGGTTCTGCGCCGCGCGCCGCGCCAGTTCCATCGCCTTGTCCAGACTGGAGCCTTCGACGATGTATTGCGCCAAACCCAGATCGACGGCCTCCTGCCCCTGATAGACGCGGCCCATCAGGATCATGTCGATCATCCGCGCCTTGCCGATCAGATCGGCGACCCGGATGGTGGCGCCGCCGCCGGTGAACAGGCCGCGTTGCCCTTCGGGCAGGGCGAAATAAGCGCTTTGATCCATCACCCGCACATGCGCGGCACTGGCCAGTTCCAGCCCGCCGCCGACCACGGCCCCCTGCAGCGCCGCGATCACCGGCACGCCGCCGTATTCCATCTTGTTGAAGGCTTCGTGCCAGCGCAGGCAGACATGCATGAAATCGGCCGGGCTGCGGTCGGCGTCATGGTGCTCGATCAGGTCAAGCCCGGCGCAGAAATGATCCCCGGCACCGGCCAGAACCACCGCCTTGACCCCGGCGCGCGGGGCGGTGGAAAAGAACTCCACCATCTCTTCGACCGTGACCAGATCCAGCGCGTTGCGCTTTTCGGGCCGGTTCAGGGTGACAACCCAGACGCCATCCTCCTGCGGGTCAAGGGCCAGACGGGAGTAGCGGGAGATGTCGATCTCTACGGTCATGTTTGTGTCCTTTCAAATAGGGTCAAATAGGCTCAAATCCGGGAAAGCGCGATCAAGGCGCAATCAAAGAATGGCGTCGAGCAGGCTTTCGGCCCCCTCGGTGATGCGCAGGCGTTGGGTTTCGGTCTCGGGCAGGATGTGGTCGCCATAGAACCGCGCGGTGGCGATCTTGGCCGCCATGAACTCGGTCTCCTCGCCGCGCGCCAGTGCCGCTTCGGCCACCAGCAACGACCGGGCCAACTGCCAGCCCGCCATCAGGTTCCCCGCCAGCATGAGATAGGGCACGCTGGCCCCATAGGCGGCATTGGGGTCGCTGCGCCCGATGCTGCACAGGTGGTCCACCGCGGCCTCGAACGCGCCGCGCGCCGCCGCCAGCCGGGCTCCCATCGCCTGCGCGACAGGGCTGGCCGCGGACAGCTCCGCCTCGGTTTGGGCGATCCGTGCCGCCAACCGCCGCGCGGTGGCGCCGCCGTCGCGCAGGGTCTTGCGGCCCAGCAAGTCATTGGCCTGAATCGCGGTGGTGCCCTCATAGATCGGCAGGATGCGGGCGTCGCGGTAATGCTGCGCCGCGCCAGTTTCCTCGATGAAACCCATGCCACCATGCACCTGCATCCCGATCGAGGCGACCTCTACCCCCATCTCGGTGCAATAGCCTTTGACCAGCGGCACCATGAATTCGGCGAGCGCGGTCGCCTCGGCGCGGGTCTCGGGCGTTTCTCCATGATGCGCCAACTCCTGCCAACCGGCGGTGGTGGCGGCCATGGCGCGGCCCGCTTCGGTCAGCGCCCGCATCCGCAACAGCAGGCGGCGCACGTCGGGGTGATGGATGATCGTCACCGCCTCGCGCGACGAGCCGTCGACCGGGCGGCTCTGCACCCGGTCCCTTGCATAGGCCAGCGCCTGTTGGCGGGCGCGTTCGGCGATGGCGATCCCTTGGATCCCCACCGCATAGCGGGCGGCATTCATCATCACGAACATGTAGTCGAGGCCGCAATTCTCCTCGCCGATCAGAAAGCCGGTGGCGCCCTCATACTCCAACACCGCCGTCGGGCTGGCCCGGACGCCGAGCTTGTGCTCGACCGAGACGCAGCGCACCGCATTGCGGGGGCCAAAGCTGCCGTCGGCCTCAACCGGGTATTTCGGAACAAGGAACAAGCTAATCCCCTTGACCCCCGCCGGGGCCTCCGGGGTGCGGGCCAACACCAGATGCACGGTGTTCTCCGCCATGTCATGTTCGCCATAGGTGATAAAGATCTTGGTGCCGGTGATGCGATAGCTGCCGTCGCCGTTGCGCTCGGCACGGCTGCGCACCAGCGCCAGATCGCTGCCCGCCTGCGGTTCGGTCAGGTTCATCGTCCCGGTCCAGCGGCCTGACACCAGGGGCTCCAGATAGGTGGCTTTCTGCGCCTCGGAGCCAACAGTCAGCAGCGCCTCGATGGCGCCGTCGGTTAACAGCGGGCACAGCGCAAAGCTCATGTTGGCGGCGTTCAGGATCTCGGTCGCTGCCGCGCCCACGGCGCGCGGCAGGTCTTGGCCGCCAAAGGCTTCGGGGTGTTGCAAGCCTTGCCAGCCCATCTCGACGAACTGGGCATAGGCTTCGGCGAAGCCCTCGGGCAGCACCACCTTGCTGTTCTCAAAACGCGAGGCGGCGCGGTCGCCCGGCGCGTTCAACGGAGCGATCTTTTCGGCGCAAAAGCGCCCGAATTCCTCAAGCACCGCCGAGACATCGCCAAGCTCCAGCCCGGCATGACGGGGCAGGCCGGCGATGTCGGGCCAGCCCGACAGGTGTTCGATATTGAAAAGAAGATCCCTGACAGGGGCGTTGAAGGTCATCGGGTTGCCTCCCCAAAATGCGTTTGAGTGCCATATAAAAGGGGAAAACCCGCTGTGCTATCTCTCTCATGGACGCAGGATTTGCAAAAAGTGACAAATTCCGGGATGTTGCCCCGGCCATGACCCTATCGCCCGTCGCCCCCCAGACCTCGCCGGTCCTGTCCACCGTGTCCTTCGCCCTTGTCGAGGACTGGCTTTCTGCGCTGCGGGCCTATTGCCCACCGCAGCAACTGGCCGGGTTTGTGGAGCAGACCGGGCTGGCCGCCGCCGCCAGCCAGCCCCGCGCGCGGGTGACGCATGACCAGATCGTGCGCCTGTACCAGCTGGTTGCGGTGGGCACCGGCGATGAGATGATGGGGCTTTGGAGCAGACCGATGCGTTCTGGCGCGCTCAAGCATCTGTGCGTTTCGGTGCGCGGGGCCTCGTCGCTGGCCGCCGCGCTGTATCGCTTTACCACCTTCTGGAACCTGTTGCTGGACGATCACCGCCTGACGCTGGAGGAAGAGGGCGAGGGGCTGCGCCTGTCGATCAAACCGCGCGGCGCGGCGGTGCCACAGCGGTTCGGCCATATGCTGCTGTTGAAGCTGGCCCATGGCATCGCCTCGTGGCTGGCCGGGCGCGAAGTGCCACTGCGCGAGGTCGGCTTCGTCTTTGCCCGCCCGGGCTTTGCCGAGGATTATCCGATCCTGTTTCCCGCCCCGATCCGGTTTTCGCAGCCCTGTTCGTCGATCACACTGGACCGGGCCTTGGGTGCGCTGCCGGTGGCGCGCAGCGAGGCCGAGATGCAGGAGTTTCTGCTGCGGGCCCCGCGCGACTGGATCTTTACCGGCTATCGCGAACACGCCCTGCCGCTGCGGCTGCGCGAACTGTTGTTGCTGTCGGATCGGATGGGCTTTCACCTGAGCGATGCCGCCAATGCGCTGAACCTGACGCCGCGCACCCTGATGCGGCGGCTGGAGGATGAGGGCACCTCGTTTCAGGACATCAAGGACGGGCTGCGCCGCGACATCGCCATCCGTGACCTGACCCAAGGGGGCAAAAGCCTTGAGGGGATCTCGCAGGATATCGGCTTTGCCTCGGTGGCGAATTTTCACCGGGCGTTCAAACGCTGGACCGGGGTCACCCCCGGCGTCTATCGCCGCGACCGTTGCTGATCTGGCGGACGGGACGGGCCCCTGCGCCTGCACCCGGAGGAATGCAGGCGCAGGCCAAGGTGTCAGGCGTCAAACACCGCCGCGAGTTCCAGCCGAAAATCGCGCGATTTGCCCTGTTTTGTCGCCCCTTGACGTATGGTTACTCGGTGGTGTTTGCGCATCAGGCCCTTGAAAACGTGCTATTATTGCGGGGGTATTCGCGTTTTGCATGGATGATTTGAAATTGGCATTGGTCACGGGGCGAGGCTTTCCAATAGGGTTCCCTCGCCTAAACCGGAGACCAAACACTGGTCCCATCTGGTCCCTTCATGGAGGAAATGAAATGAGCTCTTTTCTACGCATCGCCGCAGTGGGTGCGATGTCTGTCATGCTCGGCACTGCCGCGCTGGCAGAGACCACCGTCAGGGTGGCCTATGACGCGGACCCCGTGTCGCTTGATCCGCATGAGCAACTGTCCGGCGGGACGCTGCAACTGTCCCATATGACATTTGATCCGTTGGTCCGCTGGACACAGGATCTGCAGTTCGAACCGCGGCTGGCAACGAGCTGGGAGCAGATCGACGACACCACCATGCGGTTCCACCTGCGCGACGGCGTCAAGTTCCACAGCGGCAACCCGCTGACCACGGCAGATGTGAAATGGACCTTTGACCGCCTGAAAAGCAGCCCGGATTTCAAGGGGATCTTCGAGCCCTTTACCGCTCTGGACGTGATCGACAGCCTGACCTTCGACCTCAAGACCTCGGCGGCCTATCCGCTGGTGCTGCACACCGCGACCTATCTGTTCCCGATGGACAGCAAGTTCTACACCGGCACCACCGCCGACGGCAAAGACAAGGCCGAGCTGGTCAAGCATGGCGACAGCTTTGCCTCGCGCAACCTGTCGGGCACCGGCCCCTATGTCGTGACCGAGCGTGAGCAGGGCGTGCGCATGGTATTTGAGCGGTTCGACGGCTATTGGGATACCGCGTCGAAAGGCAATGTCGACAAGATCATCCTGACCCCGATCAAGGAAGACCCGACCCGCGTCGCGGCGCTTTTGTCGGGCGATGTGGACTTTATCGCGCCGGTGCCGCCGACCGATCTCAAACGCGTGGACGAGGCCGAGGGCACTACGCTGGTGACCATGCCGGGCACCCGGATCATCACTCTGCAGCTGAACCAGAACCGGGTCGAGGCGTTCAAGGACGCCCGCGTCCGTCTGGCGATCGACTATGCGGTGAACAACGCCGGGATCGTCGACCGCATCATGCGCGGGTTCGGCACCGTGGCAGGGCAGGCCAGCCCGGCCGGCTATCTGGGCTATGACGCCGCGCTTGCGCCGCGTTTCGATCTGGACAAAGCCAAGGCCCTGATGGCCGAAGCCGGTTACGCCGATGGATTTTCCATCACCATGATGGCGCCCAACAACCGCTATGTGAACGACGACAAGATCGCGCAGGCGGTGACCTCGATGCTGTCGAAGATCAACATCAAGGTTGATCTGCAAACCATGCCCAAGGCGCAATACTGGCCCAAGTTCGACGAGCGCGCAGCGGACATCATGATGATTGGCTGGCACTCGGATACCGAGGATTCGGCCAACTTCCACCAGTTCCTGACCGCCTGCCCGGACGCCGAAACCGGCAATGGTCAGTACAATTCGGGCAACTATTGCAACCCGGAAGCCGATGCGCTGATGGACGCCTCCAACATCGAAACCGACCCGGCCAAACGGGGCGCGATGCTGAAACAGCTGGAAACCATCCTTTATGACGAGGCGGCCTTTGTCCCGCTGCACTGGCAGAACCTGGCCTGGGGCGCGCGCAAGGGCGTGCATGCCGAGGGCATCGTCAACGCGATGAACTTCCCCTATTTTGGCGATCTTGTGGTCGACTGATCCACCAACGCCCAAGTCTCCGGGGCGGGCCTGTGCCTGCCCCGGGGTGTCTGACGCTTCCGTTTCCCAGTCATATTTTCGTGCGCATGGTCCCTGTTGACCGGTCTCCGTCCAGCCCCGTTTTCGAGGTGGCGGCCCGTGCGCATCAATACGTGACTCAAGCCCGTGACCCAAAAAGGGACCCTGACAAATGCTCGCCTACCTCGTGAAACGTGTGTTTCAGGCCATCGCGGTGATGTTCGCCATCTCTTTGATCGGCTTTGCCATTCAGGACAATCTGGGCGACCCCCTGCGCGAGCTTGTGGGCGTGACCGTCTCAGAAGAAGTGCGTGACCAGCTGCGCGACGAGCTGGGGTTGAATGACGGGTTCGTCACCCAATACCTGCGGTTTCTCGGCAATGCCCTGCATGGGGATCTGGGCACCAGCTATTTCTTCAAGGAACCGGCGCTGGACGTGATCCTGAAGAAAATGCCCGCCACGCTGGAGCTGGTCCTTGGCGCCACGCTGATCATCGTCGGGCTGTCGGTGCCGCTGGGGGTCTATACCGCGATCAAACCGAAATCGATCCTGTCGGGGATCATCATGGGCCTGTCGATTGTCGGCATCTCGATCCCGGTGTTCCTGACCGCGATCCTGATGATCTTTGTCTTTGCGGTCAATCTGGGCTGGTTCCCGTCTTACGGGCGCGGCGAGGTGGTGCATGTCTTTGGCTCCTGGGACACCAATTTCGCCAGTTTCGACGGGGTGATGCATATCCTGCTGCCCTCGGTGGCGCTGGCCTCGATCATGTTGCCGCTGTTCGTGCGGCTGATCCGGGCCGAGATGATGGAGGTGCTGCAAAGCGAATATGTCAAATTCGCCAAGGCCAAGGGGCTGCGACCGATGCGGATCTATTTCGTGCATGCGTTGAAGAACACGCTGCTGCCGGTGATCACCGTGGGCGGGGTGCAGATCGGCACCATGGTGGCCTATACCATCCTGACCGAAACCGTGTTCCAGTGGCCGGGCATGGGCTTCATGTTCCTTGAGGCGGTGAACCGCGTCGATACCCCCTTGATCGTGGCCTATCTGATCGTGGTCGGCTTTGTCTTTGTGGTGACCAATACCATCGTCGATCTGATCTATGGGCTGGTGAATCCGACCGTTAATCTGGCGAGGATGGGCGCATGAGCAGTCTGAGCACGAACGAGATCCCGGCAAGCCGCTGGTCGCGCATCTGGAATTCGAAAATGGGCCACAGCTTTCGCAGCAATCCGGTTGCGGTGGTGTCGCTGGCGATCTTTCTGGTCATTGCCTTTGGTGCGATCTTTGCGCCGCTGATTGCGCCGTTCGATCCCTATGATCCCGGGCAGATCGACATCATGAACAGCGAATACCCACCAATCTGGATCGAGGGGGCAGACCCGCAATTCCTGTTCGGGACCGACGACCAGGGCCGCGATCTGTGGTCCACCATCCTGTATGGCACCCGGCTGTCGCTGATGATCGGGCTTTGTGCCGTGGCACTGCAGGCGGTGCTGGGCATCAGCATCGGGTTGCTGGCGGGCTATATCGGCGGGCGGCTCGACAGTCTGCTGATGCGGCTTGCCGACATCCAGCTGTCGTTCTCGACCCTGATGGTGGCGATCATCTTTCTCGCCGTGACCCAAGCAATGTTCGGCAGCGAGACCTTTAACCAATATGCGATCTATTTCCTGATCGCGGTGATCGGGGTGGCGGAATGGCCGCAATACGCCCGCACTGTGCGCGCCACCGTGCTGGCCGAGAAAAAGAAGGAATATGTCGACAGCGCCCGGGTGCTGGGCTTTGGCCCGATGCGGATCATGGTGCGCCACATCCTGCCCAACTCGCTGTCGCCGATCTTTGTGATCTCGACCGTGCAGGTGGCCAATGCGATCATTTCCGAGGCCTCGCTCAGCTTTCTCGGGTTGGGGATGCCGCCAAGCCAGCCCTCGCTGGGGTCGCTGATTTCCTCGGGCTTTGATTATATCTTTTCCGGCAGCTGGTGGATCACCGCCATTCCCGGCGTGGTGCTGGTGGTGCTGGTGCTGGTCATCAATCTTCTGGGTGACTGGATGCGCGATGTCCTGAACCCGAAACTCTACAAAGGATGACCGAGATGTCGTTGCTTTCCGTCCGCGACCTGACGGTTAAATTCGCTATGCGGGATCAGACCGTGACCGCGTTGAACCAGATCTCATTTGACGTGCGCAAGGGCGAGCGGCTGGGGATCGTCGGGGAATCCGGGGCCGGTAAATCGATCACTGGATTCGCGCTGATGAACCTGCTCAGCCAGCCGGGCTATATCGACAGCGGCCATGTCATGTTCGGCGGCGAGGATATCGTGCGGTTTTCCGATGCGCAGATGCGCCGGATTCGGGGCAACCGCATGGCGATGATCTTTCAGGATCCGATGGTCACGTTGAACCCGGTGCTGACCATCGGGCAGCAGATGGTCGAAACCCTGAGGGCGCACCGCAAGCTGAGCCGGGCCGAGGCCGAGCAGATTTCGATCCTGAAGCTGCGCGAGGTTTATATCCCCTCGCCGGAAGAGCGGTTGGAGCAATACCCGCACGAGCTGTCGGGGGGGATGCGCCAACGCATCGTCATCGCCATCGCGCTGCTTCTGGACCCGGAGCTGATCATCGCGGATGAACCCACGACCGCGCTCGACGTGACGATTCAGGCCGACATCATGGATCTGCTGCTGGAGCTGTGCCAGTCGAACAAGGTGGGGCTGATCCTGATCACCCACGATCTTGGCGTGGTCAGCCAGATGACCGAACGCACGCTGGTGATGTATGCCGGTCGCATCATCGAAGCTGGCCCCACGCGCGAGATCATCAACGACCCGCAACATCCCTATACGCAGGGGCTGATCAATGCGCTGCCGCAGCAGACCCTGCCGGGCCACCGGCTGAAACAGATCCCCGGCAACATGCCGTCGCCAGCCGCGCTTCCCGCCGGCTGCCCGTTCCACCCCAGATGCGACTATGCCGTGGACATCTGCCGCCGCGTCCGACCGGAAATCATGCGCTTTGCCGAGGTCGAGATCGCCTGTCACGAGGTCAGCCGCCTGCACGGAATCCCCTACAAGGAAGAAAGCGCATGACTGACATCATCGCCCCCGAAAGCCGCCCCCTGTTGCAGTTGAAACAGCTGGAAAAGCGCTTTGTGTTGGACAAAGGCTTTCTTGAAACGCTGAAACTGCGGCGGGGACGCATCGTGCGCGAACAACGCGCGGTGCATGCGGTCAACGACGTGTCGCTGTCGGTTGCGCGCGGCGAGGCGCTTTGCGTCGTGGGGGAATCGGGCTGTGGCAAGTCCACCGTGGCGCGGCTGGTCGCCGGGCTGCTGGCCCCTTCGGGGGGCGAGATCCTGTATGACGGCGAACGCATCGACAACCGCTCGCGCGCGGGGATGATGCCGCTGCGCAAGAAAATGCAGATGATCTTCCAGAACCCCTATGCCTCGCTCAATCCGCGGATGACGATCCGGCAAGCCTTGGAAGAACCGATGCACTATCATAACCCGGCCATGTCGCGCGCCGAGGTGCGCGACAAGGTGGCCGAGGTGATGCGCACGGTCGGCGTCGATCCAAGCTGGTCAATGCGCTATCCGCATGAATTCTCGGGCGGGCAACGCCAGCGGATCGCCATCGCGCGCGCCCTGACGGTGGATCCCGAATTCATCATCGCGGATGAACCGATCTCGGCGCTGGACGTCTCGATTCAGGCACAGGTGCTGAACCTGATGCTCGAGGCCAAGGAAGAGCGCGGGCTGACCTATCTGTTCATCACCCATGATCTGAGCGTGGTGGAACATTTCGGCACCCGGGTCGCCGTGCTGTATCTGGGCACGCTGTGCGAACTGGCGGAGACGCGTACGCTGTTCGAGAACCCCAAGCATCCCTATACGCGCGCGCTGCTCTCGGCGGTGCCGCAGTTGACGGATGACCACCCCAAGCATATCCGTCTGAAGGGGGAAATCCCGACGCCGATCAATCTGCCGCAGGGCTGCCCCTTTTACAGCCGCTGCACCTATGCCAATGATCGGTGCCGGGTGGAGCGACCGCTGCCGGTGCAAAAGCCCGACGGTAGCGCGGTGGCCTGTCACGCGGTAGAAGAAAACCGACTGGACGGCTGATTTCCCCGCTGCCCGCAAGACAGATCCAGGACGGACCCGGACGATTTGGACATCATTTGGCTCAGAGATTTCGAAGCGCTCACGGTGCACAAGAACTTTTCCCGTGCCGCCGAGGATCGCAACGTCAGCCAGCCGGCCTTTTCCCGGCGCATTCGCGCGCTTGAGGACGAGGTCGGCGTCGGGCTGATCGACCGTCAGACCTTGCCGCTGTCGCTGACTCCGGCGGGCGAGGTGTTCCTGTCGCAGGCGCGGATCATCCTGCGGACCTATTCCGAAACGCTGGAACGCTGCCAGACCATCGCGGCGGCGGGCGAGAGCGTGATCCGATTGGCCTCGCCACAGTCGCTGTTCATGACGCATTACCGGAGCTATATCGAACCGCTGGCCGACGCTGGCGGGCTGGAGCTTGATCTGAATTCCACCAGTTGGGGCGCGGATCAGTTCGTGACGGCCCTGCAGCAAAGCTATTGTGACCTGATCCTGACATATTGGCATCCGGCAATGGATTTCCTGTCGCCGCTGGAGATTGGCCGCGGTGACTACCTGACCCTGTCTCGCGACGACTTCATCCCGGTGTCGCGCTGCGGGCCGGATGGGCGCCCGTTGTTCAGCCTTGAACCCGGTCAGAAACGGCCGGTGCCGCTCTTGTCCTATGGGGCGGCCTCGGCGCTCAGATCGGTGCTGGATCATGTGCTGCGCCAGCAGATTGATCCGCCAGGCGTTCTGGTGGTCAACCAGAATGCGCTGGCCAATTCGGTCAAGGCGATGATCCTCGAAGGCTTTGGTCTGGGCTGGCTCCCGCGCGAGATCTGCCGCGAGGAACTGGCGGATGGCCGATTGCAGATCGTCGGTGGAAAAAGCCATGTCTGCCCGCTTGAGGTCCGGATCTATCGCTCTCCGCTCAATCGCAAACCGACGCTGGACAGCCTCTGGTCGCGGCTGGACGTCAGATAGGGATCTGCGCGGCCCACATGCGGTTGCAGCGCTCAACGGGCCGGGCAGGGCGCGGTTCGCGGCGTCATCGCGGCCCCAGAGGCACCGCGATGACGCCCAAACCTGTTCCGGTCTTCTAACGCTTGCTGCGGGCCATGAAGGCCAGCCGCTCGAACAGATGCACGTCCTGTTCGTTTTTCAGCAGCGCCCCATGCAGTTTGGGCAGGGCATTCACCCCGTCGCGCTTGAGATCCTCGGCATCGAGATCTTCGGCCAGCAGCAGTTTCAGCCAATCCAGCACTTCGGAGGTCGAAGGTTTCTTTTTCAACCCAGAGGTTTCGCGCAACTCGTAAAACTGGGTCAGCGCCGTTGTCAGCAGCGATTCCTTGATACCGGGGTGGTGCACTTCGACGATCTTGCGCATGGTCGCCTCGTCGGGGAAGCGGATATAGTGAAAGAAGCAGCGGCGCAGAAAGGCGTCGGGCAGCTCTTTCTCGTTGTTGGATGTGATGATGACGATCGGACGCTGCTTTGCGCGAATGGTCTCGCCGGTCTCATAGACGAAGAATTCCATCTTATCGAGTTCTTGCAGCAGATCGTTGGGGAATTCGATATCGGCCTTGTCGATTTCGTCGATCAGCAGCACCAACCGCTCGTCCGCATCAAAGGCCTGCCAGAGCTTGCCCTTTTTGATGTAGTTGCGCACATCCTGCACACGTTCGTCGCCCAACTGGCTGTCGCGCAGCCGGCTGACGGCGTCGTATTCATACAGGCCCTGCTGCGCGCGGGTGGTGGATTTTATGTTCCACTCGATCATCTTCAGACCCAGCGCATCGGCGACCTGTCGCGCCAGTTCGGTCTTGCCGGTGCCCGGCTCACCTTTGACCAGAAGCGGGCGCTCCAGCGCGACCGCCGCATTCACCGCAATGGTGAGGTCTTCGGTGGCCACGTAATCTTTGGTGCCCTGAAATCTCATGTTGTTCCAACCCTTTGCTGTTCGCAGTTGTGCGCTTTGGCTTGGCGGCTGTTTTAGCTTAACCGAGACACTATTGTGTAGTGACAATCTGGAATCTCTCGGATAAACGCAGCGGCAAAAGGGGGCGCCAGATGTCTACACCAACAAAATTGCAAGACGTCGTTGGCCAGACTGAGGGAACCGGAATGAAGCAGGAAACTTTTCTACCGGAGAATTACCGTCCAGCCGAAGATGAACCATTCATGAATGATCGTCAGATCGAGTGGTTTCGCCGCGAATTGCTGCGACAAAAAAACGATCTGCTGAGCGAAAGCAAATCCACCATCGCCGGATTGCAGGACGGCACGCGCAACATTCCCGATGTGGCCGATCGCGCTAGCGAAGAGACCGACCGCGCGCTGGAACTGCGGATCCGCGACCGCCAGCGCAAGCTGGTGAGTAAGATCGACGGGGCGCTGCGCCGCATCGACGAGGGCGAGTTCGGATATTGCAAGGAAACCGGCGAGCAGATCTCGCTCAAACGTCTGGTGGCGCGACCAACCACCACGCTGAGCCTTGAGGCGCAGGAGCGTCACGAGCGCCGCGAAAAAGTACACCGCGACGACTGATCCCCGTGATGAGATGCGGTAAGAATTGAGAGAGCGCCGGGGTCAACCGCCCTGGCGTTTTTCATTGGCAGCACAGACAGTTGGACAGACAGGCGGACGGGAATGGCGCTGACGGGCCGGAACATCATCGTGGTTGGGGCCGGGATCGGCGGGCTGGCGGCGGCGCTGGCCCTGCGCGCGCGCGGCGCCGAGGTGACGGTGCTGGAACAGGCCTGCGAAATCACTGAGGTCGGCGCCGGCCTTCAGATCAGCCCCAACGGGGTGGCGGTGTTGCGCGCGCTGGGGCTGGAACAGGATTTGGCACGGGTTGCGACGCCGTCGCACGCGGTGGTGCTGCGCGATTATCGCCGCCCGGGCGAGGTATTGCGGCTGGATCTGGCGCGCCATGCCTCCGATCAGGCGTTTTACCTCGTGCATCGCGCCGATCTGATCGATCTGCTGGTCCGCGCGGTGCGGGCCGCTGACATACCGCTGCGGCTTTTGCAGCGGGTTGATCGTGTCGTGCCCGGCCCGGTGCCCGAGCTGCATCTGTCCAATGGGGCGCAGGCGCGCGCCGATCTGGTGGTCGGGGCGGACGGGCTGTCATCGCGGATGCGGCTGGCGCTGAATGGGGCGGATCGGCCGTTCTTTACCGGTCAGGTGGCGTGGCGCGCGACGGTGTCCAATACCTTGAATTTGCCGCCCGAAGCGCAGATCTTCATGGGGCCGGGGCGCCATCTTGTCTGCTATCCTCTGCGCGATGGCAAACTGGTCAATATCGTTGCCGTGCAGGAGCGCGAGCTTTGGGCCGACGAGGGCTGGCACCACAGCGACGATCCCGACAACCTGCGCGCTGCCTTTGCCGATTTCCGCAGCCTTCCGTCCGAACTGTTGGCGCAGCTGCGCGAGGTGGCGCTTTGGGGGCTGTTCCGCCATCCGGTGGCAGACCACTGGTACGGCGAGGGGGTGGCAATCCTTGGCGATGCGGCGCATCCCACGCTGCCGTTTCTGGCCCAGGGCGCCAATCTGGCGCTGGAAGATGGGTGGGTGCTGGCCGATTGTCTGGCCGCACAAAAGGATCAGGCGGTGGCGCTTGCCAGCTATCAGGCGCGCCGCCGTGACCGCGCGGCGCGGGTGATCGCGGCGGCTAATGGCAACGCATGGAAATATCATTTCAAGCTGTCGCCGCTGCGCGAGATTGGGCATCTGGCGCTTCGGGTTGGGGGGGCGCTGGCGCCCGCGCGCGCGGTGCGCCAGTTCGATTGGCTTTATGGCTATGACGTTACCGCTCAGGGCCACCGTTAAGCAGGGCCACCGCGAAGGTTCCCTGCCGCTAACCCGGCTGCGCGCTCAGCGGTTGCCGCGGCCAGAGAAGCGGGCGGCGTCGCTGGCGGCCATCCGGATCGCGTTCGATTTATGCACCGTTTCCATATATTCGGACTCCGGGTCGCTGTCATAGACGACACCGCCCCCGGCCTGAATATAAAGCTTTTTGTCCTTCACGATCGCGGTGCGCAGCGCGATGCACATATCCATGTCGCCACCGGCGGAAAAATAGCCGACGCCACCGCCATAGATGCCGCGCTTTTCCGGCTCCAACTCGTCGATGATTTCCATCGCGCGCACCTTGGGCGCGCCCGAGACGGTGCCAGCGGGCATGCCGGCGAAAAACGCATCTAGCGCGTCCTTGTCATCGGCCAGTTCGCCAACCACGTTGGAGACGATATGCATCACGTGGCTATAGCGTTCGATGGTAAATTTCTCGGTCGGGCGCACGGTGCCGATCTTGGCGACCCGCCCGACATCGTTGCGCCCGAGATCAAGCAGCATCAGATGTTCGGCCAGTTCCTTCTGATCCGCCAGCAGTTCGACCTCCAGCGCGCGGTCCGCCTCGGGGGTGGCACCGCGGGGGCGGGTGCCGGCGATCGGGCGCACGGTCACCTCGTTGCCAAAGACACGCACCAGGATCTCGGGGCTGGCACCGACCACCTGAAAACCGCCGAAATTGAAATAGAACATGAACGGCGACGGGTTGGTGCGCCGCAGCGAGCGGTACAGCGCGAAGGGCGGCAGCGGGAAATCCTGGGTCCAGCGCTGTGCCGGGACCACCTGAAAGATGTCGCCGGCGCGGATATACTCCCGGGCCGTCTCGACAGCGGATTTATACTGCTCGCGGGTAAAGTTCGAAACCGGCGCGGCCATCTCTTGCGCCTCGCCCAGATCGCGGGTTTCGGCGGGCATGGCGCGTTCCAGATCGCGCACCGCGTCCATCACCCGCTCGGCAGCTTGCGCATAGGCGGCGCGCGCGGTCTGCCCGTCGCTGACCCAAGCGGGGGCGACGACGGTGACCTCACCCTTGACCCCATCCAGCACCGCCACGACCGAGGGGCGCAGCATCAGCGCATCGGGCAGCCCCAGCGGATCGGGGTTCACATCGGGCAGATGCTCGATCAGCCGCACCATGTCATAGCCGAGATAGCCGAACAGCCCCGCCGCCGATTGCGGCAGATCCTCGGGCAGATCAATCCGGCTTTCGGCGATCAGGGCGCGCAGGCTGGCCAGCGGATCGGCCTGCTCGGGGGCAAAGCCGTCGGGGTCGAACCGCGCCTGACGGTTCAGCGCGGCCTTGTCGCCGTCGCAGCGCCAGATCAGATCCGGTTTCAGCCCGATGATGGAAAAGCGCCCGCGCACCTCGCCGCCGGTGACCGATTCCAGCATGAAGGCATCCTTTTGCCCGCTGGCCAGTTTCAGCATCAACGAGACAGGCGTGTCCAGATCGGCGGCGAGCCGGGTATAGACCACCTGGTTCTGCCCGGCCTCATAGGCGCGGGCGAACGTGTCGAAATCCGGGGTCAAAGCCATGATGCGGGTCCTATTGGAAGCTCGACTGGACCGCGTTCACCGCGCGTTGGTCCAGCATCGGATGGGCGCGCAGCTGGGCATCGCGGGCAAAGGCATCGAACAGCGCCTGTGCCAGGGACTGGTCCAGCTCTTGCCCGAAGGCGCTGCGCATGCGGTCCAGATCGGCGGTGGTCTCGGGGGGCAGAACCGCGTCCAGCCGCACGATCTGCACCCGGTCGCCGGTGCCGATCACGCGCAGCGCGCCGGGCTCCATCTCGAACACCTGGGTCATGAAATCGGGCGGTGTGCCGTCAAGATAGGCGGTGCGCGTCAGCCCGGTTTCAACCTGGACATCAAGTCCGACCGCGGCGAAATCGCCCTCTGCGCCCATCTCTTGCACCAAGGCTTCGGCCTTGGCCGTCAGGGCGGCGCCGGTCTGTTGTACCTGCCAGCCCTCGATCACCCGCGGGCGGGCTGTGTCAAAGGGTTCCGGGCGCGGCGCCAGCGTGTCGTCAAGCCGCAGCGCAAAGATGCCGCCGTCCTCAAGAAAGCCGACCTCGGGGAAATCCTCGGGGCTGACCGCCTGCGCTGCCTCGCGAAAGGCGTCATAGGCCGCGACCGCATCGGCGCTGTCACTGGTCCAGTCGATCTGGCCCAGCTCCATGCCGGTTTCCTTGGCCAGATCCTCCAGCGTGGCACCGCCCGCTAGAAGGTCGTCGATGTCTTGGGCGCGGGTTTCGATCAACCGGCGGGCGCGTTCGCCCGCCAATTCGTCGCGCAACTCGTCGCGGGCGTCTTCAAACGAGGTTTCGCGCGCTTCGAGCTTGCCGTTCACACGGTACAGCGCAGGCCCCAGATCCGAGGGCAGGGGGCCCACGACCTGATCCATGTCGGCGGCAAAGATCGCCGCCCCCGCCGCGCCCAGTTCGGCGGCAGACATATCGCCCATATCCACATCGCTCAGCGCCAGCCCACGCCCCTTGACCAGCGCCTCGAAGGTGGTTCCGCCCACTTCGATCTGCGCCATGGCCGAAGACGCCGCCGCCGCGTCGGGAAACACCAGCCGTTCGATCAGCCGGCGTTCGGGAATGCTGTAGTCGTCGCTGCGCTCGGCATAAAGCTTGCGCAGCGCGGCGTCGTCCACTTCGACCTGATCAAGGATCATCTCGGGGATCAGGGTGACATAGGTGATCTGCTTGGTTTCGGGCAGGGTGAACTGTTCAGGGTGCGCGTCGTAATAGGCTTGCAACGCGGCATCGTCGGGTTCGGGCAGCGGGGCGTCAAGATCTGCCGCCGTCAGCGTTGCCACGGTAAAGCTGCGGCGTGCGGCGACATAGTCGACAAGCGTGTTGATCAGCGTGTCGGGCATCGAAACGCCGTCGATGATTGCACCCTGCACCAGCGTGCGGGCGGCCTCGGCGCGCAGATCGGCCTCGAACTCGGCCTCGTTCAGCCCGGCCTGGTCCAGCGCAAAGCGATAGGATTCGCGATCGAACTTGCCGTCGGGGCCCTGAAACGCGGAAATCGCCATGACTTCCTGTTGCAGCTTTTCGTCGCCCACGGACAGGCCCAGCTCGGCCACCTCGTTATCGATCGAGGCCAGCGAGATCAGGCGCGCCAGCACCTGTTGATCCAGCCCGCGCGCGCGGGCCTCGCTCATCTGCATCGGTTGGCCGGTCTGTGCCTCGACCGCGCGAATTTCGCGCTGCAGATCGCGGGCATAGGCGTCGACGCTGACGGTCTGATCGCCGACCGTCGCGACCGTGCGCACGGTGCCGCTCAGATTGGTGGCTCCGAACCCGGCCAGACCGGCGACAAGCAGGCCGAGCAGAATCCAGACAAAGGTTTTCGATAACTGTTTGACCCTTGCGGCCATGATGCCCCCTTTACTGGCGCTACTTTATTGGCGCTACCCTGTGCATTGGCGCCCTGCATACGACGCGCGCCAAGGGGGGGCAAGATCAGATGGACAGCGCCGTGAGCCGGTCCACCAGCGTGACGATCCCGGCCCGGTCGAGATTGGCAAAGGCGATGCGCACATGGCGCGCGCCAGTGGGGTCGCTGTCGGGCACGAACATGGTCGCGGGCAGCAGCAGAACGCCCGCCTCGCGCACCAGACGGGGCGCGAGCAGGTCAGAGGGCATGTCATAGGGATGCGCCAGATAGGCGAAATAGGCGCCCGATCCCTTCAACGCCCACCCCTTTGCCGCCAGCGCCGGAGCGCCCTCGACAATCGCCGCACGACGATCAAGGATCTCGTCGCGTTCAGAGGCCAGCCATTGATCGAGCGTCTCGATTCCCTTGAGCGCCGCATATTGCCCAACCTGGCTGGGGCAGATGGTGACGCAGTCGATGAATTTCTCGGCCTCGTCCAGCAGGTCTGGCGCGCCCAGCATCGCGCCGACCCGGTGCCCGGTCAGCCGGTAGGCCTTGGAAAACGAATACAGATGGATCAGCGTGCGGTCCCAGTCGGGATCGGCAAACAGATCATGCGGTGCGCCGGTCTGGCTGTGGAAATCGCGATAGGTCTCATCGACGATCAGCTTTATTCCCCGCGCCTGCGCCAGCTCGTAAAAGGCCTGGAGCAGTTCTGCAGGGTATTCCGCGCCGGTGGGGTTGTTCGGGGTGATCAGAACGATCGCGCGGGTGCGCTCGGTGATCAGCGCCGCCGCGCGGTCGGGATCGGGAAACAGGTCGGCCCCGATCGGCAGCGGCACCGACTCGACCCCGGCCATGTCGAGCCACATCTTGTGATTGAAATACCACGGCGTCGGCACGATCACCGAGTCGCCCTCCGCGGTGGTCGCGGCAATGGCGGCGGCAAACGCCTGATTGCACCCCGAGGTGATGGCAACCTGCTCCGCGCGCACCGCGCCGCCGTAAATCCGGCCGGTCCGCTCGGCCAGCGCCGCGCGCAACTCCGGCATCCCGAGCACGGGGCCGTACAGATGCGCCTCGGTTCTGTACTGAACGAACTCGGCCATGGCGTGGCGCAGCGAATCCGGCGGCGGTGCCAGCGGCGCGGCCTGACTGACATTGATCAGCGGCCGCTCGGGCGCAAAGGTGACCCCGTCCAGCCATTTGCGCGCCGCGACGATGGGGGCGGCAAAACTGGCCTTGGTGCGTGCGTTTGACATTGCCTCTCCTGACCCTTTCTGCGGTCTGGTGCCTGTGGTCTGGTCAAGTGCTGTGGCCAAGTGCTGAGGCCAGTGCCCTGTGATCGGTGGCGCATCGCGCCCGCTCAGTCGTGGCCGCGATAGGGTTCCACATATTGCAGCGCCATATCCCAAGGGAAAAAGATCCAGGTGTCCTGGCTGACCTCGGTGATATAGGTGTCGACCATCGGCCGCCCCTTGGGCTTGGCATAGACGGTGGCGACATGCGCCTTGGGCATATGCTGGCGAACCACTTCAAGCGTGCGTCCGGTATCGACCAGATCATCGACGATCAGCACGCCGGTGCCATCGCCCACCACCGCCATGTCGGGGGCTTTGATCACCACCGGGGCGCTTTGAGTCTGGTTGTCATAGGATTTCACGCTGATGGTATCGACCGTGCGGATATCCAGCTCGCGCGCGACGATCATCGCCGGGGCCATGCCGCCGCGGGTGATCGCCACCACCGCGCGCCAACCGCCGTCCTCGGGCGCGCTGCCCTGCAAGCGCCAAGCCAGGGCGCGGGCGTCGCGATGCAACTGATCCCAGCTTACGTGAAAGCCCTTTTCATGCGGCAAGCGGTCGGTCATGGCAGCGGATCCTTTCGTTGGTCCTTGGAGGAGGCGGGGCGGTCAGCCCTTGGCAATGTCGGGGGCGTCCACGGCCTTCATGCCAACGGCGTGATAACCTGCGTCCACATGCAGCACCTCGCCGGTGACACCGGACCCCAGATCGGACAGCAGATACAGCGCCGACTTGCCGACATCGTCGATGGTCACGTTGCGGCGCAGCGGAGAATTGTATTCGTTCCACTTCATAATGTAGCGGAAATCGCCGATGCCGGAGGCAGCCAGCGTCTTGATCGGGCCGGCGCTGATCGCGTTGACGCGGATCCCGTCCTTGCCCAGATCCTCGGCGAGATAGCGCACCGAAGCCTCCAGCGCCGCCTTGGCCACGCCCATCACGTTATAATGCGGCATCACCTTTTCCGCACCATAGTAGGTCAGCGTCAGACAGCTTCCGCCCTCGGACATCATCTTTTCGGCGCGCTGCACCACGGCGGTAAAGGAATAGACCGAGATATCCATGCTCAACTGGAAATTGGCGCGGCTGGTGTCGACATAGCGGCCGCGCAATTCGTTCTTGTCGGAAAATCCGATGGCATGCACCACGAAGTCCAGCGTGCCCCAGCGCTCCTGCAGGCCCGAGAACAGCGCGTCGATCGACCCTTCGTTACCAACATCGCAGGGCAGCACGATATCGCTGCCAAGTTGGGCCGCAAGCGGGTCGACCCGTTTCTTCAGCGCATCGCCCTGATAGGAAAACGCCAGCTCGGCGCCAGCGCCGGCCAGTGCCCGGGCGATGCCCCAGGCGATGGATTTGTCATTGGCCAGGCCCATGATCAGGCCGCGTTTGCCGGCCAGCAACTGATTTGACATGAAGGATCTCCGCCTCTGTGTACGGTGTGAGAACGACGTTTAGGCGATTGGCCCTGAGGCATCAAGAGGATCAGCTTTGTCGCAGCGTATCAGGCTTGCCGCGCGCCGGGGCGCACACTACGCTCGATGCCGGAACGTTGATGGGGGTATTATGGGCGACAGAACTGGTATTTTTGCAGGCGACGATCCGTTCGTGATCGCTGGTGAATGGCTGGCCGCAGCCGAGCAGGTCGAAGTGAACGATCCGAATGCGATCGCGCTTTCAACGGTGGACGGGCAGGGCATGCCGAATGTGCGCATGGTCCTGCTCAAGGAGATCGAGCCGGCGGCTTTCGTCTTTTACACCAACTACGGCAGCACCAAGGCGCAGGAACTGGATCAGGCCGGCATGGCCGCCTTTGTGCTGCACTGGAAATCGCTGCGCCGCCAGATCCGGGTGCGCGGCACGGTCAGCCACGAAGACGGGCCGCAGGCGGATGCCTATTACAAGTCACGCTCGCTCAAGAGCCGCCTTGGGGCTTGGGCCTCGCACCAGTCGCAACCGCTGGAGAGTCGCGCGACGCTGATGGCCGATGTGGCGAAATTGACGCCGCAACTGGGCCTCAACCCGTCGCGCCCGCCGTTTTGGGGCGGATATCGGCTGATCCCGCTGGAGATCGAATTCTGGGCGGATGGCGCGTTTCGGCTGCACGACAGGTTCGTCTGGCGCCGCGAAACCGCTGAAACCGCGTGGAAAATTAACCGCTTGAGCCCCTGAAATTCACGTGACGTGAAATGCAAGGCTTTGAAAATATATGCGGATTTTCGCACGTTGGATGTTTTCAACTTGAATTGTTACGCTTACATATTGCACAAATCCCGGCACATGCCGTTCCGGCATGACAGCACAAAATGCGGAAAAGCAGACGTGGCAGAAGATCTGAGTAGTATGGACCACATCAAGGGTCAGGTGAAATGGTTCGACCCGGCCAAGGGCTATGGATTCGTGGTCTCGGACCAAGGCGGCCCCGATATCCTGCTTCATATGAACGTGTTGCGGAATTTCGGGCAAAGTTCTGTGGCCGACGGGGCGGGAATCGAGTTGATGACGCAGCATACCGATCGCGGTGTGCAAGCGATCGAAGTGCTGTCCGTGACGCCGCCTGAACGTGAGGAAGAGGGCCCGGTTTTGTCCGATTTCAGCCATCTTGACCCGGTCGAGATCCAGCAAAGACCGTTGGAACCGGCGCGGGTGAAATGGTTCGACAAGGCAAAAGGGTTTGGGTTCGCCAATATCTTTGGCCGCAACGAAGATGTGTTTTTGCATATCGAGGTGCTGCGCCGCTCGGGTCTGGCGGATTTGCAACCGGGCGAAGCGTTGGCAATGCGTGTCATTGAGGGGCGTCGTGGTCGCATGGCCGCCGAGGTGATGGCCTGGGAGGTCGCGCTGACTGAACAGGAGGCGTCGTGATGCGCCGGCTTGTCGCTGTTCTGCTCCTGATTTTGGGCGCATCGGCGGCGCAGGCCGACACCACGACCGACACCACCGCGTGTCGCAGCGACCGGGTCGATCTGCGTGGCGACTGGGGACAGGCGCAGTTCACCATCGAACTTGCCGATACACCGGCGGCACGCGGTCGCGGTCTGATGTATCGCGAAACGCTGCCGCGCGGGGCCGGGATGCTGTTCGTCTATGAACAGCCGCAACGGGCCAGTTTCTGGATGAAAAACACCCTGATCCCGCTCGACATGATCTTTGTCGACCAGAGCGGGCGCGTGACCCGGGTGCATGCCGGGGCGATTCCCGGCGATCTGACATCGATCGACGGCGGGCCGGGCGTGTTCGCCGTGCTGGAAATCAACGCCACCCTTGCCGCGCGCTATGGTATCGCGCCAGGGTCCGAGCTGCGCCACCCGGTTTTTTCGGGGGAAGCGGCCGCTTGGCCCTGTTAGGGCTTTCCAAGCAAGAGAACTGCCGCTAGACAGACCTCGGATCGGGGCGTGGCGCAGTCTGGTAGCGCACCTGTTTTGGGAACAGGGGGTCGTGAGTTCGAGTCTCTCCGCCCCGACCAACATTCGGCGATTCGCTGGCCTCATATAGAGGCCGGCAGCCGATCTCTCCCATATCTTGTGGTTTGCACAGAATTTCCGCGCAGATGCTGCGGGAATGCTGCGGTGCAGCCGCGCGCGCAGCGCTGCACGGGGTTTTCCTTTGTATAAAAACAGGTTCAGTGGCGCTGTTGAGGCGGGTTGTGAACTGCTGCTGTGCAGCATCCTGTGGAGGAATCGGGGCGGCTTGCGATGGCAGCAAGGGTCAACTGGAAATTTGGCCCTATAGGGCAAATAAAGTCGTTGACCACCCCCGTCCACTTGCTTCAAATTGTGTAGGTCAGCTGATGAGCCACTAAATCTAGTAGTTCAAACTAGGGCTCCCGGCGGATCAGAGCGGAAAACAAGCAGTGTATGGCATCGGCAAAGCGCCGGATGCGGTGGCCCTTTGGCGGCCCCGCAACAGGATATGGCATCGCAAATGCATCCGCCGGAACGAGGGCGCCGCGCGCGTCAAAGGGACTGGTCCGGACCCCGGGCTGAACGCGAAGCGAAGATCAGAGGCAGCAAGAATGAAAATCGAAAGAAACTTCACTAAATCCGGGCAGGACGCATACGCTGATCTCGATTTCGTGTCCGCGACATCCGAGATTCGCAACCCGGACGGCACCATCGTGTTCCGGTTGGAGAATATCGAGATTCCCGCACGCTGGAGCCAGGTCGCCAGCGATGTGATCGCGCAGAAATACTTCCGCAAGGCCGGTGTGCCGACGCGTTTGAAGAGGGTCCGCGAAAAGGGCGTGCCCGAGTTCCTGTGGCGCTCGGTCCCGGATGGCGACGATGTCGAGACAGTGGGCGAGACATCGTCCAAGCAGGTGTTTGATCGTCTCGCCGGGGCCTGGGCCTACTGGGGCTGGAAGGGCGGCTATTTCTCGACCGAGAAGGACGCCCGCGCCTATTTCGACGAGATGCGCTATATGCTGGCCTCCCAGCGCGCCGCGCCGAACTCGCCGCAATGGTTCAACACCGGGCTGCACTGGGCCTATGGCATCGACGGTCCCGCGCAGGGCCATTACTATGTCGATTACAAAAACGGCAAGTTGACCAAGTCGAAATCCAGCTATGAGCATCCGCAACCGCACGCCTGCTTCATCCAGTCGGTCAAGGACGATCTGGTGAACGAAGGCGGCATCATGGATCTGTGGGTGCGTGAGGCGCGGCTGTTCAAATACGGCTCGGGCACCGGCACCAATTTCAGCCGGTTGCGCGCCGAGGGTGAGTCGCTTTCGGGCGGTGGCAAGTCGAGCGGGCTGATGGGCTTTCTCAAGATCGGCGACCGGGCGGCGGGCGCGATCAAATCGGGCGGCACCACGCGACGCGCGGCCAAGATGGTCATCGTCGATGCCGATCACCCCGATATCGAGGAATTCATCGACTGGAAGGTGCTGGAAGAGCAGAAAGTCGCCAGCATCGTTGCCGGCTCCAAGATGCACGAGCTGAAACTCAACGGGATCTTTGCGGCGATCAAATCCTGGGATGGCAGCATCGAGGATGCCTGCGACCCCAAGACCAACGCCACCCTGAAATCGGCGATCCGCGACGCCAAGAGATCGGCGATCCCCGAGACCTATGTCAAACGGGTGCTGGATTACGCCAAGCAGGGCTATACCAGTATCGAGTTCCCGACCTATGACACCGACTGGGATTCCGAGGCTTATAGTTCGGTCTCGGGCCAGAACTCCAACAACTCGATCCGGGTCACCGACGCCTTTCTCAAGGCCGTGCGCGAAGATGGCGACTGGGATCTGATCAACCGCACCAATGGCGAGGTCCACAAGACCGTCAAAGCCCGCGATTTATGGGAAAAGGTCGGCCATGCCGCCTGGGCCTGTGCCGATCCGGGGATCCAGTTCCACGACACCGTGAACGCTTGGCATACCTGCCCGGCGGATGGTCCGATCCGGGGCTCCAACCCCTGTTCTGAATACATGTTCCTTGACGATACCGCCTGCAATCTGGCGTCGATGAACCTGCTGACCTTCTACAAGGACGGCGTGTTTCAGGCCGAAGACTACATGCACGCCACCCGGCTGTGGACGTTGACGCTGGAAATTAGCGTGACGATGGCGCAGTTCCCGTCAAAAGAGATCGCGCAGCTGTCCTATGACTTCCGCACGCTGGGTCTGGGCTATGCCAATATCGGCGGCCTGCTGATGAACATGGGCCTGAGCTATGACAGCGACGGCGGCCGCGCCATGGCGGGTGCGCTGACCGCGCTCATGACCGGCACCGCCTATGCCACCAGCGCCGAAATCGCGGGCGAGCTGGGCGCCTTTGCCAGCTATGACCGCAATGCCAAGCATATGCTGCGCGTCATCCGCAACCACCGCAACGCGGCTCAGGGCAATGGCGCGGGCTATGAAGAGCTTGCCGTCAAACCGGTGCCGCTGGATCATGCCAACTGCCCCGACGCACGGCTGGTCGAGCTGGCGATGTCGTCTTGGGACGACGCGCTGCGGCTGGGCGAAAAGCACGGCTATCGCAACGCGCAGGTCTCGGTGATCGCACCGACCGGCACGATCGGGCTGGTGATGGATTGCGACACCACCGGGATCGAGCCCGACTTTGCGCTGGTGAAGTTCAAGAAGCTGGCCGGCGGCGGGTATTTCAAGATCATCAACCGCTCGGTTCCCGCCGCGCTTGAAAACCTCGGCTACTCGAGCGCCGAGATCGAAGAAATCGTCGCCTATGCGGTGGGCCATGGCAGCATCGGCAACGCCCCGGCGATCAACGCGACCACGCTGATCGGCCATGGCTTTGGCGAGAACGAGCTGGCCAAGATCGAAGCGTCGCTGGAAAGCGCCTTTGATATCCGATTTGTCTTCAACCAGTGGACGCTGGGCGAAGAGTTCTGCCACAGCGTGCTGGGCATCCCGGCCGAAAAGCTGAACGATCCCAGCTTCGATCTGCTGCGGCATCTGGGCTATTCCCGCGCCGATATCGAGGCGGCGAATGACCATGTCTGCGGCACCATGACGCTGGAAGGCGCGCCGCATCTGCGCGAGGAGCATTACAGCATCTTCGATTGCGCCAACCCCTGCGGCAAAAAGGGCAAGCGCTTCCTTGGCGTGAACAGCCACATCACCATGATGGCGGCGGCGCAAAGCTTTATCTCGGGCGCCATCTCCAAGACGATCAACATGCCCAATGACGCCAGCATCGAGGATTGCCAGAAAGCCTATGAGCTGAGCTGGAGCCTCGGCGTGAAAGCCAATGCGCTGTATCGCGACGGCTCCAAACTGAGCCAGCCTTTGGCGGCGGCGCTGGTCGAGGACGACGAAGAGGCCGAAGACATCCTTGCCACCGGATCGGCGCAGGAAAAGGCGGTGACGCTGGCCCAGAAGGTGATCGAAAAGGTCGTCATCAAAGAGGTCGCGCGCGGCCGTGAAAAGATGCCGTCGCGGCGCAAGGGCTATACCCAGAAATCTATCGTTGGCGGGCACAAGGTCTATCTGCGCACCGGCGAATACGAGGACGGCCATCTGGGCGAGATCTTTATCGACATGCACAAGGAGGGGGCCGGCTTTCGTGCGATGATGAACAACTTCGCCATCGCCATCTCGGTCGGCCTGCAATACGGCGTGCCGTTGGAGGAATTTGTCGATGCCTTCACCTTCACCAAGTTCGAACCGGCGGGCATGGTGCAGGGCAATGACAGCATCAAAAACGCGACCTCGATCCTTGATTACATCTTCCGCGAACTTGCGGTCAGCTATCTCGACCGCACCGATCTGGCCCATATCAAACCGCAGGGCACCAGCTTTGACGATCTGGGGCATGGCGTGTCCGATGGTGTTTCGAACATTTCCGAGATGAGCGAAACCGCCGCCAGCCGTTCGCTGGAGGTGCTGAAACAGATCAGCTCCACCGGCTATCTGCGCAAACGGCTGCCGCAGGAACTGATCGTGTTGAGCGGCGGTCAAAGCCTGGGCGCAACCGCGCTGAAAGGCGCCAGCGATCCCGGCACGGCCCTGCACACCCTTGTGCCGGAAACCGCATCGGCCAGCACCCTTGCCGCCAGCAGCACCGCCATGAGCAGCGGCACCGTGTCGATGGATGCCCGCGTCAAAGCCAAGATGCAGGGCTATGAGGGCGAGGCCTGTGGCGAATGCGGCAACTACACGCTGGTGCGCAACGGCACCTGCATGAAATGCAACACCTGCGGCGGAACGTCGGGCTGTAGCTGAGCGAACAGCGCCGGCAACGGCGCTCAGGGGCAGAGGTGGCCTTCGGGTCCGGCCCCGACGAATTTGGGTGAGGGTGGCAACGCCCCGCCAGAACAGATACGGTGCGGGCCTTTGCAGAAACCTTTGGTTTCCGCTCTGTCCCGCGCGGTGGAAAATCCCTGATTTTCCGCGCGCATAGGGTGGGGCTGGCTATCGTCCTTCCCACTCTCTCCAGGGGCGGGTGCGCTCGCCCCCGACGACGTCCAGGCCGCAGGCAAAAACAGACATTGAGCGGTCAACGAGATGAGCCTGGATGGCGAAACTGAAGGGGGGCCGGTGGCCCCCCTATTTTTCTGTCAGATTTTTCTGAAAAATCGTTTGAATTCAGGCCTTTATCCGCCATTCTTCCCAGATAAACGGATACGACCACGCCACATCGTGGGTCAGCGACAGCCGCTTGAGGATGGCGCTGCGCGCGGATTGATATTCTGGTTTGAACAGGTGAAACTGCACCATCAGCCGCGCGATCTGGCCGATCAGCCCGGTCTCGATCAGCGCCGGCAACAGATCATACTCGCCGCCCTCGATGTTTATCTTGGCCAGTTGCACCTTGCCGATCTTCTGCTCGGCAAAGAAATCGCGCACGGCAACCACGGGGGCGGTAAAGCTGCGGGTGTGATCGGCCACCGCCGAGGAGGCATTGCCCGCATCCGACAGCGACAGCGTTCCGGCGAACCGCCCCAGCGCGCAGTCATGCACGGAGACGCCCGGCCGATCCTTGTATTTCTCGCGCAGCGCGGCGGCATAACGGGGATGGGGCTCGAACACATAGACGCGGGCCTCGGGCTGCGCGGCGAGAACGGCATCGGTCCAGTCGCCTTCGAAGCCGCCGAAATCGAGCGCGACAGAGCCGGGCTCGAGATCGAAGAAATCCCGCAACCGGGCGGCGGCCTTGTCCTTGCGGAAGCGATGGAAGGAGTCGAAAGCAATGCCTTTCCACGGATTGCGCCGGCGCTCCAGCCAGCGTTTCAGTGATGCCATTGCGGTTTCTCCCTTAGCGTGTATCGCGGCATCATAGGGGGCAGATCAGGGGAAGAGCAAGGCGCGTCACCTTCTCCCGACAGTTAAACCCGCCCGCCTGTCAGACCTGCCCATCGGCAAAGGCACAACGCATTCTCAGGGCCTCGGCAAAGGCCGTATCCGCAAGGGGTATCGCCATGCGGCGGTAATCCGTCCTTGGGGCGGGCCTGTACCTCGAAGCGGGCAGGGCGGAGGCTATGGCGGCGGTCTTTCGATCTTCCCTCTGCCGTGCGCCCATGCTATCGGAGATGCCATGAACCGCATTTGCCGCACCATTATCTGCTGCATTATTCCGCGCTGATCGCACCAGCGGGCCGGTTTCTGTCGTTTCCATCTTCGAGACAAGTTGCTAAGCCCGCGCCGAGCGCCGCGCTGTCGAGGAGTCACGTCATGACGACGATCAAACTGCACAACACCAAGACCCGGAAGAAAGAGGTGTTCACCCCGATCGATCCGGACAACGTGCGCATGTATGTCTGCGGCCCGACCGTCTATGACCGGGCGCATCTGGGCAATGCGCGCCCGGTGGTGGTGTTCGACGTGCTGTATCGGCTGCTGCGCCATGTCTATGGCCCCAATCACGTCACCTATGTGCGCAACTTCACCGATGTGGACGACAAGATCATCAAGCGCGCCGAAGAGAGCGGGCGAGAGATCAGCCAGATCACCCAAGAGACCACGCAATGGTTTCTCGACGACATGGGGGCGCTTGGCGCGCTGGAACCTGATGCCATGCCGCGCGCGACCGAGTATATCCCGCAGATGGTCACCATGATCGAGGAGCTGATCGCGGGCGGTCACGCCTATGCCGCCGAGGGGCACGTGCTGTTCGCGGTGGAAAGCTACAAGACTTACGGTGCGCTCTCGGGCCGTGCGGTCGAGGACATGATCGCCGGCGCGCGGGTTGAGGTGGCGCCCTATAAACGCAACCCGATGGACTTCGTGCTGTGGAAACCGTCGGAGCCCGACCAGCCCGGTTGGGACAGTCCTTGGGGGCGCGGGCGGCCCGGCTGGCATATCGAATGCTCGGCGATGAGCTATGAACTGCTGGGCGAGTCCTTCGACATCCATGGCGGCGGCAACGACCTGATGTTCCCGCACCACGAGAACGAGATCGCCCAAAGCTGCTGCGCCCATCCCAAGGGAGAGTTCGCCCGCTATTGGCTGCACAACGAGATGCTGCAGGTCGAGGGCAAGAAGATGTCCAAATCGCTGGGCAATTTCTTCACCGTGCGGGATCTGCTGGATCAGGGGATCCCGGGCGAGGTGATCCGGTTCGTGTTCCTTAGCACGCACTACCGCAAGCCGATGGACTGGACGCTGCGCAAAGCTGCAGATGCCAAGGATGCTATTCGGAAGATGGCGCGGCCCTTGGGGGCTTTCGGTGAAGAATTTCTTCGAGAACTGGTCCCCGGAAAGCCATTCTCTGAAGTTGTCGATGCCCTGTCAGATGATCTGAATACCCATTTGGCCTTGACGCAAATTCGCTCTGCAAAGCTTGATCGGACAGGTTCGCTGGAAGAGCGAAAGCAATGGGTGAAAGACCTTTATGCGTCGCAATGTTTGCTTGGCTTCGATCTGCGGGAGCATGAAGCCGCAAAGACAGCCGCTCAAACGCACGATGGGACCATTGGGAACATTTATGAGGTCGCGGGTGGACCTCTTGAGGGATATGCCGATCAGCTTTTCGCCCTTCGCCAAACCGCCATGGAAACCAAGGATTTCTCCAAGGTGGACGCGATGAAATCTGCACTTTTGGATGCGGGGCTCAAGGTGCATATGTCGAAAACCA
>JASJGL010000099.1:0-60874 GCA_033791545.1 Pseudodonghicola sp. | reverse complement strand
CCTTCCGGCAAATGGTCGTATTCACCGGCGACAACCGCCTTGAACGATTTGATGGTGTCCTCCAGCGGAACCTGCACACCGTCAGAGCCGGTGAACACTTTGGCCACGTCGAAGGGCTGGGAGAGGAAACGCTGGATTTTCCGGGCCCGGGCCACGGTCAGCTTGTCCTCTTCGCTCAGTTCATCCATGCCGAGAATGGCGATGATGTCCTGAAGCGATTTGTAACGCTGCAGGATCCCCTGCACGTCACGCGCCACCTGATAATGCTCTTCGCCAACGATCTGCGGGTCCATCAGACGCGATGTCGAATCGAGCGGGTCAACGGCCGGGTAGATGCCCAGTTCGGAGATTGCGCGGTTCAGAACCGTGGTTGCGTCAAGGTGGGCAAAGGTGGTTGCAGGCGCCGGGTCGGTCAAGTCATCCGCAGGCACGTAGACGGCCTGGATCGAGGTGATGGACCCGTTTTTCGTGGAGGTAATACGTTCCTGCATCGTGCCCATATCGGTGGCCAGCGTCGGCTGGTAGCCCACAGCAGAGGGGATACGCCCCAACAGCGCCGAAACTTCGGAACCGGCTTGGGTGAAGCGGAAGATGTTGTCCACGAAGAACAGAACGTCGGCGCCGGTGGCGTCGCGGAACTGTTCCGCCATGGTCAGGCCGGTCAGGGCGATCCGCATGCGGGCACCCGGAGGCTCGTTCATCTGGCCGTACACCAGCGCGATCTTGGAATCGGGCAGGTTGTCCGGGGTCAGAACGCCGGATTCGATCATCTCGTGGTAAAGGTCGTTGCCCTCACGGGTCCGTTCCCCAACCCCGGCGAAGACCGAAAGGCCCGAGTGCACTTTGGCGATATTGTTGATCAGTTCCTGAATCAGAACCGTCTTGCCCACGCCGGCACCGCCGAACAGGCCGATTTTACCGCCTTTGGCATAGGGGGCGAGCAGGTCAACCACCTTGATGCCGGTGACCAGAACTTCGGCCTCGGTTGCCTGTTCCGAGAACGCCGGAGCGGGCTGGTGGATAGAGCGGAATTCATCCGCTTCGATCGGACCTTTTTCGTCAACCGGGTTACCGGTCACGTTGACGATGCGGCCGAGCGTGGCCGTGCCGACCGGAACCGAGATCGGTTTGCCGGTATCGGTCACAGCCTGACCACGGACCAGACCTTCGGTCGCGTCCATGGCGATGGTGCGCACGGTGCCCTCGCCAAGGTGCTGGGCCACTTCCAGCACCAGCGGCTTGCCATTGTTCTCGGTTTCCAGCGCGTTCAGAATCTCGGGAAGGGCGTCGTCGAACTGAACGTCCACGACGGCACCAATCACCTGAGTGATTTTGCCTTGAATCTTTGCCATGTTTCGTCTCCGGTTCTTTTTTTACAGGGCTTCCGCGCCCGAAATGATTTCAATCAGCTCGTTGGTGATAACGGCCTGACGCGAGCGGTTGTACTGGATGGTCAGCCTGTCGATCATATCGCCCGCGTTGCGGGTGGCATTGTCCATCGCGCTCATCCGTGCGCCCTGTTCCGAGGCCCCGTTTTCCAGCAGCGCGCTGAAAATCGCAGTGGCCACACCCTTGGGCAGAAGATCGGCCAGAATGGCCTCTTCGTCGGGCTCGTAATCATAGAGCGTGCTTTCGCCCTCGGCCGCCGCATCGAACTTGGCCGGGATGATCTGCTGCACGGTCGGCACCTGTGTCACCACGTTGATGAATTCAGCGAAAAAGATCGTCGCTACGTCGAATTCTTCCGCGTCGAAACGGTCGAGGATGTCCTTGGCGATGCCCTGCGCGTCGGCATAGCCGACCCGCTTGACCTCACCCAGATCCACATGGCCAACAAAGTACTTGCCGAAATCGCGCTTCATCGCGTCCCGACCCTTTTTGCCAACGGTCAGGATCTTGACCGTCTTGCCCTTGGCCGTGAGCATTGCAGCATGACCCCGGGCCAGTTTGGCGATGTTGCTGTTGAAGCCGCCGCACAACCCCCGTTCGGCCGTCAGAACGACCAGGAGATGAACCTGGTCGCTACCGGTGCCGCGCAGAAGCTTGGGCGCGCTGTCGCTGCCCCCGACCGACGCGGCCAACCCCGCCATCACGGCATTGAACCGTTCGGCATAGGGGCGTGCCGCGACAGCGGATTCCTGGGCGCGGCGAAGTTTCGCCGCGGCCACCATCTGCATGGCTTTTGTGATCTTGCGGGTCGATTTGACCGACTCGATCCGATTTTTAAGGTCCTTGAGACTTGGCATTGCCTTATCTCTCCTTAAGCGAAATCAGCGGCGAACTCGTCGAGCGCGGCTTTGACACGATCAGCGGCTTCGCCTTTGATCTTGGGATCTTCGGTGGTGATCCAGTCCAGCACATCCTGACGCTTGCCGCGCAGATATGCCAACAGGCCCGCTTCGTAACGCCCCACGTCCCTGACATCGACTTTATCAAGATACCCGTTGGTGCCAGCGAAGATCACGCAGACGATCTCGGCGTTAGACAACGGCGAATACTGCGGCTGCTTCATCAGCTCGGTCAGACGCGCACCACGGGCCAGCAACTGCTGGGTTGCGGTGTCAAGGTCAGAGCCGAACTGGGCAAAGGCCGCCATCTCGCGATACTGGGCCAGCGACAGTTTGACCGGGCCAGCAACCGAGGACATCGCCTTGGTCTGGGCCGAAGACCCCACGCGCGACACCGACAGACCGGTGTTCACAGCAGGACGGATGCCCTGATAGAACAGTTCGGTTTCCAGAAAGATCTGGCCGTCGGTGATCGAGATCACGTTGGTCGGAATGAACGCCGAAACGTCGCCGCCTTGGGTTTCGATGATCGGCAGCGCGGTCAACGAGCCCGAGCCGAAATCTTCGTTCAGCTTGGCCGAACGTTCCAGCAGGCGGGAGTGCAGATAGAACACGTCACCCGGATAGGCTTCACGCCCCGGCGGACGACGCAGCAACAGCGACATCTGACGATACGACACGGCCTGTTTGGACAGGTCATCATAGATGATCAGTGCGTGTTTGCCGTTGTCGCGGAAATATTCCGCCATCGCGGTGGCGGTATAGGGCGCCAGATACTGCATCGGCGCCGGTTCGGACGCTGTTGCTGCAACGATGATCGTGTAATCGATGGCGCCGGTCTCTTCCAGCTTCTTCACCAGCTGCGCCACGGTCGAACGTTTCTGACCGATCGCGACGTAGATGCAGTAGAGCTTCTTGCTCTCGTCGTCGCCGGCGGCATCGTTGTACGATTTCTGGTTCAGAATGGCGTCGAGCGCCACGGCGGTCTTGCCGGTCTGACGGTCGCCGATGATCAGCTCACGCTGGCCCCGACCGATCGGGATCATGGCGTCGACCGATTTCAGGCCGGTCGCCATCGGCTCATGCACCGATTTACGCGGGATGATGCCGGGCGCCTTGACGTCGGCAACGCCGCGGGCTTCGGTCTTGATCGCGCCCTTGCCGTCAATCGGGTTGCCCAGACCGTCAACAACGCGGCCCAACATGGCTGCGCCGATCGGAACGTCCACGATGGAGTTGGTCCGCTTGACGGTGTCGCCTTCCTTGATGTCCCGGTCAGAGCCGAAGATCACGATACCGACGTTGTCGGTCTCAAGGTTCAGCGCCATACCCATGATGCCGCCTGGAAATTCGACCATCTCGCCGGCCTGAACATTGTCGAGACCGTAGACGCGGGCAATACCATCCCCCACGCTGAGCACGCGGCCGATTTCCGCGACCTCGGCATCTTGACCAAAATTCTTGATCTGGTCCTTTAGGATTGCAGAAATCTCTGCGGCTTGGATACCCATTTATCCGACCTCTTTCATTGCGTTCTGGAGGGAGTCGAGCTTGGAGCGAATCGAGGTATCGATCATCTTCGAGCCAACTTTAACGACAAGACCGCCAATGAGGCTTTCATCGACGGTCGCATTCACATTCACGGTTTTGCCAACGCGTGCGGTCAGGGTCTTGGCCAGCTTGTCGGCCTGCGCCTTGGTCAGCGCCTTGGCCGAGATCACGTCCGCGGTCACTTCGCCACGCTCTTCAGCGACCAGATCGCGCAGCGCGACGATCAGCTGGGGCACAACGAACAGACGACGTTTCTGCGCCATCAGCGCCAGGGACTTGCGCAACACCTCGGTGACGCCCATCTTCTGCGCCACAGCGGTAATCGCCGCTTCCTGGTCCGCGCGCGAATAAAGCGGCGACGCCATCAGGTCACGAAGTTCGGCGCTCTCATCCAGCGCGGCGGCCAGATCGTTCAGGCCGGCCTCAAGACCGGCAAGGTCGTTGTTCTCTTTCGCGATCTCGAAGATCGCTTTGGCATAGCGCTCGGCGATACCTGCGGAAATCGAAGCTGGTTCGGACACGTCCACCCTTCCGACAATTGGCCCCGGTTGGCCGCGAGACGGGCGTCCGGGGGCGTGAAAAACGACCCGCCTTTCGGCAGGTCGGAGAAATCAGCGTCGAGATAACAGAGCGCACCCGACCTCGCAACAACCTATAGCGATAACAGCCGATCCCATTCTGTTATTTTTTTCAAGCAGTTAGCCAAACTGGAGCCGTTTGCCCGAAAACCGGACAAAAAAAAACATCACTTTTGGCTGATTCCTGACTGAAATTGCAGGCCGATTGGGCGCTGATGGCGCAAGATCAGGCCGGTTTGGCCAGACCGTCCAGCGCCTTGACCGGACGCCGCGCCAGATCCTTGACCACGGTGCCGCGCGGCGTCAGCACCCGCTTGGAGACCTCGACGATGAGGACACCGCCCACCAGAACCGTCGGCAACCGCCGCCCCATCCGCTCCAGCAGCGGGCCGGAGCGGAGCCAGAACCGCCGGGTCGAGGGCGGCTGGTACAGCGCGGCGCGATAGCGCTCGGGCAGGAACTGGTGTTGTTTCAGCTGCACCTCCAACTGCCCCAGCGTATAGGGCCGGCCATAGCCAAAGGGCGTGCGATCACTGCGCGACCACAGCCCGGCCCGGTTCGGCACGATGAACAACGCCTTGCCGCCCGGCCCCAGCACCCGGAAACATTCCTCCAACAGTTGCGCCGGGTGATCCGAGGTCTCGAGCCCATGCATCACCACCAGCTTGTCCACATGCCCGGTCTCAAGCGGCCAGAGCGTTTCTTCGGACAGGACCGAGACATTGGGCATCCCAGCCGGCCAGGGCATCACCCCCTGCGGCCCGGGCATCAGCGCCACGACCCGGCGCGCCTCGGCCAGATAGGGGCGCAACAGCGGCACCGCGAATCCAAATCCCGCAACGGATCGCCCCTTGGCTTCGGGCCACAGATCGAGCATCGCCATGCGGATCGTCGCCTGCGCCGCCCGGCCCAGAGTACTGCGGTAGTAGAAATTGCGCAGATCCTGCACATCGAGATGCATTGCGGGTGCCCGTTCGATCAGCCAATCTGGGCCAGAATAGCAATGACACCCAGCATTGAAAGGGCGAAAGCTCATGCCTTTGGAGATCCTCACCATTCCCTGCCTGTCGGACAACTACGCGTTTCTGGCGCATGACGCGGCCAGCGGCGAGACCGCGTTGATCGACGCCCCCGAGGCGGCTCCGATTCTGGCGGCACTGGCCGACACCGGCTGGCGGCTGACGCAGGTGCTGCTGACGCATCATCACTGGGACCATGTCGAGGGGCTGGCCGAAATCCTCGCCGCCCATCCGGCCAAGGTCACGGGGGCCGCCGCCGACGCCCATCGCCTGCCGCCACTGGATGCGCAGGTGTCGGAAGGCGATTGTGTACAGATCGGGGCCGAAACCGGACAGGTGATCGACGTCTCGGGTCACACGGTGGGCCATATCGCCTATGTCTTCCCCGACAGCCAAGCGGTCTTTACCGCCGACAGCCTTATGGCGCTGGGATGCGGCCGGGTGTTTGAGGGCACCATGGCGCAGATGTGGGGCTCGCTGTCCAAGCTCGCCGCCCTGCCCCCCGAAACCGTGGTCTATTCCGGCCATGAATACACCGAGGCCAACGGGCGCTTTGCCGCGACCATCGATCCGGACAACCCGGCGCTGCAACAACGGATTCGCGACATTGCCGCCGCACGCGCGGCCGGGCAGCCCACAGTGCCCTCGACGCTGGAACTGGAATTGGCGACCAACCCCTTCCTGCGCGCCGGAGATGCCCCGATTCAGGCACATCTGGGCATGGAGGGCGCCGATGCGGCAGAGGTTTTCGCCGAAATTCGCGCGCGCAAGGACAGGTTCTGAGGCGGCGCAAAAGCTCAGCGCCGTGCGCTTTCGGCGAAAAGTGATGGCAAAAATGCAGAAAAACCTTGAAGCTGGGGCCCGATCAACCAAACTCTAATACTATAAAGACATGGTTGGCCTTGGAGACCGGGCGCAAGCGCGATCTCCCACCCGACCCAGATAAGAGGAGCACCAACGTGCCTTCATTCTCGAGCACCCTAGAACAGGCCATCCACGCAGCCCTCGCACTCGCCAACGAGCGACGGCATGAATTCGCGACGCTGGAGCATCTGCTGCTGGCGTTGCTGGACGAACCCGACGCCATCCGTGTCATGAAGGCCTGCAGCGTTGATCTGGGCGATTTGCGCAACACGCTTGTCGACTTCATCGACGAGGATCTGTCGAATCTGGTCACAGATGTCGACGGCTCCGAAGCGGTGCCGACCGCCGCCTTCCAACGCGTCATTCAGCGCGCCGCGATCCACGTCCAAAGCTCGGGTCGCACCGAGGTCACCGGGGCCAATGTCCTTGTCGCCATCTTTGCCGAGCGGGAATCGAACGCCGCCTATTTCCTGCAAGAGCAGGACATGACCCGTTATGACGCGGTCAACTTCATCGCGCATGGCGTTGCGAAAGACCCCGCTTTTGGCGAATCGCGCCCGCTTCAGGGTTCGAACGAAGACGAGGACGACGTGCACAGCCCCGCCCCCGAGGTGGACCAGAAGGAAAGCGCCCTTGGCAAATACTGCGTCGACCTGAACGCCAAATCGCGCGAGGGCGAAATCGACCCGCTGATCGGGCGCGATCTTGAGGTGGAACGCTGCATTCAGGTGCTGTGCCGTCGGCGCAAGAACAACCCGCTGCTGGTGGGCGATCCCGGTGTCGGCAAAACCGCCATCGCGGAAGGGCTCGCGCGCAAAATCGTCAAGGGCGAGGTGCCCGAGGTCCTGTCCAAGACCACGATCTATTCGCTCGACATGGGCGCGCTTTTGGCCGGCACCCGCTATCGCGGCGATTTCGAAGAGCGGCTCAAGGCCGTGGTGACCGAGTTGGAGGCACATCCCGACGCGGTGCTGTTCATCGACGAGATCCATACGGTGATCGGCGCTGGCGCAACCTCTGGCGGGGCGATGGATGCCTCCAACCTGCTGAAACCTGCGTTGCAGGGCGGCAAGCTGCGCACCATGGGCTCGACCACCTACAAGGAATTCCGCCAGCATTTCGAGAAAGACCGCGCGCTGGCACGCCGGTTCCAGAAGATCGACGTGAGCGAACCCACCGTCGATGACACCGTCAAGATCCTCAAGGGGCTGAAACCCTATTTCGAGGAACACCACGGGGTGAAATACACCGCCGATGCGATCAAGACGGCGGTGGAGCTTTCGGCGCGCTATATCAACGACCGCAAACTGCCCGACAAGGCGATCGACGTGATCGACGAGGCCGGTGCGGCGCAGCATCTGTTGCCCGAAAGCAAACGGCGCAAGACCATCGGCACCAAGGAGATCGAAGCGGTGGTGGCCAAGATCGCTCGCATCCCGTCCAAAAGCGTCTCCAAGGATGATGCCGCAGTGCTCCGGGATCTGGAGAAATCGCTCAAGCGAGTGGTGTTCGGTCAGGATCAGGCGATCGAGGCGCTGTCCAGCGCGATCAAGCTGGCGCGGGCTGGCCTGCGCGAGCCCGAGAAACCAATCGGCAACTATCTGTTTGCCGGGCCGACCGGTGTCGGCAAGACCGAGGTCGCCAAACAACTGGCCGATACGCTGGGGGTGGAACTGCTGCGCTTTGACATGTCCGAGTATATGGAAAAGCACGCCGTTTCCCGCCTGATCGGCGCACCGCCGGGCTATGTCGGGTTCGATCAGGGTGGCATGTTGACCGATGGGGTCGATCAGAACCCTCATTGCGTGCTGCTGCTGGACGAGATGGAAAAGGCGCACCCCGATGTCTACAACATCCTGTTGCAAGTAATGGACCACGGCAAGCTGACCGACCACAATGGCCGGACGGTGGATTTCCGCAACGTGATCCTGATCATGACCTCGAACGCCGGGGCCGTGGAACAGGCCAAGTCCGCCATCGGGTTTGGCCGCGACCGCCGTGAGGGCGAGGATACCGCCGCGATCGAGCGGGCCTTCACGCCGGAATTTCGCAACCGTCTGGATGCGGTGATCTCCTTTGCGCCGCTGCCGAAAGAGGTGATCCTGCAGGTGGTCGAAAAGTTCGTGCTGCAACTGGAGGCGCAGCTTCTGGATCGTGGCGTTGCCATCGAACTGACCCGGCCCGCAGCCGAATGGCTGGCCAACAAGGGCTATGATGACAAGATGGGCGCCCGCCCGCTGGGCCGCGTGATTCAGGAGTACATCAAGAAGCCGCTGGCCGAAGAGCTGCTGTTTGGCAAGCTGGCCAAGGGCGGTGTGGTCAAGGTAGGGGTCAAGGATGGCAAACTGGATCTGCGCATCGACGGCCCCGACAAACCCCGCCTGTCAGGCAACAAGCCGCCGTTGCTGACTGCAGAATAATGCGCGCAACTCTAACGGCGCTTTGCCTTTCGCTCGCCGCGCCTGTCGCGGCGGGCGAATTCACTTTGACCCCGCCACTCGCCTGCGATCTGGGCGAGGACTGCCATATTCAACAATATGTCGATGCCGATCCCGGCCCCGAGGCCCCGGATTACCGCTGCGGCACGCTGAGCTATGAGGCCCACAAGGGCACCGATTTCGCACTGCGGGATCTCTCGGCAATGGCCGTCGGCGTGCCGGTTCTGGCCGCTGCCCCCGGCGTCGTAACCGCCCTGCGCGATGGCATGGAGGACGGGGTCTTTGCCCGCGGCGACACGGCGGCGGTTGCGGACCGCGAATGCGGCAACGGCATGGTAATCAGCCACGGCGACGGCTGGGAGACCCAGTATTGCCATCTGCGGCGCGGCTCGGTTCAGGTCACCAAGGGGCAACGCGTTGCGCGCGGCGCCGTGCTCGGCGCGGTCGGGATGAGCGGTAAGAGCCAGTTTCCCCATGTGCATCTCTCGGTACGCCAAGATGGCAAGGTGGTCGATCCCTTTGCGCCCAAGGCCGCCCATTGCGGCGCGACGGTCGGGCCGGACCTGTGGCAGGACACCCCCGTCTATGAGCCGGGCGGGCTGATCGCCGCCGGGTTCTCGGGCGGCATGCCCAGCTATGATGCGGTCAAGGCCGGACGGGCGGCGGTCGACGGGCTGAGCCCGGACGCGCCGGCGCTGGTGCTTTACGGCTATGCGTTTGGCGGGCAGACCGGAGACGTGATCGAGCTTGCAATCGACGGGCCGGATGGGCGGATCATCGCCCACGACATCCAGCTTGAAAAAAATCAGGCGCAGCTGTTCCGCGCGGTGGGCAAGCGACAGCCGCAGGGCGGATGGCCCGCTGGCTCCTATACCGGCACGGTCCGGATGTTGCGCGACGGCGAGGTGATCGACCGCGAAGAGGTCAAGATCACCATAAACTAGACGCCCCAAAGGGCGGGCACCTGATCCCATCACGGCGAAACAGGTGCCCGCCCTTCCTTATTTCTCGGTCAGTTTCAGCTCGATCCGGCGGTTCTGCGCCCGCGCCTCCGGCGTGTCCGCCGGGTTGATCGGCTGGTATTCCCCGAACCCGTTGGCCGCAAGCCGCCCCGGCGAAATGCCTTGGGCGTCAACCAGATAGCGCACGACGGACAGAGCACGGGCCTGGCTCAGTTCCCAGTTGTCGGCGAATTCGGCGCCGGGGCGCACCGGCACGGTGTCGGTATGGCCGTCGACGCGGATCACCCAATTGATCTCGGGCGGAATCTCGGCCGCGATACTGCGCAGGATGCGGGCGATCTTGGCGATCTCGGCCTTGCCGGCGGGGGCCAGCTCGGTCTCGCCGGGGGCGAACAGCACCTCGGAGGAGAACACAAAGCGGTCGCCCTGAATCCGCACCCCCTCTTGCGTGCCCAACACCTCGCGCAGGCGCCCGAAGAAGTCCGAGCGATAGCGCTCCAGATCCTTGGCCTGTTCCTTGAGCTGGTCCGTCTCTTCGCTGCGCAGCTTGGCCTCGGCCTCAAGCCGCTTGCGTTCCGCCTCTTCCAACAGACGGCGGCGGCGTTCCTCTGAGGCGGCGCGTGCCAGTGCGGTGTTCAGATCCTGACCGAGGTTCTGCAACTGCACTTGCTGCGACGTGTCGCGATCCTTGTAGTCGTCCAACAGCGCCTGCAGGCTGCCAAGCTGGCCCCGCAAAGCCGCGACCTGCTGGTTGAGCAGTGCGGTCTGCCGCTGCGCCTCGGTCGAAATAGCTTCCTGTTTCGAGAGCTGATCGCGGGCCTTGGCCAACAAGATATCGCGCGCCTCACTCTCTGACATCTGGTCTGCGGCTTGCTGTTCTGCAGTGTTTTTGGCAGCCAGCGCGACAAGCAGGCGGCGCTGCAAATCGGCGCTGTCGCTGCTGGCGGATTGCGCCTGTTCAAGCGCCGCCAGCGCCTGTGTCAGCCGCGCCTCGACGGTGGCGCGATCCTGCCCCGCCTGATCGGTCGCCATCTGCGCCGCGCTCAGGTCTGCCTTGGCCTGCGCCAGCTCGGCGGTCAGCGCGTTCACCTTGTCGTCGCCCTGCGCCTTCACCGTCTCCATCTGCGCCAGCACACGCTCCAACCGCGCGGCCAACTCGTCGCGATCAGCGGCACCGGCTTTTACACTGTCCAGATCGGACAGCGTCGTGCGCAGCTCTTGATCCAGGGCATCGCGCGCCGCCTCGGCCGCGGCCAGCAGGGTCAAGGTATCCTCTGCCGCCTTGCGCTGGCGTTCTAGATCCATCGTCATGGCGGTCAGTTCCGCGTCTGAAGTCTTCAGCTTGTCGCGCAGCGCTTCGGCGGCGGCGGCCTCGGCCAGCCGGGCCTGCTCCTCATCGCTGAGTTGGCTTTCCAGGTCGCTCAGCCGTCCGGTCAGCGCCTGCGCCTCGGCCGCCTGTTTCGCGCCCTGCTGGCGCAGATCCGCCACCAAGGCCTCAAGCGCCTCGCGCCGAGCGGCGGCGAGACGGGCGGCCTCGACCTGCGCGTCGATTTCCGTGCGGTGGCTGGCCAGCGCGAGGTTCAGCGCCTCTTGTTGCGACAACAGATCTGCCTTTTCATCCGCCAAGGCTGCGATCTGGCCTTTGGTTCTGCTCTGCTCCGCCAAGAGGCCGGCAACCTGTTCTTCAAAGCTGGCGATGCGGCCCTGCGCCGCGTCGAGCGCCGCGCTTTGCTGGTCGCGCTCGGCGGTGAGCGTGGTGATGAGCGAGGCGCGCTGGTCCAGTTCGGCCTTGGCCTGATCCAGATCGTTGCGTGTGTCGTTCAACGTCGAACTCAACGCCCCCATTCGCGCAGTAAGCTGGGCGTTGCTCCGCTCTTCAAGCCCGAGCGCCGACGCCAGCGCGTTGACCTCAGCCGAAAGAGAATCCAGCTCGGTTTCCTGTCCGGTAATGGTTTCGCGCAGAACGAACATCACCATCATGAAGATGGTCAGAACGAACATCAGCACCAGCAGCAGCCCGGTCATCGCATCGACGAACCCGGGCCAGATCGACCCTTGGAAACGTTGACCCGTGCGGCGCGACAGGGCCATGTTCTAGGCCTCTGGCTCGTCGGTCTTGATCGGCCGTCCGGGGCGGCCCGGTCGGGCCCCGGACACGCGCGACGGGGCCAGAGAGGGCGCCAGCGCCTTGATCAGGATGTCGATATCCTTGCGCAGCTCGGCCATGCTTTCCTGACGACCCGCGGAAATTTCTTCGAGGATGCGCAACATCTGCACGTCGATCGAGCGCAGCCGCATCCGGCTTTCGGCGTCCATCCCCTCGCCCGTGCTCTGTTCACGCATCACCTCGATCAGGGTTTCTTGCCCCAGCGCGACCCGTTCCAACGCGGCCGAGGTGCTTTCGCTCTGATCAAGACGCTCGTTCATCTGCCCGATGGCGTCCACCAGATCGCCCAGTTTGCGATCCACCACGGCTCGGCTTTCGTCGGACTGCGTGAAGGTCTGTTGCAACGCCTCCATCTGACCGGACATGTGGTCGATCACCCCGTCCATCAGATTCGACGCGCTCTCACCCTCCTCGCCAGACGAGAACCCCAGCCGCGTGATCGTGGACAGCCATTCCTCCAGCTCGCGATAAAAGCGGTTCTGGCCGTGCCCTGCAAACAGTTCCAGCAAGCCCACCAAAAGCGACCCGGCCAGACCCAGCAGCGAAGACGAGAACGCTACGCCCATGCCGCCCAGTTGCGCCTCCAGCCCGGTCATCAGCCGGTTGAATACCGCGACCCCCTCCTCGCCATCTTGCGGGGCAAGGCTGCGGATGGTGTCAACGACGGCGGGAACGGTGGTGGCAAGACCATAGAACGTCCCGAGAAGACCAAGGAAGATCAAAAGGTTGACGATATATCTGGTAATCTCGCGCGCTTCGTCGATCCGCTCGGCGACCGAATCCAAGATCGAACGTGTCGAGCTTGAGTTCAGCTGCATCCGCGCACCGCGCGAGCGCAGCAGCGAGGCCAGAGGCGCCAGAAGCTGCGGCGGGCCGGCTTTCTGGTTGAGGTCTCCCGAGGCGAAACTTTCGATCCAGCGCACCGATCCGATCAGCTGGAACACTTGCCAGAAACAGGCCAGCACGCCGATCAAAAAGACCCCGGCGATAAACCCGTTGAGATAGAGGTTGGCCAGGAATACCGGCAGCACCCGCGGCAACGCGACAAAAGCGCCGAAGCCAGCGAGCCCGAAGGCGGTCAGCATCAATATGATCTGACGCACCGGTTGTGAGAATTGGGGCCGGGCTTGGCGGTCTCGCTGCACCATCTTGCGGGCGTCCTGGTTTTCTCTGCTCTGCGGCGAGCCTATATAAAAACAACAGGCAACGCCAAGGGTTTATGCAGTCAGGACCCGCACACGCCCGGCCAACCAGTCCAGATCCGGGTCATTCAGCCCGATTTCGGCCAAATGACTGGCGGTATTGAAAAGATACTCGGTGTTTGGCCCGCGTCCGCCCACCGCGCGGGCGATGATCCGCGCCTGATCCTCCAGCGGCAGATCGCCACAATATTGATCATGCTCGGGATCGACCACATAGGTCACCGCCCGCGCCGTGCCGCCGCAGCGCAGATGCACGTCGAGCTGTTTTTCCAGATAGGCCGAGGAAATCAGCTCGCGTTCTCGCAGATAGGCGAGCGTGCGCTCTTCCTCGCCCTCGGCCACGGCAAGCGCCAGCCCGCTACACTGCGCGCCCGCAGCGGCGTCCAGCGCCAGCACCAACCCCGGCTCCTCCTCCGTGCCACGATGGTGGATCGAGCGCATGCAGAACGAGCGGTGATACTCCGGCAACAGCGCCACCTCGCGCCGGGCCACCTGAAATCCCGGATTCCACAGCAGTGATCCATATCCGAACACCCACATGGTCATGCGGTTTCCCCTTGTCTGTTCCAGCCCCCTGCAGGCCCCGAACCAGAGCTGGCAAAAGGGCGCAATCGCGGACGTGTTAGCGGCAATAGGGGCCGCCGCTATAGCGGACGATATCGACGTGAAAGTGATCCCGGTGATAGGCATTGGCCTCTGGCCCCAGAACGGTGCCGAACGGGCCACAGGCCGCTTTCCAGACTTTCCGCAGCGGGCGCAGCGTGGTGCCCTTCTGCCAGCCTTTCAGAACGGTGATCACCTCGCCGTCACGCATGGTAAAGGCCGAGATGTCGATCGCCTGCGCGTGGCCATGTTCCGACAGCTTGGCGCCGGGCTTGTTGTTGCGGGTGCGGCAGGAATAATGCGCCGCAACCCGCATCTCCACCACCGGGCCGCGCCGGCGAAAGGCGGGTTTCACGCCCCGTTCCACCCATGTCTTGAGCGCGCGGGCAGTGTCACAGGTCATGATCGACTGCTGGCTTAGCCGCACGCCCGCCACTTCACGCACCCGAACCGCGTCGCGGGCACCACAGCCGCGCAGCTTGCCCGTCACGCGGCCAATCTCGTCGCCCTGAATGTCGACATCGCCGCAGACCGACCCCTTGCGCCGCCGGAGCCGTTTGAGAAAGACCTTTTGCTCCAGCCCTTCGGGGCGCAGCACCGGCAGCGGCGAAGCCTCGGGGCTCAGGAACGGAAGGTTGGCCGGGCGCGCGGCGGCGCTTGTCACCTGCGCCGAGGGCGGGCGCAGTTTCGGGGCGCGACGTGTCACGCTGAGCGGCGTGGCGGCCAGATCCCCGGCCGGATCCCCGGCAACCGAACCGCGCGCCAGCGGGCGCAGCGAATGATCCGGTGCACGGGCGGCGGCAGGCTGCACCAGCAGCACCAGACCCAACACGCTGGCCACCCCCAGACGTCTCATTTCCCGGCCTTCGTGGCGCGGCCGAAATCGGGGGCGGCTGTGTCCTGCCCGGCCTCGATGATGCCGCGCCGGATCGCACGGGTGCGGGTGAAGTAGTCGAACAGATGTTGGCCGTCGCCGATGCGAATGGCCCGTTGCAACGCGAACAGCTCTTCGGTGAAGCGACCGAGAATTTCCAGCGTCGCCTCCTTGTTGGTCAGGAACACGTCGCGCCACATGGTCGGGTCGGAGGCCGCGATTCGGGTAAAGTCGCGAAAGCCAGCGGCGGAATATTTGATCACCTCGCTGTCGGTGACCCGGCGCAGATCGTCGGCCACCCCCACCATCGTGTAGGCGATCAGGTGCGGCGCGTGGCTGGTGACAGCAAGGACCAGATCGTGATGATCCGGGTCCATCTCATCAACATTCGCGCCCATCCGCTCCCACAGGGTGCGCAGCCGCACCAAAGGTTCGGGGGCGCAGTTTTCGACCGGCACCAACAGGCACCAGCGGTTGTCGAACAGTTCGGCAAAGCCGCTTTCGGGACCGGAATGCTCGGTTCCCGCCAGCGGGTGGGCGGGGATGAAATGCACATCCTGCGGCAGTTCCGGTCCCACCACCTCGATCACGTGTTTCTTGACCGAGCCCACATCTGTGACCGTGGCGCCGGGTTTCAGGGCCTTGGCAATCTCGCGCGCGACCGTGCCCATGGCCCCGACCGGCACCGCCAGAACCACAAGGTCGGCGCCTTCGACCGCCTCGGCGGCACTGTCACAAACCCGGTCGCACAGCCCGATCCGGCGGGCGGTGTCGCGGGTATCCTCACTGCGGGCATAGCCTGTGACCTCGCCCGCCAGCCCGGCCCGTTTGATCGCCCAGAACATCGACGATGCAATCAGCCCCAGACCGATCAGGGCGATGCGGTCATAGATCGGTGCGCTCATGTCCGTTCCCGCCATTTTGTCAGGGTGGCGATCACGCGCCCGGTCTGTTCCTCGTCGCCCACGGTAATGCGCAGCGCCTCGGGGAACCCATAGCCGGCGACCCGGCGCAGGATGATCCCGTCGGCCTGAAACATCTGGTCGAGCGCCGCCGCCTCGTCCGCGTTAGCAAAGCGGGCCAGCACGAAATTGGTCTGGCTGTCATCGCAAGCCACGCCCAGTTGCCGCAGCGCGCCGACCAGCCGCGCCCGTTGCTGCGCGTTCAGCGCGGCGCAGGTCTCGACCCAATCGCGGTCACGCACGGCGGCCTCAGCGGCGGCAAGCTGCACCACCGACAGGTTGAAAGGCTGGCGGATACGGGTCATCACGTCGATCAGATCCTTCGGGCCATAGCCCCAACCGATCCGCAGCCCGCCCAGACCATAGATCTTGGAGAAGGTGCGGGTCATGATCACGTTGGGCCTCTCCCCGGCCAAACGCGTGCCGCCGTCATAGCCTTTGGCATATTCGGTATAGGCCCCGTCAATCACCAGCAGCACATCCTCGGGCACCCCATCTGCCAGCCGTTGCAGATCCGCAGCGGGCAGAAGGGTGCCGGTCGGGTTGCCGGGGTTGGTCAGCAGCACGATGCGGGTCTTGTCGGACAGTGCCGCAAGAATGGCATCCACGTCCACCACCCGGTCGGCCTCGGGCACGCAGACCGGGGTTGCCCCGACCATATGGATCAGGACCGGATACATGGAAAAGCCATGCGCGGTATGGATGATCTCATCCCCCGGGCCGGAAAACGCCTGACAGATGAACTGCAGAACCTCGTCCGAGCCGACGCCGCAGATGATCCGGGCCGGGTCAAGCCCGTGCACCGCGCCAATCGCCTGACGCAGCGCGGCATGATCGGTCGAAGGATAGCGGTGCAGGTTGCAGGCTGCCTCGGCCAAGGCGACCTGCGCCGAAGGCGGTGCCCCCAGCGGGTTTTCGTTCGAGGAAAGCTTGAGAACGTCGTCCCGACCGTCGATCGTGGCCTTGCCGCCCTCATACAGGGCGATCTCCATAATACCGGGTTGCGGGGCGATTTTCGTCATCTCGGGGCTCCTTGTCGGGCCCGTTCTATCGCCCCCACCGATCAGAGGAAAGCGGTTTAGGCCCCGCCACAGTTCCCCGGGCAGGCTCAAGCGCGCAGTAGCCGAATGGGGCAACGCCCGAGCAAGGCGCGCACATCCCAGACCGGGAAGCTCTTGGCGCACAGGCACATCACTGCAACAGATGTGAGCCCGGCGCAAAATGCAGAAAAGCCGCCCCGACAGGGCGGCTTTCCAATATCCGTATCGCAGACGTCCGAGGCCCGGAGAACCGGGCCATCCGGATCAGTTCTGCGCGTAGAATTCGATGACCAGATGCGGTTCCATCTGAACCGGGTAGGGAACATCGCTCAGACCCGGGGTGCGCACGAAAGTCGCTTTCATTTTCGAGTGGTCGGCCTCGACATAGTCGGGCACATCGCGCTCGGGCAGCTGGGTGGCCTCAAGCAGAACGGCCATCTGGCGCGACTTCTCACGAACCTCGATCACGTCGCCCTCTTTCACACGGTAGGAGGGGATGTTCACGCGGTTGCCGTTCACCAGCACATGGCCGTGGTTCACGAACTGACGTGCGGCAAAGACGGTGGGCACGAACTTGGCGCGGTACACAACAGCGTCGAGGCGACGCTCCAGCAGACCAATAAGGTTCTCACCGGTATCGCCTTTGACCCGCTCGGCCTCGGCAAAGATGCGACGGAACTGTTTTTCGGTCAGATCGCCGTAATAGCCCTTCAGCTTTTGCTTGGCGCGCAGCTGGATGCCGAAATCGGACAGTTTGCCCTTGCGGCGCTGGCCGTGCTGGCCGGGGCCATATTCGCGGCGATTGACCGGGGATTTCGGACGACCCCAGATGTTTTCACCCATCCGGCGGTCAATTTTGTACTTGGCAGAGGTGCGTTTGGTCACCGTCTGATCTCCTTCTTTGGACGAGGCCCGAGGGCCACTATGAAGGGCGTTGTCCTTTTGGGGCTTCCCCCATGACAGGCGTCCCCTTGCGGGGGCCACCAACACCAATGAAGCCGCGCTTATAGTGGGGGTGCAGGGGGAGTCAATGGGAAGTGTGCGGAACGCCGGGCCCCGGGGGCCATAAGAGGGCAAGGAAGAGCCTGGTCCGGATGCTGGACAGATTTGAACCGATATCCGATCAACCCCGGACAGGCCTTATGCCGCCTCATGCATCAGGATCGCAGCCTCTGACCGGCAGAGATTGCGCCGCGCAAAGGGGCCATAGCGATGCGGATCTTCCTCCAGCCCCGGCTGATGCTCCAACAGGCGCGCCCGGTCCTGTGGGCCCAAGGTGCCCAAATCGGCATTGGCGGGATGAAAGCTTTCGGTTTCCACGCCATTGGCCACGAGGATCTCGTGCATGGGCAACAGCAGATGCACATAGGTCACCTCGCGCACGGCGTGATCCTCGATCACGGTGGTGCCATTGACCAGATCGCGGGCGGCGACCAGCACCTCGTCGGTATTGAACAACGCATGTGCCGCCCTGCCCCGCACCAGCATCCGATGATCGGGCGACACCAGCAGTTCCTGATCCGGGCGCTCGATCCCCAGCGCGCCGGGGCGCAGCCGCACCGGGCGGAGATGCGGCATCACCTGCAACCGCGCGCCGCTGATCCGCCGGCTTCCGACCCACATCACCGGCTGTGCGCCGTTGTCGCGGGTCAGCACATGTTCGCCCTCGCGCAGATCCTCGACCCGGCGCAGCCCCTTGGGCGTTTCCAACCGGGTGCCCGGCGTGAAACAGATCACCCCGCCACGGGTATCGTCCACCGGGCGCGGCATCTGCCCGGCCAAAGTATGGCGCACCACCCAGAGATCGGTGTGGCGCGGCGGCATCATGTCGAGAAACATCAGCAACGGCGGCCGTCCCGGCCCCGATTCAATCACGGTAATGGTATAGCTACGGGCCCCATCGGTCACGACGAAATACCGCTCCATCAGCGGGTCGTCGACCTCCACAGCCGACAGATCGGTGATGTTGCGCACAACAGCACCGACTAGGCGCCGCACAGTGCGCGCCGCACGTTTTCGGATCTCGGCTTCTCCGTCCGCCCCGTCCAGTCGCAACAGTCCATTCGGCCCGTCCACGCGCACGGTATCCCCGCGCCACGACCACGCCGCACCCACATCGAGCGCCCCCACGGGCGCATCTTCAAGCCCGTCAATCTCTGTCTGCGACCAGGAAATGACAAACGTGCCACGAAAGCCCGTCTTCATCTGCCTATATGCCTGCCTTAGTTTTTTAATTGCCCAAAGACTAGCAAACCGGTTTCATCATAGGAAGGCATTTTGATTTCCAAGGCTTAGACTGTGTTCTTTAAGTGTCAGATCGCTTGCGGTGAGATCCACTCTGCGCTCTGATGGGCGGGCTGGCAGGATGCGCGGGCTGGCCTGCCACAGAGACGCATCAAGGACAGATCGGGAGACATGACGTGACAGATGACATGACCAAGCCCCCCACCCTGCACGCGCAGATGACCAGCTGGCGCCATGACCTGCACCGCCACCCGGAATTCGGGTTCGAAGAGGTCCGCACCGCGGCCTTTGTCGCGCAAACCCTGCGCGGCTTCGGGTTGGAGGTGGTCGAAGGTGTGGGCGGGACGGGCGTTGTCGGCACGCTCAAGCGCGGCAGGTCCAACCGGGCCATTGCTCTGCGCGCCGATATGGACGCGCTGCGCATCACGGAGGCGAGCGGTGCGGGTTGGGCTTCGCAAAACCCCGGTACGATGCACGCCTGTGGCCATGACGGCCATCCCGCCATGCTGCTGGGCGCGGCGCGGCTGCTGGCCGAAGATGGCGGCTTTGACGGCACCCTTCGCTTTCTGTTCCAACCCGCCGAGGAATGGGGGCGCGGTGCGCTGGCGATGTTGGACGACGGGCTGTTGCAGCGGTTTCCCTTTGACGAGATCTATGGGTTGCACAACATGCCCGGCCTGCCGGTGGGCCATGTGGAGACCGGCCCCGGCCCCATCATGTCGGCCGAGGACAATTTCGAGATCGTACTGCGCGGTCAGGGTGGCCACGCCGCGCGCCCGCAGGCCGGGCGCGAAGTTCTGGTGCCCGCTTGTGCGCTGGTGATGGAGTTGCAGACCATCGTCTCCCGCCGTCTCAGCCCCGCCGATATCGCCGTGGTCTCGGTCACCGAGTTGCTGACGGATGGCACCCGCAACGCGCTGCCGGGTCTGGCACGCATTCTGGGCGACGCGCGCAGTTTCCGCGCGCAGGTCTCGGAACGGATCGAAAAAGAGATGCGCCGTATCACTCAGGGCATCGCGACGCTGCACGCGCTGGAGGCCACGCTCAGCTATACCCGCGAATTCGTGCCGCTGGTGAATGACGCAGCCCTCGCGCAAGAGGTGCTGGAGGCCGCCGCCACCGTCGCGGATCATGTGGCGCAACCGGACCAGCCGGGGACCGCGTCAGAGGATTTTGCGCGGTTTCTCGACCATGTGCCCGGCTGCTTTGCCTTCATCGGCAATGGCGAGGGATCGGCCCCGCTGCACAGCCCGACCTATGATTTCAACGATGCCGCCCTGCCCCATGGAGCGCAATTGCTTGCGGCGATTGCACGGCGACGGCTGCCCGAGGGGTAATCTTTTTGCCAGCCAGATATTTTAACGGTTCCGTTCGTTCCTTACCGGCAGTATTGGCCGACACGATCAGCCTGCGACCCCCAATCGGATCGCGTCAGACCGATCAGCGCTGCATCAAAGACACAAGGATGCAGCGCAGGTCAGGACTGGCTGAAACATCCGGCACCTCATGGCGCAACAGACATGTATCGCCCGCCGTCGCCGAGGCGTCCGGTCCCAAGGACAGCGTCCCCTCCAGCAAGTGAACGGCATAGGTTGTGTCAGTCGTACAGATCAAATCAGCAGAGGACAGACCCGATACGACCCGCATTTCAGCCACGATCCGGTCGGGATCGTAAATCAGGTTGAAATCCTCGATCGGGCCATCCAGACAATATCCCATGATCTCGGTCTCTCCGGAAAAACGAACCGGCTGAAATGGCAGGGCCGCGATCTCGGCGTCCGGGCTGACCAGTCGCAAGCCCTGACCTTGGATGACCGTAAGAATACGCTCCAGACCTTCAAACCTGGAAAACGGGCCGTCGGCCTTCACAGCCGCAAGACTCAAGCGCCAGACCAGCTTGTTGTCGGCACGAACGCAATGCACTTCCCGCGTTGTGCCCTGCCCGTTCTTCCATGGCATGGTCTCATAGTCGTTCTGCGCTATCACTTGCATATCGAGCGTCACCCGTTCCGTTTCGAGTCTGTTGGCACGTGTTAGCTTGGCTTGGCGCGGATGTACAAATCGATTGAGGACGGATATCGCCGCCCCCGAACCGGAGGCGTCGGTTCTGCCCCCCCCTGCAAAAGCTCTGCTTCAATCGCAGTTGGCCCTGAGCGCGCAATCGCATCGTTTCTCAGCGCCCGCGCTTTTTGCCACCATCACCGGCAAAGCAAACGACGCATTGGAGCGAAAGTTATGAAAGTCGGATTCATCGGCCTTGGAAACGTGGGCGGCAAGCTGGGGGGAAGCCTGTTGCGCAACGGACTCGATGTGACGGTATTTGACCGCAAGCCAGAGCTGGTGGCGGACTTCGTGGCGCGGGGCGCGACGGGGGCGGCGAGTGCGCAGGCGATGATGCGCGACGGTGACGTGGTCATCACCTGCCTGCCCTCGCCTGCGGCCTCTTCCGCCGTGATGGACGAAATGCTGCCAGAAGTCGGCCCGGGCAAGATCTGGCTTGAGATGTCCACCACCGACGATGCCGAAATCCGTCGTTTGGCCGCGCTGGTCGAAGCACGTGGCGGCACCGCCGTTGACTGCCCGGTCTCGGGCGGGTGTCACCGCGCGGACACCGGCAATATCTCGATCTTTGCAGGCTGCGACCGCGAGACCTTTGAGCGTGTCGTGCCATTGCTCAAGACGCTTGGGCGCCGGGTCCTGCATACCGGTCCGGTCGGGTCGGCGTCGATCTTGAAGGTGATCACCAACTATCTCGCCACCGCGAACCTCGTGTCGGTCTGCGAGGCGCTTGTCACCGCAAAGGCGGCGGGGATGGACCTGAACACCGCTTACGAGGCGATCAAGATTTCCTCCGGCACGTCCTTTGTGCATGAAACCGAAAGTCAGGTCATTCTGAACGGATCGCGCGACATCTCCTTCACCATGGACCTTGTTGCCAAGGACATCGGGTTGTTCCAGTCGATCGCCGATCGCACCGGTGTTCCGCTCGAAATTTCGCCACTGCTGAACGAGATCTTCCGGGACGGTCAGGACCGCTATGGCCCGCGCGAGCTGTCGCCCAACATCATCCGCCGCCTTGAAGACGCCACCGGCCTCGACATCCGCGCCCCCGGCTTTCCGCCTGAAATGGTGGACGACGAGCCCGAGGAGCCGGGGTATGAAGTCGTTCCGACCGGGGCCATTCGCCCGGCAGCGGGTTAACCCGACGCGATGGGCGCATGGGTCCGCCCCCTTTCGGGGTGGCCCGTCGCGCCATCCTCAAGGATCATCTCTGCCGCCCGCATCGCCAGCATCATGGTCGGCGCATTGGTGTTGCCAGAGGTCAGCGACGGGAAAGCCGAGGCGTCGACGACCCGGAGCCCGGCAACCCCGTGAACCCGCAGCCGGGAATCGAGCACGGAGTCTGTCGGGCCGCGCCCCATCCGGCAGGTCGATGTCGGGTGAAAGACGGTGGAGGCGCGGTCGCGAAAATCCTGCATCAGCTCGTCAGGATCGGTCCGCCCCGGCTCGGGCAGCAGCCGTTCGCGGGTAACGCTGGCCAAGGCCGGCGCAGCGGCAAGGCGATTGAGGATCTCCAGCGACCGGCGGGCACCGGCGCGGTCGTGTTCGGTGGCCAGCGAATTGGCGTGGATGACCGGCGCGGCGTCGGGATCGTTCGAGCGGATGGCGATCTCGCCTCGGCTATCTGGGCGACAAAGCTGCGCGCTGAGAAGAAAACCGGGATCGCGATCCAGCACCGGCTGGCCCGAGGGCGACATCCCGTAAGAGACCGGGTTGCAGTAAACTTGCAGATCGGGCACCGCCTGATCCGGGCTTGACCTGACGAAGCCGCCGACCTGATTCACCGGCACGCTGAGCGGCCCACGCCGCGTCAACACATAGCGCAGTCCGGCCCAGAGCCGGGGCATCCTGCGCCCCAGCACATTGTTCAACGTGGGTTCGGTCGCGCGAAACAGATGCGAGATCGCCAGATGATCCTGCAAGCCCTTGCCAACCTGATTCAGCCCATGGCGCACCACGATCCCGTGATCGCGCAAAAGCGCCGCCGGGCCGATCCCCGAGAGTTGCAGCAGCTTGGGCGAATTGACCGCCCCCGCGCTCAGGATCACTTCGCGACCGGCACGCAGCGCGGCGGTTTTGCCCCGGTGGCGCAATGTGATGCCGGTGGCGCGGCGCCCGTCAAAGGTGAGGCGCAAAACCGTGGCCTGCGACACGACCCGCAGGTTCGGGCGGTGTCGCGCCGGGGCGAGGAAGGCGTCCGCCGCAGAAAAGCGCAGGCCGCGCCGCACGGTGCTGCGGTAATATCCGATCCCTTCGGCCGTGGTTGCGCTGAGATCTTCGCACGGCGCCCAGCCGCATTCACCGGCCGCCGCGAGGAAGCGTTTGGAAAACGGGTTCATCTGCGCGCGCAGGTCGCTGACCCAGAGCGGCCCCTCGCCGCGCTGGCGCGGCACTCCTGTCGCATCGGGTTCAAGGTGGCGCTCCATCTTCTCGAACGCCGGGCGAACGGCCTCCCACGACCAGCCGTCAGCGCCTTGGCGGTCCCAACCGTCGAAATCTTGCGGCAGGCCCCGGATATAGGCCATGGCGTTGATCGAACTGGAACCGCCGATGACCCTTCCACGCGGCCAATAGGCGGCGCGCCCGTTCAGCGCCGCGTCCGGTTCCGCATGATAGCCCCAGTTCACCCGCGGATTGGCGAAGTTTGCGCCATAGCCGATCGGCACCTTGATCCAGAACCGCTTGTCAGAGCCGCCGGCCTCGACCAGCAAGACCCTGTTGCGCCCGTCCCGGGTCAGCGCTTCGGCAAGCACGCAACCCGCAGAGCCTGCGCCGACGATAATATAGTCGTAAGTCGTTTCATCCATGCCGCCGCAAGCCCCGTTTTGACCGCCAGATGACACCGCAAAGCGCCCGTGCGTTCAAACAACCGCTGTTGCGGCAATGGGGCGGTTTCCCTTGAGGCTTGCGATGCTTGATGCGCTTTGGCGCCCGGATTAGACTACTGCCATAAGCGACACCGCCCGCGTTCGGCGAAATCCCATAGGTGCCCTATCCGAATTCCCCATGTCACATGGTTGCGCGCCTTCGAAGCAGCGGCCCGTCACAGCAGCTTTTCCGACGCTGCGGGTGAGCTGCACCTGACGCCGGCTGCCGTCAGTCAGCAGATCCGCTTGCTTGAGCAGTACTTGGGGGTGCAGCTGTTTCACCGCCTGCCGCGCGGCGTCGCCCTGACCGATATGGGGCAGGCCTATGCGCTGCCGATCCGCAAATCCTTCAGCGAGATGCAGGAGGCGACCGAGGGGCTTTTCACGGTTCGGCGCAAACGCAAGGTACGCGTGCGCGCCTCGATCAGCTATGCGACGCTGATCCTCGCGCCCCGGCTCAAGGGGTTTCACGATCGCCATCCCGATATCGAGATCGAGCTGTCAACGGCGGTCTGGTCCGACCGGATGGACGACGAGACGATCGATCTGGATGTCCGCTATGGCACCGGCCACTGGGACGAGCGCGACATCTGGCAACTGAGCCATGAGGTCGCCATGATTGTCTGCCATCCAGACCACGCGCACGCCTTTGGCGATACCCCGCAACTTCAGGATCTGCTTGGCGCCGGGATCGTCCCCGTTCTGGGCTCCGAGGTCGAATGGAGCCGGTTTGCGGATTATTTTGGTCTCGACCTATGTACGCCGCCCATCTGGGTAAAGGCGGATTCCTCGCTGATCGCGTTGCAGACGATCTCGGCCGGGTTCGGGACCGCGCTGATCCACGAAAGTTTTGCGCGACCATTTCTTGACCGGGGGGATCTGGTCTCGCCCTTTGACTACCGCCTGCCGATCCGGCAGGCGTATTTCCTCGTGGCGCGGGAGGGCTACCGGAAGCATGACGAGGTAGAGGCCTTTCGCAACTGGCTCGTCGATCCTGACGCGGCTGGGGAGGCGCCGGATCTGCCCGCCGAGGGGTGAAGATTTTTCACATGCAGGCCGCCCCGGTTGCATTTTCGGTCGCGGCCTATAGCCGAACACCGGCACAGCCGCAGCGCCCTTGGCCATGCGACCGATCTGTCAACCCTTGCGCCGGATACTCCCGACCAGTTCGACCGCCTCGGCCAGCGTGTTGGAAATGGTGCCATACTTGCGCAGGTTGCGGTGCAGCAGGTCAAGCCGTTGGTCTGTCTCGTCGGTATCGACCACGATGTCATAGTCGATCCGCACCATCTTGGGCGGGCTGTCCTGCCGCACCCCATGCAGGCTGATCTCCATCCCGCGCAGATCGAACTCCAACATCGGCACCACCCGCTCCGCCCCCTTCAGCATACAGGCAGCAAGGCTCGCCAGCAGCATTTCAGCCGGGTTGAAGGCATCAACACGGCCCGCCATGTCGGTGTCGAGCACGATCCGCGCCTCTTTCGCGCGCGCCTCGGAACCATGGCTGTCGATGCGGCGGGCGGTGACGGTATATTCAAGCATGTTTTATGGTCCTTGAAGGAATGTTCGGGGCGTTGCGCCGGTCCCGCTGCACGTCAGCGGCAAAGGACGCAACACCCCGCTGGCTCATGCGGTAAGCCATTGTTCCAGATTGGACTCGTCCGGCAGGCCACCGGCATGAACCAGTTTGCCGTCAACCGCGATCCCCGGCGTGGACATGACGCCCGCCATGGCGATGGATTTGGCATCGGTGACCTTTTCCACGTCGAGTTCAACACCCAGCTTGGTACCCGCTGCCCGAACCATGGCTTCGGTGGCTTCACAGCGTTTGCAGCCGGGGCCGTAGATCTTGATCGTTTTCATGATGTGTCCTTTTCTGAGGATTGGGTCGACCGGAACGGTCGCAAGTATTAGAGACAAACCGGAACGGTCGCGAGTATTGGAGACAGCCCCGTACGGTCAGAGAAGAAAGTTGAACAGAAAGCCGGTGGCAAGGATGCCGGAGGCGACAACCGCGATGAAGATGGCGATCAACCGAAGCGTCAGCACCTGCTTGAGGATGATCATTTCCGGCAGCGACAGCGCGATCACCGACATCATGAAGGCCAGCGTTGTTCCAAGCGCCGCGCCCTTGCCCAAAAGCGCTTCGACGATGGGAATGACACCGGCGGCATTGGTGTACATCGGCACGCCAATGACCACGGCCGCAGGCACCGACCACCAAGCTTCGCCACCCATGATCTTGAGCATCATCGCCTCGGGGACATAGCCATGGATCGCCGCGCCCAGCGCGATACCGACAAGCACCCAGATCCAGACCTTGCCGACAATTTCACGCACCTGCTCAACCCCGACTTTCAGCCGGTCAACCAGTGTCATCTTTTCATCCGGCAGATCGCCGACAGGGCCTGCATTCATCTCGCGCACCCAGTCTTGCAGATACCGCTCCAACCCCATCTTGCCCATTACATAGCCCGCCAAGGTGGCGATGGAGAACCCGAACACCAGATAGATCGTGGCGATTTTCCAGCCGACCAGACCATAGAGCAGCCCAAGGCCAACCGGCCCCACCATCGGCCCCGCGATCAGGAAAGAGAACGTCACCCCCAGCGGAATGCCCGCCGAGACGAAGCCGATGAACAGCGGCACCGAAGAGCAGGAACAGAACGGTGTCAGCACGCCCAGAAAGGCCGCCAGCGGATAGCCCCAGATCTGGCGCTTTCCGGCCAGAATGGCGCGGGTCTTTTCCGGGCTGAACCAGCTGCGCAGCACGCCGGTGACAAACACGATGCCGGTCAGCAGCAACAGCACCTTGGGCACATCATAGGCGAAAAACGCGATGGCCTGCCCGGTGTGGCTGTCACGCTCAACCGGGAACAGCGCGGTGATCCATTCAGAGACCGGGATCAATTGCCCGTACACCAGCCACAAGACGACAGCTGCAACGGGAACCCCCACATACCAGAGCCAGTCCGGCACGCCGTGTTGAGGGGGGATATTTTGGGTTTCTGTGGTCATGCCATTTCCTGTTCGAGTGATTTTTCAGCTACCAACACGGCGGCGACGACCGTCATGATTTCTGGTGCAAGGTCGGGATTGCGCCGAAAGCGCACCCATTGCGCGTCGCGTCGGTCAAGCACGAGGCCCGCTTCACGCAGCACTTTCATATGGCGCGACATTCGGCTCTGACTGACGTCAAGCCGCTCCATCAGTTCGCAAACACAATGCTCGCCCCCGTCCCAGATGATGGCAAGGGCGGCGCGGCGGGTCGACTCACAAAGGGCGTTCAGAATTTCTTGCATAAGTTCGTTTATGCGCCCGTCAGCATATGCGCCTTGATCCATATCAAATAGCCCGGCTGCGAAACAGTCTCGACGCAAGATTCGCCCCCTTGATAACCTGCGTGGCGGCTGGCCGTTGGCACAGGTCACGCCCCGGTCTTTGCCCCCCACTCATGTGCGCCTTGGGGAAGACGGGTCAGGAACCGGCAATGGGCTACCCCTGAAGGAAATGTGCAAAACCCTGTTTTAGCTTCAGCAATTCCAAAAACAGGCACAGTTTCGAAGCCCCACCAAAGCGGGCGCAAGAAGGCCCGGAAATATTCACCCATTCAAAAATTTGTTTTATCTAACAATTTATTGTATCTAGGTTCAAACGGCGGGTCTGGCGGCATGTTCCGGACCCGATGCGCACCTTGAAAAGCCACGGAGAACGCCCCTTGACCGAGACCATGCTGGCTGCCGTCCTGCACGAATACGCCTCGCCGCTGAAGGTCGAGCGGGTTCCCAAACCCCGCCCCGGCCCCGGTCAGTTGCTCATCCGTCTGGAGGCCTCGGGCGTGTGTCATTCGGACGTGCACGTCTGGGCTGGCCGCTACCAAAACAACACCCGGCCAGACCCGTTCATCCTTGGTCACGAAGGGGTCGGCATCGTTGAGGCAATAGGGTCCGACGTCACAGGCTGGTCGATCGGCGAAAGAGCCGGGGCCGCCTGGCTCCACGACACCTGCGGAACCTGCGCCGAATGTCGCGCGGGGCTGGTGAACTTCTGTCAGTCGCAACGGGCGCACGGGTTGGATGTGCCCGGCACCTACGCGCAATACGTCGTCACCAATGCAAAGTTCACCGCCCGTGTGCCAGATGGCGACGCCGCTAAGCTGGCGCCACTGATGTGTGCCGGGCTGACCGCATATGGCGCGATCGAGCGGGCCGCATTGGGGCCAGACGAATGCTGTGCCGTTTTCGGCTGCGGCGGGCTGGGCCAATATGCGATCCAATTTGCCAAGCGGCGGGGCGCGCGCGTGATCGCGGTGGACCGCGATCCGGCCAAACGGAGCCTTTCACAGGAAAACGGAGCGTCGATCACCGTCGACGCATCGAATACCGCCGAGATCGACAAGCTGAAAGCCAGCGCGGATGTGTGCATCAACTTCGCGCCGACAACCGCGACCTGGCAGCCGATGCTGGACATGGTGCGCCCTCTCGGACGGGTGATCGCGGCGGCAATGGTCTCCGATCCGGTGTCGCTCAATCAGGAATGGCTGACCGGTTCGGGGATCACCATCACCGGAACCTCGGTCGGGACAATGCCGCAGATGGATGCGGTGATGCAGGCGCAAAAGACCGATCCGCTCAACTCTACAGTCACAGAGATACCGGTAGACGAGGCCAGCCGCGCACTGCGTGAACTGGCCGACGGCACAGCCCCGGCCCGCTACGTGATCCGATTTTGATCCTTTGGGCCCAAAATCGCGATCCCAAAAAAACACTCCAACAGGAAATGGAAAACATGCGTAAGATTTCGAAACCACGTGCCGCCACCTCTGCTATCGCCTTGGCCGCCATGATTGCGTCCGGGGGCGCGTCCGCCGCCGAGCTTGGCGATGTCGATACCCCCATCAAGCTTGCCGTGCTGGAATGGACCGGGGCGCAGTTGTCAACGCAACTGGCCGGCATGGTGCTGACCAAGGCCGGCTATTCGGTCGAATACGTGCCGGCAGGCAGCTTTCCGCAATATTCGGGGCTGTCAGACGGCACCCTGAGCGCCACGATCGAGATCTGGAGCAACAACGTCGGCGACATCTATCCGCGCGCGCTCGCGGCAGGGGATATCGAAAACATCGGCTCGCTTGGGCTCGAAACCCGCGAAGGCTGGGCCTATCCCAAATTCATGGAACAGATCTGTCCCGGGCTGCCGGACTGGACCGCACTGCAGGAGCCTGCCTGCGTCGCCGCACTGACAACCACCGACACGCTGCCAAACGGGCGGCTGCTGGACTATCCCGCCGACTGGGGCTCGCGGAGTGGGGAAATCATCGCCGACAACGCCTTGCCCCTGACCGCGATCCCTGCCGGGTCAGAAGGCGCGATGCTGGCCGAACTGCGCGCCGCCGAGGCAACGCAAAGCCCGCTGCTGCTTATGTTCTGGGCGCCGCACCACGTTCTGTCCGAGATCAAGGTCGGTTGGGTCGATATGCCCCCCTGCACCAGCGATGACCCGGACGACTGCATCCAGCCGCCCGAGGTCGAAAAGGTGGTCTGGTCTGGGTTCAAGGATAAGTGGCCGGCCGGCTATGAGATCCTGAAACAGTTTCAGGTGATGTCCCCAGATCAGGAGCGGATGATGGCTGCGGTCCTTGAAAAAGGCGACTCTCTAGAGGACGTCGCCGCCGGTTGGATTGCGGAAAACCAGGACGTCTGGCAGCCTTGGGTCGACGCCGCGCTCGACTAAGGAGCACCCCCTTCGCCCGACCCGCGTCCCCATGAACGGAGCCCCAATGCGTCCCTCTCTCGCTGCGAAACCAGACCCACAGCCTGTCAAGATCGCTTGCCGAAACCTTTGGAAAATCTACGGCCCCCCGCTGAAGCGCGACTTGGCGCCAGTCCCGGGGGCCGATCCCGAGGATTTTGCGCAAGCCTTGCGGGCAACCGGTCGTATTCCAGCTTTGATGGATGCCAGCTTTGAGGTTCACGAGGGCGAGATATTCGTCATCATGGGGCTGTCCGGGTCGGGCAAGTCGACGCTGATCCGCTGTCTTACGCGGCTTATCGACGCCGAGTTCGGCGAGGTACGACTGGACGGTGAAGACCTGATGGCGGCCAAGCCCCGGGATCTGATCAATATCCGTCGCCACAAAATGGGGATGGTGTTCCAGAACTTCGGTCTGATGCCGCACCTGAACGTTCTGGACAACGTGGCCTATCCGCTGAAGCTTCAGGGGCTGACCCGCTCGAAGCGCGAGGCGCGCGCCCGGCAGATGATTTCCCTTGTCGGTCTGGAGGGGCGGGAAGACGCCCTGCCCCACCGACTGTCCGGCGGCCAGCAACAGCGCGTCGGCATCGCGCGCAGCCTTGCGGTGGAGCCCGACCTCTGGTTTCTGGACGAGCCCTTTTCGGCGCTCGACCCGATGATCCGGCGCCAGATGCAGGACGAATTCCTTGACCTGCAGCGGCGTCTGCACAAGACCATCGTTTTCATCACCCACGACATTGCCGAAGCCTGCCGCCTGGCCGACCGAATCGCGATCCTGCGCAGCGGTCGCATCATCCAGATCGGCACGCCTGCGGATCTTTTGCTGCGGCCCGCGGATGATTACGTGGCCAAGTTCACCGCGGATATCTCGCCCTCCAGCATCCTGCGCGTTGGCGATATCGCCGAGCCGGGGCAAGACACCACCGGCGCGCGCGAGGTCGCGGGCGACCTGCCGGTAGAGGCGCTGCTGGCCGATATCGCCACCGGAACGACGAACTTTTCTGTCATGCCTGCCGGAAAATATGGCGGCGGCACCCTGTCCGCCGCCCATGTTCTGCGCATCCTTGCGCGGCAAAACGACGGGACGGATGGGCCCTGACATGATGTCCAGATTCCGCCTTTCGGGCACCGCACTTTGGAGCCTTACGTTCTTCGCCTGCCTCGCTTTGGTCCTGCTGGCGCCGCTGTTGCCCTGGATCGCCGCCTTTCCCCGCGACCTGCAATTGCCGCTGGCCGACTGGGCGAACCTTGTCCTGAACCCGGTGTTCTCGACCCTCCAGCCGCTGGGTCGGGGGTTCGCCTCGGGGATTGATATTCCGCTCAGGTGGCTGCGCGATTTCCTGCTGTTCGTGCCTTGGCCCGCCTTCGCATTCCTGCTGTTTCTGATCGCGCTGCGCACGGCCGGGCCGGGGTTCGCGGTGTTTGCCATGGTGACGCAGATCTATATCGTCGGGGTTGGCTATTGGCCGCAAACGATGAATACCTTCGCCATCGTGCTACTGTCGCTGCCGCCTGCAATCCTGATCGGTTTCGCCCTTGGTGCTGCGGGGCATCGCTGGCCACGGCTGGAGGGCCCGCTGACGGCGCTGCTTGACCTGATGCAGACCTTTCCCGCCTTCGCCTACCTGATCCCGCTGCTGATCGTGTTCGGCTTCGGCCCTGCGGCGGGCATGATCGCAAGCGTCATCTTCTCGATCCCGCCAATGGCGCGCAATACCATCGTCGGCCTGCGCGAGGTGCCCGTGGTCACCCTGGAAGCCGCCGTGATGAGTGGAGCGACCCCGACCCAGTTGTTCTGGACCGCAAAGCTCCCCGCTGCGGCGCGCCAGCTTCTGGTCGGCGTCAACCAGACGACCATGGCCTCGCTGAGCATGGTAATCATCGTGGCGATCATCGGCGGCTTCAACGATATCGGCTGGGAAGTGCTGTCGGCCATGCGCTCGGCAGAGCTTGGCCGCAGCCTTCTGGCCGGTGTCGTCATCGTCGCCCTGGCCGTCACGCTGGACCGGATCACCCGCGCTTTGGCGACCGGCTCCCCCAATGGCGTGCAGCTGCTGCCCGACCGCGCCTTGGTCGCTGTCTTGGGCGTGGTGCTGTGCGTCGCGGTGGTTTTGCGGCTGGCGCTGCCCGGGCTGGACCTGTTGCCGCCGGGGGTGGGATTTGCCACGGCGAAAGCCTTGGACGCCCAGCTGCTGGACTTTGTGCGCTGGAGCGATCCGTTCTTCTCGGCCCTGCGTGACGCGCTGAACTATGGCGTCATCCTGCCGCTGAGGATCGGATTTGCCGCGTCGGCGAGCCCGATGGTCTGGGGCTTCACGCTGCAGCCCTGGATGATTGCGGTGTATTGCATCGCAATAGCCGGGACCGCCCTGCTGCTGATCCGCCGCCCGGGCTGGGCGTTTCTGGCCCTTTTCGCCGGGCTTGTATGCTATACCGGGCTTGCGCGATTTCCTTGGCCCTGCGTGATGATCATCGCGCTGTTAGGCGCCGCTCAGGTTCGGGGCCTTGGCCTTGTTGCGGTGGTGCTCATCGCGACCCTGATGATCCTGCTGTCGGGCATGTGGCAGCCCTTTGTGCAATCGCTCTACCTGACTGCAATCGCGGTATCGATCTGCGTCGTGACCGGTGGCATGATCGGCATCGCAGCGGCCGAGAACGACCGGGTTTCAAGGATCGTTCGCCCCATCAACGACACGCTGCAAACCCTGCCACAGTTTGTCTTCCTGATCCCGGCGCTGATGCTGTTCCGGGTCGGCGAGTTCACTGCGCTGATCGCGATTGTACTTTACGCGATCGTGCCGCCGATCAGATACCTGGAACATGGCCTGCGCGGCGTGCCCGGGCACCTGACGGAAGCGGCGGTGCAGATGGGGGCCAACCGCTGGCAACTCCTGCGCGACGTCAAGCTGCCGCTGGCGGGGCCGGCGATCCGGCTCGGGATCAACCAGACCATCATGTACGCGATCTCGATGCTGGTGATTGCGGCCCTTGTCGGAACCCGCGATCTGGGGCAACAGGTTTATGTCGCGCTCGGGAACGCAAACTCTGGTCTCGGTTTCGTCTCGGGCCTGTCGATCGCCTTGCTTGCCATTATCGCGGACCGGATGCTGAGGAAACGCTGAATTTTGAGGACTGCCATGCGCGACAAGATCACCCCTGCAGCCCGCAGGCCTGTTGGCCGGACGCGCATAGAGGATCTGCGGCGTCAGGAACTCATCGACGCGGCGCACCGGGTGTTCCTGCTGCATGGGCTCGGCGGCCTGACGACCACCCGGATCTGCAAGGAAGCCGGCATGTCGCAAGGGATCCTGGCCTATTACTTCTCGGGCAAGGACGAGGTGCTCTTTGCCATGGTCCGCAAGAACAACCGGGTGCTGTTGGCGCAGGTGGTCTCGAACATGCGCGACGCAAAGACCCGCTGGGACCGGTTGAACGGAATTGTCGAGGGCAACTTTCCCGTCAGTCATTTTGAGAGTGCCACGGCCTCGGCCTGGCTGTCGATCTGTGCCGCCTCGCGACAGGACCCCCGCTTTGCGCGCCTGCAACAGGTGTTCTATGCGCGGCTCGCCTCCAATGTCATCTCGGCTGTGGTGCCGGTTCTCGATCATGGGACCGCGGAACAGCTAAGCTATATCATAGGCGCGCAGATCGACGGGCTTTGGCTGCGCCGTGCGAGCGATGAAAACATGTCCCGGGAAAAGGCCGTCGCGCTCGTCCGCTGGGGCATCAGCACCATCATCGGACCCGAGAAGGTCGCCGCCCTGAAAGCCGCCGGCACTCAATAGGCCCGCCCAGCCCGACCCCTGAGGGGCCTGCCCTCCAGCCGCGACCGGAGGATTACTGCGCGGCAACCTCTGCGGTGACCCACTCCAGAAAGGTATGCGTATCCTGGGATGGATGGGTGGGGGTGGTGACGAAATAGGCCGTACCAAGATCGATCTCTCCGCCCGGCCAGCACCGCAGCGCCCCCTCGCGCACGGCGCGCCCAGTGATCGATTGCCAGCCCAGCATCAGCCCGCGCCCGGCCAACACGGTTTGCGCTGCCTGCACATAGTTGTTGAAGCTCTGCCCGCCACTGCGCGGCAGATCGATGTCCCGGGCCTGCAGATAGTCCTCCCAGCCGGCCCAGTGCTGGCTGTGAGGGCTGCGCACATGAATAAGCGGCGCGGTTTCCATCCGCGCGCCCTCGGCCAGCAACCGCTCGATCAGCGCCGGTGCGCCCACCGGGCAGATCCGTTCATCAAAAAGCTTTGTGGTGCGCCCCTCGCGCCAGCCACCGGTGCCATAGCGAAAGGCCACATCCACCCCCGGGGCCAGCACCGGCAGATCGGTGGCGGGAGCTTGCACATTCACGGTGATGTCCGGATGGCAGGCATAAAACCCCGGCAGCCGCGGCATCAGCCAATAGGTCGCCATGCCCAAGGTACAGGACACCGTGACCTGACGTTCCCCGCCCGCATGCAAGGCCCGGATATCCTCCAGCGTTGTCGCGATCCGGCCAAGCCCTTCGCGCACCGCCCGCGCCAACAGATCGCCGGTCTCGGTCAGTCCCGCTGGCCGGACAGACCGGTCGATCAGCGGCACCTCCACGTAATCTTCCAATGCGCGCAAGGCCTGACTGACCGCCGGTTGCGTCACGTTCAGATAGGCCGCAGCCTCCCGCATGGAACCATGACGAGAGAAGGCCTCGAAGGTGACGAGCAAACGAAGGGGCGGCAGGCGTTTCATACGACGATAACTTAACCAATGGGTTATATTGAGTTCATCGTAACAGATCTGCCTGCGTAGGGAAATTCGTGAAATCATCCGGGTCTCGAACCCCTTTCACCCCCTCAGCCAGATGCGATCAACCAGATGAATACAATCACTTATCCCATAACCGCCTCGCCCCTAGTCACCCTTGGGGAGCGCGGAGTCGACATCACCCTCGGGGATGGCAAGACGCATTACTTCAACTACTATTGGCTTCGGGACAATTGCCCCAGTTCGTTCAGCCCGGTCACCCGCGAGCGCAGCTTCGACATCTTCCATCTGGACAGCGCGCCAGTCCCGGCCCGCGCCGAGGTCGAGGTCGAGGTCGAGGACGACGTTCTGGTAATCGATTGGGCGGGCGAGGACCATGTCACCCGGATGCCGTTGGGTTGGCTTGAAACCTATAGCACCGGCAACTCGCGCCCCGATCCGGCCGACCTGCCGCGCCAAGCCTGGTATGGCGACCACTACGCGGATGTACCGCGGTTTTCTCAGCCCCGGCTGCTTGCCGACCCAACCGCCCGCGCCGCCTGGATGGAAGCAATGCTGGTGCATGGGTTCACCATTCTCACCGATATGCCGGACAGCGATCAGGGCCTGACCGAGACCGCCGAGATCATGGGCAGCGTGCGCCCGACGTTCTTTGGCACCTATTTCGATGTGAAGACCCATATCAACCCGACCAATACGGCCTATACCGCCGCTGCGTTGGAGCTGCACACCGACACCCCCGCCGAGGAATACGCCCCCGGGGTGCAGTTCCTGCATTGCCGCGCCAATAGCGTCGCCGGCGGCGAAAGCCTGTATGCCGACGGTGTCGCCGTGGCCAATGACTTTCGCACCCGCGACGCCGAAGGGTTCCGCCTGCTGAGCGAGGTCTCGATCCCGTTCTTTTGTGAACATGATACCTATGATGCCAGATCGCGTCAGACGGTGATCGAGCTTGATCAGCATGGCGAAGTGTCGGGCCTGACCATCAGCCAGCACATGGCCGATATCTTTGATCTCGACCAAAAGCTGCTTGATGATTATTACCCGGCGTTCTGCCGTTTCGGACGGATGCTGCAGGAAGATCGCTACATGATGCGGTTCCTGATGAAGGCCGGGGAATGCATGGTGTTCGACAACCACCGCATCGTGCATGGCCGCGCCGCCTATCAGGCCACGAGCGGTGATCGCTATCTGCGCGGCTGCTATGTGGACCGGGGCGAGATGCGCTCGACCTATCGCGCGCTGGTGAGCGAGGGGCGGTTCAAGGCATGAATGCTCCTGCGATACGGGCTGATCCCACCACCGCGCTGCGTCATGATCTGTCGGACGCCCTGCGCATCTGCCACGCCCTTGGCTGGAGCGAGAGCGTCGGAAACCATTTCAGCGCCGCAGTCTCGGCCGATGGGCAGCAGTTCCTTCTGAACCCGCGTTGGCAGCACTTTGCCACCGTTGCACCGCTGGATCTGTTGTGTCTGGACAGTCGCGATACAGATGTCCTGTCCCGAGCCGATGCGCCGGATGCCTCGGCCTGGTGCGTTCACGGAACGCTGCACCGGCGCGCCCCGAACGCGCGGGTGATCCTGCATGCGCATTCGCCTTACGCCACGGCACTGGCCTGCCTGAAGGATCCCACCGTGGTGCCCATCGACAACAACACGGCGCGGTTTTACGGGCGGACCGCCTATGATCTGTCCTTCGGCGGCATCGCCGATGCCGAAGAGGAAGGCGAGCGGCTGGCAGATGCCCTAGGCGACAAGCAGGTGCTGGTGATGGGCAATCACGGCATCACCATCGTGGGCGAGACCGTGGCCGATGCGTTCGAAGATCTCTATTTTTTCGAAAAGGCGGCGCAGACCCTGATCCTCGCCCGCTCCAGCGGCGCACCACTGGCGGTCTTGTCGGATGCGGTGGCGCAGAACACGGCCGATGGCTGGCGCGCCTATCGCGGCATGGCAGAGCAGCATTTCGGCTATCTTCGCAGTGTACTGCCGGACCTGCCCAGCGCGCCACACTAGGGAAGAACGATAAAGGCCGGCACAAAAGTGCCGGCCTAAAGTCGAAACAGCCGTCCTTCACGATGGCCCTGCCGCCAGCGAAGATTGGAATCAGGGACGCTCCCCCACGGCACCGCCACAGCCTTCTGCGACACGCCCGTCATGGGCCCGGGCAAGGCGGGTCAGCGCCGCTGCCACCTCAGGCTCGGGCGGGCAGCTCCGCCGGGTTGTCAGATCGGTATGAAGCAGCAGGGTCTCGATCGTTGCGACCAGCCCATCGCCCGTCATGATCCGGTGGAACAACCGCATCTTCTTTCCCTCTGCGGCGATCACCTGCGTGGTCACGCTCAACCTCTCGCCACACTGCACCTCGTCGAGATAGCGGATGCGGCTATCCACGGTGAAAAAGCTCTTGCCCGCCGCGATATAGTCGGGGCCTGCGCCAACGATGCGCATCAACCCATCGGTGGCCCAGCTGCCCAGTTCCAGATAGGCGGCCTCGTTCATGTGGCCGTTGTAATCGGTCCAAGTGACCGGCACGCAACGGCTTGCGGTGATTGGCAGCCCGTCGATTTCACCACCCTCCGGCAAGGTTGCCTCATGCGCGAGGATCACCTCTCCGGCGCCGCTGCCCTGCTGGCGCAGGCCGCGCAGGATGGCGACAAGGTTGTCGTCCCTGAGACGTTCCAACTCTGGCACGCTGCGCCCTGCGGCCTGCTCATCCGATTGCGCTGCGATGGTGGCGACCAAGGCATCATCGAGGTCGGGCACATCGGTAAGACGCGACCAAGGCCACGACAACGACGGGCCGAACTGTTCCAGATAGCTGGCCATTCCGGCCTCGCCCCCGGCGATGCGATAGGTCTCGAACAGACCCATCTGTGCCCATCGCAGCCCGAAGCCCATGTGGATCGCGGCATCGATCTGCCCGGTGGTCGCAATGCCATCGCGCACCATCCACAGCGCTTCGCGCCAGACCGCTTCTTGAAAGCGGTTGGCGATAAAGGCGTCGATCTCGACCTCCATCTGCAGCGGATACATGCCAAGGGCGCGCACAACCGGCTCGGCGCGCAGGCGCAGGTCCGCCGGGCCTGACAGCTCCACCAAAGGCAGCAAATAGACCGGGTTGAACGGATGCACGACCACGACCGGCGCGCCCTTGGCCCCCAGATCAACCGCTTTAAAACCCGAGGTCGACGAGGCGATGAAGCCGCCCTCGCGCAACGCGGGGGCAATCTCGGCATAGACCGCGTGCTTAAGATCAAGCCGTTCAGAGACGCTCTCCTGCACCCAGTCGGCACCTTCGACCGCCGCCGCGATGGTGTCGTGGAAGGTCAGCGTGCCTTTTGCCGGCAGCGCCCGGTCGTAAATTCCCGGAAGCGACCGGCTGGCATTGTCGAGAACCGCAGCGATCTTGCGCGCGGCGTCCGGGGCCGGGTCAAACACCGCCACGTCCCAGCCGTTCAGAAGAAACCGCGCGGCCCAGCCGCCGCCGATGACACCGCCACCGATGATTGCAACCCGGCTCATGCCAGATCCTCCGGCACCCGTTTGACCAGCCCGAGCTCGGCGCGCACCTCGTCCGGGCCCATCAGGCCCACCCCCATGCGATCGAGAATACCGACCGCTTTTTCGACGAGTTGCGCATTGGTGGCCAGAACGCCGCGTTCGAGATAGATATTATCCTCCAACCCCACCCGTACATTGCCGCCCGCCAAAGCCGCCGCTGCCACATAAGGCATCTGATCGCGCCCTAGGCTAAAGGCGGACCAGGTCCAGCCCGCAGGCACGTTCTGCACCATAGACAGAAGCGTCAGAAGATCATTCGGCGCGCCCCATGGAATGCCCATGCAAAGCTGGACCAACGCCGGATCGGCCAGCACGCCCTCTTTCACGAGCTGCGTCGCGAACCACAGGTGACCGGTATCAAAGGCCTCGATCTCGGGCTTCACCCCCAGTTCGGTCATCTGCCGCCCCATCGCACGCAGCATGTTGGTGGTGTTGGTCATCACGTAATCGCCATCGCCGAAATTCATCGATCCGCAATCGAGCGTGCATACCTCGGGCAGGCAGGCCCGAATATGGGCAAGACGTTCGGTGGCCCCGATCATGTCGGTGCCCGACGCCTGCAGATCCATCGGGGTTTCGGCATCGCCAAAGGTCAGATCGCCACCGATCCCCGCGGTCAGGTTCAGCACCACATCGACATCCGCGTTGCGGATGCGGCGGGTCAGATCGCGATACAGCGCGACATCACGCACCGCCGCCCCGGTTTCGGGGTCGCGCACATGGCAATGCACCACCGCGGCCCCGGCTTTGGCGGCGGCGATGGCCGCCTCTGCGATCTCTTGCGGCGAGCGCGGCACCAAGCGGCTTTTGTCCTGGGTTGCCCCTGCCCCGGTGATGGCGGCGGTGATGAAGACCTTGCGGCGCATCTTGAGTGGCATGTGACGTCTTTCCTTGGTCTTAGCGGCCTTTCCAGACCGGATCGCGTTTCTCGGCAAAGGCGCGCGCGCCTTCCTTTTGGTCCTCGGAGCGATACAGCCGCTCCACGGTTTCGAACTGGCTGGTCGTGATGCGGTTCATGGCGTCCTGAAACTTCATGTCCTCGGCCGCGCACACGATCTCTTTGATCGCGGCAAAGACCAAGGGCGGGCCGGCGGCAAGATCATCGGCCATCTTGCGGGCCTCGCTCATCAGCGCATCCGCTGGCACAACCCGGTTGATCAGCCCCCACCCCTTGGCCTCACCCACATCGAACCAGCGCCCGGTGAACAGCAGCTCCATCGCGATGTGATAGGGGATGCGCTTGGGCAGTTTCAGGGTCGCGGCATCCGCCACGGTGCCAGAGCGGATTTCGGGCAGGGCAAAGGTGGCATGCTCCGCCGCAAGGATGATATCGGCCCCCAAGGCCAGTTCCAGCCCGCCGCCACAGCAAATCCCGTTCACCGCAGCGATCACCGGCTTGTTGAGCCGGGGCAACTCTTGCAAGCCGCCAAAGCCACCGGGGCCATAATCGGAATCCGGCGCCTCGCCCTCTGCCGCCGCTTTCAGATCCCAGCCCGGACAGAAAAACTTGTCGCCCGCCGCAGTAAGGATCGCCACCCGCAGTTCGGGATCGTCGCGAAACGCCAGAAACGTGTCGCCCAACTCGCGGCTGGTGGCCGCGTCGATAGCATTGGCCTTGGGGCGATCCAGCGTCACCTCCAGCACCGCGCCTCGGCGCTCCACACGGATATTCTTGGTCATGTGATGTCTCCCATCCGGATGAGGGCATCCGCCGCAACGGCACCGGTGGGCCGACACATGAGCGGATTGATTTCGAGTTCCTGAAGCCTTGTACAATGGGTTTCGGCAAATCCCTGCAAAATCATCACCGCATCCAGCACGGCCTCGATATCCGCCGCCTTGCGGCCCCTGTAGCCGCTCAGCAATGCCCCCGTGCGCAACCGGGCCAGCGCCAGACGCACATCATCCCGGTTGGACGGGATCAGCAAGGACACCGTATCGTTGATAAGCTCGGTCAAAATCCCGCCAAGCCCCAGGGTCAGCACGAACCCATGCGCCGGGTCGCGCGTGATCCCCACAAGCAGTTCGGCCACCGTGTCGGTCACCATTTCCTCGATCAGATAGCTGTCGCAGCGCATGGCAAGCGCCGCAGCCTCGACCGCATCCGCGCTCATCAGACCCAGCGCCACGGCCCCGGCCTCGGTCTTGTGCGCGACCCCCTCGCCCTTGAGCACCACGGGGAAGCCGATTTCGATCGCCAACTGCCCGGCCTCTTGCGCCGAGGTGGCGCGACAGGCGCGCGGCACAGCCAGCCCCGCCGCGCAAAGCAACGCCTTGGCCTCGGCCTCGCCATGCAACCTTGCGGCGCTGTCGCGCCCCGGCAAAAGCACTTTGCGCGCAAGCGGGCCGGTCTCAGCGGTCTCACCGCCGAACACCGCGGCAGCGGCGATGGCCTGCACCGCCTCGCGTATTCCGCAAAGCGGCACGACGCCGTGTGCGATAAGTGTCTCACAGATGTCTTCGGGCAGACCTTCGGGCAGCAACGACACCGCCGCCATCGGGCGCCCGGTCGCCGCGAGCGCCGCCGCCAGTGCATGGATAACCATGTCGTAATCAGGCGCGGTAAAACGGTCAGCGCGCGGCAGATCCAGCACGACACAGGTCAGCGCCTGCTCGCCCAGCCCCAAGGCCGTGAAACAGTCCGTCAGTGCCGCCTCGTCGCCCCAGATATAGGTGTTGTAATCAAGCGGATTGGCCAGCGCGACTTTCGGCCCAAGCACCGCGCGCAGGGCCTTGGCCTGCACGGGGGTGAGCGGCGGAAATTCAAGCCCGGCACGTTCCCCGAGATCGGCCATCAGCGAGGCCTCCCCCCCGGAGCAGGAGGCAGAGGCCACGGTTCCGCCCGCCAGCCCGCCGGTCAGGTGACAAAGCTTCAGCGTTTCCACCAGTTCGGCCGGGGTCTCGACCTGTGCGATACCAAGCCGTGTCAGCAGCGCCCTTGCGCCCGCGTCACTGCCCACCAAGGACGCCGTATGGGACACCACCGCCGCCTGCGCCTGTTTCGAACTGCCGACCTTGAGCGCCACGACAGGTTTGCCCAGCGCGCGCGCATGCTCTGCCAGCGCCTCGAATGCGGCCAGATCCGTGATCCCCTCGATGTGCAACCCAAGCGCCGTAATGCGCAGATCGTCCAACAGCGCCCGGCCAAGATCGGCCATTGATGACTGCGCCTGATTGCCCACGGCCACGACGCAGGCCAAGGGAAGGCCGCGCCGCTGCATGGTCAGGTTGATCAACACGTTCGAGGACTGCCCGATCACCGCCACACCGCTGTCCACGGGGGACAGCCCATGCCGATCCGGCCAAAGCGCCGCGCCGTCGAGCATATTGACGAAGCCATAGCAATTCGGCCCCAAGATGCGCATGGGGCCCGCCGCCGCGACCAGCCGCGCCTGCAACGTGGCTGCGTCGTCAAGCTCGGCGCTGGCCTCGGCATATCCGGCGGCAAAGCAGACAGCGCCACCACATCCCATCTCCGCAAGCGCGCGCACCACCTCGATGGTTGCCACCCGATTGACACCGACAAAGGCCGCATCCGGCACACCCGGCAAGTCCGCGAGCGAGGCATAGGCGGGCACCCCCGCCACCTCGGCACGGGTTGGGTGCACCGGCCAAACCGGCCCGGTGAACCCGGTTTGGCGGCATTGGGCGACCACCGCCGCGCACCAGGCGCCGCCGCCGATCACCACGATGGCCTGCGGAGACAGCAGCCGGGACAGCGGCTCCATCTCAGGCTCCCAACGGTCGGAAGATTTCCCGGCTGATGATATGGCGCTGAATTTCCGAGGTGCCGTCCCAGATCCGCTCAACCCGCGCATCGCGCCAGAACCGCTCGATCGGGAAATCCTCCATCAGCCCCATGCCGCCATGGATTTGCAGCGTAGCGTCGGTGACCCGCGCCAGCATCTCCGAGGCGTAGACCTTGGCCGAGGCAATCTCCCGGTTGGCGGGCAATCCCTGATCAACGCGCCAAGCGGCCCCCAACGTCAGGTAATCCGCCGCGTCGATCTCGGTGATCATGTCGGCGATCTGAAAGCTGACGCCCTGAAACTTGGCGATGGGTTGCCCGAACTGGTTGCGCCCGGCGGCATACTCCACCGCATGGTCGAACACGCGCCGCGCCCGGCCAACCGCCATGGTGGCCACCGTGATGCGGGTGGCATAAAGCCATTCGTTCATCACATCAAAGCCACCGTCGACCACGCCCAACACCTGCGCATCCGACAGCCGGCAATTGTCGAAATAGAGAATGCAATTCTTGTAACCCCGGTGCGACACCGAGGTATAACCCTTGGCCACCTCGAACCCCGGCATGCCGCGATCCACCAAAAAGCAGGTGATACGTTTCTTGGGGCCGCGCGGGGTTTCATCCACGCCCGTCGCCACGAAAACGATGAAGAAATCCGCGTGATCCGCACCGGAAATGAAGTGCTTGGAGCCATTCAGCACCCAGTCTCCACCCTCCCGCACAGCCGAACATTTCATGCCCCGCACATCCGATCCCGCATCCGGTTCGGTCATCGCCAGCGCGTCCATGCGTTCGCCGCGCACCGCAGGCATGAGATAGCGCTCGATTTGATCCCCCTGGCACGCCATGAGGATATTCTGTGGCCGTCCAAAGAAATGGGTCAGCGCCATGGAACCACGGCCCAACTCGCGCTCGACCAGCGCAAATTCGAGGTGGCTCAATCCGGGTCCACCGACGCTTTCAGGAAAATTCGACGCATAAAAGCCAAGGTCGATGACCTTGCGCTTGATCTCCTGCGCGATTTCCTGCGGCACCTCACCGGTTTTCTCAACCAGCGCTTCATGCGGGTAAATCTCGTTTTCCACAAAGCCGCGCACCGTCGAGACGATCATCTCTTGCTCGTCAGTCAGTCCGAAATTCATCTTCATCCCCTTGAATGACTGCCGCTAAGTTGAGAGGTTTCATCTGGACAGATCATGCAGAACAGGCCCCATATCATGCAGAAGAGAACAAAATCTTCGCCGCCCTTCGAAATCGGCGTTCTTCTTCTTCCGGCGTTCTCAAATCACTGCCTTGCCAACGTGATCGAGCCGCTGCGGGCGGTGAATTTCCTGAGCGGCGAGACCCGCTATCGCTGGCGCTATTTCGGGCTGCAAGACGGCGAGGTACGCTCTTCGAGCGGCTTGACCGTGCGGGTGGACAGCGCGCTCGATCGGGCCGAAGGGGGGGATTACCTTTTCGTGATGCCAAGTTACGATGTCCGGACCCATGGCACCTCGGTTTGTCATCGCGCCCTTCGAGGCGCGCGCCAGCGGTTTGCGCATCTGGTCGGTCTTGATACCGGAAGCTGGCTGCTGGCGGGCGCGGGGCTTTTGGATGGGCGCCGGGCAACGATCCACCGCGAGGAACAGATCGCGCTGGCTGAACGGTTTCCCGAGGTTTCGGTGCTGCCGGACCGGGTGGTCGAGGATGGTGACATCCTGTCGTGCGGCGGTGCGCTGACCAGTTTCGAGTTGGTCTTGCGCCTGATCGAACAGCATTACGGCGCCCTGATGCGGCTGGAGGTGGGGGCGCTGTTTCTCGACGGCAGCACCGAGGTGCCGGGGGCTGGCCCCACCCCGACTGGCCCCACCCCGCTGCCCGGCCGCACCGCAGAAGCCGCCATGGCGCTGATGCTGCGGCGGATCGAGACGCCGGTCCGGATCGAAGAAATCGCGGCCGAACTTGGCATCTCGCGCAAAGCATTGGAACAGCGCTGCCGGGCCCGCTATGGCATCAGCCCGCGCGCGCTCTACCGGGCGGTGCGTCTGCGCGAGGTTCGCCGGCTTGTCGAGACATCGGTGCTGTCGGTGGCCGAGATCGCCGTGCGCTGCGGCTATGGCGATCCCAGCGCCATGACCCGTGCCTTCAGACTGGAATTCGGCCTGCCCCCCCGGGCACTTCGGGCGCGACGGGATCTGTCGCAAGGCTGATCTCGCTCACGCGCCGTCCGTCAGCCCACCATAAAGACATCGTAACGCGTTGTTTTCCCCAATATCTGGTGCGAACACTTGCGTATGCCTGCGATCGGATCGGCCTTCGCGGGCCATTTCAAAACCACCCGATTGCGCGCCGTCTCAAGCGCCACCCGCATCAGATCAACGGCGTCCTCATCCGTCCCGACGATCTCGCGGACTTGACGCAATTCAAGCTTCACCAGCGCCGAGGTTTTGCGTTCGGGATGCATGGGATCGACCAGGATCGCCTCGGCAGACAACTCGGGCAACACATCCTTGGCATCCCCCTTCAAAAGAGTCATGCGGCCGATGATCTCGCGCAGCTCGCCGCCCTCTTGTGCGGCCCGATCCATGCCGTCGGCCAGCAACGCGTGCATCTTCTCCGACCGCTCGATCATCGTGACCTGTGCGCCCAGAGACGCCAACAGAAACGAGTCGCGCCCCAAGCCCGCCGTTGCATCAATAATCGTCGGCGTCTTGCCTGCGCGCAGCCCCATCGCCTTTGCCAGCGCTTGCCCACGCCCGCCACCAAAGCGGAGCCGGTGCGCGACCGCGCCGCCAACGAAATCGACCCGCAATTCCCCTGCATCCCGGCTCATACTGTGTTCATCGTGCTGTCTGGCTCATGCTTCAAAATCTGCAAATAATTTTCGCCAATCTTCCAGAATTCCTTGCTCCGATAAAGGGGCGGATTACACAAGATCAGCTTGGATGCACAAATCGAATGAAGCCCCTGCGTCCCCATCCCCCCGGCCAGACGTCTCCCAATAAGCGACAGGTGTCTCATCCGGACGCAGAGCGGTTTTACATCCGAAGGAGAGTGCCTTAATCCTGTAGCAGAAGCTTTTGGGAGATATCGTCGATGAACGCTCGGATTTGGGTTTTGGGGTGCGCGGCCTTGTTCGTTGCTGCCTGTGATGATTTCCAAGGCGCGAACAGCTCTCCAACAGATGGCTTTCTCAGAGAGCTGCCAGAGGGCGTGCGGGCGATCGCGGCCACGAATCAGGATTTGACCGCTGTTCGCGTGGATCCGACAGATGGATGCTATGTCTATCGCTATAGGGGCCCGGTCGAAACAACATACCTGCCGCTGCGAACCGTCGAAGGCAGCCCGATCTGCACCCGCGCCAGCGATGCGCCGGTGGAAGGGTAGACAGCTAAGGCTATTGGCTGTCTACCGGCCAGCACAGCCAGACATCCATCACGGCTGGGCTTACACCACAGCCAGACGTCCAGCACAGCCGGACTTACCGTATCAGCTTTTCGCAGAAATCAGTTCTTCGGGCGGATACAGAAATGCCGTCGACCCTGTGCTTACGTGATCATAAAGACCATTTATATGGGCCATGATCATCCGCACACAGCCAGAACTCGCCCGGCCACCAATCGACCACGGGCTCGGCGTGCCGTGAATGCGCAAGTAGGTGTCGCGATTGCCGACATAAAGATAGAAGGCGCGTGACCCAAGCGGGTTTGACGGGCCGGCGTTCATCCCGTCTTCATGTTGCGCATATAAATGCGGGTCGCGCTTGATCATCTCGGGCGTCGGTGTCCATGTTGGCCACTTCGCCTTCCGCCGGATGGCATACGTGCCCGGTTCGTATAGATTGCCGCGCGCAATAGCGACGCCGTATCGCATCGCGGTGCCGTCACTGCGGATATGATAGAGATAGCGCGCCACGGCATCGACATGAATGTCGCCCGGCGTCAGCCCCGCGTTGGCCTCGACGAGCCGGGGCAGGAACCGGTCCGGAACCCCCCAAGGGTTCGACGTCCGGGGATCATAATTTGCCGGTGTCACGCGCGCGTCCCAGGCGCTCCACATGGCCCTGTCCGTCGTGGCGGCCGCTGCAGACGATACGGCAAGCGGTGCCGAAAACAAGGCCGCCGCCGACCCAATAAAGTGGCGTCTGGTCAACATGGATTCGCACTCCTATCCTGTGTTCGGTTAGGCAATTCCCCGGTTGCGATTTAACCCCCGGTTCCCTCCAATGCCAGTAACATACATGTGTCTGCGCGGCTGTGTTGCAAGTTTCGCCCGGGATGCCTGTCTAGACTGCAGGGATGTGGCGAGCGTGATCAGGTCCTCAAATGCAACGGCTTGGCGCCCCCTGTGACTGGTGATCCCGTCTTAGCAACGCAGCGGGTTTTCGGGGGCGCCCCTGCCGCGCGGCAATAAAGCTTGCACAAATCCGATGTTGTCGCCATGCAAGTTGGTGTGAGCCATTCGATAGATCCCGCATCCCCGTCCTTGACGACCCTCGGCTGGTCGAGATTTTTTGCCGACCAGCTTGACCCTGACGAGGCCGCTCTGGCCGGGATGCGCATTGCGACTGTCCATCGCTCCAGACTGACCGCCGAATCCGAAACCGGCCCGACGCGGCTGTCCCTTCCGGCGAACGTCAAAACAACGGATTTTGCTGTCGGGGATTGGGTTTTGGTAGAACCCGGGAAGCAGATGCTCGTTCGGCGGCTCGACAGACAGACGCTGCTGCAGCGGCGGACCGAAGGCGGGCGGCCGCCGCAATTGATCGCGGCGAATGTGGATACGCTGTTTATTGTCACCTCGTGCAATGACGACTTCAACCCTGCGCGGCTTGAGCGCTATCTGGCCCTTGCGAATGAGGCCGGGACAAAACCGGTGATCGTCCTGACCAAGATCGACCAGACCGCAGATGTGGCCCCCTATGTTGCGCAGGCGGCCGCGCTGCAACGAGGGTTGGACGTGGTTCAGGTCAATGCAAAGGCCCCGGAGGCGGCGTTGGCCTTGGCGCCGTGGTGCGGCCCGGGACAGACCGTTGCCCTTGTCGGATCCTCCGGGGTGGGGAAATCAACACTTTTGAATACGCTGTCTTCGAAATCCCCCGAGGATGAACAAGCGACGGGAGACATTCGTGAGGACGATGCCAAAGGGCGCCACACAACCACGTCACGCTCGCTGCATGCGATCAAGGGCGGCGGTTGGGTGATCGACACGCCCGGAATGCGCACCCTGCATGTCAGCAACATTTCGGACGGGCTCGACATGGTGTTTGCCGAGATTGCCGAACTTGCGCCCGCCTGCCGCTTCAGCGATTGCACCCATGACCACGAGCCGGGCTGTGCGGTTCAGGCCGCGATCGCTGCTGGAACGCTCGATCCGGCACGGCTTGACCGGTGGCGCAAACTTTTGGAAGAAAACCGAACCAATACCCCGGTCGAAACCGGCCCCCGCGGCAACAAGATCCTGAAGACACGCGGCAAACGCCGCTGATGCGGTCAATCATGGACGGCCCTGAACACGCTTGAGACCCTGTGCGGCGGGCGTGAGGCCTGTGCAAGCTTCAGATGGCACCCGCGCAAGTTGAGAGCCCGCTGCGATGGGTTTTGCAAATCAGCGATTTTGCGTCCAAAGCGCACCGTCAACCGCGCGCTGGTACCCATGTCGATAAAGCGCGTTCATGTAGAGGGACGAAAACCGTTCCGATGGGTCATAGACGATACCGGAATTCGGATCGATCGACGTGACTGAACACTGCAACCCATTTTCTCGTGCGAACAGTTGGGTCGCGTTCACGGCAAGCAGGGCGTTTGCCCGCCCTGTTGTCATAAGGGCTTGCTGCGAAATACTCAGGGCGGATCGCGCGACGTTCACCGGGGCGGGGTTGAGTGTGTTGTTGATCAAAAGGTAGATATGCCCCCCTTCCAGCTTTGCATTGGGGGTGGTGAAGGCAAAACTCGGAACGGCGAGAAACTGCATGTGAACGCCGCCGTCGATATGCGTTTCGGTATAGGTCTGCCCGTTTGAGATATACCTCAGATTGACCGGCGGAAAGAGCCCCGGTAGCGCGGCTGACGCGCGCAGGATGCTGCGAAACAGATCGTAATACCCGGCTTCGGCAATGGCCCCCATATCCCAGACAGAGGCGCGCGCGGACTCAAGCTCTGACGTCACGATAAAGAGGCTGTTGCCCGCTGCGTGCCGATCCGCAATGGCCCGCAAGAGCGAGGGCGGCGTATACTCCAGGATCAGATCAACAAGGGGCGTTGTGTCGTAAAGCGCGTCACTGAAAACCGCCTGCAAAGGCCGCATGCGCATAATGTCACTTGCATCATGTTCCGTGAAAATCCGTCGAAGATCATCGTCATGATCCGACCCAAGAAATGCGAACGGGGCGATCAGCGCCCCGGTAGAGACGCCAGTCACCATGTCGAAATCGGGTCTGTCACCGCGGACGGACCAGCCAACAAGCGCCCCGGCGCCAAAGGCACCATCCTCGCCGCCGCCGGACAGCGCGAGCACGTTGGGTCCGCCGGAAGATTGGGGTGTGCCCAAGTGTTGCAGCCATTTTTCTGACGGATCATCGGCAAACAGGCGAAACCGCGACAGCGGATCTATTTTCGTGGTTGCGCGCAGCAGGGAGGACGACGGAGCGCCGCCTGTGCAGGCCGTAAGCGTACTTGCCCCGAGGCCCAGCAAAAAGTGTCGCCGCCCAAGACTGCCAGAGGTTTTATCTCGTTCGGTCATTGTGGTTTTCCGATCCAAGCCGGGCAATTGGATTTGCCCGGCGGTATCTTTTGCCTGCGGATTGCATCAGGCCTGAAATGGCGCGTCCGGTGTGTCCCCTTCGACAATACCGAGAGGCATCTCCGGACGCGCTGTCACCGGGCTGTGGTGGGTCACCGTGTCCATCAAAGAAGGCGGGTCTCGGCCAGCGAAAAGACGATAGTCGAGGCAAACAGATCCACGGGCGGCTCTATGAGGGGACCCACGAGCTTGCCTTTCGAGGTGTTTGCAGACCTCTAACCGGGGACGCGGATTAGCCCTTTTTCGGCCCGCCTGCGGGAACACAGGCCAAAGGCACATCAGCCTTGGGGGACATGCATTTGCCTTGCACCGCTTTGCCGCTACTATCTTTGAACGAGCAGGCCGATTGCGACTTTGCAGACTTGCACGCGTCAAGGGCTTCGCGTGGCGGGCGGTTGCCGCGCTCTCCCTGTCCGGACGGGGCCGATTGGGCAAGCGTGATGTCTTGATCCACAGCAGAATTCCCCTCGGCGCGGACGGCTGAAATGTTGAGAACGCCTATGAAAATTGCGCCCAAAGTCAGCACAAGAAGAGCATTTTTATTGCCCTTGATGCGGGGGGCCGTCGATCTGTAGATGGGGATTTTGCGGTTGGCAGCAGACTGCGCACGGATCGATCTGAACTTTTCGATAAACATCATCATCTCCTGTATTGGCGTTGATTCGCCAGTCACAAGACGGTTTTCCACGTTCTTTGAGGAGCGCGTTTGCAGCAATTATGCAGCTAAAATGCAGGCGGCGAAAAAGCTCCTGCTGTCCCATTTTTAGCTCAATGCCCGAAGGGGAAAGATCTGCGCCCTCCCCTATCCGTCATAGGCATATCCCACGCCATAAACCGAGCGGATCGGGTCCCATGTGCTGACCAATGCAATTTTTCGACGCATGTTGCGGATGTGGCTGTCGACCGTTCGGTCGAACACCTCGGTGTCATCGGGAAAGGCCAGCGACAGCAGTTGATCGCGCGAAAACACGCGCCCCGGACGCGCGACAAGCGATTGCAGCAGCGCGAATTCCCGCCGTGTCAGGTCAAGCTGGGCACCATCGATTGTCGCCTGCCATTTGTCGGGATCGATTTTCAACCGGGCGTCAGCCTTGGACAGATCGGCTTGCCCCCCAGCGGGCCGGCGTCGCAATACCGCTCTGACCCGGGCAACAAGTTCGCGCGGGGAATAGGGCTTGCACATGTAGTCGTCCGCGCCCAGTTCAAGCCCAAGCAAGCGGTCGATCTCTTCCACTTTGGCGGTTGTCATGATGATCGGCACATCTGATATCTGACGCAACTCGCGGCAAATCGTCAAACCGTCCACCCCCGGCAGCATCAGGTCGAGGACGATCAAGTCATAGTGTTGCGCATGTGCGATCGCCACCGCGCCGGTGCCTTCGGCCAGCATATCGACACCCATACCCTCTGCAATCAGGTAATCGCGCACGACTTCGGCAAGCGTGGTTTCATCCTCGACAATCAATATGCGCGCCGCAGTCATGCAACCTCCTTCGGCAGACGTATGGTGATTTGCAACCCGCCCATATCAGATCGCCCGGCAGAGATGGTACCGCCATGCGCCTCGATTATGGTCTTGCAGACCGAGAGCCCCAATCCCGACCCGCCATATGCGCGCGATCTTGAGCCTTCGACGCGGTAAAAGCGATCAAACAGCCGTGGCACATCGGCGTCAGGCGGTGTGGGCGGGGTATCATCGACGGTGAGCAGTACGAAACCGTCATCTTGTTGCAGGCTCAGACGCACCCGCCCCGGCGCATCCGTATATCGGCACGCATTCTCAAGCAGGTTGTCGATGACCTGTCCGATCTGCCCCCGGTCGCAGGTAACCCGCATCTGTGGCGGCAGATCAAACTCCAGCTCAATTCCTTTTGCCGCCAACTTCGATCGCGCCGTCTCGGATGATTGTTGGGCGATCTGCGACAGGTTTTCCAAAGAACGCTCCGGCGCCAGTTCGGCCTCGCGTGCATAGGACAGGGTTTTGAGATCCTGCACGAGGCGCGACAGCCGCATAAGGGCCGCATGCATTTCGGTCAGGGTCTTGTCATCCGGTTGGCGGATTCCGTCCTGAAGCGCTTCGATCTGGGCGCGCAGCACCGCGAGGGGTGTCTGCAACTCGTGGCTGGTGTTTGAAATCCATTCCCGCTCGGCCTTGGCCGTGTGTTCCAGCGTCGCGGCCAAGGTGTTGTAGTGGCCGATCAACTGCCCCAATTCGTCGCTACGATCCTGCTTGATCCTTGATGCGTAATTGCCCGACGCGAGGGTTTTGGCGCCGGTCTCCAACCGCCGGATCGGCACCAGCAACTGGCGCGCCACCCCGTAAGCCGCTGCCGCAGAAATGGCGATAGCGATCAGCGCAGACAAGAGAAGTGAAAGATACTGACCGCGCAGGAAAAAGGTGCTGCTTGCATTTTCTGAATTTATAGGCGCGTACAATCCGATGTATCCGAGCAGCGCCGACCCGGCACATCCCTTGTCGGCGCAGATGGGACGGCTCTCAAACCGTGCAGACCGTTCAACCGGCCCAGCAATCTGGACGCCAGTCGCGTCAAGCAAAACAAGCCGATCTTCGAGCCGCATATGGGTGCCGCCGGGGCCCGGTGGGGGCCGCCCCGCCAACATCGGTCCGGGGGGGGGGCCGGGGGGCGGGCCAAAATCCAAATTGGCGGGCGTGACATGTGCATGCACAAAATCGCTCCACCGCCTTGGATCGCCGACAAAATCAGGCCAGCCGCCATCATGCTCGGCAACCAAAGCCTCCGCCAAATCATCGAACCGCGCCAGTTCCCCCTTGAGCAGATACTGCGAGAACCCCTCGCGCATCGAAAACGCAACCATCAACGCCATCACCATGACGACCAGAACAGCGGTCGCCCCGATGGCCGCGAATATCTTGGCGAACAAGGACTTGCGAATAAGGTTCATATCAATGTTATGTCACGAAATTATGCAGATAGAATGCAGAGATTTCGCGGTCGCGGTCAGCGTTCCCGCGTCATCCCCTACAGATTGGCTTGAGCGCTTGCGCAACGATAGATCGCGCCTCGATCAAATACTGACATATCGCAAAATTGGCCTTGTCTCGCGCATGGGCCAACGGGGTCAGTTTATGCTGCAATTTGTCTGAACGCCGGGAGTGTACCGTGTGTTCACCCCCGGTTTTCAACTTCTGAAATCTATACCCAGCTTGACGGATCAAGCCGGAAAAGGCTTGCCAACTGCTGGTACACCTCCGCCTCTTCCTGCTTGAGAAAGGCAGGTCGTTCGAAAAAAACCTCGACCGCGACCGCAAAGAACTCTTCTGGCCCAACCGTGCCGTAAGCGTCAAATGCTGTCTTGTGTCCGTTATCGACATTTCGGACGTGTCTTTTGAACGCGCTGACAAAGACACGCTCCCAAGCGGCAAAGCTTTGATCCATACTCAGGACGGGAACGCCGTCGGTGCGGCCTGACAAGTCGTCAATTTGATGGGCGAATTCATGGAAGACGACGTTGTGGCCATCTTTGGGGTCGCTGGCGCCTTGTTCTGCATCCGCCCAGGACAGAACCACCGGGCCGCGCGGCCAGCTTTCGCCCACGCGCACCGTTTCACCCTCGGTCACGACATAGCCGTTGTGTCGTTTTGTTTTCGATTTGAAGGCGCTTGGATAGACCAGAATGGTGTGAAGGTTCTCGTACCAAGTGTCGGTATTCGCGACGAGAAGGCAGGCCTGCGCCGCAATCGACAGCCGCATCTCTTCGGTCACCTCCAGCCCGTTGCACCCGACGAATTCGATCTGGTCCAGAAAGACGTTGATCTTGCCTTCGAGCTTCTGGCGCAATTTGGTCGGAAGTTTCCGCAGCAGGGGAACCGATGTTTCGACGATGCCTCGCTGATCGGCAGACAGCGCCGAGGCCAAAAGCCGCGCGCGGGCCTGTCGTCTCGACCAGAAACGAAACCCAAGAGCACCCGCGCCAAGAAGCAAAAGGACGATGAAGATCAGCATGGGCTCTTGGTACGATGCCCGCAGATCTTGGGAAAGCGGAATTGCGCTCGCGGCAAGGCAAAAAGTGGCGAGGACGCCTCGCCCCACCCCCGACAAAAGGCGCGGTTCACCTATCGCCCGCCAAGGCGATCAAACGGTCGTCAGTGAAAATCGCGACTCGGGAACAATCGCTTGGCCTGATCTCGCGGGTGCATGGCGCGGGGTTGGGGCCGTGATCTGGGGGCATCGTCGGCTTGTGGGATCGTGAGGCCCACGGCGTCATCCATCGGGTGGCCAAGATCGCTGAGGGCGTGCGACACGTCCTCGACGCTCTGCGCGATGATATGTACGATAATGCCTTCGCGTTGTACGGTGCCGGTGACGCGCAACAACCGCCCGCCCATGACCGCGCGGCGGAACTTTTTGTAAATCTTGGACCAGACCACCACGTTCGAGACGCCGGTTTCATCCTCAAGCGTCAGGAAGACCACGCCCGAGGCCGTGCCGGGACGTTGGCGGGTGATGACCAGACCGCAGACCGAAACCCGCCCCCCTGAAACCCGGCCCAAAGACACGTCAGGCAGCGCTGCGTGGGGCGTCAGCCCGGCCATCTCGGGGCGCAAAAGCTCCATCGGGTGCGCTTTGAGCGAAAGCCGCATGGCGACGTAATCCTCGACCACTTCTTCGCCCAGATGCATCGTGGGAAGATCGACAGCGGGTTCCCGGATGCCCTCGCCCTCGATCGGATCATTGAACAACGGCAAGGGCGCGTTGCCCTTGATCGCCTTGACCGCCCAAAGCGCATCTCGGCGCCCCAGCCCCAGACCGGTATAGGCGTCGGCTTCGGCCAAACGCTCCAACACGGCGGGGCCAATCCCCGCACGCAGCCACAGCGCCTCGGGGTCGGGATAGCCATTGCCCCGCGCCGCCACGATCCATGCGGCGTCTTCCTCGCGAAAGCCCTTGATCTGGCGAAATCCAAGACGCAGGGCCAAACTGCCATCCGAGCGGCGCACCAATGTGTTGTCCCATTCACTGGCATTCACGCAGATCGGGCGCACCTCGATCTGATGTTCGCGGGCGTCGCGGACAATCTGGGCGGGGGCATAAAACCCCATCGGTTGCGCGTTCAGCAGCGCACAGGCAAAGGCGGCGGGATGGTGACGTTTCAGCCATGCCGAGACATAGGCAAGCATGGCAAAGGCGGCGGCATGGCTTTCGGGAAACCCGTATTCGCCAAAGCCTTCGATCTGGGAAAAACAGCTCTCGGAAAAGGCGCGTTCATAGCCGCGCTCCACCATGCCGCTGATGAATTTGTCGCGTAACTGGCCGATCGTGCCCATCCGCCGAAACGTCGCCATAGAGCGGCGCAGCCTGTCGGCCTCGGAGGGTGAAAACCCCGCAGCGACGACCGCGATCTGCATGGCCTGTTCCTGAAAAAGCGGCACGCCAAGGGTTTTTCCGAGCACCTTTTCAAGCGCCGCCGAGGGGAACGACACCGCCTCCTTGCCTTGCCTGCGATTGATATAGGGATGCACCATGCCGCCTTGGATCGGGCCGGGGCGCACGATGGCCACCTCGATCACCAGATCGTAGAACCTGCGGGGTTTCATCCGCGGCAGAAAGTTCATCTGTGCGCGGCTCTCGACCTGAAACACCCCGATGGCATCGGCGACACAGAGCATGTCAAACGTGGGCGTATCCGCTTGCGGCACGGTCGCGATGCTGTAGCGCGGGCCGCCGTGTTGCGCGATCAGATCAAAGCTTTTGCGGATGCAGGTCAACATGCCGAGGGACAGAATATCGACCTTGAGAATCCCCAGGGCGTCGATGTCGTCCTTGTCCCACTCGATAATGGTGCGATCCTCCATGGCGGCGTTCTCGATCGGGCACAGATCGTCCAATCGGTCCTTGGTGATGACAAAGCCGCCGACATGTTGGCTCAGATGGCGGGGAAATCCGATGATCTCGCCGATCAGCTTGATGGTCAGCGCCAGACGTGGCTCGCGGATATCAAGCCCAAGCTCTTTGACCCGCTCAGGGTCCGCGCCGCCATTGCCCGAACCCCAAATCTGCCCCGACAGATTGGCGGTGACGTCTTGCGACAGCCCCATGACCTTGCCCACCTCGCTGATCGCGGCGCGCGTGCGAAAATGGATCACCGTGGCACAAAGCCCGGCCCGGTGACGGCCGTATTTGGCATAGATATGCTGGATGACCTCCTCGCGGCGCTCATGCTCAAAGTCGACGTCAATATCGGGCGGTTCGCCGCGATGCTCGGACACAAACCGCTCCACCACCATGGTGATGGTTTCCGGGCTGACATCGGTGATGCCAAGGAGATAGCACAGGATCGAATTGGCGGCAGACCCGCGCCCCTGACACAAGATCCCCTGCGCGCGGGCAAATTGCACGATGTCATGCACCGTGAGAAAATAGGCCGGAAAGTTGAGCGATTTGACCAAGGCCAGTTCCTTGGTCATCTGCGCGATGGCGCTGTCGGGCGCCCCGTTTGGATAGCGGGTTTTGAGCCCCGCGCGGGCCAGTCGCGCCAGACGATCTTGCGGCGGCTCATCCCCCGCGATCTCGTCGGGGTATTCAAAGCTCAACTCGCTCAGACAAAAGCTTGATCTGGCAGCGATCTCGACGGTGCGGCGCAGGGCGGCGGGATGGCGGGAAAACAGCCGCTGCATATCGGCCTCGCCTTTCAGGCGACGCTCGGCATTGGGCAGCGCACGGGTGCCGATGTCGTCGATGGTGATGTGGTTGCGCATGCAGGTCAGCACATCTGCCAGTTGGCGACGCGCGGCGTGATGCATAAGCACATCCCCCACGGCCACCATCGGGGCTGCGGTGCGCTGCGCAAGGCTGGCGCAGGCGTCAAAGTAGTGCTGATCACTACCGTCATAGCGCGGCGCCGCGCCCAGAAAGACATGCGCGGGAAAGCATTTCCTGAGCGCGAGGATATCCGCCTTGCTGTCGTGCACTGTCGTTTGCGGCAGGGCGATCAGGGTCATGCCGGCGCAGCCCTGCTGAAGATCGCGCAGGTCCAGATGACAGGCGCCCTTGGGCGCGCGCCGTTTGCCAAGGGTCAAAAGCCGGGTCAGCCTTGCATAGCCGGCGCGGTCCTGCGGCAGGGCGATCCAATGGGTGTCGCTGTCGCGCAGGATAAGCCGCGCGCCAACGATGAGCTTGGGCAGTGGCACGGCCTCCCCCAACTCGCGCCGCAATTCCTTGAGCGCCGAATAGGCCCGCACCACCCCCGCGAGCGAATTGTGGTCGGTAAGCGCCACCCCCGCCAACCCAAGGGCCGCCGCCCGTGTGATCAATTCCTCGGGGTGCGACGCGCCGCGCAGAAAGGTGAAGTTCGACGTGACACAAAGTTCGGCATAGCCCGGATCAAGCGAGGGATTGCGCGTGGTCATGCGAACTCTCCCTGTACAAACCAACCGGGGTTTTGTGGCGTGTAAAACACCCACAAACGCCGCCCCTGTGCGGTGTCCAGCTTCCAATAATCGCGCAGGCCAGAGCGCCAGTTGTCGTCGGGCAACCACCATTCGGGCGCGATGCGTTCCGGCCCCGTGGACCGCTGCGTGGTCAAGGCCATACGTCGCCATCGAAAGTGTTGTGGCGGGCGCGGGCCGGTCGCGGTGATGGCTTCGGGCGCGAACAGGCGCAAAGGGCGCGGGCGCAGTGTCACCCACGGCCCCTGCGCGGTGCTGTATGCGGCCGGGGCAATCTGAAAGCTGCGCTCGGGGATATGGCTGTCGGCAGGCAGAAACCGTTGGATGTTCTCCAGCCCGATGCGGTTGCCCAGACGCGTGATGAGATCCTCCAACCCGTCGCTCCGCGAGGAGGTGGCATGGGTGATTTGTGTCTGCAGCAAGCGCTCGACCTGCGTGGCCTCAAGACGCAGGTGATCAATACCAAAACCGGCATCAACGGCGCCGACGCCGCGCTCAAACAGCGGCAAAATCCGCGCGGCGTCGCGCATCGGGGCGGCAAGGCGCAGCTCGATTTGCTGGGTGCCTTGGTCTACCCGGCGCAGGCTTAACTGTAGACGCCGCGCGCCCATGTCCTGATCTTTGAGCTTGGCACAGAGCCGCTCCAACAGTCGCGCGGTGGCCGCCATCACATCGCCGCTCAGACCGATCGGTTCAGGCAGCGTCATGCGCACCCCGTAGTGCGGCGGATCTGTGAGCGGAGAGATCACCTCATCCCGCGCGCCCAGAGCCTGATCGAGACGCAGCGTGACATCGGGGCCAAAGCGGCGGGCGATCGTGGCGCGGGGCAAGGCCATGAGATCCCCAATGGTGCGCAGGCCGAGCCGTTGGAGCGCGGTATCGGATTTGGCGTCCAGCCGCAGGGCCGCAACGGGCAAGGATGTCAGGCCTTCGCTGGTGCGGGCGGGGGTGCCGTAATGGGTCAAGGCCCAAGCCGCGCCACGTGTCTCCGCCGCCGCGATCTGAACGCTCAACCCGGCGCGCTCAAGGCGGTGGCGCATATCATCAAGCATCACTGCCTCGCCATTGAACAGATGCTCTGCCCCCGCGATGTTGAGCATCAGCCCGTCGGTGCCATCCAACCCCACCCAGGGACAGTAGCGCTTGCTCCACCGTGCGAGCATCTGCAAAAACCGTGCATCTGCCTGCGGGGTGGCGGGGCGGCTTTGCAGGTCGGGGCAATAGGCGCGCGCATCAGAGACCCCCATGCCGCGATGCAGGCCCCGGGCCTCGGCGGCGCGGTTCAGGCAATAGATGCGATCGGTGTTCTTCTCGTGATGTGTGAGAACAAAGGGGCGGCTGTCGCCTGCGGCCCCGATCGCACAGGCGCGCAGAACCCTGTCACTGGGCAACCTCGGAAACCACATTGATACGACGCGTTTGCGCATCCCACTTCACAGTCCAAGCCTTAAGAGTTCCTGATTTGTTCTTTATAATTTCCCACCGCTGCAGAGTCGAGTCCGGCGCATGGGGATCCGCATCGAAAACGGGGGTGCAGCGCCAACGGGTCTGCGCGGCATTGCTGCCCATGCCTTCGGGGATAAGACACAGCCCGGTGGACTTGCCCTGTTGTGCGGCCAGTTGCAGACGCCGCCCTTCCGTGAGGCCAATCGGCTGCGTGAGGTCCAGCACGACCAAGGTGACACTGCCTGAGCGCAAGGCCTCTTCAGCGGCGGCAAGGACATCGATGTGACCCGGCGCAAGCGCCACGAGGACATTTTGCGGGTCCATATAGGACGCAAAGCCCATCGGGTTGATCTGGTCCCCAAGCCACGCCTCGCGCACCCAAAGCACCGTCCCGCCCAAGCGCGCCCCAAGCGCAAAGGCAAAGGCAGATGCCGACGGCCCGCAGACCTCATGGGTGCGGGTGCTCTTGGGCGGGAAGTGGCTGTGAAGGTCACGCATGGCGCCGATCATACACCATGCGCTGCGGGATGCACGTTCTGGACTGTTGCCTGACCTCATTCGGCCCGGTCCCGTTTTGCGAGACTGTCGATGTCTGGTGCACGGGTCGTGGTTGCCGTCGTCCCTGATTGTGAGGCAAGGAGGCCATGATCAGCGCCAGCAAGTCCACACCTCTCGATACCCTATCGCGACTTTGAAGCCACCGAACGCCATATGCAGGAATGCGAGCGCCCGCAGGTTCCCTACGTGATCTGCGTTACCCCAGGAAATCTCGCAAATATACAATCCGACGTCATCCCGCTCGATCAGCCGAAGCGGATATGCTCGTCGAGAACACAAGGCAGATTATGGGCTTCTTCGCCGACATCTTGAAGTGTCATCCGGTCAGGGCAGCGGTGGATGGCCCGCTCCCCTTCATGATCGATATCTAGGGCTTGGACCGCTTGGAAGCCGTGGCCGTGGCCGCAGAGAGCTTTCGGAATGCTGCCGTTCGCATGCCGTGCAGCATTTCAATCGGGCCTAAATCGTACGAGCCCGCATCACAGTTCGTGATATCACCCCGCAAGCAACGCGCTTTGAACCGTCTCGTCCCAGCCCAGGTAAAGCATATCCCGATCCCGGAGGACCGGACGCGCCATCACCTTGGGTTGGGCAGAGATCTGCGCCTCTGCCTCTGAATTTTTCAGCCACATATTGAGCCCTCGGTAGTCATTCGACGTGCGATCCACCAACCGATCCCCGAACTCTGCAATCAGTTCAGCCAATTCAACCTCGCTCAGAGGATCGGCCCGGACATCGCGGAAGCTGACGTCCTTGCCCGCGGCCTCCAACGTCTTGCGGGCCTTTTGACACACTGCGCAGGTGTTCAATCCATAGATTATCATGTCGCAATCCCCTCTGGCTATGATACTGCAATTTCATGCATCCCCCCCCGTCAGCGCAACCCATTCGATGCCTGCTGCAGACCTCTACCGGTTTTGCCAATGATGGGCGACCCGAGCGATCTTTAACCAAATGGGGCGTGACACGACTGCGACCGATCGGGTATGTTTGCGGGCATGAAACATGTCCCCAAAGAAACCACCGATGATGCGCTTATTCAGGAATTCCTGAACAAAGGCGGCAAGGTCAGCGTCGGGAAGACCAAACCTCTTCCAAGCGAGTTGGGTTTGAGCAACAATTCCTGGAACAACAAGCTGACCAAAGAGGAAAAGGCCGCGCGCAAGAAGAAGTAACCGTGTATCGTCGTCACTGTCGTGGAACCAGAAGGGAATGGGCACGTCACACAGCAGGCGGAAAGCCTGCGGGTCTTAGGCCCGAAGATCCCCCGCCATCGCGCGCAAACCCATCTACGAACAGCGAGTCCCCCGGTAATCCCCCATTTTGCAGGGGCTTGCCGGACTGGATGCAGGATAGTGCGATACCTCTGGTCCCACCCATTCCATCAGCGCTCCACCGACGTATTCCGGGCCGTAACACCTTCCGAATGTCGCTGATTGAGAGGCTATGACAGCCTGCGCAGCCTCTCAATTGCGCAGCATGTGGTCTTAGTCGGATCCCAGGTCCCTACAGTGGCTTTGCAACAAACCACACTGCAGAGGCGACCGACTATGTCCGCCATGACCAGGCCGTTGCCGTCCCAATAGAGCAGCTTCAGCCGATCCAGTCGTTCGACCCGGAACACAAACACCGTCCCGCTGAACGGAGCCTTACGGAGTACAGATTGCACCATGGCGGTCAGCCCATCGTGCCCCTTGCGGAAGCCCACAAGCTGCGTCGCCACGAGAATGCGCACCCGGCTTGACGGAGAGATCATGCGCCGGCCCCAAGTGCGCGCACGATGTCCGCAATTCGGCCCGCGGGTGTATCCGCTTTCCAAAGCTCGCCAGAGGAGGTAGGCATCCCAATCTTTGAAGATTTTGGACAAATCATGGCGCAAAAAGCCACCATTTATAAAGTTGAGCTCTCGGTCTGCGACATGGATCGTCACTATTACGAGACCCATAAACTGACCGTGGCCAAGCATCCCTCAGAGACGGATGAGCGGTTGATGGTGCGCCTTCTCGCTTTCGCACTCAATGCCCATGAGCATTTGGAAATGACCAAGGGTCTTTCAACGGATGACGAGCCGGACATTTGGCAGAAAAGCCTGAGCGGAGAGCTTGATGTGTGGGTGGCCTTGGGACTTCCAAGCGAAAAGGTGATACGTCAATCCTGTGGCAAAGCCGACAAGGTGATGGTCTATGCCTATGGCGGCAGGACAGCCGAGATGTGGTGGAACAAGATCAAAAACAGCACCACCCGTTTTGACAATCTTCAGGTGATAAATTTCTCCGAGACCGACACGGCCGCACTGGCCAAACTGGCAAGCCGCGCGATGAAGCTCCAGGTTAATATTCAGGACGGGGATGTGATGGTCAGTGTCGATGACAGCATCGTTTACGTCACCCCCGTCAAATGGAAGAGTGCTGCGTAAGTCACGCATGCCCGCCGCAAAGACGGACCTGAGTTGCCCGGTGGGGGCACCTCAGTCAGATGTGACTCGCCAACGTCTAAATCGGGAAAGCTGTACCGCAGCGCCGATTCCTGCGCCCAATGACAACTTCTCTAGTTGGGCGCTTGGATCAATCTCGTTTTACCTATTTGTTTCGGGCCATTGTCGCTCTGTAGATTTCCATGCGGAAGTGACCCAGGTGACCCTTCCCCCAGCGCCATGCGCAGCAAGACCCGGTGTTTGTCAAAGAAGTTGTCCACCGATTTCATGCGGCGTCTCTGATTTCAGGGGCGCTGATTTCGTTTTCGGGGTTGAGCCATACGGGTCCTACGGGGTGCCAGTTGCGGGTTTTGCGCACGTGCATTTACATAGAGACCGCACCGTTTTCCAGCGTTGCACGATCACGGCCAGCGTGGCGTGCATTTGGCGTGACGAAGCGGATAGCGCGATGCAAGTGCTCCCCGTTATACCAGTTGGCGAAAGAGTTCACCCAAGCCTGTGGCTCTGCTTTTGTGGCAAAGCCCTTGGTCGGCCAGTTCGGGCGGTATTTTCAGGTCCGGAACAGGGCTTCTGAGAACGGGTTGTCGTTGCTGACACGTGGGCGACTGTAGGAGGCCGTGATGCCCAGTTTCTCCATCGTCACCTTCATCGTCGCGCCCTTCATCCGTTGCCCGGCAGTGCATGCGCAGCATGCATGAG
>JASJGL010000098.1:0-4155 GCA_033791545.1 Pseudodonghicola sp. | reverse complement strand
GTTCAGCAGGCAGGGGATGACCAGACCGGATTCCTGATAGGCTCCGAACCCGGTGCTATCGGGCATGTTGATCCATTCGTAATGCACCTGGTCGCTGCCGTCCGGGGTCAGCGGTTCCGGCACCATCGCACGGATCGCATCAGGGTCGCTCAGATAGGTGATCACCAGATATTCGCGGTCGATGAACCGGTATGGCCCCCTCGGGTAACTTGGATTGGCAGGGGGCATGGCGCTGAGTACATGTATATCGTCGGGTGTCATGGCGGGCTTTCCATTGGGCGGCAGGGAGTGCACGATTGCGCACACGGCTGACGCGCGCAAAATCCGGGCCTGAATTTCAGGTGGCCCCGAGACCTTGACCGGTCACGGGAAGGGAAATCAGTGCGCGACCGCTACCGGAACGCGGGCGCCAAAGACGCCGCCAAGCACCGCACCGAAGATGATATGCAGGACCAGCGTCATCATCGGTGCCATGATCCCGAAACTCATGCCAAACAAGCCAGCTCCGGCCATTGGCATGACCATGATCATCATGCCCAGCCAGGCAGCAACGCCGAAGACGATTCCCTTGACGATGGCATTGCCGCCGGGAATGACACCATAGAGCACCGCAAAGCCGCCGCCCCATGCCACTGTGCCGATCATGAAGTGAACCAGCCAGCCGATGATGACAGGCGCGCCCATCATCATGGCGATCATCGCCGCGACATCAAGCGCGGGCATCACACCCATCATGGCCTTGGCGACCATCATTATCGATAATACGACCGTAGCAATGAAACCGGCCAAGAAGCCGTTCTTCAGATTTGTCATTTCCTTGGTCCTTCACAAATGTCGCGAGGCTGTCTTAGCCGTCGGACGGATTTTTCGTGTGAAGCGCGGCAAGAATGCTGTCGATCCGGGCGTCTTCCCCGGTCTCCGCAACGACTGCCTCGGCCCTGACCAAGCTGCGCGTGGTGCGCATCTGGCCCATGAACCGGGCACAGCCATTGCACATCGACAGATGCAGACGGATGCGCAGCCTATCCCAAAGCCCCAACTCGCCATCGAGGAAAGCGTCAGCCTGATGAGAAAGGTCGCGGCAGGTCAGCATTATCTACATCCATTGTCGTGCTTCACGAAGACAGGACAACTCAGGCCGCACTTCGTTACAGGGTCACCCCAAAAAAACATCTTCATCTGTTCAATGGTCATCCGCTGATCCGATCAAGCGATAGCCGCAGGCTCAACCGGGCCCGAAGCCCAGGTCTCCGTTCAGGTTCGAAGACAACGCGGGGGCGACCATACTCGGCAACGGTCCTTTATGACCAAGAGGGGTACGATCCTTTCCCCGCCACCACGCCGATTTGCGCGATCTGCGTGGTGGCTCTCGGCCCAAGCGGCAGTGCTCATCCGCGCGGCAAGGGGGGTGGGATGGTCTCTCCGTTGGGCATGAAAGGATCAAGCAGCGCGTCGCGCCGGCGCATCGCCAGTCAGGTCGCGTAGGGCGTCCGCGTCCAGAACATGGATGTGGGTCGGTTGTGGCACCGCGATCACCCCGGCTTTTTTCAGTGCGTGGATCTGGCGCGAGACGGTTTCCAGTGTCAGGCCGGACATCTGCCCAAATTCGGCGCGATTGACGGGCAAAAGCAGTTTGTCCTTCCCGCCGTGTCGGGCATGGAACCATGCCAGCATCGATGCCACGCGCTCCGATGCGCTCTTACGGCCCAGCAGGGTCTGCCAACGATGTGTTGCCGCGATCTGGCCCTGCAACAGGTGCAGCAGGTTCAGGCGCAGGCGCGGGATGTCCGCCACCAATGCATCAAAGCCGGTGCGGTCGCAGGTCAGCAGCACCGTCTCTTCGAGCGCGGACAACTGCCCGCCTACGCGCTGCGGACCCAAGGGCGAAAGCAACTCCCCCGCAAAGGTCAGTGCAAACAGGCGTCGCTCACCTTGGGCATCGCGCACGTCCTCGCGCAGAGCACCGCACAGCACCAGGCCGACAAAGGGCATCTCGATCGGGTCGCACAGGACAGGTTCGCCCCGGGCATACCGGTCTTCGCAAAAGCCGTGCCGGATGCGGTGCATTTCGCGGCGGGTCAGCCCTTGGAACAGCGCAGGTCGCGGCTGCTTCTGAGCACCCGGATAGAGGGCCTTGGTGGCCCACGGATGGATCATCGCGTTCATGAGGAACGTCCTTGTCTTGGATCACGGGACAAGGGGCGCGCGGCCCCCGGTTTAGGGATCAGACCGGGACGGGGGGCGCGCGGGTGCGATGACGCGTCAGGAAGTCTTGGGCGGTGGGGCGTTGCGCCGTGATGGCAGGCGGTGCCATGGGCCAGAGCGGCAAGCGGATCAGGGAACCGATCCGTGGCGGGGCTTCAGCGCCCGTGACGCTGACCTGAACGCAATTGGAACCGTGATGGTCGCCCCTGTCGGGCTGATGATCCTCGACGGGAAGGGCCTCTCCGGCACTGGTCAGCCAGACCTCCTGGGTGCCATCGGGCGTGCAGATCACCAGCCGCATGCCATCGGGCCCCTGCGCGCGCATCAGCCCGGTCGGCACGGTGGCCGAGCCGAGCAGCGCCAGAAACAGCAGCGCGCGTGTTATGAGGACCGCAAGATGCAAGGATCAGTGGCCAGAGTGGTCCATCGTGGAATGATCGGCCCCGTCAACGGGATCGACCATAAATTCAATCGCCACGTCGCCCGCATGGCGAAAGACCAGCGTTGCGGGGATCATGTTGCCCACATGCGCCGGACCTGTCAGCCCCATGAACATCACGTGCATCCCGCCGGGTTCCAGGTTGACCACCTCGCCGGGCGCGATGGTCACGCCGCTCAGCGGGCGCATCCTGGCGATGCCATCCTCGAAGATCGTGGTGTGCAAGGTGCTCGACACTGCGAAGGGCGTGCGCAGGCCGATCAATTCTTCGGGCGTGTCGCCCTCGTTCGATATGGTCACATAGCCGGCGGCGGATTTGGCCGTAGCTATGGGCGCGGGGATCGACGGATGGATGATGTGCAGATCGTCCGTTATTTGGTCATGCGCGGCCAGCGGCGTGGCCAGCAACATCAGGGAGAAGAATGCGCGTTTCATGTCTGTCCTCTCAGGGGGCAGCCCGGTTGATCTTGATGGGGTGATCTTCGGGCCACAGGTCTGCGTGGTCCGGCTTGGTCAAAAAGGCCTGATCGGTCAGGCCTTCGAGAAAGGCGATGGATTTTATTGCGTCTCTCAAGGTCTGAAATCTCCCGACGGGGCCGTCGGGCGAGCGATTCACGAGCGGTGAAAGGCGTCAGACTGTTGGAGGTGCGCGTGCCGGGCGCGTGGCCTTGGCTGTCAGGGTACGCCGGACAGGCGGATGCGGCACCCAGTCTGCGGGGGCGAGCGAAAGCTCTGCGATAATCCCTGAAATGGCTGGCTCCGGCAGGGACATGGACGCGTGCAGGAGACAGGCGCCACAGGTCTGTTGCGCGCCCTTGCCACCAACGCCACCGCAGATGTCAGTTACATCCAGCCCGAAGGACTGCGCATAGTTCAATGCCGCCTGATCGCCGGGCGTCATGAACCGATGCGCAAAACCCGACGTCGACAGGGCGACGACGAGCAGCACGACCAGAGTGCGCAAGGGCAATATCCGCGTCAGGGGATTCATGACAGGAAATGGATAGCACGACCCGGGAAAACCACAAGTGCCCCTCGCATGGCGATTCACCTGCTCACTTGTGGAAAGAGCATCGCAAGACTTGGCGCGCCGGAGGCTCTGAATTTAGGGAGAAGGGCCGCCCGCAGGTTTCGGCCGTTCGTGCCTGTGCAGAAAATGACTGCTCTCCGCCTTCCTGCTGGAATTGTGGAGGGAGAACGACAATGCGGATCGCGTCCGCATTAGGCTGACTCTGGCCCCTCGTCGAGCATGGCCCGAATGGCCGGTGAGGGCCGGTCTGGCCTGATCGAAAAAACGACTTGGCGAAGCGGCTGCGTATATATGCAAGAGGCCAAACAGAAGCTGATTTTCTCCTATCAGGCAGTCCGCCGGAGGCCCTTGGTACGATCTGCCTTTTCGGCATCCCGCTTCAACCGGCAGCGTCGCTTTCTCAGCACTCCAGATCATGGGCGGCGTCTTCCATGCGCTGGAGGACTTCTCCCAGATTACCGACATCACGTGCCAGCAAAAG
>JASJGL010000097.1:0-9606 GCA_033791545.1 Pseudodonghicola sp. | reverse complement strand
ATCCCCGCCCATTCATGGGCAAACAGCCGCCCGGTACGGCCCATGCCGCATTGCACCTCGTCGAGGATCAGCAGACAGCCAGCCTCGTCGCACAGCGCGCGGATCGCCTTGAGCTCCGCATCGGGCAGCGGGCGGATACCGCCCTCGCCCTGTACGGGCTCCAGCATCACGGCAGCGGTTTGCTCGTCGATCGCCGCCTTGAGTCCCTCAAGATCGCGCCACTCCAGATGCTTGAACCCGGGCAGCAGCGGGCCGAAACCCTTGGTCATCTTTTCCGATCCCACCGCGGCGATCCCGGCAGAGGAGCGGCCGTGGAAAGAGCCGGAAAAGGTGATGATGTCGGTGCGTTCGGGCTGGCCCTTGTCGTACCAGTACTTGCGCGCCATCTTGACCGCCAGTTCGCAGCTTTCGGTGCCAGAATTGGTGAAAAAGACAGTATCGGCAAACGTCGCCTCGACCAGCTTGTCGGCCAGCGCCTGTTGCTGCGGAATCCGGTACAGGTTGGAGACATGCCACAGCGCCTCGGCCTGCTCGGTCAGCGCCTTGACCAACTTGGGATGCGCATGGCCCAGCGCGTTCACCGCGATGCCAGCGCCAAGGTCTAGAAAGCGTCGCCCATCCGCCTCAATCAGCCAGGAGCCTTCGCCTTTGACGAAGCTCAGCGGCGCGCGGGTATAGGTCGGCAGAATGGACGGGATCATCAGATCCTCCTTTCAGGGTGTCATAGGCCCAAGGGAGTGCCCCAGCTTGGGCAGTGTCGTCAACGATTTGAGAGAGAGGGGCGCCGGATATGTGGCGCAAAGATCGAACGGGCCGTTACGCGAAGGTGCGTCGACGTCGTACTGCGGCGATATGGCGGCGATTGATCATGCCGCGCCAATAGCCCGAAGCGACGCAAAAGAAAAGCGAAAATCAGCGCCTCAGCCGCGCTAGAGCGGACAATTTGTGATCCATGTGCTTGTGATCCATGTGCCGTTGCAAGAACCGATTCGCGAATCGCGGATGGCTTGTATATCGGGATGCAGTGATTAGAATACGTATCAATACGGAATTCTAAAGGCGGCCGCGGCAGCGCGGGCCGCTTTTCAGCTTTGAAAGGCAGACCATGTCCTGGACAGACGAGCGCGTTGAACTGCTCAAGAAAATGTGGGGCGAGGGCCAGTCGGCCAGTCAGATCGCCAAAGAGCTTGGCGGGGTGACCCGCAACGCCGTAATCGGCAAGGTGCATCGTCTCGGCCTGTCGAACCGCAGCACCGGCGCCACCCCGGCCAAGGCCGAGGCAAAGGCGAAACCGGCCGAGCCGACCAAGCCACAGGCCACCGCCAAGCCCAAGGTGGACGCCAAGCCCGAGGCAGCCCCGCGCCCGGCTTCCGAGCCGAAACCGGCCGCCCCTGCCCCGGCCCCGGTCGAAACGCGTCCGGCCCTGCCCGCGCGCAAACAGATCATCCCGGCTGGCCAGCCGCTGCCGCCGCAGCCCTCGGCCAACGAAATCAGCCCCGAGGCCTTGGCCAAGGTCAGCGAAGTCGAGAAAAAGGCCAAGCGCCTGACGCTGATGGAATTGACCGAGCGCACCTGCAAATGGCCGGTCGGCGACCCCGCGACCGATGATTTCTGGTTCTGCGGCCTGCCCGTGCAGCCCGGCAAACCCTATTGCGAGGCGCATGTTGGCGTCGCGTTTCAACCGATGAGCGCACGGCGCGACCGCCGCCGATGAGCATTTGCCGCGTCTGTGCGGCCGGGCACACCTCGGTCTGCACTGGCGCGGCTTGGCATCTGCCATCTGCGCGATTACTCCTTGCTGGCCCCCGTTTGACGACGGACCGACACACCACAGCAAGGAACGCGCCCTATGAACACCCCCTATACCCCGCCCGAAGTCTGGACCTGGGACAGCGAGAGCGGCGGCCGTTTCGCCAGCATCAACCGCCCCATCGCCGGCCCCACCCATGACAAGGTGCTGCCGGTGGGCTCGCATCCGTTCCAGCTGTATTCACTGGCCACCCCCAACGGGGTAAAAGTGACCGTGATGTTCGAAGAGTTGCTGGCGGCGGGCCATGCGGGCGCCGAATACGACGCTTGGCTGGTCCATATCGGGGATGGCGATCAGTTCGGCTCGGGCTTTGTCGAGGTCAACCCGAACTCCAAGATCCCGGCGCTGATGGACCGCAGCGGCGACACCCCGGTGCGGGTGTTCGAATCCGGTGCGATCCTGCTGCATCTGGCCGAGAAATTCGGCGCCTTTCTGGGCCGCCCCGAAGACCGGCCCGAGATGCTGTCGTGGCTGTTCTGGCAGATGGGCAGCGCGCCGTATCTGGGCGGCGGTTTTGGCCATTTCTACGCCTATGCGCCGGAAAAATGGCAATATCCGATCGACCGCTTCGCGATGGAGGTCAAGCGCCAGCTCGACGTGCTGGACCGCAATCTGGCCGAACGTCGGTTCATGACCGGCGACGATTATACCATTGCCGACATAGCGATCTGGGCTTGGTACGGACAGCTGGTGCTGGGCCGTCTCTACGATGCCGCGACCTTCCTCGACGTCAGCTCGTACACCCATGTGCTGCGCTGGGCCAAGGAGATCGACACCCGCCCAGCAGTCCAGCGCGGCCGGATGGTCAACCGCGCCTTTGGCAAGCCCGAGACCCAGCTGCACGAACGGCACGCGGCCTCGGATTTCGACACCAACACGCAGGACAAGCTAGCCCCCGAGGACAGCTAAGCCGGGTCAGCCAAACCGGGATCAGGGCGCGGTGCGGATCAGCCGTGAGGCATCGCGCCCCAATGTTCGATCAGTTTCTGCTGCAGCTGTTTCGACTTGCGATTCCACGGTCGCGCCCCGCGCGGGATCTCGTCCTGCGAGCGTTTGCTGCGCGCGCGACTGTCCAGATCTGCGGTAAAGATGGCAAAGGCCAATTCGGTCCCATCCGGTGTGGTCAAAAACCCGCCAAGCCCCGAGACAAAGTTCAGCGTTCCGGTCTTGGCATCCACCTGTATCGGGTGGCTCTGGATCAGCTTGCCACGCGCGTCGCGCATCGGAAACGGTTTGAGCAGCGGTTTCAGAATGCCTTGCCGCCGCACCTGCACCAGCGCCGTGACCAGATCGCGCGCCGTCATGCGCGAGGCATCGCTCAGCCCGGAATGATCCACCATATGGGTATCACCCATGCCCAGATTGTCGGCCGCCCAGCGGCTCATCTTCTCGGCTGAGGCGCGCAGCGAGGCCGGCGGTGCGCCACCGGCGGCGCTGGCGTTCATCCCGACCATCTCGGCGGTGAGGTTGTTGGAATATTTCAGCATCAGGCGCAGGACCTCGCGCAGCGGTGCGCTGGTCTGGCGGGCAAGCTCGGTGCCGGACAGCAAGCGGCGCGTCATTTCGGGCTTGGGCAGCGCGATGCCATGGGCCCGCGCCAGCGTGTGAAACACATCGCCCGCATAAAGCCCCGGCTTGCGCACAGGCAACCAGCGCGACCCGCCCTTGCCCAGCGCCGTGCTGGCCACGGTCCAGTCATCAATCCCGCCCTGATCCCGATAGGTATAGACCGGCAACTGCCGCTTCTCCACGCGCATCCGCGCCATTGCCACCTCGGGGCGATAGCGGTCGCTGCGCGCGTCCAGCGCCACCACATAGCCCTTGGCCCCCTGCGTCCATTGGAAATGCACCCGGTTGAAATTCAGCGCGATCCCCGACACCGCCGGGCTATAGCTCAAATGATCGGGCTGCTCATCGTCGATGCTGCGCACATAGGGCAGCGCGCCGTCATAGATCAGAAACCGGCCACGCACCTCGCGCAGGCCAGCGCGTTTCATCCGCGCCGCCATGTCGGCCAGCGCGTTGGTGTCAAGCGTCGGGTCGCCGCCGCCCACCAGCACCAGATCGCCGCGCAGAACCCCATCTTGCACCGGGCCCGTCGCGATCACCCGGGTCAGAAACCGGTGATTTCCCCCAAGCTGGTCGAGCGCATAAAGCGAGGTGACGATCTTGGCGACGCTGGCCGGCGGCAGGCCGCGACTGCCCTGCACGGTCTCGAGTTGCTCGCCGCTGGTCACATCGGCCACGGCACAGCCCACCTGCCCCGGCAGACCGAACCGCGCGATCACCCCCTCGGCGCCCCCACTGGCGCGCGCGGCGAAATCCGCCGCCCGCATCCGCGGTCGCAGCGAAGCGGCGGGCGAGCCCGACAGCGCCGCCCCCGGCATCGCCGCCGCGCCCAGACCCGCCAAAATCCAACGTCGTGAAACCTTGATGTTCATGGCACCATCAAATCGCAGCTTATTCCGGCAAACAAGCGGGGGAATTCAGGAAATTCAGCGACCATCCAGCGCAGCTCCGTTACAATCGGCCCAAAGCGCCCTGTCGCCAGCGCCCGAACGCAGCAGACCCCCGCACGCCCGCCTCATCCTTCGCTATACCAGTCGCCGCGGGCCCGGATCGCGGTCGAGCTGACATCGACCATCGGCACATTGACAAAACACCACGCCGGGGCCTCTGCCCGGGCCAAAAGGTGGCTGGCCTGCGCCGGCAGTCGGGCATGGCGATAGATCCGCGCGGCCGGCGACGTTCGGGCCGAGATCCGCTCGTCCGGGCGCGCCAAAATGCCCAGCGGCACGGTCTCCATGATCGTTCGCCAGTTCTGCCAGCGGTGAAACTGGGCCAGATTATCCGCCCCCATCAGCCAGACGAATCGCACACCGGGATAGGCCGCGCGCAGCGCCATCAGCGTATCGGCGGTGGCGCGGGTGCCCAGCCGCGACTCGATATCCGTGATGCTCACCTTCGGGTGCTGCATCTGCGCCCGCGCCCGTGCCATCCGCACGGCAAGTGGGGCGGGGCCGCGATCCTTCAACGGGTTGCCCGGCGTGACCAGCCACCACAGCCGATCCAGCCCGAAACGCCGCAGCGCCTCGCGCGTGATATGCACATGTCCCGCATGGGCCGGATCAAACGACCCGCCCAACAGTCCAACAGACTGGCCCCGCCCGGCAGGTGGAAATCCGGTTCGCATTCCCTGTCTCCTCTGGCGGGCGAACCTAGGGGCCGCACGCGGGAGGGTCCAGCGCAAATGAGCGCGCTCTTTCAGGCGTTGTCGCGGCGCTTCTCTACCTGATGCTCGTCCTCGACCAGCCCGATCTTCCAATAGCCCGAGATATAGGTGTCCTTGCGCGGCAGCCCGCGGTCTTGATGCAGATAGGCGCGCAGCGATTTGATCACCGCGCTTTCGCCGGCAATACAGGTCTGGACCCGCACATCGGGGTCCTTGGGCCAGTCCAGCGCCCGGATCAGTGTCTCCTGCGCCTGCGAGGGCCGGTGCGGGTCGGGATGCGGCAACCAGTGCTGCACGATCCCTTCGGGCGCGTCGATCTGCTGCCGGTCGGCGGGGTCGGTCACCTCAAAGATCGCCACGCCGCGCGCATCGCGCGGCATTGCTTCCAACGTGGCGGCGGCCACCGGCAGCGCCGACATATCGGCGGCCACCAGATACCAGTCGGCCGTCAGCCCGGCGAGCTTGACCGGCCCCGGCCCGGCAAAGCCACAGAAATCACCCGGCACCGCCCGGTTGGCAAAGGCGCTGGCCGGTCCCTCAGTACCATGATCGACGAAATCCACATCCAGTTCCAGCACCTCGGGCCGCCAGTGCCGCACCGTATAGGTCCGCGTCACCGGGCGCGGCCCCTGCTTGATCTGGTGGGCAAAACCCTCGCGCGTCTGCCCCGCCTCGGGCAACAGGATCTTGCAATTCGCCCCTTCACAGCCATTTCGAACATCCGCCAGATCCGGCCCGGTCAGGGTCAGCCGGATCATGTTCGGCGTGATCCGGCGGCTGGCCGCCACCGAAACCAGCCGCGCACCGGGCTTGCCACGGGCGGGGCGTTTCAGATCGGGAAGGACGGGACCGGGGGCTGCGGACATGGGCATATCTCCATTTTGCGCGGGTTTTGCGCAGGGCTGCGCCGCCCCTTATTTCTGATTATTTTTGTCGGACTTCAAGCCCCACGCGTCAATCCCCCAGCGTCGCATCGCATCGCCCTCCTGTGCAGGCGGCTTGTGCAGGCGGCTTGCCCGCGCGCGCCGGGACCACTATCTAGGGCCAAACAGTGCGCGCTGCGCGCTTTTCCCAGTCCAAAACCGGAGTAACCATGGCCGCCTATCAATATGTCTACCACATGCAGGGTGTTTCCAAGACCTACCCCGGTGGCAAGAAATGCTTTGAAAACATCCACCTGAACTTTCTGCCCGGGGTGAAAATCGGCGTCGTCGGCGTCAACGGGTCCGGCAAATCCACCTTGATGCGGATCATGGCCGGCATCGACAAGGATTTCACCGGCGAGGCTTGGGCCGCCGAAGGCGCCAAGGTCGGCTATCTGCCGCAGGAGCCGCAGCTTGATGAAAGCCTGTCGGTGCGTGAAAACGTGATGCTGGGCGTGGCCGAGAAAAAGGCGATCCTTGATCGCTATAACGAACTGGCCATGAACTACTCGGACGAAACCGCCGACGAGATGGCCCAGTTGCAGGACGAGATCGACAGCCAGAACCTGTGGGATCTCGACAGCCAGATCGACGTCTCCATGGAGGCGCTGCGCTGCCCGCCGGACGATGCCGATGTCACCACCCTGTCGGGCGGTGAGAAACGCCGCGTCGCGCTGTGCAAGCTGCTGCTCGAAGCGCCGGACATGCTGCTGCTTGACGAACCGACCAACCACCTGGACGCCGAGACCATCGCCTGGCTCCAACAGCATCTGGTCGAGTATAAGGGCACGATCCTGATCGTCACCCACGACCGGTATTTCCTTGACGACATCACCTCGTGGATCCTGGAGCTGGACCGTGGCCGCGGCATCCCGAACGAGGGCAACTATTCCGCATGGCTGGAACAGAAAGCCAAGCGCCTGCAGCATGAGGCCCGCGAGGACAAGGCCCGGCAAAAGACGCTGGAACGCGAATTGGACTGGATGCGGCAGGGCGCCAAGGCCCGGCAAGCGAAATCCAAGGCGCGGATTCAGTCCTATAACGAGATGGCTGGCCAGTCCGAGCGCGAAAAGATCACGCGCGCGCAGATCGTCATCCCCAACGGCCCGCGTCTGGGCTCCAAGGTGATCGAGGTCGAACACCTGACCAAGCACATGGGCGACAAGCAGTTGATCGAGGATCTGTCGTTCTCGCTGCCACCCGGCGGCATCGTCGGCGTGATCGGCCCCAACGGTGCCGGTAAATCGACCCTGTTCGGCATGCTGACCGGCCAGTTGGCCCCCGACGCCGGCACCATAGAATACGGCGACACGGTCAAACTGTCCTATGTCGATCAGTCGCGCGACGACCTGAATCCCGATGACAACGTCTGGGAGGCGATCTCTGGCGGCGCCGAGATCATCGAACTGGGCGATGCCCAGGTCAACAGCCGCGCCTATTGCTCGGCCTTCAACTTCAAGGGCGGCGATCAGCAGAAAAAGGTCGGGCTGCTGTCAGGCGGCGAACGCAACCGGGTGCATATGGCGCGGCTACTGAAAGAGGGCGGCAATGTCCTGTTGCTTGACGAACCGACCAACGACCTTGACGTGGAAACCCTGCGCGCACTGGAAGATGCGCTGGTCGATTTCGCCGGCTGCGCCGTGGTGATTTCGCACGATCGTTTCTTCCTCGACCGGATCTGCACCCATATGCTGGCGTTTGAGGGCGAGGCCCATGTGGAATGGTTCGAGGGCGATTTCTCTGCCTATGAAGAAGACAAGAAGCGCCGTCTGGGGCCAGATGCGCTGGAACCCAAACGGTTGAAGTACAAGAAGTTCTCGCGGTAAATTTCCCCCGCCCTGTATCGCCCGCCACTCTCTGGCGGGCGATTTTCCTTTCCCCGGCCACTTAACCAAATTTCGCCAAAGTCGACAGCGCGGCCCACGGCGTGCCGCGAGGTCTTGATCTACGGTACCGACCGCCTCGGGGCCCCTGCCCAATTTTTGGCCGTCTCACGCCCACCTTGCACGCGACCTGCGTCCTACTGATCACACAATGACTCACCCTTGCGTGAGGGCTGTTTCGCGCCGCCCTCGCACGATCTAGGCTGACCCCTGCCGTTCTGACAGAGGTTGCCGCATGAAACATATCCCCGCCCTGATCCCCGCCGCCGTCCTGATGGCCTTGGCCCCGCTGATCGGTCTGCCGCAGCTGCTTGGTGCCCATCCTTGGTGGGCGGCGCAGGTGGTCTGGATCGGAGCCCCTGCCGGGCTGTTGCTGGCCCTGCTCACCGCCCGCGCCGGGGTGGCGGCGCGGGTGCGGATTACGCTCTTTGCGCTGATCGCTCTGGCCAGCTTTGCCGCAGCCTCTTGGGGCAAAGGCGAATTCGCGGCCTCCTTTGCCGAGGATGCGCTGGCCGGTCAATTCTGGTTCTTTGGCTGGATCGGCACCACCACCGGCACCGCCGCGCTTCTGGCCGCGCTGTTTTCCTGCGCCCTGCCCCAGCGCGTGCAAAGCTGACCGGCGCGCCCCTTCCCAAACACCCCCGCCTCCGGCACAATTCCCCAAACCGCCCGGAGAGACCCGATGCACCGCTTTGCCCTGCTGCTTGCCCTGCTCCTCGCCGCCTGCGGCCATGTGGACTATGACGCGGTTCCGGCTGGCCGGTTCAAGGGCACGCTGTTTGTCATGTGGGTGGGGGAAGGAGGCGGCGCCGGGGATGGGCGATTCGTCTATGTGCCCAATCCGCGTGATCCGTTGCGGCTGGTGCGGTCCGAGGGCACGCCCCAAGTGATCCAGCCCGAGATGATCTATACCGACGGCGGCTCGATCCCGCGCGCCGGTCAGATGTTCAACGGCTTTGCCCCATGGGGCTATGCGCCCGCCTACATGATCCACGACTGGCTGTTCGTCGCCCGCCATTGCCTGACCGATGGCGCAGCGACCGAGGCCGAGCGCCAGATTGCAGCGATGGAATTTCAGGACAGCGCCGAGATCATCGCCGAGGCGATCAAGGCGCTGATCGTCTCCGGGCAGGTGCGGCCCAACGATGTGGCGCCGCGGGTGATCGCCGGGGCGGTGGCCGGTCCGATCTCGTACCGGCGCTGGACGGTCAAAGGCGACTGCGCCCAAGACCGGGTCAGCGCCGCGGACAGGGCGGCGGCCGAGGCTGGTATACCCGGCTCTGCCACCGTCTTGCGCGGGATGCGCAAACAGCTCGACGATGGCAGCACAGTGGCGATGAAACCGGGCCGGGTTGTCACCACGCTTAGCTTCTGATCGCCGCGACAACGGACACCGAAGCGCCCGCTGTCAAAGCGAGACAAGGGCGGACGTATGCGCCCGCCCCGGCCCCCCTCAGCCGTCGATCCAGCGCACGATTTGCGGCTCTTGCATTGCGCCCGACTGCCGCTTGACCTCGCGCCCGCCGGCGAATTCCACCATCGTGGGAATGCCGCGGATGCCGTATTTCATACCCGCCGCCTGATGTTCCTCGGTGTTCAGCTTGACCAACCGGGCGCGCCCCTGCATCGTCTGCGCCGCCTTGGAAAATTCCGGCGCCATCATCCGGCACGGCCCGCACCAAGGCGCCCAGAAATCCGCCACCAGCGGCAAATCATCGTTCTGCGCCGCCTTGGCCAGCGTCGCGGCATCAACCTCGA
>JASJGL010000096.1:0-13599 GCA_033791545.1 Pseudodonghicola sp. | reverse complement strand
CGCCGCCTGATCGAAACAGTTCCCGGGGCCGACGAGGTGATCTTTGCCACCCACTGCCACAACGACCTTGGCATGGCGACGGCGAATGCGCTGGCCGCCGTGGCCGGTGGCGCGCGCCAGATAGAATGCACCGTCAACGGGCTGGGCGAACGCGCTGGCAACACCGCGCTGGAAGAGGTGGTGATGGCGCTCAAGGTGCGCCACGACATCCTGCCTTGGACCACCGGCGTGGACAGCACCAAGATCATGCATATCTCGCGCCGGGTTTCGACCGTGTCGGGCTTTCCGGTGCAGTTCAACAAGGCGATCGTCGGCAAGAACGCCTTTGCGCATGAAAGCGGCATCCATCAGGACGGCATGTTGAAGAACGCCGAGACCTTCGAAATCATGCGCCCCGAGGATGTAGGCCTGGCCGCGTCGAACTTGGTGATGGGCAAACACTCTGGCCGCGCCGCATTGCGCGACAAGCTCAAGCATCTGGGCTATGAGATCGGGGACAACCAGCTCAAGGACGTTTTCGTGCGGTTCAAGGCACTCGCCGACCGCAAGAAGGAAGTCTATGACGACGATATCGTGGCACTGGTGGGCGACACCGTCGATCCGGCCAATGACCGCTTGCAGATCGTATCGCTCAAGGTGCTCTGCGGCACCGACGGGCCGGCCGAGGCAACGCTTGAGATGGAAATCGACGGCAAGGAGGCGATCGCAACCGAACATGGCGACGGCCCCGTGGACGCCACCTTCAAGGCCGTGCGCGCGCTTTATCCCAACGAGGCGCGGTTGCAGCTGTATCAGGTGAACGCCGTGACCGAGGGCACCGATGCCCAGGCCACCGTCAGCGTGCGGCTGGAAGAGGATGGCGTGATCGCCACCGGCCAGTCGGCGGATACCGATACCGTGGTGTCCAGCGCCAAGGCCTATGTCAACGCGCTGAACCGGTTGCTGGTGCGTCGCGAAAAGGCCGGCCCCGGCGCGGATACCCGCGAAGTGTCGTACAAAGACGCGGGCTAGACCCACGAGGCCGGCGCGCACGAACCGCGCGCCGGCCATCTCAGTTGAGGTCACAGGCGAAAACGCGCTGCCCGCCGCGAATCCGCTCTTTCACGCTGTGTCACAGCTGCCTATAAGACAGAGGTCCGGCTTTTCAGGAGTCGTGGACCAGGCGCGCAGTACTTTACAGGATCGCAGGTATATATGTCGGTGTTTGGAAATTTCGGCGGCTTGTTCACTTCGGACATGGCCATTGACCTTGGTACGGCGAACACTTTGGTCTACGTCAAAGGGCGCGGCATCATCCTGTCGGAACCCTCAGTGGTGGCCTATCACATCAAGGACGGTGTCAAGAAGGTGCTCGCCGTCGGCGAAGATGCCAAGTTGATGCTCGGGCGCACGCCCGGCTCGATCCAGGCGATCCGCCCGATGCGCGAAGGCGTGATCGCGGATTTCGACACCGCCGAAGAGATGATCAAGCATTTCATTCGCAAGGTGCACAAACGCTCGACCTTCTCCAAACCCAAGATCATCGTCTGCGTGCCCCACGGCGCCACCCCGGTTGAGAAACGCGCGATCCGTCAATCCGTGCTGAGCGCCGGCGCCCGCCGCGCCGGGCTGATCGCGGAACCCATTGCAGCGGCCATCGGGGCCGGCATGCCGATCACCGACCCCACCGGCAACATGGTCGTGGATATCGGCGGCGGCACCACCGAGGTTGCGGTCCTGTCGCTGGGCGACATCGTTTACGCCCGCTCGGTCCGGGTCGGCGGCGACCGTATGGATGAGGCGATCATCGCCTATCTGCGGCGCCAGCAGAACCTGCTGATCGGGGAAAGCACCGCCGAACGGATCAAGACCACGATCGGCACCGCGCGGATGCCCGATGACGGGCGCGGCACCTCGATGCAGATTCGCGGTCGCGATCTGCTGAACGGGATTCCGAAAGAGATCGAGGTCAGCCAGGCCCAGATCGCCGAGGCGCTGGCCGAACCGGTGCAACAGATTTGCGAAGCGGTAATGACCGCACTGGAAACCACGCCGCCGGATCTGGCGGCGGATATCGTGGATCGCGGCGTGATGCTCACCGGCGGCGGCGCGCTGCTGGGGGATCTCGACCTTGCCCTGCGCGAGCAAACCGGGCTGGCCGTCTCGATCGCCGATGAGAGCCTGAATTGCGTGGCGCTTGGCACCGGCAAGGCGCTGGAATACGAAAAACAGCTCCGCCACGCGATCGACTACGACAGCTAGGGGGCGCACCCTTTGTCCGGTCGCCCCGTGCGGTCGTGACATGTGACGCAAGGATGCCATTGGCCAGGGACCGCTCACAGCGCGACGATTATACCACCCCCCTGCGCCGGTTGGGGCTGGGGGTGTTGGTTCTGTGCCTGCTGGGCATCTTCCTGATCTGGCGCATCGACAGTCCGCGGGTGGAGCGTTTCCGCGCCCAAGTGGTTGATCACGTCGTTCCCTCGATGGGCTGGGCGATGGCGCCCATCACCGGCACGATCAACCTGATCCGCGATTTCCAAAGCTATCGCCGGCTGACCGACCAGAATCAGGAGTTGCGCCGCGAGTTGCGCCAGATGAAGGCCTGGAAAGAGGCCGCTCTGCAACTGGAGCAGGAAAACGCCCGCCTGCTTGATCTCAACAACGTGCGGCTTGACCCGCGGTTGACCTATGTGACCGGCGTGGTGCTGGCCGACAGTGGCTCGCCCTTCCGCCAGTCGGTGCTGCTGAACGTCGGCGCACGGGACGGCATCCAGGACGGTTGGGCGGCGATGGACGGGATCGGGCTGGTCGGGCGGATCTCTGGCACCGGCCAGAACACCGCGCGGGTGATCCTGCTGACCGATGCCTCCAGCTCGGTGCCCGCGATCGTCCAGCCCTCGGGCCAGAGCGCGCTTGTCGCCGGCAACAACACCGCCGCGCCACTGATCGATTTTCTGGAGAACGCGGATCTGGTCCGTCCCGGTGACCGGGTCGTTACCTCGGGGGATGGCGGGGTGTTTCCCGCCGGCCTGCTGATCGGGCAGGTTGCCGCCGACCCGACAGGGCGGCTGCGGGTGCGGCTGGCGGCGGATTACGAGCGGCTGGAATTTCTGCGGGTGCTGCGCCTTCACGGGGCTGAAACCATCACCGATCCCGGCAGGCTTGTCCTGCCAGCGACCGACCCCGTGCCCCCCACCGCCCCTACTGCCCCGGACGAGGAGGCCAGCGGTGGCTAGCGCGTCCCCCTCGCACCTCTGGCTGATGCGCGCCGCCTTTCTGGGGCTGGCGCTTCTGATCATGTTCTTTCACCTGATCCCGCTCGACACCGTGCCGCGGCGCTGGGCGCCGCCCGATCTGCTGATCGCCTTTACCTTTGCCTGGTGCCTGCGACGACCTGACTTTGCGCCCGCCGCCAGCATCGCTGCCATGATGCTGATGGCAGATCTGCTGTTCCAACGCCCGCCGGGGCTGATGGCGCTGCTGGTGGTGCTGGGCAGCGAATATCTCAAGACCCGCGCCGGCGGTCTGCGCGAGGCCAGCTTTGCCGGGGAATGGCTGGCAGTCTGCCTGACGCTGCTGGCGATCACAGTGCTGAACCGGCTGGTGTTGGCGCTGCTGGCCGTCGAACAGGCCCAGCTCAGCCTCAGCCTGTTTCAGATGGTGATGACCATGCTCGCCTATCCGCTGGTGGTTCTGGTCACGCAATCGTTGATGGGGGTGCGCAAGCTGTCGCCCAGCGATGTCGAAGCAATGGGGAAACGGGCATGAGACGCAATCCTCGCGAACTTGAACACTTGAACCGCGTTTCCAGCCGCCGGGCGCTGCTTTTGGCGGGGGTCCAGCTGGCCTTTGTTGGCGGGCTGGCAATGCGCATGCGTTATCTTCAGGTCGAACAGGCCGACCAGTTCCGCCTGCTGGCCGAGGAAAACCGCATCAACATCCGCCTGATCCCGCCAGCCCGTGGCAAGATCTTTGACCGCAACGGAAATGTGCTGGCGCAGAATGTGCAAAGCTATCGCATCGTCATCGTGCGCGAGGATGCCGGCGATGTCGATCGGGTGCTGGCCGAGCTGTCCGAGCTGATCCCGCTGGATGCTGAGGATCTGGACCGCGCCCGCGCCGAGATGCAGCGCAGCCCGCCATTTTTGCCGGTCACGCTGGCCGATCGGATCGGCTGGGAGGACATCTCGAAAGTGGCAGTGAACACCCCTGCCCTGCCCGGTATCACGCCCGAAGTCGGTCTGACCCGCGTCTATCCGCGCGGCGCCGATTTCGCCCATGTGATCGGCTATGTCGGTCCGGTTTCGGATTATGACCTGAGCAAGATCGAAGACCCCGAACCCGTGCTGCGCATTCCGCGGTTCCAGATCGGCAAGGTCGGGCTGGAGGCCAAGCGCGAGGTGATGCTGCGCGGCAAGGCCGGCGCAAAGCGGGTCGAGGTCAACGCCACCGGCCGCGTCATGCGCGAGTTGGACCGCCGTGAGGGCCAGCCCGGCGCCGATCTGCAACTCTCGGTCGATGCCGATCTTCAGGGCTATGTTCAGGCGAGGCTGGGCAGCGAAAGCGCCAGCGCCGTGGTGATCGACTGCGAAACCGGCGATCTGCGCGCCATCTCCTCCTCGCCCAGCTTTGATCCCAATCTGTTCGTGCGCGGCATTTCGGTCGCCGACTACCGCACGCTGACCGAGGACATCCATCGCCCGCTCGCCTCGAAAACGGTGCAAGGGCTGTACCCGCCCGGCTCCACCTTCAAGATGATCACCGCCATGGCGGCGCTGGAAGAGGGGCTGATCGGCTCCGAAGACACCGTCTGGTGCCCCGGCTATCTCGAGGTCTCGGGCCGCCGGTTCCACTGCTGGAAGCGCGGCGGGCATGGCCATTTGACCCTGGAAGGCGCGCTCAAACAAAGCTGCGACGTCTATTTCTATGACCTCGCGCTCAAGGTCGGGATCGACAAGATCTCGGCCATGGCCCAGCGGTTCGGCCTCGGCATACACCACGACGTGCCGATGTCTGCAGTGGCCAGCGGGCTCGCACCCGACCGCGCCTGGAAAAAACGCGTACACGGCGCCGAATGGCTGATCGGCGACACCGCCAATGCCGCGATCGGTCAGGGCTATATGCTGGCCTCGCCGATGCAGCTGGCAGTGATGACCGCCCGGCTCGCCACCGGGCGTGATCTCACGCCGCGCCTGATCAAGTCGATCGACGGGATTGAACAGCCCAGCCTTGGCGGCGCGCCGCTGGGGGTGAACGAAAACAACCTGCGCACCCTGCGCAAGGCGATGTATGCGGTCTCGAACGACCGGCGTGGCACCGCCTATGGCAGCCGCATTATCGAAGACGCCTTCCGCATGGCGGGCAAGACCGGCACCAGCCAGGTGCGCAACATCACCACCGCCGAACGGGCCGCCGGGGTGACCCGCAACGCCGACCTGCCGTGGAACAGGCGCGACCACGCACTGTTCGTCTGCTTCGCCCCCTATGACAAACCGAAATACGCCGTCTCCGTGGTGGTCGAACATGGCGGCGGCGGCTCGTCGGTGGCGGCGCCGGTGGGGCGCGACGTGATGCTGCAGGCGCTCTATGGCGACACCCCGCCACTGGCCGCCTACCCGTCCAAGGACCGCAGCCGGATCAAGGCCCAGCAGGACCGGCTGCACCGCGAACGACTGCGCGCCCAGCAGGAACAGAGCGGCCGCGCATGAGCTATCTGGAGCACCGGGTCAAATCCACGCCGTCAGGGCTGCGCAAGGTGCTCTACCTGAACTGGCCGCTGGCGCTGTTGCTGATCTCGGTCGCCGGGGTGGGTGTGCTGATGCTCTATTCCGTCGCGGGCGGCTCCTTCACGCCCTGGGCCGAGCCCCAGATCAAACGTTTTGCGCTCGGCTTTGTGGTGATGATCGCCATCGCCATGGTGCCGATCTGGTTCTGGCGCAACATGGCCGCGCTGGCCTATGCGGTGTCGGTGCTGTTGTTGATCGGGGTCGAATTATTCGGCACCGTCGGCATGGGCGCACAGCGCTGGATCGACCTTGGGTTCATGCGGCTGCAACCCTCCGAACTGACCAAGATCACGCTGGTGATGCTGCTCGCGGCCTATTACGATTGGCTCCCGGCCGAGCGCACCTCGCGCCCGCTCTGGGTGCTGCTGCCGGTGCTGTTCATCCTTGTCCCCACCGCGCTGGTTCTGAAACAACCGGATCTGGGCACCGCGATCCTGCTGATGGCGGCGGGGGGCGCGATCATGTTTGTCGCCGGGGTCCATTGGGCCTATTTCGCCGCCGTGATCGCCGCTGGCATCGGCCTGGTGACGGCGGTCTTTGAATCGCGCGGCACGCCCTGGCAAATGCTCAAGGACTATCAGTATCGCCGCGTCGACACCTTCCTCGACCCGGGCAGCGACCCGCTGGGGGCCGGCTATCACATCACCCAGTCCAAGATTGCACTGGGCTCGGGCGGCTGGACCGGGCGCGGCTTCATGCAGGGCACGCAATCGCGGCTGAACTTCCTGCCCGAAAAACATACCGACTTCATCTTTACCACCTTGGCCGAAGAGTTCGGCTTTGTCGGCGGCATGTCCCTGCTCACCCTGTATGGGCTGATCATCCTGTTCTGCATTGCCTCGGCGCTGGCCGCCCGCGACCGGTTTTCCTCTCTGGTCACGCTGGGCATTGCCGTCAACTTCTTCCTTTTCTTCGCCGTCAACATGTCGATGGTGATGGGGCTTGCCCCGGTGGTCGGCGTGCCGCTGCCCATGGTCAGCTATGGTGGCTCGGCTATGCTGGTGCTCATGGCCGCCTTCGGCATCGTGCAAAGCGCCCATGTCCATCGCCCCCGCTAACTCGCCAACAGGAATGCCCATGACCACCAATGTTCTCTTTCTCTCCACGCCGAAACGCTGGACGCAATATCAGGCCCCGCTCCTGCGCGCTTTGGCGGCCACCGGGCTCGATTTCCGACTGTCCGAGGATCTGCCACCGGAAGAGGTCGACTACATCGTCTTTGCCCCCGCTGGCCGCGGCGCCGATCATGATTTCACCCGGTTCCCGCGCCTGAAAGCGGTGCTGAGCCTTTGGGCCGGGATCGAAACGGTCGTCGGCAACCCCACCTTGACCGTGCCGCTGGCGCGAATGGTCGATCACGGGCTGACTCAGGGCATGGTCGAATGGGTAACCGGCCATGTGCTGCGCCATCACTTGGGCATGGATGCGCACATCCTGGGACAGAACGGCATCTGGAGCAGCATCGCCCCGCCGCTGGCCCGCGACCGGCGCGTCACCATCCTCGGGCTCGGCGCCCTCGGCAGCGCCTGCGGTCAGGCGCTGGCCGGCCTCGGCTTTCCGGTCACCGGTTGGAGCCGCAGCGCCAAATCAATTGAGGGCATCACCTGCCTGCATGGCGAAGACGGCATGCGACAAGCGCTGGCCTGCGCCGACATTCTGGTGTTGCTGCTGCCCAACACGGCGGCCACGCGCGATGTGCTCAATGCCGAAACCCTCGCGCAGCTGCCGCAAGGCGCGGTCGTGCTCAACCCCGGCCGCGGCCCGCTGATTGACGATGAGGCGCTGCTGGCCGCGCTCGACAGCGGCCATCTGGCACATGCCACGCTCGACACCTTCCGGGTCGAGCCGCTGCCGCCCGAACATCCGTTCTGGGCCCATCCCAAGGTCACCGTGACGCCGCATATCGCCTCGGAAACCCGTGCCGACACCGCCGCAGACGTCATTGCCGAGAATATACGCCGTGGCGAGGCGGGCGAACCGCTCTTGCACCTGGTCGACCGCACGCTGGGCTATTAAGGCGCGCCCCCCCTGCCAAGGGGGGCCATATTTGAAACAAGACCAAGCCGGGGCAAGGACCCAGAGCTTCTTCTTGTCCCAAATACTCTCGCCGAAGGCCTGCGCCGCAGGCGCAATCAGGCTGCCAGCCCGCGCCCTTTCAGCAGCGCCTCGACTCCCGGCAACCGACCGCGAAACGCGGTGTAAAGCGCCTCCGGCTCGTCCGAGCCGCCGGCCGACAGGATATGGGCCTCCAGCGCGCGGGCGCGCTCGGGATCAAAGGCACCGCCGGCCTCTTCAAAGGCCGCAAAGGCATCGGCGTCCATCACCTCGGACCACATGTAGCTGTAATAGCCCGAGCTGTAGCCGTCGCCGGAAAACACATGCGCGAATTGCGGCGTGGCGTGGCGCATGCCGATGGCGTGAGGCATGCCGATCTCAGCCAGAACCTCGGCCTGTTTTGCCATCGGGTCCGACGGCGCCGCCCCGTCATGGAACGCCAGATCGACCAGCGCCGAGGCCACATATTCCACCGTCTGAAATCCCATGTCGAAATTGGCCGCGTTCAGCACCTTGTCGCGCATCGCGTCAGGCATCGGCGCGCCGGTCTCCACATGGGTGGCAAATTCGCTCAGCACTTCGGGAACTTCGAGCCAATGCTCAAACAGTTGGCTGGGCAGCTCAACAAAGTCACGCGCCACCGAGGTGCCCGAGATGCTCTCATAGGTAACATCCGACAACAGCTGGTGCAGCGCGTGGCCGAATTCATGAAACAGCGTGCGCGCGTCGTCGTAGGACAGCAGCGCCGGATCGCCCTTGGCAAAGTTGCACACGTTGATCACCACCGGGGCCTGCGGTTCGGGGAACTTGGCCTGCCCCCGCATGGCACTACACCACGCGCCGGAACGTTTCGAGCCGCGAGCGAAATAGTCGCCGATGAACACGCCCACATGTTTGCCACCGCGCGTCACCTCCCACGCGCGGCAATCGGGGTGATACAGCGCCACGTCGAGCGGCGCGAACTCCAGCCCGAACAGACGATGCGCGCAGGAAAAGGCGGCCTCGATCATCCGGTCAAGCTGCAGATAGGGTTTCAGCGCCGCCTCATCCAGATCGTGTTCCGCCCTGCGCCGCTTCTCGGCGTAATAGCGCCAGTCCCAAGGCTCCAGTTCACCATTCAGCCCGTCCTCGTGCATCCTTGCGCTCAGCACCTTGGCATCCGCCTCGGCCTGCGCCCGCGCCGGGCCCCAGACCTGCATCAAAAGGTCCTTGACCGCCTCCGGCGTCTTGGCCATCTCGGTTTCCAGCTTGTAGGCGGCGAAACTCTCATAGCCCAACAGCTTTGCCCGCTCTTCCCGCAGGTGCAGGATTTCGGCGGCAATCTCGCGGTTGTCAGTTTCACCGCCATTCGCCCCGCGCGCCGCCCAGGCCCGCCAAGCAGTTTCGCGCAGATCGCGGCGCGGCGAAAACTGCAGGAACGGCACAATCAGCGAGCGTGACAAGGTAATCACGGGGCCATCCATGCCGTTTTCCGCACCGGCCATGCGGGCGACACGGATCACGAAATCGGGCAGCCCCTCAAGATCGTCTTCGCCCAACTGCATCCGCCAGTCGCTCTCATCGGCCAGCAGGTTCTGGGTGAACTGCGTGCCGAGCGTCGCCAGCCGCGCCTTGATCTGCTTGATCCGCTCTGCCGCCTCGCCCGTGAGCGCAGCGCCAGAGCGGACAAAGCCGCGATGGGTCAGCATCAGCACGCGCGCCTGTTCCGGGGTCAGCGCCAGCGTGTCACGGCGCGCCCAAAGATCGGCCACCCGCGCGAACAGCGCCGTGTTGGCGGAAATCTCGGAATAATGCGCAGCGAGCTTGGGCGAAAACGCGCGCTGCAAGGCCTGGCGTTCGGGGTTGCTGTCCGCCCCCGCCACGGTGAAAAACACGGACAGCACCTTGTCCAGCGCCTTGCCCGCCGCCTCCAACGCCTCGATGGTATTGGCAAAACTCGCCGGCTCGGGGGTTTGCGTGATCGCCGCGATCTCGTCGCGGTGGGCGGCGAGCGCAAGCTCTAGCGCCGGGGCGAAATCATCGTCGGAAATGGCATCAAACGGGGCGATCTGGAACGGGGTGTTCCAGTCGGACAGGATCGTCGGGGTGTTCATAAGGGTCTCCTTTGCCTACGCAAGCTATGCAGCGCGCGGGGAATGTCCAGTGGGGACAGCCCAGATCCCGCTTCGGGAGAACTACCGCAGGCCGCGAGACCCACGCCGCACCGCAATCCATGGGCCGCAATCCATGAATGACTTGGCGCGTCCGATCGGGCAGGGTCGTCGCACCGTCCTCGATCATCGGAGCACTGCCATGTCTGCCGCCTCGTCCATTGCCGCCTTCGTTCCCACCGATCCGCTCTATCCATACCAACGCCATCTGGCCGCGCTGAACGGGCTGGAAATCGTCTGGGGCGAATACACCGGCGCGGGTGTCATCGTCGGCGTCTATGACGTGTCCGTCGATTTCCATCACCAGGATCTGGCCGGAAAGGAGATCACCGGGTTGTTTCCGCTGTTCCGGAGCGAGCGTTATGCCATCGATCCCGACCCGGCCCTGACCCATGGCACCGGTGTCGCCGGGCTTATCGCGGCCTCTGCCAATGGAGAGGGCGCGGTCGGTGTCGCGTTCGACGCCAGCCTTGTGTCGGTCGGCCTTCAGGAGTGGTGGCAAAACCAAAAGACCCCACTTGCCGAGGCCCTGTTCGAGACGTTGCAGCATGTCGACATATCGAACAACAGCTGGGGCGGGGTGCCGGATTACCTTCTGGGCGACCCGGTGAAGAGCAACCCACTGGTCGGGGCCGCCTATGAAGAGGCCGCCGAATCCGGTCGCTATGGGCTGGGCACCATCCTGGTGAAGGCGGTCGGCAATGAATCCTCCACCGCGCAGGCCGAGTATTACAACACGCTGCGCGAGTTCATCTTGGTCGGGGCGACGTCACATGCCGGTGTCGTGCTGAGCTATTCCAATCGTGGCGCGAACCTTCTGGTGACCGCGCCCGTCGGGGTGGGCGTGAAGTCCGGAACCATCACGACGAACAACACCCATGACGTCGATTGGGGCGATTGGGGCGATCCCTATGGGCTGACAAACCGGACGCTTCCTGGGGTTGGCGATCTGGTCGCGGACCCGACCGATTACATGCACTTCGACGGCACCTCGGCGGCAACGCCGATGGTCTCGGGCGTGGTGGCGCTGATGCTGGAGGCCAATCCCGATCTGGGCTGGCGCGACGTGCAGGAAATCCTGTCGCTGTCGGCCCAGCAGACCGGCCGCGACATGGCCAGCCCGAACGAACGCTTCGCATGGCAGTACAACGGTGACACCCATTGGAACGGCGGCGGGCGCCACATCAGCAACGACTATGGCTATGGCGAGGTCGATCCCCTTGCCGCCGTGCGCATGGCCGAGGTCTGGAGCCTGTTCAACACCCCTGCCACCTCGGCCAACGAGGAACAGGTCACAAGCGGCCCCACCCCCGCCGTCGTGCATGACGTCCCCGGCGACGGCACCGCGCTGGAACTGTCCACGCGGATCGAGGCCGAGAATGGTTTCGATATCGAATCCGTCGAGGTTACCGTCCATATCCAGGCCGACCGGATCCATGACCTGCAGCTTACGCTGGTGTCGCCCGACGGAACCGAGATCGCCCTGACAGACACCGAACGTTCCTTCTATACGGCCGGCAAGGTCGCCAAGGACGGGCTGAGCTGGACCTTCCTTGTGCAGCACCTGCGGGGCGAGGATGCCGATGGCAGTTGGACCCTGCGGGCGGAGGACACCGTGGACAACGACAAAGCGATCCAACTGTCCGATTTCTCAATCACCGCCTATGGCACGACGCCCGGTCGCAACGATGTCTATACCTTCACGGATGAGGCCTTTGAGGTTCTGGACAGCGATCCGACACGGGGCGAGATCACCGATCTGCGCGGCGTGGACGACGGGCTCAACCTCGCGGCGGTTACAAGTGATATCGTGGTGAACCTGTCCCGCGACGGGGGGATCGGCGATGGCGACAGCACGCTCTTCTCCTTCGGCTCCGACACGAGGATCGAGCATGCCGTTTCCGGCGATGGCAACGACTGGCTGCGCGGCAATGGCGTAGACAATTTTCTGTCTGGGAACCGGGGCGACGACCGGCTCTCGGGGCGGGTCGGAGACGATGATTTGTTCGGCGGCACCGGGAACGACGTGATCCGGGGCGGGCGCGGTCGCGATCAGATCGAAGGCGGCGCGGGTGACGACATTCTCTGGGGCGGGCGTGGGCGCGATGTCTTCGTCTTCGACCCCGGCGCGGGCTCGGACGTGATCCGCGACTTCGATGTGGAAAAAGATTCCCTCGAAATCCCCTTTCTGGGCGGCTCCCTGATCCTCCTCGATGCCCGGGACGACGGAGTCGACCTTTTGATCGGTTTTCTGGATTTCGAGATCCGCCTGAGCGATCTGGCCGGCACCAGCCAATACGATCTGATCTGGCTGAGTTGAGCGACCGCGACCGGGGCAACACGTCCCCCCCAGTCACGCACCGCTATATCACCCCGCGATCATGCCGCGCCGCTGCCGCAGACCGGGCAATCGGCGCGCGGCTTCAGCGTGAATTTGCGCGTCTCGCCATAAAGCCCGTCATAGATCAGCATCTCGCCACGCAGGGGGGCGCCGATGTCGGCGATCACCTTGACCGCCTCAAGCGCCATCATCGCGCCGATCACACCGGGCAGCGGGGCGATCACCCCGGCCTCGGCACAAGACGGGGCGAGACCCGGCGCCGGGGCCTGCGGAAAGATGCACTGATAGCAGGGCGCACCACGGGCCGGGTCAAACACGCTCAGCTGCCCCTCCCATTGCGCCAGCGCGCCGGAAATCAGTGGCTTGCCCAGCGCCACGGCGGTGCGGTTGGCAAGATAGCGGGTCTCGAAATTGTCGGTGCCATCAAGGATCAGATCATACTCGGCAAACAGATCGGCGGCGATCTCCTCGTCCAAACGGCGGTGATAGGGACGGATGGTGACAAAAGGGTTCAGCGCCTCCAGCGCCACCTGCGCCGAAAACACCTTTGGCATGCCGATCCGCGCCTCGGTGTGGATCACCTGTCGTTGCAGGTTGGAGCCCTCAACCGTGTCGTCGTCGATCACCCCGAGGGCGCCAACCCCGGCGGCCGCAAGATAGAGCAGCGCGGGCGAGCCAAGCCCCCCGGCCCCGATCACCAGAACGCGGGCCTGTTTCAGCTTTTTCTGCCCCGGCCCCCCCAGTTCGCGCAGCACGATGTGGCGGGCGTATCGGCTGACCTCCGACTCGGAAAAGGTGCCCTGCGCCGGTTTTGTCTTGGCCTCTTCACCTGTTTTCGCCTCCACCGATGTCGTCCCCCCTCCTGAAGTCACGACGGCCCGGCGTTTGAGCGTGCGCACGCCCCAGCCATAGACCAGCGCGATCACGCCCGCCCCGCCGAGCATCAGCCAAAGCGCCGGTGACTGCCCCGTCGCCAGCCGCAGCGCATGGCCATCGGGCAGCACCAGATGCAGCGCCAGCACGGCAAGGTACAACAGCCCCACCATTGCCCAGCGCAGACGCACAGGCAGCCCGACACCCCAGCCAAGGGCCCAAAGCGCGGCGGCCAAAACAAAGACCAGCAGCATCAGCGCCGCCCTGTCGAGCCGAAGCCGCCCGCCCCGCGCGCGGTCTCGCTCAGATCATCCGTCAGTTCGAACCGCGCCTGCACCACCGGAGCCACGACCATCTGGGCGATGCGATCACCATGGGCGATATGAAAGGGCGCCTCCCCCGCATTCATCAA
>JASJGL010000095.1:0-7713 GCA_033791545.1 Pseudodonghicola sp. | reverse complement strand
CGCGATCAGCGCATCAAGGCTTTCGAACTGCATTTCGGGGCGCAGATACTCCACCAGCCCGACCGAAAGGGTGGCGCCATAGAGGTCGCCGGAAAAGTCAAAGATATAGGTTTCGATATTGGGAACCTCGCCGCCGAACATGGGCCGCACACCGAGCGAGGCCGCGCCTTGGTAGCTGCCCTTATGTGGCCCGTCGAGCACGTCGACCAGCACCGCATAGACGCCGAAAGCGGGTGGGTGCAGCCCCTCGATCGACATATTGGCGGTGGGAAAGCCCAGATCGCGCCCACGCTGCTCGCCGCCGATGACGACCCCCTCGATCCGGTGCCAATGGCCCAGCATCGCCGCCGCCTCGCGCGGGCGGCCCTCGCTGAGCGCGGTGCGGATCGCGGTGGAGGAGATGGTGTTGTCGGACTGTTCCAGCAGTGGTGCGACGGTGACGCCAAAGCCCATCTTCTGCCCGAAGCGGACCAGATCGTCAGTGGTGCCAGCGCGGCCTTTGCCGAAACAGAAATCCGCCCCGACGACCACATGCGCCACGCCCAGCCCCTCGGCCAGCACGGTGCGGGCGAAATCTTCGGGCGTGAACCCGGCAAGGGCGGCGTTGAAATTCAGCTCATAAAGCTTTTCGACCCCCAGCTTTTCCAGCCGGTGCCCCCGTGCGCCGCGACGCATCAGGCGGAAAGGCGGGCTTTGCGGGGCGAAGTATTCGCGTGGATGCGGCTCGAACGTGATGATGCCCAGCGGCGCCTGTGGTGCCGCCGCGCGCGCCAGTTGGATCACCGACTGGTGGCCGATGTGCACGCCGTCGAAATTACCGATCGCGGCGCTGGCACCACGATCCTGAGGCTCGACAAACTGATAGTCCCGAATGATCCGCATAGCCGATGCCTAGCGTCCCGCGCCGCCGGGCGCAAGACGCGCTTGGGCGCGCTGGGATCAGTCGAACTTGCGGCTGGGGGCGAGCACGGTGGCCTCGCCCGCCAGAACCTTCTTGCCGTCCACCGAGCAAAAGCAATCCAGCTTGACCCGACGTTTGGCGACGTCGAAATCGATCACCTTGACCTCGGCATAAACCGTGTCGCCGGGGCGCACGGGGGCAAGAAATTTCAGAGTCTGGCCCATATAGATGGTGCCATGCCCCGGCAGTTGTTCGCCGATCACCGCCGAGATCAGCCCGGCCGTCAGCATGCCGTGAGCGATTCGGCCCTCAAAGATGGTGTCTTGCGCGTAAGCGTCGTCCAGATGCACCGGGTTCCGGTCGGTGGAGACCTGCGCGAACATCTCGATATCCGCGTCCGTTACCACTTTGCGCAGGTGGCGGGTCATGCCCATCTCGATGTCTTCGATGCAGATCGTGCCGCGGGGCAGGTTGTCCAACATATCGTCCTCTTGTCTCATCTGGGTCGCAATAAATATGCGCCGTAACTGGAGATCACGGCAACTTTATTACTTTGCAGGTGCAGAAAATCAAGCGGTTTTTATGTTAGCGCAATTGTCCGATGGCAAAACTGGGTGCGGCTTTTTCGGTTTCCAGAAAGGCGCTCAGGGCCTGCGCGTCCGGCTGCTGCGTGGTCTGGGTATCGCGCGCCGACAGCCCCCCGGTGATAAAGAGGGAATCGATATCCTCGCCCATGGCCCCGGCGACATCGGTGTGGATGCCATCGCCAATGGCCAGAATCGCGGCATTGGGCACATCCTTGCCCATCTCGATCAGGCGGCGGCGGGCGAGGTCATAGATCGGCGGGTGCGGCTTGCCGAAATACAGGCTTTCGCCGCCCATCTCGGTATATAGACGGGCCAATGCGCCGGCGCACCATTCGCGGGTTTCGCCCCGGTCGACCACGATGTCGGGGTTGGCGCAGAGCAGTTTCAGCCCCTTTGTCTTGGCCAGCAGGAAGTCCGGCCGGTTCACCGCCGGGTCGGCCATCGGGTCGAACGGGCCGCAGCAGACAATGCCCTCGGCCTCGTTCAGCGGGACGCGGGTGATCGGGGCGGGGTCGTGGATCACGTGCATTGGCTCAAAGAATTCCTGATCGCGGTCCCATTCTCCCATGAACCAGATTTTTTCGCCGACCACGCCTTCGAACATGGCGGCGCGGGCGCTGTCGCCGCTGGTGGCGATGGTGTCATAGGCGTCGTCCGGCACGCCGAACTCGCGCATCTGGGTGGCCACGCCGACGCGGGGCTTGGGCGAATTGGTGACCAGCACCACGGTGCCGCCGCCCTTGCGGTAGGCCTGCAGCGCCGCAACCGCCGCAGGAAAGGCGCGCACCCCGTCATGCACACAGCCCCAGAGATCGACGAACAGCACGTCGTAGCGGTCGGAAATGTCGGAAAGGGCGTTGATGATCTGGGTCATGGGGCTTTCGTCCTGCTTGGGGCGTGCCCAGATATGGCGCAGCGGGGCCGTCATGGCCAGACGGAATGCGTTTGGTCGGGCAGGGTGGTCCAAAGAAAAGCACCCGCAGGCATGGGCCCGCGGGTGCTGTCCGGTTCAGTTGAGTGCGGGCCTTGAGGGACCGCTCAGACCTTGAGGTTCGGGATGATCTGCTTCTTGCGGCTCATGATGCCGGGCAGGACCACGGTGTCACCCGTGACGGTGGCGCCAAAGCTTTTCTCGGCCACGGTCTTGACCAGATCGTTGGGCACCAGCAGCGTGGCTTCTTCGTTCAGGATGTCGATGACGAACAGCAGCACCTGATCGGCGCCGTCTTCCTTGGCGACATCGACCATCGAGGCCATCAGGCTGGCCTTGCGGTCGAGCACGATTTTCGGCGCGGTGGTTTCTAGCACGGAGACGCGGAAGTCCGTGCCGTCGATGGTGTATTCCTTGGAATCCATCCGCAGAAGTTCGGCATCGGAGAAGGCGGAGACATCGGATTTCGCCTCGAACATCTCGGCGGCATAGGCGGCGATGTCGATGCCCAGATCGGCGGCCAGCTTTTCGGCCACGGCGCGATCGTGATCGGTGGTGGTCGGGCTGCGGAATTCCAGCGTGTCGGACAGGATGCACGACAGCGCGGCACCTTTGATCGCGTCGGGCATCTTGGCGGCGTCGTCGCCCATCAGGTCGATCATGATGGTGGCGGTGCAGGCCAGCGGACGCACGGTGATGTCGATCGGACCCTTGGTTTCGATGCCGCCGACCAGTTTGTGGTGGTCGATGATGGCACGAATGTCGGCACCGTTGATCTCGGCGGGCAGTTCGGCGGGGTTGTTGGTATCGACGATGACCACGGGTGCGTCAGCGGCGACGCTGGAAATGATGTCAGGCTTGTCCAGGTTCCAGCGTTTCAGAACAAAGGCGGCCTCGGTGTTGGGCTCGCCCAGCAGCTTTGGCGTGGCGGCTTCGCCTTTCACTTCGGTCAGGTACCAGGCCCAGAGGATCGGAGAGCCGGTGGAATCGGTGTCGGGGGATTTGTGGCCAAAGACTTGAATGCTCATAATCGCGTCCTGTTCAATGAGGGTGGATTTTGCGCGCTTATAATCGGGGCTCCCGCGCTTGTCACGTGGGGTTTCTTGCGCTGCGCGGGTGTGCGTTGGACGCGCGAAATCGGATCGGTTAGGGTGCGCCGCGATGAGCCGGGAACAAGATCTTTATCCGCCGATCAAGGCGCTGCTGGAGCGGCAGGGCTATTGCGTCAAGGGCGAGGTGGGCCCGGTCGATGTGATGGCGCGGCGCGGCGATGAACCGCCGGTCATCGTCGAACTGAAACTGCGGTTTTCGCTAAGCCTGTTTCACCAGGCGATTGCCCGCCAGTCGGTGAGTGACCTTGTCTATATCGCCGTGCCGCGCCCCACCGGGCGCACCGCGCGCGGGGCGCTGCGGGACAATCTGGCGCTGTGCCGTCGATTGGGTGTGGGGCTGATCACGGTGCGCGGCGATGGCCGGGCCGAGGTGCATTGTGATCCCGGCCCCTATGCCCCGCGCAAGTCCAAGGTGCGTGTTGCGCGTCTGTTGCGCGAATTCGATCGGCTGGAGGGGGATCCGAATGCGGGCGGCGCAACCCGACACGGGATCGTCACCGCCTATCGCCAAGATGCGCTGCGCTGCGCGGCGCATCTGGCCGAGCATGGGGCGCAAAAAGGCGCCTTGGTTGCCCGTGCCACCGGCGTGGCCGGGGCGACCCGGCTGATGGCCGACAATCACTATGGCTGGTTCGAGCGGGTGGAGAAGGGGATCTATGCGCTGACCCCAGCGGGTTCCGAAGGTTTGGTGCATTGGGCCTATAGCTGGGGCACAGGGTGACGGGGCTTTGTGACGGGGCTTTCTGACATGGCTTTCGCAAAGACTCGTATTGACATGGGTCGAAGCTCTTCCTAGCTATGCCTCGTCAGCACTCGTTCTTAGTGAGTGCTAACGGCCCCAAGACGAGGGGCCCAAATCAATAACGAACTTTGAGCCTCAAGGAGCTGCAAAGATGGCATTCAAACCACTTCATGACCGGGTGCTGGTGCGCCGTTTAGAAGGCGAAGAAAAAACCGCCGGCGGCCTGATCATTCCCGATAGCGCGAAAGAAAAGCCCGCTGAAGGTATCGTCACTGCCTGTGGCGAAGGCGCCCGCAAGGACAGCGGCGAGCTGATCCCGATGGCGGTCAACGTTGGCGACAAAGTGCTGTTCGGCAAGTGGTCCGGCACCGAGGTCTCCGTCGACGGTGAAGATATGCTGATCATGAAGGAAAGCGACATTCTCGGCATCATCGCCTGAGATCGTCCTTTCCCTGAAACCAATTTAGACGAGGAAAACAGCAATGGCTGCAAAAGACGTCAAATTTGACACCGAAGCCCGCAACAAGATGCTCAAGGGTGTGAACATCCTGGCAAACGCGGTGAAAGTGACCCTGGGCCCGAAAGGCCGCAACGTGGTCCTGGACAAATCCTTCGGCGCCCCGCGCATCACCAAAGACGGTGTGTCGGTTGCCAAGGAAATCGAACTTGAAGACAAGTTCGAGAACATGGGCGCGCAGATGGTGAAAGAAGTCGCCAGCCGCACCAATGACGAAGCGGGCGACGGCACCACCACTGCCACCGTTCTGGCCCAAGCCATCGTGCGCGAAGGCATGAAGGCCGTGGCCGCAGGCATGAACCCGATGGATCTCAAGCGCGGGATCGATCTGGCCACTGCGAAAGTGGTTGCCGGCATCAAAGCCGCAGCCCGCGACGTGACCGACAGCGCCGAAGTTGCGCAGGTTGGCACCATCTCCGCCAACGGCGAATCCGAGATCGGCCAGCAAATCGCTGACGCGATGCAGAAAGTCGGCAACGAGGGCGTGATCACCGTCGAAGAGAACAAGGGTCTGGAAACCGAGACCACTGTTGTCGAAGGCATGCAGTTCGATCGCGGCTACCTGAGCCCCTATTTCGTCACCAACCCGGACAAGATGATTGCCGAGCTGGAAGACTGCATGATCCTGCTGCACGAGAAGAAACTCTCGTCGCTGCAAGCCATGGTTCCGCTGCTCGAGTCGGTGATCCAGTCGCAAAAGCCGCTGCTGATCATTGCCGAGGACGTTGAAGGCGAAGCGCTGGCAACCCTGGTTGTCAACAAACTGCGCGGCGGCCTGAAAATTGCGGCTGTCAAAGCTCCGGGCTTTGGCGATCGTCGTAAATCGATGCTGCAAGACATCGCCATCCTGACCGGTGGTCAGGTGATCAGCGAAGATCTGGGCATGAAGCTCGAGAATGTCACCATGGACATGCTCGGCACCGCCAAGAAAATCCAGATCACCAAAGACGAGACCACCATCGTTGACGGCGCTGGCGACAAGGCCGAGATCGAAGCACGTGTTGCCCAGATCCGCACCCAGATCGAAGAAACCACCAGCGACTACGACCGTGAAAAACTGCAAGAGCGCGTGGCCAAACTGGCCGGCGGTGTTGCCGTGATCCGCGTCGGTGGCATGACCGAAACCGAAGTCAAAGAGCGCAAAGACCGTGTTGATGACGCCCTGAACGCGACCCGTGCGGCCGTGCAAGAAGGTATCGTTGTCGGTGGCGGTGTTGCTCTCGTGCAGGCTGGCAAGGCGCTGATCGGTATGGAAGGCGCAAACGCTGACCAGACCAATGGTATCGCCATCATTCGCAAGTCGCTGGAAGCGCCGCTGCGTCAGATCGCCGAAAACGCCGGTGTTGACGGTGCCGTGGTGGCTGGCAAAGTTCGCGAAAGCGACGACGTGACCTTTGGCTACAACGCTCAGACCGATGAATATGGCGACATGTTCAAATTTGGTGTGATCGACCCGGCCAAAGTTGTGCGTCACGCGTTGCAGGATGCGGCCTCGATTGCTGGTCTTCTGATCACCACCGAAGCCATGGTTGCCGACAAACCCTCCAAAGACGGCGCAGGCGCTGGCGGCGGCATGGGCGACATGGGCGGCATGGGCGGCATGGGCGGCATGATGTAAGACGGCGAACTCGCGTCAGCGAATTCTGCCGGGGGCGCCGCGCCCCTTTATCTTACCGCAAATCAGGCAAAGGCGTCCCTCGGGGCGCCTTTGTTGTGTTTGGCGCGGTCTGTTGCCCGGATCAGTGTGTGTGTCCGGATCGGCGCGTGCCCGCCCGATTGACGTGCCCGATTGACGTGATCGTGAACCGGTAATCGCAATTGTCATATCTGCCGGATAGCCTAACCTGAGTATAGCCTAACCTGAGTGACGTGTTTGCGGGGAGTTCGACATGCGGTTTTTCATTTCCATTCTAACCACGGTGCTGCTGACGACAGCGGCGCTGGCTGATGAAGAGGGCGGTCGCTTTGCCATTGGCAGCGATGCCTTTCGCGCCGCGCAGACCTTGACCTTTTCTGAGGAGGGGCGCGCCGATCTGTTTCTGGGCGGTGAACGGGTGCGCGCGACCGCTGATATCACCGGCTCGGCGCATGTGGCGGGGCGCTGGCTGACCCTGTCGGGCGATATCGGCGGCAATGCCTATGCGATGGGACAGCAGGTCGCGGTGACCGGGGCAGTAGCGGGAAATGCGACGCTGTTCGGGCAAGAGATCACGCTGCGCGGGCCGGTCGCGGGCAATCTGCGCGCCTCGGGCTCCGAGGTGGAGATTGCCGGCGATATTGGTGGCTATGCCATGCTGGCCGCAGAACGGGTTGAGCTGAACAGCGCGATCAGTGGTGATCTGGCGTTGACGGCGCGGCAGGTCACGTTTGGCCCCGACGCCCGCGTTGCCGGGATGTTGACCCTGTACGAGGCGCATCCGGGCAGCGTGACGGTGCCGGCCTCGGTCGCCCCGGCAGACCGCATTGAGCGCCGCCAAAGCGAGGACTGGCGCCATGATTGGCGCGGGCCGCAGATGGTTTCGTGGCGCGGGGTGCTGGGGGGATTCGTGTTCGGCGTGCTGGTGGTGGCCGCGGTCGCGGCGCTGATCGCGGCACTGGTGCCTGAGGCGCTGGCGGCGATGCGGCGGCGCATCCTTGATCGACCCGGGCGCACGCTGGGCGCGGGCTTTGTGGCGCTTTCGGCGATCTCGGGCGCCGGGCTGGTGGTGGCCTTGACCGGCATTGGTATCTTGCTGACCCCGGCCTTTTTCCTGCTGGCGGTGCTGGCCGGGTTCTTTGGCTATGTGGTCGGGGCCTATGCTTTTGGCGTCGCGCTGCTTTCGGCGGCGGGGCGGGCTTTGCCGGATGGAATTGGCGAGCGGGCGCTGGCGGCGGGCGTGGGCGCGCTGGCGGCGGGGCTGATCGGGCTGGTGCCTTTCCTTGG
>JASJGL010000094.1:0-42056 GCA_033791545.1 Pseudodonghicola sp. | reverse complement strand
CCGGGGAGCAACTCGCGGAAGTTGGTGAAACCCCGAGCAGCGGCATATCATGGCAGTGTTCAGACGCCGTCAATTCTCTAACGAGAAACGGCTATGCCACATGCGAGAGAATACCATTACCCAGTTGCCTGATGCATCCGGATTTTCGCATGACCCGTTCACGGACGTCATCCGCGAGGGGACACGAAAGCTGATCGAACAGGCGATCCACGCGGAACTAGCCATCATATCTGCGTTCTCCAATAAGAAGTTCGAGGTCGGCCTAGCAAGGCTGGTGCGTCATGGGTCTTTGCCTAAACACGAGATGCTGACCGGGTTTGGTGCAGGGCCATTGAAGGTACTGCGGTGCGGGATCGCAAGCCGGGCGACAGCAAGATCACCTTCTCGTTCTCAGTTCCCCTCTTCCGCCTCACCCTCTGACAGCGTGGCACGAGCCCATCCGACCAGAGCCTTTCGCTGCTCCTTTGTCATGGAACGGAAGGCTCGAAGGATGAGTGTCTCGTCAGCAGGATCCGGGGCTGTAAAATCTACAAGATCTTGCGGATCGACCCCAAGGGCTTCCGCAATAACCGCTTGGTGGCTCGTCTTGAGAGATCGTGTCGCGTTTTCGAGCTGAGCAAGATAGGGCCGCGACAAACCAACCCTCTTGGCAAGCTCCTCTTGGGTCATTCCTGCGGCTTTTCGCATTTCGGAGATTTTCAAGCGCATGCCATTGTCACTTTTCTAGTCCGTGCAGCCGCTTCGACGAAATGGCCCTCAGATGTTTACTGACTCGGACGCGCAACGGAAACACTCACGACGTAAGACCATGCGCTTTCAAATAGGTCAGCACGAACTGCTCTAACCCGAAAACGGCACTGTTGAAAGCTTAGACGCGATCTCCAACTGGCATCCAATGTAGCGCCCCACGCCAAGGTCATTGAAGAAATGCCACTTGGTTAAGGCCGAGGATCTGGAAAGCAGGATGGGCCCCATCACCGCCTAAAGAAAACCAAGTGGGGGGCCGAATGGGGGGCTGATTTGAGCAGCCCCAATAATTTTTGTTAAATATCAAGGCTGTTAGGGATGGTTTTGGAGCGGGTAGACGGAATCGAACCGACATAGCCTGCTTGGAAGGCAGGGGCTTTACCATTAAGCTATACCCGCGTAGCTCGCCCGTATCTATTTTACACGACCGGGTGGGTCAAGCGGGATGTCGGCATTCCGCCTCAAGAAATCACGGGGCATTCTGCCTGCACGACAGGGCATCGCGCCAGAGCGGCATCCGGTGAAAAGCGCCGCCCCTTCTACGGGCCTGACGGCAAACCAACGCACGCCAAAACAGCGCCTTGAACCGGGCCATGAACCAGCGACCCCGTCCAGCTTTGGGTTGGAAGCTTTGGGTTGGACGGGGGCGGCTTTGGCAGTAGGCTTCTTCGCTCACCTCGTTATTGGGAAATTCATTGCCGTCATGTCGCCAGCCCCCCCCCATCGCGCCGCGCCCGCCCTGAACGCCCCATCGGTCCGGGGCGCGGCAACGATCCTCGCCACCCTTGCGGTCTGGCTATTGCTCGTCCTGTTCACCCTGCCCGCCCTCGCCCAGAACCGCACCACGATAGAGCGTCAGTTTCGCGGCTGGCTGGAGCAAACCGTATGGACACGGGCCAAGGCGCAAGGGGTTTCGCGCGCGACCTTCGACGCGGCCTTCGCCGGGGTGCACCTGAACTGGGACTTGCCTGACCTCATCCCCCCCGGCACCAAGCCGGTTACGCCAAAACGACAACGTCAGGCTGAATTCGGCGCACCGGGCCGGTATTTCAACCGTGGCTCGATTGATGGCGCGACCCGGGTCGGGCGGCAGATGGCGAAACGACACGCCGCAACGCTGGCGCGAGTCGAGACACAGACCGGTGTGCCCGGGCGCATCATCCTTGGGATCTGGGGGCGCGAAAGCGGCTATGGTCAGGTGGCCATTCCCCATGATGCTTTCGAAGTTCTGGGCACCAAAGGGTTCATGAGCACGCGGGCTGGTTATTTCACCGATGAGTTGATCGCGGCGCTGAGGATTGCACAGGCGGGGCACGTCGATCCGCGCAGCATGAAAAGCAGCTGGGCCGGAGCCTTGGGACAGCCGCAATTCATGCCGACGAGCTTCCTGCGCTTTGCCTCCGACGGCGATGGCGACGGGCGCGCGGATATCTGGCGATCAGAGGCCGACACCATCGCCTCGATCGGGGTCTACCTGCAACGCCACGGCTGGGCGGCGGGGCGCGACTGGGGCTTTGAGGTGGTGGTGCCGGCCTCGGTTTCCTGCACGCTGGAGGGGCCGGATCAGGGCCAGACCATCGCGGCATGGGAAAAGCTGGGGATCACGCGCGTCTCGGGGCGCCCGTTCCCGGCGCAGGAGCGGCGCGGCAAGGGATCTTTGCTGATGCCGGCGGGGCGGCACGGGCCAGCCTTTATCGTGACGCCCAATTTCTATGTGCTGAAAGACTACAACATGAGCGACCTCTACGCGCTTTTTGTCGGCCATGTCGGCGACCGCATCCAATTTGGAACCGGCGATTTCACCGGGCGTTGGGGCAATGTGGGCGGACTTTTGCGCTCCGACATCGCCGCCATGCAGCGCGGGCTGGAACGCCGGGGCCACGATGTCGGCGGGGCCGACGGGCTGCCGGGGTTCAAGACCCGTCGCTCGATCGGACGCTGGCAGGAAAAGACGGGGAAAAAGGCAACCTGTTTCCCCGACTCCGGCATGAAGGCGGCATTGGCGCGTTGATGGGATCAGGCACGGACTGCGCGCACCCGTGCCTAAACGACCCAGCCCGGGCCTTTGGGCCGGACGCCGGTGCGGCAAGCAACGGACATCCCCCCGGGGTTAGATAAGGGCAGCGGGTCCATTGTTTTTCGCCTCCCACCACTGAGCCCGCCGCGTGTATCGCCAGTTCTCGAGAAAGCAATGCAGGAAAGACCGTTTCAGGCGGCAGGCTCCACCACCGCAGGCTCCGCCTCGGCAGGCTCGACCTCGGCGCTCTCCAGCTGGCTGCGGGCGATCCGGCGTGCAGTCTTGAAAATACCGTCCAGAATCTCCAGCAACTCCACCTCGCGAACATAGCGGTTGATGGCCCCATCGGCGCTCTTCAGCCGTTCAAACCGGGTCCGGCTAATGTAGCGCGACATCTCCAGCACCTCTTGCTTCATGTCCCGCACAGTCTGGGCCATCTCCATGTCTTCGGTGGACACCGACCGGACCGCACCGTCCAGCGCCCGCGCGATCTCGGTGTGATAGTCGGCGATCCGCTTGGCGGTGTAGGGGCTGATGCCCGCGTGTTCCTCCATCCGTTTGCGGGTCGAGGTGACGATGTCCTCGGTGACGACATCGGCGATATGCTCCAGATCATTGGACACGGTGACAAGCTGCATCAGATCGCGGGACTGCTCGTCCGACAGGCGCGAACTCGACACCTCGCCCAGATAGGCAAGGATGGCACGGTGCAAATCGTCCACCGGCTTGTCCATTGCGCTGAGCGCCTCAAGCTCCACCTCCGATCCCGAAAGGCTGACGTGCAGGGACTTGTTCAGCATGTCGGTCACATACGCGCCAAGCCGTCCGATTTCCCGGCGGGCGTTCTCCAAGGCGAAGGTCGGCGTCGAGATCAGGCTGGCGTCGAGATATTTCGGCGCGAGAACCGCTTCTGTCGAAAGCGGCCGGTCCGGCACCAGCCATTCGACAAAACGGGCGATCTGCGTCGTGAAGCCGATGAACAGGAACGTGTTGGCGACGTTGAAGATCGTATGGGCGTTCGCGACCTGCCGCGGCACGTCGCCCTCCGGCGAGATGCCGCGCGCCAAGGTGGCCATCTGGTCGATGAACAAAATCCAGACCAGAACACCCGACAAGTTGAACAGGACATGCACGACGGCGGCCCTCACCGCCTCGCGCGGCTTGCCAATCACCGCGAGGCCGGCGGTGGCGCAGGTCCCGATATTGGCCCCCATTGCCACGGCGATGGCCGACTCGAGCGTCATGATCCCCTGCCCGGCCAGCACGATCACGATGCCGGTCGTCGCCGCCGAGGACTGGATGATCGCCGTGAACGCCATCCCGGTCAGCACGGCCAGAACCGGATTGCCCAGCGTGGCGATGAAATTGATGAACGCGGGCTCGCTCCGCAGCGGGACCATCGCCTCGCTCATCAGCCCCATACCGTAGAACACCAGCCCGATGCCCAGCAGCATCCGGCCAAAATCCTGCCGGTTTCGACGGCCGGGCAGGAAGGAGATCAGAAACCCCAGCGCGATCATCGGCAACGCGAAACGCGTCACGTTGAAGGCCAGGATCTGCGCCGTCATGGTGCTGCCGATATTGGCACCCATGATGACACTGACGCTTTGCGACATCGACATCAGCCCGGCCGAGATGAACCCGACAAGGATCACCGTCGTGACCGAAGACGAGTTAACCAGTCCCGTCACCACGGCCCCCATGCCCGCCCCCAAAAAGCGGTTGTTCGTCACCTTGCCGAGCAGATCCTTAAGCCGGTCCCCCGCCGCGCGCTTGAGCCCGTTTGTCAGCAGGTCCATTCCGAACAGGAACAGCGCAAGCCCGCCGAACAGACCGGTGAGCAGCGCGTATTGGTCGAGATCTCCGGTCATTGCGTGGCATCATTCTGCGTGGCGTCGTCTCGCGGCGCCTTGACGATCGTCACCGGGGCGACGGCGATCTGCGCCACGCGCTCGGCGACCGATCCTAGCATGACATGCGGCAGGCCGGTGCGTCCGCGACTGCCGACCACCACCAGACCGGCTCCGATCTCATCCGCGACCTCGCAGATCCGGCCCGACGGCAGCCCGACCACGATCATTGTTTCGGCGCGCGCAAGGCCGTCGGCCTCCGGGTGGCGCGCGCGCACCGCGTCCAGAAACTCGGTGAACATCTCCCGTGCGACCTCTTCCATCGGCTGCAACCACCCCGCGTCGGGCTTGCGATAGAATCCGGGGCTTGACGCCGGATCATGCACCACATGCAGCACGACCAGCCGGGCGCTGTCCCGGTTCGCCTGCACGGCGGCCCAAAGCAGCGCCGCCTCGGAATCGGCCGAGAAATCGACCGCGCAAAGGATCGGCGGCGATGACCGCAACGGAGACGTCATGGCAGAAGCGCTCCCCGGATCATGAAGAAGATCATCGCCGACAGCATCGCCGCCGCCGGCACAGTGATCAACCAAGCCGCCGCGATCCGAAGCAGCAGCGTACGTTTGACCAGTTCGATCCTCTGGATTTTTTGCAGACCCTTGCGCTCATTCCGATCCAGCGCGCCCGCCGTCCCGCCCGATTTGAGCTTGCGCAACATGTCGCCCTTGTCCTGCACGCTCGCCACTTCGAACCGCTCGAGAAACGACTCGACCGTCTCGCCGTCGCTCTCGACATCACGATGATGTTCGCGGATCTCCTCGATCATGCGGGAATAGCTGGTCTTGAGATATTCGCGCAGGAAGCCGACGCCGAAAACGCCCCCCACCGCGATATGCGTCGAACTCACCGGCAAGCCGAGCTGCGATGCGAGGATCACGGTGATCGCCGCCGCCAAAGCCACGCAGAACGCCCGCGCCTTGTCGAGTTCGGTGATCTCAGATCCGACCGTCCGGATCAACTTGGGTCCATAAAGCGCGAGGCCAAGGACGATGCCTGCCGCCCCGACGAGCATGACCCACAGGGGAATCGGCGCCTTACCCGCGATGTCGCCATGCAAAACCGCCTCGCTGATACCTGCCAGCGGGCCGACCGCGTTGGCCACGTCATTCGCCCCATGCGCAAAGCTCAGCAGCGCCGCGGCAAAGATCAGCGGAACGGTGAAGAGCGTGTTGACCCCCTCCTTGTCGTTCGGCAGGCCGGGCGCGACGCGCGCAACGTATTTGCGCATCAACAACCAGATGATCGCCGCAGCGATCAGGCCAACGATGCTGGCCGTCAAGAAGCCGACCGGAAAAATCTTCTTGAGGCCCTTGAGCATCAGATAGGTGGTGAAGGCCCATGCCATTACGCCGATCAGGATTGGAGCCATCCGTTGCGCGGCCGCAAGGAGATCCGACTGATAGGTGATGGTCCGCTTGATGAGATAGAGAAACGATGCGGCGATGACGCCGCCCAGAACCGGCGAAATGACCCAAGAGGCCGCGATTTTCCCAACCACACCCCAGTCCGCGATGCCCCAGCCGCCAGCGGCGACCCCTGCCCCCAGAACGCCCCCGACGATCGAATGCGTCGTCGAGACCGGCGCGCCGATGGCCGTGGCGAAATTCAACCACAGGGCGGCGGCAAGCAGCCCGGCCATCATCAGCCAGATGAAGGTTTCCGTATCGCCGATCATCGCCGGATCAATAATCCCGCTCTTGATCGTGCCGACGACATCGCCACCCGCGACCAGGGCACCCGACGCTTCGAACACCGCCGCGATGAGGATCGCGCCCGTGAGGGTAATGGCATGCGACCCGACGGCTGGGCCGACATTGTTGGCCACGTCGTTCGCACCGATATTGAGAGCCATGTAGCCGCCGATCATCGCGGCCATCACCAGCAACGTCCCGCTTGGCCCGTCAGGCCCGCGCACCATCGCAAAGAGCATGATCAGCACGATGAAAAGGACTGCGGTGCCAAGCCTGAAAAGCTCGCCGCGATTCACCAGAAGGCCCTCCTCGACCTTCCGTACGTTCCATGCGTTTCCGCTCATTTTTCCCCTCCCCCACTGATGATCACGATCATTGGCATCATGACAAGTTCATCTCAGTTGTGTGAAGATTTATGCACCAAGCGTGATCGAAAGAGTTGATCTGGCGCAAAGAGATGTGCTTCCGGGAATCCGGATCTCTGGGAGATTTGGATTTTCCGCGCAACGGCGGCAGGAGTGCCGCGCACACGCAGAGACCCACGGCAAGACGCCCACGCCCGGGCACAAGATTTCCCCCTGACCTGCTGCGGAAACGACCGATCCCCCGATCTGAAAGACAGATACTGTGTGCGTCACAACACCCCTTCTGCCCAACTTGCAACTGGTATACTGTACAAACTAGGACAGGGCTGCTACTCGGCCAACAGCTGAAAATCGGTTCGACTTAAAACGAGAGAGGTGGTGTCAACCACATGCAGGTCAGTGTTCGCGACAACAATGTCGATCAAGCCCTCCGGGTACTTAAGAAAAAACTCCAGAAGGAAGGCGTTTTTCGTGAAATGAAGCTCAAGCAACATTTCGAAAAGCCCTCCGAGAAAAAGGCGCGTCAGAAAGCGGAAGCGATCCGCCGTGCCCGTAAGCTCGCACGCAAGAAATTGGAACGCGAAGGGTGAAGTCATTCACGCCTTGATGCTAAAAGACCGGAACTCCCGTCGCCCGAGGGCCGCGGGGGTTTTAGCCATCTGAAGACGCCTTAGCAGGTGGATAGCCCAAGATTTCATGGGCACCTGACTGTCTCTGACGCCAATAATTCTGCGCGGCGCCCCCATACCAGCACGACGAAAGCAACGCCGCAGTGACGAGCGATGAAACGCGTAGCGGCTCGGGCCGTTCGCGTCATCGCCCCCCCCCAAGAGACCCAAACGATCCTGCCAGAGCCATCGAGACCGACGGTTTTTCCACTCTTGCGACGCTGGGCGAAGACGGATTCTTTGCCCAATCCGGGTTCGGACATCATTTCGACAAACCGGTCAACCAGACCGCGCATTGCCCGCCGGTAAGGGCAGTTATATCAATTTCGCCCGCAAGACCCTGAACGCGTTTGGCGCTGTCAAAAGTGCCGGATTGTGATTCGGAATCAGACATTTCCCCTGATGGTCCGCGCGACCTGATCCAACTGGGGGAAGCCCACACCGCAAGCGGGAGAGGCGCGGCAACGCCCATGCCACCCCTCCAAGCCCGGATTTGCGTTGTGAATCTGTCACGGACAGAGTTCAACCCCGCTGCCTGCTTCAGGTAACCTTCACGCCGCTCGAACACCAAATCCAAGTCTAAATTGCCGGTATCAATCCAACATCAAAACTTCTATGTCTTCATGAAATCCAGAAAGGTCACGACATGCCGAAATCCAAAAAACCCAAGGTAAAACGCTCAGGCGCCAACCCTGTCCAGAAACCTGCTTGGTATCAATCGCTCAACGGTTCTGCAGGACAGCATGGCGAGCGGCCGACCAAGACAGGCAAGAAGGCACAAAACAAATCTGCATGAGTTTGGCTGCGACAAAATAGATCCATGCGGTCACCACCATGCCTGTGCATCTCGCAGACATGTGGGTATCTATGTGCGCCCGTCCAGGGTTATGAAAGACGGCCATGCCCGCCGCTGGCACCAGGTGTGAGCGTCCCGCGCCGCTTCAGCGCGTCATTATAGGACGACCTGTTCGTGGTCTTGTACGTCGTAGGGGCCGAACTGTTCATACCCGTTTGCGCAGCCAGAAATCACCCCCAGGTCACGAACCAGATACCCGAACTACGACACCGCGTCCTCGAGAGACTTGATCGGTGCACAAATCAGCGGCAACATGATCATACTGGCGTTCCATTCCGGGAATGTCGGTTTGTTTGTCTACACTTACATCGAATCACCCTGATCCGACAAAGATTTTGGGCCGGATCCATCCCCTAATTGGAGGTTCCAAAGTGTTCGACCGCATAATCAAAGGCACCCCCGAAGACGACATCCTCAAGGGCAAGGGCCTGAAAGATGACATCCTCGGTCTCGACGGAAACGATACCCTGAAAGGCTTCAAGGGCAACGACCGTCTGAACGGCGGAGAAGGTAGTGACGATTTGTTCGGTGGCGGCGGCAAAGACCTGTTGGTCGCCAGCAAGGGAGGGGATTTTCACAACGGCGGCAGCGGGTTTGACACCGTCACCTACATCAAGGCCGATGTCGGCGTTACTGTCCAGATGAACCTTTCCGGCGGATACGGGTACGGTTGGGCCGCCCATCACACATTCGAGTCGATCGAACAGGTCAAAGGGTCCAACTTCAACGACACCATCGGCGGCTACAAGACCGACATCACCATCCGTGGCGGCAAGGGCGACGATTACGTCTATGGCGGCAGCGGCAATGACAAGGTGTTCGGCGGTGTTGGCGCCGATTCCGTGTCCGGAGGACTTGGGAACGATCTGGTGAAGGGAGACAAGGGCAATGACACCGTGCGCGGCGGTGACGGCAACGACCGACTATTCGGTGGGGCCGGTGACGATACCCTGCAGGGTGAAGGCGGCGATGACCTGCTGAAGGGCGGCAACGGGAACGATACGCTGCAAGTCGGGACCGGCGATGACGAAATGTGGGGGAACGCCGGTTTCGACAGCTTCATCTTCTACTCCACCTGGGGCACCGCCACGGTCAAGGACTTCGATGATGCCGAAAACGACAACATTCAGTTCAGCGGCACCTCACTGGTGGATTTCAACGACCTTCTGGACCATACGAGGACCGTCGCAGGGAATGCGGTCATCGCTCTCGACGATGGCACCGTGGTGATCGAGGGGCTGACCAAGGCGATGCTGCACGACGATATGTTCTTCATCTTCTGATCTTCCACGTTTTCCGGCGGCCACACCTTCCCTTTGGCGAAACCTCCCGCACTATGGAAGCATCGGACCAGACGGATCAGCCCCCCAAATCCGGGGCACCACACGAGATCCCATTCGGGGTTTCATTCAGCTTACTTGTGAAGCGGCCGTAGACAATCCCCCCTGATGGTCCGCGCCCAATGGGCTGAATGTTGGAAGAATGCGCTATCTGGCTGGAGTGTCAATCGGCACCGGCACTGCCCCCCTAAAACATTGAAGAGCGCAATGATTTCATATCATTCTGTGATGGCTTCAAAACAGATCACATTGCCAATGCGATGCCCTCAGGAAACGGGCATTCACGCCATTAACTGAGTCGTCCGGGATGGAACAAGTCGTCGAAACTGCATCCAAAAGAGCAGAACCGCTGCATCACTTCAGCCGAAAATGAAGTTGCCATCTTGTAGATTATCCTCGGTTGTTCCGGACAAAATGAGCAGGTCGCTGTCGTCCTGAATCTGCACCGGTTGCCCCGGCCTGCTGATAATTGCAGCCATCACCTCGTCAAAGCTAGAGAACCGCCCGCGCAGATCAACGACATCGTCGATGACTGTGAAATCCGTTGCCGTCGTCTTTCCGTCGCCAAAAACGAAGGTGTCTTTCCCAATGCTGCCAAATAACTTGTCATCCCCTTTGCCACCATCAAGTATGTCGTCACCAGCGCCACCTTCCAGTCTGTCGTCATTGCCGCCACCAAAGATCGTATCATTTCCGGCACCACCTTTCAGCAAATCGCGGCCGGCAACTTTGGTATACGGCGAGGTCCCATCGCGATCTCCGTTGATTATGTCATCACCATCACCTCCCAGGATCGTGTCATTCCCGTTTCCCCCGTCGAGTTTATCGTTGCCACCTTTCCCGTAGATAAAGTCTTTGCCCTCAGAGCCGCTAAGTATATTGGATTTTTCATCGCCAGACAGCCGGTCCCTAAATTCAGTACCGAACACTATTTCGACATTCTCAATTGTGTTGGTCCCAAATCCACCGCCCGTGAAAGTGCCCTTTTCAAGGTCGACCTTGATGCCGCTGGTGGCACCCGCCGTGCCAAGCACATCACGGCCATTGCCGCCATCATAGTGATCATTGCCTTCGTTGCCTTCCAGCCGGTCAGCGCCGTTGCCGCCGAAATGCCGATCGTTGCCTTTGCCGCCGTTCAGGACATCGCTGTCAGCGCCGCCAAACAGTTCATCGTTCTTGTCGCCTCCAAGCAGGGTGTCTTGACCTTGATCGCCATAAAGCTCGTCACTGCCGTCGCCGCCATTCAGTGTGTCATCGCCCTTGTCGCCATAAAGATAGTCATTGTCGGCGTTGCCCGACAGGATGTCGTCACCCTTGCCGCCGCGCAACGTATCATTGCCTGAGTTGCCCGATATTTTGTCGCTTTCATTGCCGCCTTTAAGTGTATCGGCCCCCTTGCCGCCTTCGATCACATCGACACCACTTCCCCCGGTGATCGTATCATCGCCGTTTTGCCCCAAAAGCAAGTTTGTGCCTTTGACCCCTTTGATTATGTCGTCTCCGTCAGCGCCTTCCAGTGTGTTGCGGCCCTTGCCCCCAAGCAGCGTGTCATCCCGGGATGTTCCAATTACATGCTCGATCGAAATCAGCGTGTCGGTGTTGCCCCAATCATCGATCGCTGTCCCATCGCCAAGATCGACCTCAACAGCCAAGATCCCGTCAGAAAGCGCGCTCACCGTATTGCGCCCCAGTGGACCTGTGTCATACGTGACGGTGTCAAACCCGCCGCGACCATCAATCTTGTCATCTCCGGCGCGACCGCTGAAAATATTGCTTTCCTCATCTCCGCGCAAAAAGTCTTTACTTGAGGAGCCAAAAACCCCCTCAATCCCAGCTAAGACATCGGTAAAAGAACTTTCGGTTCCATCTTCGCTAATCCATCTTCCATTCGATTCGACTGTACGCTTTTGTAGATCGGCCACAATTGAAACGGACAAGCCGTAACTTACTATATCTGTGCCTCCGCGACCGATGATTCTACTGCTGCTGTCACCGCTTCCCAGTGTGCCGACGTCGAAAATTTCGATCATGTCGGTGCGATCGGTGCCGGTCCATTTGTCGCGCCATTGGGAACCGACTATGGCTTCAAATCCTTTGAACGTTTGGGTGAACGCGCCTAAGCTACCGCGCGTGGCTTCGGCAAGTGTGGCGCCCGATGCCCCCAAGACCTCGACCATAACGGTTGCGCCACCAAAGGTTGTGGTGCCGGCCTCTAGATTGATGACCAACCCACCGGTGTTGGGGATGATGGTGGTTCTGCTGCCGTAGTGGAAACCCTCTAAATAACCGCTCCCACTCGCAGGTTGGGTTTCGGAGTAATCAAGAACATCAAAGCCTTTTCCACCTACAAACGAATCGTTTCCTCCGCCGGCTGAAACCCGATCATCGCCGTCGCCAAGATCAATCAAGTCCGCTGTTGCAGCCCTTTCGCTGACTTCCGGGCTGGCGACGTAGCCGTCTATGAACAGAAAGTGGGCGTCTCCCCCGCTGCGTACATAGTCGTTTCCATCACCGCCAAAGATTCTGAAGCCGTCGCCTTCACCTTGGTTGTAATAAATCGTGTCATCACCGCCGAGGCCTGTGGCGGTTCCTCCGAAAAAAATATAGAGGTCGTCGTCTTTTTGGGTTCCGGTCACGTTTGTCACAAGCGATCTCCTTTGAAAAAGAGGCGTTGCAAATCAATTGAATTCTTACCCGGAATTTCCGAAAATTGCACTCGCCAACAGGGATACCTTCCCCTGCAGCTTGTACCTGTTCCCCCCCCCGATCAAGCCTCATGGACTCGCTATGCCGTGCCACAGGCATGAGACACCCCTAGATTTGTAGACGCTTTGCCTGGTAATTTTGGAACGAGGCAAAGACAAAAACGAGCAAGGCAAATTGGTTTCCGCATGAGATCAAGCGAGACGCGGTGGCGAAGGTCACAGAGCGTGGATAGGGGGACCGCGAGGTTGCCGAGCGGTTTGGGGATCAGCGCCAAGTCGCTATACACATGGAAGGGGCATTGTTGCACCACTCCGAGCGTGAGCGATTCACATCCTAAATCCATGAACTTAGACGGGGAGATGGCCTCTATTGCACAAACCCGGCCATCAACCGGACCGTCTCGCCCCTGTCGTGACCGCAGTAGTCGCCTCTTATGAAAGGCGACCGGTCCAGATTCGTCCCCGATTGCCCTCAGTTCAGCAGCGGCGTGATCCGGCGCACCGCCACCCGGCGGTTGGCGGGTTCGGCAGCGTCGGTCGGCACCTTGAGATCGGATTCGCCATAGCCCTGCACCACCATGTTCTCCGGCGGCACCCCGAAATATTCGCTGAGCGCCAGCGCCACCGTCTCGGCCCGCCGGTCCGACAGCGCCAAGTTGTACCCGGCAGTACCAACGGCATCTGTATGCCCCTCTATCAGAAACACCTCGCCCGGGCTGGCTTCGATGGCACGTCGCATCGCTCTGCCCAGCGCCGCCAGTTCCCGAGCCTGATCTGCGCGAACCGCCGAAGAGCCGCTTTCGAACCGGACGTTCTCCACCGAAATTTCCGGCACCAGACGCCGCACCGCATCGATGTTGCGGATCTGGGCCAGCGAAAACCGCCGGTTAAGTCCGTCCGTCTGCGTTCCCCGCAACGCAAGGCGCAGTTCGTCCTGACTGAGCGAGTCGTCGTACCGGATAGAACCGCCGCGATAAGAAGGCAGCCGGCTGACCTCGACCGGTTCCACCGCGCGCGTGTCGTCGAACAGCAAGACCTGTCGCCCGTCCGGCAGAATGCGGGTGCGGCGCAGCACGCGGCCATCGGCGGCGCGGATGGTCACCACTTGGCTGCCATCGGTATAGGTCACGTTGGTCCGGGTCGAGCGGTCCGCGAAGGTTGAGGTCCGCACCTCGCCGCCGGGCCGGTACAACAGCGCGTCATCATCCTTCAGGATGCGCAGACCATTGTCGCCCTGCACCACCATCCGGTCGCCGGAATTGGTGACCACCCGCTCGTTGTTCTTCAGCAGCTGGCTGACAGCCAGAACGCCCAGCCCGAACAGGGCCACTTTGCCCAGATCAGACATCCCGTCGTTGTCGCGCGGTGCCGGATTGACCGCCGTTTCAAATTCCTGGTCGGACCGGCGCCGGTCGCCCTTTTCGATCTTCTGAAGGGTCACTTCGCCCTGCCCCGCGCTGTCGGCGGCCTCTGCGGCTGCGGCTGCGCTGTCGGCGGCAAGCCGCGCGGCGCGGTCGGCCTGCTGCTGGCTGGTCAACTTGGGCGCGTCCTGCCTGTCGGCAGCGCGCTCGGCTTTGCGCTCTTCCTTACGTTCAGCCTTGCGCTCGGCCTTGCGCTCGGCCTTGGCTGCGGCCTGTTCGGCCGCCTTTTGCTGCTGCTGCCGCACCTGTTGCTCGGCGCGCTCCGCTTGCGGGTCCGCTTCGCCCGCCTGCGCCAGCGCCATCTGCGGCAAGGCAAACGATATCAACATGACCAGTGCCGTTGTCGATTTCAAAATTTGATTCATCCGACATTCCCCAATGTGTCCTGCCGTCTTAGGGCAGGATCGTCCGATTTCCCTTGCCGATCAAGTTTTTTTGCGCGCCGCGTGGCGTCCGCCGATCTAACATCAGCGCGTATAGGCCCATGAACATCATTTGATACGAGAGTGTTTCTGGCTCATCGCCCGCTCTGAGGCATAGGACAGGAGACAGGAGACAGCCGATCAAAAGCCACGGTGAGTGGATCGTCAAAGATATCAAGCGGGGCCACCCCTGCCCGGCCGTCGAAACAAAGTTTAGATGAAAACGGTGCCGCGGTCGACGCTTTTGGATCCGCCGACGGTGACGCGCCTCCCTGTCGCCCCGATTGCTTTTGACGCCGCGAACCCGGAGAGTTGCCGGATGGACATCACGCTTCTCAAAACCTTTGTCGAGGTTGCCAACACCGGCTCCTTCGTGGCTGCCAGTGACCGGCTCTTTGTGACGCAATCGGCGGTCAGCCTGCGGATCCAGCGGCTGGAAGACAGCCTTGGGCATCCCTTGTTCACCCGCTCCAAGGCGGGGGCGGTTTTGACGCCGGCCGGGGCGCAGTTCGAACGCTATGCCCTGAGCCTGCTCAAGCTCTGGGAGGAAGCGCGACAACAGATTTCCATCCCCGAGGGCTTTGATCGCGCCCTGTCTATCGGCGCGCATTATTCGCTTTGGCCGCGGCTCGGGTTCCCGTGGATCGACGCCATGCAGGCGGCAATGCCCGCACTCAGCATTCACGCCGAGGTCGGCATGGCGAACCGGATCACCCGGTTTCTGGTCGAGGGGATCGTGCAGGCCGCGCTGGTTTATACGCCGCAGCTGCGGCCCGGGCTGATCGTCGAACCCGCCTTGAACGACGAATTGATCCTTGTGGCCTCCTATGCCGGGGCGACATTGGACGACAAGAAGGACTATGTCGCGGTCGACTGGGGGCCGGAGTTTACCCATGCCCTTGCCATCAGCCTGCCGCATCTGACCGATTCCGGCCGCTCGATGGCGCTGGGATCGCTGACAACAGAGTATATCGTCAACCGCCGGGCCTCGGCCTATCTGCCCGCGCGATCGGTGCGCCGCTATCTGGACCGGGGAATGCTGCACCGCGTGGCAAATGCGCCACGGTTTCCCTACCCCTCGTGGGTTGTCTGGCGCGAAGATCTCGACGACGACCTTGTGGCCCTGGCCCGGTCGACCCTGAAAACGATCATCAAAGCCACTGAACAGGAACAGAAAAATGTTGTGGCTGAAATAGAGCATATGCGGGACTTTGAACCGTATCAGCCCGGCACGATTACAAACGAGTAATACTTGCTTTATCCATGATTATAACGATTTTTCCTCACTGCCGCGCAAGCCTTATACCGGTCTCAGCTGAGATGCTTCCGTTTCGAAACCCGGATCGGATCACCTTTACTGGGAAAGGATTGACCCATGAAAACACATCTGAAACTCGCCGCAGTTTCCGTACTGGCACTTGTGGTCGCTGCCCCTGTTTCCGCACAGACGACTCTTACTGGAATTCAGGACCTCAACGACCAGATCGACGACATCACCACCGACGTGGAGCGCGACCAGCGCCGCGGTCAAGATGAAGAACGGTTTGGCCCCAATGGCGTTCCGCAAGGCTGGCGCGGCTCGTTCGCGCTGTCGGCCTCGGGCACATCGGGCAATACTGACACCGGCGAAGTCTCGGGCGCGGGCCGCCTGACCTATGGCGTTGGCTCCTGGAACCACCTTTTCGGCCTTGCCATCGAATACGGCGAAGCGAACGGCCTCAAGAGCGAAGAGAAGTACTTTGCCACCTATGAAGCCAACCGTTACTTCACGCCGGACTTCTATATGTTCGGTCTGGGCCGCTATCAGTACGATGGTCTGCTGATCGACAATACCGGCGCGGTTCTGCCCGGTTCGGAAACCGACGCCTTCCTTGGCTTTGGCCCCGGCTACCGCGTGCTGAACAAACCGCACAACACCTGGCGGGTTCAGGCCGGCCCGGGCGCTCGTTATTTCAAGGACGCCCTTGGCGTATCGGAAACCGAAGTCGGCTTTATCGCCTCGTCGCGCTATTTCTATGCGTTCAGCGACACTGTGTCGTTCACCATGGACACCGACGTGCTTGGCTCTGACGTGAACACCGTGCTGTCAAACGATGCGGGCGTGAACTTCAAGATGTCAAACAACCTGTCGACCCGGTTCAGCTACCGGACCGACTATAACACCGACCCGACGCCGGGCCTGGATTCAACGGACAACACCGTTGGCCTGTCTCTGATCATGGGCTTCTAATATCAAGAAAGGCGCTGGCGGTTTCCTACCTCGTGCCACCGGCGTGTTGACTTGAAGGAGGATGGGGCAACCCATCCTCCTTCTTGTGTGCGGGACATACCAAGCTCTCGCGGAGTTTGTGCGCCGCGCCCCTTGGCTGCGTTTGAAACGCGGCCCTCCAAAAGTCGACGATTGTCACCAGATAAAATTGAGACCGGGCCATCAAACTTGCGATGGACCGCAGTGAGGGCCCGGCATTGGAACATCACCGCATCGTTTCGGGCTGCCCTTTGGCCCACTTTTACGCTGCCGTTTTCAGCTGAGAAGATCGGGAAGCATCGGGGGTGGCTTGATGATCGCCGTCGCTGTGGCCGATGCGCAGTGACGAGGAGAGCATCGGTCGCGCTCTGGGGAAATGCAGCCTCAGGAAGGTTTCGAAACGGGTGGCCGAGAGCATGCGGAACAGGTCCTCCTCGTTGGCGGTGGCCGAAGCGAGCCACGGATCATGTTTGCCAGCTTCGTGAAGAAATAGATGGTCGCGGCGATGATGATCTTTGACGTCACGACGGTTGCGGCGAACGCGATGGTGGAGAAGCAGATTGGGGTTTCTGGCGGTACGAGTAGCCCCGCGTCGCCAGTTTTTGAGGCGTCCGAACTGATCTCAATCCAGTTGCGCGTCCTGAAACGGTGCCTGTCATATTTGACGCGGTTGTCGCATGACTTTTGCCCGGGCCAGTCAGATGTCAGCCCGGACAAGCCACCGCCATCACGCCTCAGCCTTCGGGGATATCCTGCACGAATTTCGGCACGTGATAGCCGCGCTGCACCGCGGGGCGTTCCCTGATCCGGCGATACCACTGGCGTACATTGGGGAAGCCGACAAGATCGACCTCGTGATACTCGTGCCGCGAGATCCATGGCCAAATCGCCATATCGGCGATGGTATAAACCCCGGCGCCGTCCCCCACGACATAGTCGCGCCCCTCCAGACGGGTATTGAGCACCTTGTAAAGGCGATGCGCCTCTTTGACATAGCGGTCTTCGGCATAGGGGGCCTTGCCGCGATTGTATTTGACGAAATGATGCGCCTGTCCCAGCATCGGACCAAGCCCGCCCATCTGCCACATCAGCCATTCCATCATGTGCCAGTATTCGTCTCCGGTGACCTGAAACCGGTCATACTTGTTGGCGAGATACAGCATGATCGCGCCGCTCTCCATCAGTTGGAGTCCGGTGTCGTGATCGACGATGGCGGGGATGCGGTTGTTCGGTGATATCTTCAGAAAATCCGGGGCGAATTGTTCGTCCTTGGAAATGTCGATGGGTTTGACAGTATAGGGCACCCCCAACTCTTCAAGAAGAATAGAGACCTTGCGCCCGTTCGGCGTCGTCCAAGAGTACAGATCGATCATTGTTTTGTCCTGTTCGGTGGGCTGACATCTTTCATGTTAGGCGTCTTGCAGCCGCAACGAAAGATTTATTTATCGTGTGATAAACAGTGGATGCCGCGAGAGGCACCCGCCCCCTCAGGAGGATGTCGCGTATCGGGCCTCGGTGAACAGCATGTACATCTCCAGCATCTGCCGGATCGCGTCCGCGCGCCCGGCGCTGTCCTCGTTGCCCGCGACCTGCTGGTGCCAGCCGTAATTCAGCAACCCGCCATGCAACAGCCAAGGCGCTGCGAGCTCGGCAGGCGTGACGAGAAATGCCTGATCGCAGCCCAACTCGATCCGCCGCTCACGCACAAGGGGTTTCAGGATCTGCTCCTGCACGACTTCCTTGTACCAGTCATAAACCTCGGCATCGCGCAGCGACGCAAAATGCCAGAGCCGCAGCCAGACGGGTCGAAAGATCGTCTCGGTATAGGCCTCGTAAAACCGCTGGAACCGGTCCCGCACCGACAGGCTTCGGTCCTGCAGGATATCGTCCCATGCGGAATCCCAGCTTTCAAGGAAGACACGGGCATAGACCGCCTCGATCAAGCTCTCCTTGTTGGGGAAATAGCGATACAGCAGCGGCTGGGTGATCCCCGCGCAGCGGGCCACGTCGCGGGTGCTTCCGTCGAATCCGGATTCTGCAAACAACTCGACCGCGGCCGAGATGATCTCGTCCCTGCGGGCCGCCGGCGACAGGCGACGCCGGATCGGCACCGACGCGCCAGAAGAATTGTGTTGCTCTTGTGTGGACACCTGAACTCCGCTGCTTTCGAATACCCTCTGTCTCTAACAGAACGCATTCCGGACTTGCAGTCCAGATATTTATCATGTGATAATTTATAAAATCATAGAGGAGGCTCCGGCGATGCGTCTTTGGGGACGGACAACATCCGTGAATGTTCAGAAGGTTCTGTGGACGCTCGAAGAGCTCGGCCTGACCTATGACCGGCTGGACGCGGGCGGTGCCTTTGGTGGGCTGGATACGCCGGACTACCTGGCAATGAACCCAACCCGCAAGGTGCCTACATTGCAGGATGGCGAGTTGGTGATCTGGGAATCCAACGCCGTCGTGCGCTATCTTGCCCGGACCTATGGGGATGGCACCCTGGCCGGCGGCAATCCGGTCGAAACCGGACGCGCCGACATGTGGATGGAGTGGTTTCAGAACAACCCCTACCCCCATTTCATCGCGCTTTTCTATCAGCTGGTGCGGTTGCCGCAGTCAGAGCGCGATCCGGCCAAGCGCGACCGCGCCATCGCGGCCCTGACCGAGAATTTCGCGGTGCTGGAGGCGCACCTGTCCAATCAGCCGTTTGTTGCGGGCGACAGATTCACAATGGGGGATATCCCGGTGGGGGCCGCGCTTTATCGCTATTACACGATGGAGCTCGACCGCCCCGATCTGCCTGCGCTGGCCGCCTATTATGATCGGCTGGGACAGCGTCAGGCCTATCGGGATACCGTCATGACCTCCTATGACAGCTTGCGGCCTGCGACGGCCTAGCCCACGACCAAATCAAGGAAGTTGTGGATCCCCACCGAGAAATCGTCGGGGCGGTCCACGTTCATCACATGTTTCGCGCCGGGTACGACGGTATAGCTCGAATTCGGGCAGGCATCGGCCATGGCGCGCATCGTGTCGGGGGTGGCGCCGCCGTCATTCTCGCCCGCGACGAACAGGGTCGGCACGCGCATCTCGCCCAGATGCCGCAGGTAATCCAACTTCATCAGCGCATGGGCGCAGCCGCGATAGCCCTCTTGAGTGGTTTTCAGGAAGCCTGCGCGCAGGGCGGCCTCGCGCTCGGGATGATCGCGACGGGTGTCCTCGGACAGCCAGAACCCGATAGTTCCGTTCCAAACAGCTTCGATGCCGCCCTCTTCCATCTTGGCCAGTCGGTCGTGCCAACTTTGAACGAAGGGCGCGGGCGCGTCCGAACGCGCGGCGCAGCAGATCAGCCGCTCGATCCGTTCGGGCGCAGTCAGCCCCAGCCCCAGCGCGGTCATGCCGCCCAGCGAAAGTCCCATGACGGTGGCGCGCTGCACCTCATGCGCGTCCAGCACCGCCAGCGCATCCGAGACGATCTGATCAAAGCTGTAGGGCGAAGGCGGGGTCGGGCTGTCACCATGGCCGCGGGTGTCACAGCGGATAACCCGGTAATAGCGCTCCAGCAGCGGCAATTGTGCGTCCCACATGGCGCTGGTCGCGCCAAGGCTGTTGAGCAGAAGCAGGGCCGGGGCATCTTTCGGGCCGCTGGTCGTGGAATGAAGTGTCAGTTGGGTCATGCGAGTTCCAGCTTTCTATATTTGCGTTGTGTGTGAGATCTTTGATTCTGCGAAACGGCGTCCGTGAACAGGATCAATGACTGGCGCGCCCGGGCGGCATCCGCCCAGGCGTGATCCACGAAGGTCAGCGTGCCAAAGGCGCCAAGGACGTCGGCCATCTCCTGCAGCCGCGTCAAAACAGTGGTTTGCGTGCCGTAGAAAACGCAGTCGTCGATCCGCGCCTCCACCGCCGCGTCATCGGCGCCCGGTGATAGGGTTCCCCGGTAATAGGCGCGACAGGGGCTGGCTGGTGCCTTTGCGATCGCTTCCGCCCGGGCGGGATCATCATCCACCACAACCGTGCGGGCGATGCGCCAATCCTGCCTGCGGGCGCTGCGGGCGGCATGGGTACAGCCCGTCACATGCGCCGCCCAATGGCGGGCCAGCATGTCGATGTCCAGCCAACTGACCGACAGGGGCGCGCGCCCAAGGGCTGACTGAGCCCGCGCAGCATCGGCACCTTCGAACAGGGCCGCCAGCGGTCCGGGGGCTTGACTGCTTTCCTTTTTGGAGACGCCATCCACCGAGATCAACTCCGGCAACTTTCTGACCGGGCTATCCGACACGATCCGCAGCAAAGCCTGCCGTTCGGGGCTGTCTATGGAGAGGCGGGCGCCGGTTTTCGGCAGGGCCGCATAGAATTCGGAAAATCCGAGCGCTTCTGCCAATTGTGCGCGCGCCCCGGCATCGGGACGACCCGGGCCGCGCCCCTGCGGGCATACGGGGGGGATGGATAAATATCCGAGTTTCATGACGACCTCCTCCACAAGGCGGAGGCTTTTTTTCAACCTCCTGCCCAAAAAGGGTACGGGCAGGAGGTCCAATATTTGAAATTATATATGCGCGCGGCATATATCAGAAAAGTTGATGATCTCCGCGCTACGCCTCATTTCAGATCGTAGTCCACAGGCCAGACATGGCCCCCGGCCCGCGCGGCATCGATGAAGTCCTGCATCACCTTGGTGCCGGGCATCCCGCGCGAATCCGCGTCCTTGGCACTGGTGCGGGGCAGTTCGGCGACGCTCTGCGCCCATTCGGCGCGCACCTCGTCCGGCAGAACAGTGATGATGGCGCCGTTTTCCTTCAGCGCGGCCAAACCCGCCGCCTGGCTGTCATCCATCGCCTTGCCGTTGCGCTTTTCCCATTCCATCCCGACCTCGGTGATGATTTGGCGCAGATCCTCGGGCAGGCTTTCCATCTTGGCCTGGTTGACCGTCAGCACCACCACCGGCATCGCGCCAAAACCGATCAAGGTATAATAGGGCGCAGGCTCGTAGTATTTGAAACCGTTGTACCCGGCAGGCGTCATCAGCCAGCCATCATAGACACCGGTTTTCAGCGCCATATAGCCTTCGGGCAGGCTCGATTGCACCGGCACCGCACCGGCATATTCCAGCCATGGCAGGTTCGGCCCCGCGCCGCCGATCTTCACCCCTTTCAGGTCGGAAACCTTCTTCCACTCTTCCTTGGTGCCCAGATGGTAATTGTCCCATGCGCCAAGCCCCAGCATCTGCTGGCCAAACTCTGTCTCGAAGACCTCGGACAGCCAAGGGTTCTTGTCATAGACCACGCGGACCGCAGTAATCGCGTCTGACGAGGCCTGCGGCCCGAACGGCTCAAAATACGGGAAATTATGCAGATAGAGGTTCGACGGCTCGAAACACACGCAATAGCCGCCGAAATCCAGCAACCCGTTCTGCACCGCTTCCAGCGTCTCGGACACGCCGGCAATGCCGCCGCCATAGGATTCGATGAAGTTAACCTTGTGATCGGTCTCTTCCGCAGCGCGGCGCTTGACCTCGGCCACGAAGAAATCAGACATGGTGGTGACATAGGGAGCCGGCCCCTTGGGATGCCCCGAGCCGATGCGGAACGTGAATCGATCCGCCTGCGCCGTCGTGGCGAGCAGCGCCAATCCGAGTGCCGTACCGGCAAGTCTCCCCAGAATTCTGGCTTTCGTCGTCATGATAGTAATCCTCCCTACAAAATATTTTTCCGCGATTTCCCGCAGGCGACAGACATTTTGCGCCCCGTTTGAATCGCGCTGTGAGGGAATGATACATTAATTTATCACTCGATAAACAAAAATCTTGTGCAATGGATGTGCCCAACCTACGCTGAGCGGAACATCAGCACTGAGGAGGAGTGATGAGACATCAACTGAAAATCGCACGGTGGGCGCATATTCTGTCAGCTGGATGGGTCTTTTTTCTCGCCCTGCTGATCATCGCCGACGTTTTGGGGCGCATTCTGTTCCTGCACCCGATCGCGGGCACCAAAGAGATCCTGCAAAACTCGGTCATCGCGGTGACCTTCCTGCAGTTGCCGCTGGCGATCTATTCGGGCTCCATGCTGCGCACCACGATCCTGCTCGACAATCTGGGCCCGCGCGCGGCGAAGACGCTGCGGATCTTTGCCTGGCTGCTGGGAGCAGCGCTGTTCGCCGCCGTGGCCTATGCCTCGATCATCCCGGCGCTGTCGGCGATCCGGCTTGGCGAATACGAAGGTGAAGGGGCCATGCGCATCTATACTTGGCCGGTGCGCATCCTGCTTGTGCTCAGCAGCGCCTTTGCCGCCGTGGCTTACGTGTCCGCTTTCATCGCGGAGCTGACCGGCAAGAATGGCGAAACCCTCAGCGCCCCCAAACCCGCCCCGAAATCCTCGGCAGGAGCAAATCTGACATGACCCTCACAATTTTCGGCATTCTCGGACTGCTCATGCTGTTCATCTTCCTCGGCGTCCATCTTGCCGTGGCACTGGGAACGGTCAGCTTTATCGGTGTCACATGGATGATGGGGAGCTTTGATATCGGCCTGTCGATCCTCAGCACCACCGCCTATGAATCGCTGCGCAAGGATGTCTTCATCATCATTCCGCTGTTTGTCCTGATGGGCGATTTTGTCAGCCGGTCGGGTTCGGCACATGATCTATATGCGCTGTGCAACCGGGCCTTCCGGCGGCTGCCCGGCTGCCTCGGCGTGGCCACCGTGATGGGCAATGCGATCTTCGCAGCGATCACCGGCGTGTCGATTGCCGCCGCCGCCACGTTTTCCCGAATCGCCTATCCCGAGATGGTGGCGCTCGGCTACAGCAAGCGGTTCTCGCTGGGCACGGTCGCGGGCAGCGCCTGTCTTGGGATGCTGATCCCACCGTCGATCCTGATGATCGTCTGGGCGGTGCTGACCGAGCAATCCATCGGTTCGCTGTTCATTGCGGGGCTGATCCCGGGGCTAATCCTCGCGCTGGCCTTCTGCGGATACTGCGTCGTTTATGCCATCCGCAATCCTGAATGCGCCCCGGTCCTGACCGCGCAGAATGCCGCAACGGACGACCCGGAGGTGCTGCGGCGGCAATTGCTTGGCGGGCTGGCGATCCTCGGGTTGATCGGCATCGTGATCGGCGGCATCTGGGGTGGCTTTCTCACCCCGACCGAGGCGGCGGGCTTTGGCACCATGGGCGCCTTCCTGCTGGGCCTCGCCAAGGGTATGACGCGCAAGGACATTCTGAACGCGATCTACAGCGCCGGGCGCATCACCGCCCCGATCATGATCCTGCTGATCGCGGCGTCGATGTATTCGCGCTTTCTGGCCATGGCGGGTGCAACGCAGGTGATCACCGACCTGCTCTTTGCGGTCAGCGATAATCCGGCCGTGGTGGTGGGGATCATCTTCTTCGTCTGGATCCTGCTGGGCATGTTCATCGATTCGACCTCGATCATCCTGCTGACGGTGCCGATCTTTGCGCCGGTCGCGACCACCCTCGGAATCGACCCGCTGGCCTTCGCGATCTTCGGCATTCTGGTGATTGAAGCCGGGCTTTTGACACCGCCCTTCGGCCTTCTGGTGTTCACCGTCAAGGCATCGGTGCCCGATCCACATGTCACCCTTGGCGATATATTCCGAGGGGCGATCCCGTTCTGGATCCTGATCCTTGTGGTGGCGATCTTGGTGCTGGTCTTGCCGGGGCTCAGCACTTGGCTGCCCAACACCCTCAACTAAGATCAGCCTTAGATCCAAAACCGACCCAAAACCGACCCGCCGCCCGTCAGCCCTGGCTGACGGGCGGTATTTCCAGAACCGAGTTCAGCTCTTCCTGAAGGATGTTGGCAAAGGCCTGCGCGGCGATGCTGAGCGGTTGCTTGCGGGCATGGATCATCATGTAGTTCACAGTGAGCGGAGGATCGGCCAGAGGCACGACCTTGCGCCGTTTGCCATCCAGATCGGGCAGGCACAACACCCCCGGCAGGATCGACACCCAGTCGGAATTCGCCACAAGGTCCAGCGTGCCGTGCATCGTGTCCAGTTCAAGCTTGTCTGCCAATTCGATATCGTTGACCGCCAGATAGGTCTCGATCCGGTGCCGCCGCGCGTTGGTCGGACCGGGCAGCACCAGCCGCAGCGGCGTCACTTCGCGCAAGCGGATGCCGTCGCCCCGCACGGGAAACTTCCGGTCGCGGGCATATACCAGACATTCGCGGTCCTCGCCCATTGCCTTTGACACAAGCACCTCGCTCAGGTCGGACGTGGCCGGCACCACCGCAAATTCCAGCCGCCCGCCCGCCACCTCGTCGGCGAGTGCACCGGAGTAGGCCTCGGAAATCGAGACGCGCACCTCCGGGTATTCGCGAAACATCCGCAGCAACACAAAGGTCAGCACCGAGCGTGTGAACGAGGGCATCAGCCCCACATGCACATGCCCCACAACGGCGGTGGACAGCGACTGCAACCGATCCTCTGCCTCGCGGGCCGCCGAGAGCACCTTGACCGCCTCAAGATAAAACGCCCGCCCGGTCTCTGTCGGCGTCACCCCGGAAGAACTGCGCAAGAACAGCGTCACGTCATAGCGTTTCTCGATCTGGCGGACATGCATCGACAGGCCTGATTGGGTGGCATTCACCTTTTCGGCGGCGGCCGAAAACGACCCCTGTTCATAGACCGCTGCGAAGTAACGCAGTTGTTGCAACTTCATCAGGCTATTCGCTTTTGTTGTAGTTCCTATTCGACATTATACTTATATGTGAAGGCTTGGCATCCGGTATTTTTCGTCAACCAGGCGGAGAAAAGAAGCTGACCATGACCCAACCTTGGGCCCGCGCCCCCACGAGACGCAAAGCGCATCCGCCGGGCACCGTTGCCACGGGGTACCCCGGTGAGGCCCCTGCCCCGCCTGAGGATCGCGCCCAACGGGGCGCGGCAAGGCCGAACGGATCCGCAGTCTGGACGTCGCCCTGCGCGCGCTCCCCCCGCAAGTCCGCCCCCGGCCAGAGCACGGAAACGACCGCACAAAAAACCCGGCCCGAGGAAATCTCGGGCCGGGTCAGTTCCGGTTGGGAGGGAGCCGGGCGGGTAGCAAAGCTCGGCTCAAGGGACCGGAAATTTTTTACCCGATAAGGTGGCGCAGAATTTCGGTGAACGTGTCGACCTGCGCCGGGCTGAAGCCCGCGAATCCTTCCTGCGCATTGACCTCGGCCACGTGCCAGCATTGATCGGCCTTGCTCTGTCCCGCCTCGGTCAGGTTATAGCGTTCGCCTGCTTGCGCCACGAGTCCGCGGTCTTCCAGATTGATCAGCGCGACATGCGCCTCGGTCTCTGGCGTGTGCAAATGCACAACCAATTCCTGATCCGTCAGCCCCGGGAGATCGTTCAGCACCAACAGAATGCGTGCCTCGATTACGCTCAGACCCAAGGTTGCCATCTTGGGCTGATAGCGTTCCTGATAGGCCCGCACCGCGCGCAGCATCAGGAAAAACGCATGATTGCCCATCCGGCCTTGATCCGCATCCGGAAGGCTGGCTTGATCCGTTTTGGAAAAGCTGTCCGGATGATCATAAACAATCGCATAGGATCCCTGATGAAAACACAGCGGTGCGCGGCCAAAATCGTCGAAGGCGACGACGCGGCCGACAAAGATCCAGTGATCGCCACCATCAAGCCGATCATAGGCTTCGCACTGGAACCGCCCCGCGCAATCGGGAAAGATCGGCGCGCCGCCAAGGCCTTCTTCGTATGTGACACCGGCGAATTTGTCGTCTTGCTGGCGGGCGAAATGGTTCGACATCTCCATCTGGTCCGACGCCAGAATATTGACCGCGAAATGCGTTGCGGCCTCGAACACCGCGCAACTTCTCGCGGTCTTCATGCTGCTCCACAGGATCAGCGGCGGGTCCATTGAGAGCGAATTGAAGCTGCTGGCGGTGACACCCACCTTGGTGCCGTCGGGCGCGCAGGCGGTGATGATCGTCACCCCAGTGGCAAAATTGCCAAGCGCCCGGCGGAACGCCTTGGGGTCGATCGCGGGTTTACTCATCACTTCGGTCATGTCTCATCTCCTCCCGGTTGGAACGGGCCGGCGGTTTCCGCCGTGCCCGCGGTGCCCTCAGGCGGCGACGGCGGTGGGTTCCGCCTTGGTCGCTTCGGTCAGGATCGGCATCACCTTTTCGGCCATCAGGATCATCCCCTTGCGGCCCAGGTCATAATCAGTCCAGTCATGGCCGGCATAGACCAGGTGTTTGAACGGCCCGGTTTCCTCGCGCAGGGCAAGGATCTGGTCGGCCACCGAGTCCGGATCACCATGGATCACCAGCCGGTCCAGCACGTAATCCAGCGTCACCTCGTCGTCGGCCATGTTCTGATCCTCCTTAAAAAGGTTCAGCCGGTTGCCCGCGCGCAGCTTGGTCAGCAGTTGCGAGTAATACAGCACATAGGGGCTGCCCGGATCGCGCGCATAGGCCCGCGCGGTTTCCATATCGTCGGCGACGCAGATATTTCTGGCGACGCGCCAATCGGCGTAATCGGGGGTTAAGCCGCCCTTTTCACAGCCCTCGACGTATTTCGGCCAATGGGTCGCGGCCCATTTCGGCAGCAGGAAGTTGCCCGAGATCGGCTGCCAGCCACGTTCGGCCATGGCGCTGACGCCCTGCGAGAACGGCGCCACGGCGGTGCCGACGATGGGCGGATGCGGCGCCTGGAACGGCTTCATGATATCGCCCTGCCCGATGTCGCGCATCATGGTGCGTTCGGTCGAGACCTCCCAGAATTCACCCTTGAGATTATACGGCGCCTCGCCCGCCCAGATATCCAGCACCATGTTGATGCTTTCGACGAACATCGCGTTGCGGTCCTTGTCGATCGAGCCGAACACCTCGGCATCCGACATCAACCCGCCGGGGGATATGCCGAAATTCAGTCGCCCCTCCAGCATGTGATCCAGCATCGCCACTTCCGCCGCGATGCGCGCGGGATGGGAGTTCGGCATGTTCACGGTGCCGGTGCCAAGACGAATATTCTTGGTCTCATAGGCAAGGCTGGCAAGAAAGGCGACGCAGGAGGTGATGATCTCTGCCTGATCGGTGGTGTGCTCGCCGCAATAGGCTTCGGCATATCCCAGCTTGTCGGCCAGAATGAACGCCTCGCGGTCTTCGGCAATACTCTGTGCAAACGGCTTGCCCAGCGGGTGAATCGGCATCGTAAAGAACGACAGTTTCATGGAGCTCCTCCCTTGGCTTCGAGAACCAGTGTGACCCAGCGAAGCCAGCGGAAAAAACGAAACTTTCTGATGTTTACTATCTGGTTTTGCGATAGCGGCGCGCCGCGGGCGGCCCGATCACGCGGTGGGCTTGGGCCGCAGGGTGATCGGCTGGGTGCCGAACTGCTTGCGGAAGGCGCGGGTGAACCCCTCAGGCGAACCATAGCCGTAGCGGCGCGCAATCGCATCGACGCGGTGGCCCTTTTCCACGTCTTGGCGGGCCAGCGTCAGCCGCCATTTGCGCAGATAAGCGGCGGGCGGCTCGCCCACGGCGGTCAGGAACATCTCGGCAAAGCGGCTGCGCGACAGCCCCGCGAGATCCGCCAGATCCTCGTTGCGCCAGTTGCGCCCGGGCCGGTCATGGATCGCCACGATGGCCCGGCTGATCCGCGGGTCCGACAGCCCCGCCAGCACCCCGGGCCGGGTCGAGCCCGCCTCGATCTGCCCGCGCAGGATACGCACAACCAGAACCTCGCCCAGCCGGTTCACCACCGAGGCCGCGCCGCAGCGCTGCGCCTCGATCTCGGTCTTCATCAACTGGGCAATCGCCATGGTCTCGGCGTCACGGGTCAGGTCCACCTCGATCACCGGCGGCAGCGCCGAGACCAGCGGGTTGGAGATCCCGCCCCAATCGACCAAGGCCGCGACCAGCACCCGGTCCGGCACAATGTCAAACCCGCACCGGCGCGGCAGGAACACCGCCTTGCTCGGGCCGTCATCGGCACCGGATGTGACCACCAGCGTCGCCTCGTCCAAAGGCGCTGGCAGCACCTTCAGCGTGAAGCGTGAGATCAGAGTGGTCAGTCGATCGGTGCGGGGCATATCGGCGTTTTGGTCGGATTTCTCGGATTATTGTGATAGTAATATCTGAAATACACCCCGATGACACACTCCAACAAGAGGTAATCCATGCTTATCCCCCGCAAGAAGACCCCTGATCTGACTTTGCCGACGCTTGAAAACGGGACCTTTGACCTGTCCTCGGAAGTCTCTGAACGCGGAACGGTGATCTGTTTCTACCGCGGGCTTCATTGCCCAATCTGCGCCAACTACCTGAGCGAACTCCAAATGCGCGTCTCTGAATTCGCCGAGCGCGGCGTCAACACCATCGCGATCAGTTCCGACGGTGAAGAGCGCACCCGCGCAATGGCAGAAAAGATCGGCGCCGACACGCTGCGGTTCGGCTATGATCTGCCTTTGGCCAAGGCAAGGGAATGGGGCCTCTACATCTCCACCTCGCGCGGCAAAACCTCCATCGGGATCGAGGAACCCGCCTTGTTCTCCGAACCCGGCCTGTTCCTCGTGACCCCGGAGCAGACGCTCTATTACGGCTCGGTCCAGACCATGCCCTTCGTGCGTCCGCACTTCTCCGAACTGGTCAAAGCCGTCGATTTTGCCATCCAGAAAGATTACCCGGCTCGCGGCGAATACACCGGCGCCGTCTGACATCAGGTGCAGGGGTCGGGCGGACCCAGCCTGCCCGACCCTATTGATGGTATGCACCCCCGGCGGCATCGTAATGTGCCAACGTGGTTCGCTGTGGCCAAGACCGCCGGGGCGGCCTTCCCGATCCGGAGCACGGTCGAGCGCGATGTGAACCAAGCGATCAGTCGTCTCATGGCCGCCAGTTGTCTGATCGGCAGAACGGCTTGGGTCATGGCTGAGCTGCGCCAAATCGCCAACCGGACCACAGGCGACGCTCTCATGGCCAGACCGCCTTCAGATCAAACTTACGGACCTCGAAAAGGTCGCGGGGCAGAGTTGACCTGCGAAGAGGCAGCGCAGGCTCGCTCCCCCCAAGCCCCTCCCCTCACTTGCAGATCGGCAGTACCAGCGGCGGCTGTTTCGGAAGGGACTGCCGCCATTCATTGATGATCGGCTGGAGCGTTCTCTTGGGCCAGAATTTGGGCGAGCGGATCGCCTCCAGACAGGCCGCATTCCAGTAGAGCCCGGCGCGCGCCAGAGACCTGCCCGTCTTCACCGCCTTTGCAACAGCGTTGATATCGTCGGCTTCAGGATAGATATAGAGCGTCGTCGGCCTCCCCTCCACCAGCGCGAGAATGTCCTTGGATGCAGATTGCGACCAGGTCGTGCAGCCGTTGCTGCGGCCGGCGGTGTAGTTCACCAGTTTGCCGTATGGGACATACCCGTCGCTGTCAGCATGGGGGCTGTTCGGGTTCTTGAAGCGGCACTGCCATTTCACAAAAACAGCCGGATGCCCGCCGATGGCCCGCTCTCTCGCATTTTCCGTGTCGCCCTCTCCGTCATACAGCAGGAACGTGCGATGGAAGGGTTCCCTCTTTCCGGATTGGCCGTAATAGCCTTTGAAAGACGTCCTTGTTTCCGCGGTCACATAGGCCCCGCCCATGGTCAGCTTCGACCCCTCCGCGTTGCTGAAGTTCTTCGCGCATTGCCGACCGTTGGAGAACTCAGCGCGCCGCAATTTACGTCCGTTGCCATAGCCTGACGAAACCGCACGGAACGATTTCCGTGTCTCGCAAATGATGTAAAACCGGCGCCCTGGCTTGCCACCGCGCGCGGCGCTCGGGCGGGTCGCATCCATGGCGAGGTAGCAGGGATTCGTGACCGCGCCTTCACCTCGTTTTCGCAGGTAAAGCGCCCGTGCCCTTTGCAGGACCACCGGGGCGATCTGGCCCTCTCTTATGCCGACATGCTTTTGCAGCCAGACCGGAATCTCCGAGGTCTCTGCGGCCACCTGATTTGGCCACGCCCCGGGCCCTGCAACCATGAAGATGACGGCAATGATAAGCCGGAGTGAGTTCAACGCCAAAGTGAAATTCTCCTGCTGCACCATCTTCGACACGAGCATAGCACAAATTACCCCGGCGCAGGAGACCATGCCGTGGAGGGCCATCATGACTTGAGGGCCCAATGCCTCCGATTGTATCAGGCCCTCGTCAACTGAACCGCACCGGGTTTGTCGAAGACGCCAACTCATGAACAGGATGGAGCAGCATGAACAAGACAACGAACAAATATTCCAACCAAGTGCGCGGGCCTGCCGTTCGCATGGTTTTGGACATCAAGGGCAGCATGAGAGCCGATGGCCTGCAATCCCGTCGATTTCTTCGACGATCTGCTGTGCGCCGCAAACGCTGAACGAGTGGGTGAAGAAGAACGAGGTTGATGCGGCTCGACGCGGCGGTATCGCAACCGAGATGGCCGAGACGTTGAAGGCCCTGGAACGTGAGGATTGCGAGATCAAACAGGCCGACGGGACATTCCGGCTTTGCGCAGTGGGTGACATTTCTGGATGGTTTCAACAGGGCGCGCCACACCACGAAGATCACCATCGCAGCCGCATGCTCGGCAACCCCAAACGACGGGCCAGGTCTTAGGGGTATGATTTGCGGGGCTGCACGATGAGGCTGACCTAGCTATTTCTTAGGAAGGCAGCAGCCTACTTCGCGCGGGAAGCGGCATGACGTTCACCTTCGTGTGGCAAGTTTCGACACCGCTACCTTTGCGCAGCTATGTCGTGAGGGGGCGTCCACCCCATCGAGAGGTGGGGGCATCCTTGGGCTCAGGTTGGCCTTCTCAACCCGACACTACCGAAGATTCACCGATGTCCACCGCGCCCTTGATGCCATCCGACGGCGCCTCGTGACGGGCGCGGACGCCGTCAAGGGCGCTCCCCGAAGTTACACATCTCTGCGCGACATTATCTGGAAGACCTGCTTTGCCAGGTCAAAGCCAATGATTGAGGCGTCCTTCATAGCTAGTTCCTCCTGATCCTTTCTGGACCAATGTGGCACAAGCGCCGCTAGGAAGGGCTACCCAACCCATCATCCAAACCCGGTAATTCCACAATAACCCGCTCGAAATCAGCCAAGCTCCTCGGACAGGATAATCCACATGATCTTACTCATGCCGTCAAAGGTATTGCGAAAGGAGTGAGGAATGGAACTATCAAATTGAAAAGCATCGTATTCACTCAGATTATAAATTTGAGTACCTATGGTGAGCTCAAAACTGCCTTCCAGAACGATTCCACACTTTTCTCCGACGCGTTTCCAAGGCTCTTCACCGGAATACCCTCCAGGTTGCAGGTTCAGCATCATCATTTCCATATGGGTGCCGCGTGCCGGGGACAGGAGCTCTTTGACGAGCCCGGTTGCCTCAAATTTAAGCAGAGGTCTTTCATTGTTTCGCGTGACCACAGCCGCGTTTGACGCTGGCGACGTTTCCTCAGCCTCCTCGAAAAAAGAGCTGAAGGAGACGTTCAGAGCCGCTCTGATGCGGTCTAGAACCTTTATCGAAGGCGTGGATCTACTGCGTTCGATATGACTCAACATAGCAACTGACACCTGACTTGCCTTGGATAAGTCCTGCAGTGTCATGTTGCGTTGCGAGCGCCTCGCGCGAATGCGCTCGCCGAGTCCGTCAAGGACGGAACCCTCTGAAGCGTCAAGGTTGCCTGTGTCCATCGGTGGAATTCGCCCCTTGTTGGTTGGTCACAACCTTATAGGCGATCAGAAAGCTATCGTCATAGTGTAAAATGGCCTTGCCAAATTATAAATCCTAGAAGAATGTATAGTTGCGTGATAAATTCGGCGAGAGTCTGGGGCTGAACCTTCCGGTCGATTGTCGTGTCGCCGGGGCTTTCAGCCTTGACTAACTACGCCAACCAAACAGGGAAACATCCAATGAAATCGATAAGGACTACTCTTTCTGCGAGTGTGCTGGCGCTGAGCGCCATTTTTGCAGGCTGGCAGGTCTCGGCACAGGAGCAAGGGGGCACGGTTGTCATCACCACAACCCCCGAACCGTCGACGATCACAAATGCACTGAGCTCAGCGCCCACGACCGCCGAGGTCGCCACCAAGATTTTCGATGGCCTGCTCGAATATGATCTGGATCTCAACCCCAAGCCGTCGCTGGCGGAGAGCTGGGATATCAGCGAAGACGGAAAGACCGTCACGTTTAAACTGCGCGAAGGGGTCAAATGGCACGACGGACAGCCACTGACCTCGGCTGATGTTCAGTTCTCGCTGATGGAGGTCGTCAAACTTTACCATCCACGCGGCAAGGGCAACCTTGGGCCGGTCAACAGCATCGACACGCCGGACGACCTGACTGTCGTCATGCATCTGGATCATCCCTATGTGCCTCTGTTGCGTGGGTTGTCGAGCCTCGAGTCTCCGATCATTCCGAAGCACATCTATGCAGGGAGCGATTTCAGGAACAACGCGGCTGTCAACAAACCCATCGGTACAGGGCCCTACAAGTTCGTCGAATGGGTCAAGGGCAGCCATATCCGGCTGGAACGCAACCCGGATTACTGGCGTGACGGCAAACCCTATCTGGACAGTTTGATTTTTCGTTTCATCGCGGATTCCGCCACACGTGCAGCTGGCATCGAAAGCGGTGAGCTTGACGTGGCGACCTTTGGCACCATCAATCCGGTCGAGATGCGTCGACTTGAAAAGGAAGATGGCATCTCGATCGCTTATGGCGGCTACGAGGCCATTGCTCCGGTGATGCTGCTTGAACTGAACACAGCAACACCGCCCTTTGACAACAAGAAGGTGCGTCAGGCCGTTGCATATGCTCTGGACCGCCAGAAAATCATCAACACGGTTTGGTACGGCTTCGGAAAGCCGGCTGTCGGGCCGATTTCTTCCTTTGTGAAGGGCTCGGGCGCGTGGACCGATGAGGGCGTTCGCGACTTCACCGTTTCGGATCGTCTCGAAATCGCTGGCAAGCTTCTGGATGAAGCCGGCTATCCGATGAAGGATGGAAAACGCCTGACGATTACCCATGACGTTGCCGCCTTTGGCGAAGACTGGCGCCGGATGGGGGAAGTCATCAAGCAGCAACTGGGGAAAGTCGGGATCGAGGTGATATTGCGGAACCGGGACTATCCGACCTTCGTGCGCGCCGTTCACAACGAGTACGATTTCCAGATGACGTCGTCCTGGTACATCGGCATGGCTGATCCGACACTTGGTGTGCAGCGCAACACTTGGTCGAAAATGATCAACAAGGATGTGCCCTACGGCAACGCTTCGCAATACTCCAATCCTGAAGTCGATGCCCTGTGGGAAGATGCGCAGACCGCTGCCAACCCGGAAAAACGCAACGAGGATTTCCACGAGTTGCAGCGCATTCTGGTCGAAGACAGCCCGCTGATCTGGATCATGGATATGGATCTGGTCGCGGTACAACGGGATCGTGTGCACGATTTGATCACGTCGCCATTCGGCATCCGTGGTGGCCTCTACGACACTTGGGTCAAGGACTGATCCACTCGCGCGCCCGGGCAACACTGCCCGGGCCAACCTTTCCATACAAACGAGGCAGTCGATATGTGGTTGGCCAATGGCAAATACGTCGTCCGGCGCATTGTCCACGGCATTCCGATCATTCTGGCGATCGTAGTCGTGAACTTTTTTCTTATCCGTCTTGCCCCCGGAGATGCTGCCCAGGTTCTGGCAGGTGAATCCGGTGCGGCAACCGAAGAATACATGAACCAGATCCGAGCGCAGTTCGGGCTGGACCAGCCACTTTGGCTACAGTTTTTCAACTATATGAAAAATCTGTTGGTCTTTGATCTTGGCTATTCCTTCCGCCACGGTCGCGAGATTTCGTCCTTGGTCGTCGAAAGACTTGGGGCGACAGGCCTGCTGATGGTGGCCTCGATGATCATGTCTGTCGGTTTCGGGATTTTGCTGGGGGCTATCGCCGCTGTCCGCGACAGAACGTTCCTGAGCCATGTCATAGTGATCTTGTCAGTCATCACCTATGCGACACCGTTGTTCTGGGTCGGCCTGATGCTGATTATCGTGTTTTCGCTGAACCTGGGCTGGTTCCCGACCAGCGGCTTTGAAACAATCGGCGCCCCGATCACCGGGTTTGCGCATGTCCTTGATGTCGCAAAGCATCTGGTCCTGCCCGCCGTCGCACTGTCGTTCTTCTATATGGCGCTCTACACACGCCTCATGCGGGCCTCCATGCTGGAGACTCTGGGGCAGGACTTTATCAAGACTGCCCGCGCGAAAGGCCTCAGCAACAGCCGAATCGTGATGCATCACGCGCTGCGCAACGCAATCATTCCGGTGCTGACGATGGCCGGTGTTCAGGTCTCTGCGATGCTGGGGGGATCGGTGATCATCGAATCCGTTTTTGGCTGGCCCGGTCTCGGTCTCCTCGCATACGAGGCGCTGTTCTCAAGGGATCTCAACCTCCTCTTAGGCATCTTCTTTCTAAGCTCAATTCTGGTCGTCGTTACCAACGCGGTGGTTGATGTCATCTATACAATGGTCGATCCTCGAATTCGCCTGAACGGAGGCCGCAATGGCTGAGTCTCGGTCTCGCTTCTCTCTCGCACGCAAACTGGTGAAGAACCCCTCCGGTGTGATCGGACTGGTGCTGTTAGCCTGCGTTATCTTGACGGCAATCTTTGCCTCGGTACTCTTTCCGGATGATCCGTTCGACATGGTAGGATTACCCTTTCAGCCGCCCTTCGAAGGGGAATATTTCTTGGGCACGGATATGCTGGGCCGCGATATCGCGGCAGGTATCGCATATGGCTCTCGCATATCCCTGCTGGTTGGCGTCGTTGCCACGATCGTGATTGTTGTGCTTGGCACGCTGGTCGGCGCGCTGGCCGGATACTTTGGCGGTTGGGTCGATACCGCAGCCATGCGGGTGACTGAATTCTTTCAGACCATTCCGACCTTTATCGGCGCCATCGTCATCGTCGCGGTTTTGGGGCCGACGCTGCCAAATGTCATCGGGGCGATTGCGATCGTCAGTTGGGCGCCTCTGGCACGACTGGTCCGAGCCGAGGTGCGAAGTGTCAAAGGCCGTGAATTTGTCGAAGCCTGCGTTGCCTTGGGTATGGGCGACCTGCGCATCTTGGCGGTGCAGATTCTGCCCAATGTTCTGACCACGATCGTGGTGGCCGGTTCGCTGATGGTCGCAACCGCCATTCTGTTTGAGGCTGGCTTGTCCTTCCTTGGACTTGGCGATCCGAACATCATGTCGTGGGGCTTCATGATCGGTGCGGGGCGCTCTGCCATTCGAAGCGCATGGTGGATGGTGACCATACCCGGACTGGCCGTCTTGCTGACCGTGCTTGCAATTAACCTGGTTGGCGACGCGCTGAACGAGGCCTTGAACCCGAGGGCAAAACGATGACGGCTTCTCCTATTCTGAAAATCAAAGGCCTGCGGACGGAATTCCGAGACGACCGAAAGTCGTGGTTCCCCGTGGTCAACGACGTGGATCTTAATCTCTGCGCAGGTGAAACGCTGGCGATCGTGGGGGAATCGGGTTGTGGCAAGAGCATGCTCGCCCATTCGATTCTGCAACTTTTGCCAAAGCGCATTTCCCGCTTGGCGGCGGGGGAGATCCTGCTGAACGACAAGGATCTGTCCAAACTGTCCGATGATCAGATGCGCCGCGTCCGCGGCAATGACATCTCGATGATCTTTCAGGAGCCGATGACGTCGCTCAACCCGTTGATGATGGTGGGAAAGCAGATCGAGGAAAGCATTCTCGAACATGAAGGCTGCTCCAAATCCGAGGCAAAGAGGCGCGCTGTCGATTTGATGGATCTGGTCGGAATCCCCGAAGCCGCGACGCGTGCCCGACAATACCCCTTTCAGCTTTCGGGCGGTATGCGCCAGCGGATCGTTATTGCGATCGCCTTGGCCTGCCGTCCACAAGCCTTGATCGCAGATGAGCCTACAACGGCTTTGGATGTCACGATCCAGGCCCAGGTACTGGACTTGATCAACACGCTGAAGACGGACATCGGAATGGGGGTGATCCTGATCACCCATGATCTTGGTGTCGTTGCCGAATGGGCACAGCGCGTCATGGTCATGTATGCGGGGCGAAAGGTTGAAGAGGCCGACGTCGAGACCTTTTTCTCCGGCCCCAGCCATCCCTACAGTCAGGCCCTGCTGGCCTCTGTCCCGCGTCCGGATGCCGCGATCCAAGACGGCGTTTCCATGCCGCTCTCCGAGATCCCGGGAACCGTGCCGCCCATGAACCAGTTGGGAAAAGGCTGTTCGTTCGCGGATCGCTGTACGCGGCGCACCAGCGTTTGCGACACCTCCCAGCCAGAAATGAAAACCCTGCCGTCGGGCACACGTGTCGCATGTTTTCATACCGGAGAAAGCGAATGACTCCCAAATCGGTTCTTCAGATCCGCGACCTTGTGAAATACCACGATACCCCGCGCGGCTGTGTCCATGCGGTCGATCATGTTGACCTGGAGCTGTTCGAGGGGGAAACCCTTGGCCTGGTCGGCGAATCCGGATGCGGAAAATCCACGCTGGGTCGGACAATCATTCGCCTTCACGAGCCGACATCGGGCGAGATCTTCTTTGGGGACCGCGATATCGCAACCCTGACGCGAGCGGAATTGAAAGACGTCCGCCGCGACCTTCAAATCGTGTTTCAGGATCCTTTTGCCTCGCTCAATCCTCGCCGCACGATCCGCCAGATCCTGGCCGAACCGTTTTCGGTTCACAAGGTCGGGAAAGCCTCCGAGCGCGATCAACTGGTTTCGAACCTGATAACGCGGGTTGGGTTGCACCCCAGTTTTGCCGATCGCTTCCCGCACGAACTTTCCGGGGGGCAACGCCAAAGGATCGCAATCGCACGGGCGATCGCACTCGATCCTACGACCGTGGTCTGCGATGAGCCGGTCTCGGCGCTGGATGTTTCGGTGCAGGCCCAGATTATCAATCTGCTTCGCAAACTTCAGAGCGAAATGGGGACGGCCTACGTTTTCATCTCGCACGACCTTTCCGTTATTGGCTATCTGGCTGATCGAATTGCCGTGATGTATCTGGGCGAAATCGTCGAAATCGCCCCTAAAACCACGCTTTGGAAAGAGCCGCTCCACCCCTATACCAAGGCCTTGTTTTCCGCGATCGCCATTCCCGAGCCCCCCAGTGTCGTTCGCAAGAACCATGTGAAGATCACCGGCGATATTCCAAGCCCGATCAACCCGCCCACGGGGTGCCGGTTCCGAACCCGTTGTCCCTTTGCCATGCCAAAATGTGCCGAGATCAAGCCGGTGCTGACGGATGTCGGGGACGGCGCAAAGGTCGCCTGCCATCTTGTCAACGACGTCTGAAACGAAATCCAACGACCAACCTAGGAACGAACATGAGCTATTTTACCGCCCGCATCCGCGCCCGCACGATCATGATCGGCTATGATGCCGAAGGGAACCGCATCAAGATTCCCGCAAACAAGACCGAATTTGTCGAAAAGGTCATCCGGTTGGACCGCATCCTGTCCTTCACCGATGATCACCTGTTCGTCGCCTGTCCGCATGACACAGTCGAAGTCTGGGATTACGAAGGGGATCTGAGCGTCGTCAAGGAACAACTCAAGGCCAAAAGCCTTCTGGTTGCTTGAACGTGGCCATGGGTATCGCACCAGACACTGCTTCCGAAACCGTCAGGCGCAATGTTTCGTTGCGCCTGACAGTCAATGGCGAAGAGGTGATGATCGATGTTGATCCACGCCGCAGCCTTCTGGATCTGTTGCGCGACGGGCTGGGCCTGACCGGAACCAAGAAAGGCTGCGATCACGGCCAGTGCGGCGCTTGTACCGTCCATGTTGATGGTCAACGCCGCTTGTCCTGTTTGCAATCTGCGGCGCAACTGAACGGGGCGGAGGTGCTTACGATCGAAGGTGTCGCCGGGCCGGATGGCGATCTGCATCCCTTGCAAACGGCCTTCATGCGCTGCGATGCCCTGCAATGCGGATTTTGCACGCCCGGCCAGATCATGTCAGCCTTGGCGCTGCTCACCGAGAACGAGGGCGCGGACGCCCAAGAAATTCGCGAGGCAATGAGCGGGAATATCTGCCGGTGTGGAGCCTATAACGGTATCGTCGCCGCCATTATGGAGGTCGCAAATGGGGCCGACTGAATGGGTATTTCCGGACACCCTTGCCTGTGCTCTTGCGGAACTGGCCAAGCCGGACACGCAGGGCGTGGCGGGCGGAACGACGGTTCTTGACCTTATGAAAATGGGTCATGAGACCGGGGTGCGTTTCGTGGACCTGTCGAGGTTGGATCTGAAACGCATTTCCGAGTCTGCGGATGTGACAGTAATCGGCGGGCTTGCATCCAACACGGACGTGGCGAACGCGGCGCTGATCAAAATGCGGCATCCGGCGTTGTCGGACTCCATATTGTTGGGGGCGTCGCAACAGATCCGCAATGCCGCAACTGTCGGCGGCAACCTGATGCAAGCCACGCGATGCAGCTTTTTCCGGTCTCCGGACTGGCCTTGCAATCGGCGCGCCCCCGGCTCCGGCTGCGCGGCGATGCAGGCTCCGGGCAGCGGTCATGCCATTCTGGGGACAAGCTCACACTGCATCGCCACGCACCCGTCGGATATGGCTGTCGCGCTTTTGGCGCTTGACGCAACGATCGTATGCGAAACCCTCACCGGCCGTCACCGCATTCCCATGGCACAGTTTTACCGTCAGCCGGGAGAGACCCCGAGCGAGGAAACGCGCTTGCCTGCGGGTGCGCTGATCGTCGCCGTGGAAGTGCCGCACGACCCGCTGTTTCAAAGCTCAGGCTATCTGAAGTTGCGGGGGCGAGCCTCTTATGAATTTGCCACGGCATCGGTGGCGGCGGCGATTGAACTTGAAAACGGGGTTGTCCACCGCGTGGCAATCGCGCTTGGCGGAATCGCGACAGTCCCTTGGCGCGACGCCTCGGCCGAAGCTCTCCTGCTGGGGAATACCTTGACCGACGAAGGCATCGACCTCTTTTGCGACCACTTGCTTGCAGCGGCCGATACCCGCCCGGAAACACAGCACAAGGCCCCCCTGATACGGGGAGCAATCCATCACATGCTGAAACGATTGGCAGAGCAATGAACGGGAACGAACGATCGCTTCAACGCATCGACGCCTTGGACAAGGTCACCGGGCGAGCGAAATATGCGGCGGACAAGAAGCCGCAGGATTGCCTGATCGCCTTGGCTTTGCGCGCAACGATGGCACCGGCGCAGATTGTATCGATGGAAGTTTCCACGGCGCGTGCAATTCCCGGCGTGATCGATGTGTTCACCCATATGGATCGCGAACGTTTGAGGTGGACCAGCAGCCCGGAGATTGATGCGCTTGGCGCAGAACACCTAGGGCGCGAAGCGCTTGGAGATCCCGCATCAAAGGGGCCGGCCTATCGCCCCTTGATATCGGATGAGGTCTTGTTCGCCGGGCAGTGGATTGCGCTGGTGGTGGCCGAGAGCATCGAAATCGCGCGTGAGGCGCTTGCGCTAATCAACGTGGAGCTCCTGCCCTCGTCGCCCCGCCCCATGGCGCCGATACGGCCCGGTCCTTTCTTTGCCGGTGACATGCAGTATGCCTTTGACACCGCCAGCACCTCTGGCCCCGTCGCGGTCTGTCAACGCGAAACCTATGAAACGCCGATGCAATTGCACCAGCCTATGGAACCGACGGCTACGACCGCGATCTGGGATGGTGAAAATGTAACGCTCCATGATTCCACGCAAGGGGTACAGGCGGCCCGTGATTATATCGCCGCCAGTCTGGGCATCGCGCCGGACCGGGTGCGGGTGCTGTCCCCCTTTGTCGGCGGTGGCTTTGGCTCCAAGAACCAGATTTGGCCGCACGAGGCATTGGCGGCGCATCTGGCACGCGCCATCGGGCGCCCTGTCTGCATGCAACTGACCCGCGCGGATATGGCCGTCGCTTCCGGCTACCGCAGCCAAACCAGCCAGATCGTGGAGCTAGAAGCGGACAACGAGGGGCGGCTGGTACTGTTGCGGCATGACAACCACGTGCAAACCTCATTGAAAGGGGGGTTCTTTGAACCCTGCGGCCTGAATTCGCTGCTCTTGTACAAGGCGAGCCGGATCGAGGTTTCGCACCAGGTGACGCGGCACCCGATTTCGACGCCGACACCGTTTCGTGCCCCGGGGGAAACCCCCGGTTCCTTTGCGCTGGAAACCGCGCTTGATGAATTGGCCTACAGGCTCGGCCAAGATCCGATCGAGTTGAGGATGCAGAACTTTGCCGAACGGGATCATTATCACGACCGCGAATGGTCATCCAACGATCTGGCCGAATGCTACCGTTTGGGGGCCGAACGCATCGGGTGGCACCATCGCGACGCAAATCCGCGCAGCCATGAACGGAACGGGCGGCTTGTCGGCTTGGGGATGGCAACAACTGCCTATCCGGCCCCCGCCCTGCCCGCGACCGTGCGGCTGGTTCTGCATGTAGGTGGAAGCCTTGTGCTGGAGACGTCTGCAACCGACATCGGGACCGGCATGCGCACGCTGCTGGCTCAACATGTGATCGACACGCTCGCCGTGAGCCCATCTCAAGTCGAAGTTGTCTTGGGCGATTCCAGATTGCCGAATGCGCCCACAGCGGGGCGTTCCAAATCCACGGCAAGCGTTCTCCCTGCTGCGGCACAGGCGTGTCGGGCGCTGCTGGCCGCCTTGGACGAGATCGATCCGCACCCGGGCGGGAACCTTGCATTACACGAAAGGCTGGCGCGTGCTGGCCATCAGGATCTCACTGTGGAAGGACGCTCAAGCGGGCTTTCGACTGACCAAGAGCTGAGTTTCTACTCCTTTGGCGCACACTTCGTTGAAATCGAACTAGATGAGCGGATCGGGCGGGTCCGGGTGAGCCGGGTAGTCAGTGCGATGGATTGCGGTCGTGTTCTGAATTCCGAACTGGCAACAAGCCAGATCCGGGGAAGCATCACCTTTGGTATCGGCATGGCGCTAATGGAACAGGCGGTTCGCCATCCGACCAGCAACCGTATCTTGACCGACAATCTTGCGGAGTATGCCGTTCCTGTTCATGCGGATGTGCCAGAGATCGACGTTTTGTTCACCAACAAGGCCGACCTGGCGATGAACGCACTCGGTGCGCGAGGTCTGGGGGAAATCGGGCTTCCGGGGCTGGCGGCGGCGATCGGAAATGCAGTTTTCAACGCGTGTGGTCGACGTGGTCGCGAACTTCCTTTGTCAGCGAAAGTACTTTGCGGACAAGCATAGTGTTTCAGAAACTGAGAAGGCTTTCATCTTCTCCGATGCGCACGGCGAGGCGATGGACATTGCTGATGCCTTTTCCCAGAACGATACCATGTTCTGCAAGGTGCCCTAGCAATTGTGTTTATCACCCCGCCTGGTGCCTCCATGCCTCGCCGGTTTTGAGGGTCGCGTTTGCGATGGTGATCAGCCTGCGTGCGATGGCAATGATGACAACCTTGTGCGGCTTTCCGTGCTCTTTCATGCGCTTTGCCACCGTCTTCAGCACCGGGTTGTGGCATGCGGCGGCAAGTGCAGCCTGGAAGAGGACGTGTCGCAGTGCCCGTCGCCCTCCAGCGATTGCCCGCCTGCCTCGCATGGCGCCGCTGTCATGGGGCACAGGAG
>JASJGL010000093.1:0-24700 GCA_033791545.1 Pseudodonghicola sp. | reverse complement strand
ACCAGACAGACATCCGGCACCACCCGTTTCAGCGCCGCCTCGAATTCGCGGGCGCGCGAAAAGCTTTGGGTGCGAAACCCCGCCTCTTCCAGCGCCTCGGTCAGGATGGCGCGGATTTCCGGCTCGTCGTCCAGAATGCTGACCAGCGGTGCGCTCATGCGATGGACTCCGTTCGGGTCAGCGCGGCAAGCTGGCGCGCCGTGAAGGGTTTGCGCAGCACCGGCGCGCGGGCCAGCGCGGCGCGGTGCAGCGGGTCAGAGGGCGGCAGCGAGGTCATCAGGATGCAGGGCAGCCCGCTGCCCTCGGTGCGGTCCAGCAGATCAAGCCCGGTCGCGCTCCCCTGCAAGCGGATGTCCGACAGCACCAGCCGGATATCCTCGAGATCGGCCAAAAGCGCGCAGGCCTCATCGACCGAGGCCGCCTCGATCACCGTATGGCCCAGCGTCACCAGCATGTCGCGCACCGCTTCGCGCAGATCGTCGCTGTCCTCGACCAGCAAGGCCAGTCCCCCGGCCACCGTCGGTGCCGCGCGATAGGGCAGGCGCATCGTGACGTTGGCCCCGCTGGGCGTGTTGGCCAGCCGCAGATCGCCACCGCCCAGCTTGACCATGTCATAGACCATCGGCAGCCCAAGCCCCGAGCCTTCGCCGCCCTTGGTGGTGAAAAACGGGTTCAGCGCCTGCTCCAGCGCCTCGGGCGAGAATCCCGGGCCGGTGTCGCTGACCACGACCTCGATCCAGATCTGGCTGACGGCATGGGCGCTGACGGTGATCTGCCCGCTGGCGCCGCAGGCGTCGCGCGCGTTCAGCACCAGATTCAAAAGCGCGTCCTGAAACATGCCCGGGTCCATCATCAGCGGCCCGTCGGGGGTATGATCGAGCAGGCTCAACCCCACGCCGCGCGGCAGGCTGGGGGTGGCGAGGATCACCAGATCCTCCAGCAGCGCGTGCAGATCCGTCGCCTGCAATCTGAGCCGCCGCTTTCCCGTCATGTCGGCGATCCGGCTCAACAGCCGCCCACCGCGCCGCGCCGTCGCCTGGGTTGCGGCGACCAGCTCTTGCGCCTCGGGCGGCAGATCGGTCTTGGCCAGCTTGCCCTGCATGCCCAGAATGATGGTGAGAAGATTCGAGAAATCATGCGCCAACCCGCTGGTCATCTGCGCCGCCAGTGCCCGGCGCCGGGTCTGTTGCAACGCGGTGCGGGCTTGGGTTTCCTGCGTCACGTCCATCGACATCAGATAGATCCCGCCCTCGCCGTCGGGGGTCATGGCAACGCGGATGCGGCGCGAATCGCGGTCCTCGGTGAATTCGAACACCGGGCTGCGCCCGCCATAGGCGGCGGTCAGATGCGGGGCCACCTTGGCAAAGCTGCTGGCACCTAGCGCCTCGGGCATAGGCATGCCGACAATATCCGACGGAGACCCCGGCAGCACCGTGCTAAGCCGCCGGTTGGAATAGGTATAGCAGCCGTTGCCGTCCACATGGGCGATATGGGCCGGCATCATCTCGGTGGTCAGCCGGGTGCGGGCCTCCATCGCGGTCAACTGCCGTTTGGTCTCTTCCAGCGCGGTGATGGTTGCCGCCAGTTCGCGGTTGGTCGCCGAGAGCTCCTCGGCATGGGTCAGCAGCTGATCCGACAGCGCCTCTGATTTGGTGCGCAGCAGCGCCTCCGAGCGTTTGGCACGGCTGATGTCGGTATAGACCGTCACCCATCCCCCTTGCGGCAGGGGCGAGCCCTCGACCGAGATCATGCGGCCATTGGCGCGGGGGCGTTCCATGTAATGCGGCTCAAAAGCCCGGGCCTGTTCGACCTTTTGCGCAACAAAGGATTCGATATCAGTCACATCGCCATATTCGCCGGTCTCGACAAGATAGCGGATGGTGTCGTCGAACCGCGCGCCCGGTGTCACCAGCCAGTCCGGCAGATCGAACATTTCCTGAAACCGGCTGTTGGAGACCGCCAGCCGCAACTCGCGGTCATAGATCGTCAACGCCTGGGCGATCAGGTTCAGCCCCGCGTTGGTCATCGCCCGGATCTGCTGCTCGGTTTCGCTCACGCTGCTCTCCTTGCTCCCCGCTTATGGCTACCACCACCGGCGCGTGGCGCAAAGGGGGCGATGGGGTGGGAGGGGGCGCGTCAGAACGATTGGCCAAACCCGCTTGAATTACACCCGCCCCGTCATTTCCGAAGCTTTGTAACAATTCGTAAGGTTTGAGAAAACATCACGAAAAAGTTGACGCCATGAATGGGGCTTGTCCTAATCGGGGCAAGACCGTGGGAGACGGTCGCGCCGGCGCCAGCGCCGGACAGGGAGGAGAACTAAATTGGCTCAGACGCAGTCTGGCGCCGAAGGGCTTTTGTCCCTTCCGGCGCTGCTTCATCGCAATGCGACCACTTTCGCGACGGCACCGGCCTATCGCGAAAAGGAATTCGGGATCTGGCAAAGCTGGAACTGGGCCGAGACCGAGCAGGAAATCGAGGCGCTGGCGCTGGGGCTGATCAATCTGGGCGTCAACGAGGGCGACTTCATTGCCATCATTGGGCACAACCGCCCCTATCTGTATTGGGCGATGGTTGCCGCCCAGTCGGTTGGCGCGATCCCGGTGCCGCTGTATCAGGACGCGGTGGCCGAAGAGATGGCCTATGTGCTGGGCCATTGCGGTGCGCGGTTCGTCATCGTCAGCGATCAGGAACAGGTCGACAAGGTGGTCGAGGTGCAGGACCAACTGCATCAGTTCGAGCATCTGATCTATCTCGATCCGCGGGGCTTGCGCAAATACGATCATTCCCACCTGCACGAATACAGACATGTGCAGGACCAGGGCCGCGCCGCCCATGACGAGTTCATCGCCGAGCTGAAGGCCCGGCGCGCAAAGCTGACCTATGACAGCACCTGCGTGATGCTGTACACCTCGGGCACCACCGGCAAGCCCAAGGGCGTCGTGCTGTCCAACCGCAACGTGATCGAAAGCGCCAAGAACTCGGTCGAATTCGATCATCTCGGCCGCAACGAGGACATCCTGTCCTATCTGCCGATGGCTTGGGTTGGCGATTTCATCTTTTCCGTGGGGCAGGCCTATTGGTGTGGCTTCTGCGTGAACTGCCCCGAAAGCGCCGAAACCATGATGACCGATCTGCGCGAGATCGGGCCGACCTATTTCTTTGCCCCGCCGCGCGTGTTCGAAACCCAGCTCACCAATGTGATGATCCGCATGGAAGATGCCGGGCGGCTGAAACAGGCGATGTTCAACCATTTCATGGCGCATGCCCGCAAGGTCGGCCCCCGCATTCTGGACGGCAAATCGGTGAACGCATGGGACCGGCTGAAATACGCGGTCGGCGATCTGCTGGTCTATGGCCCGCTCAAGGATACGCTGGGCTTTTCGCGCATCCGCGTCGGCTATACCGCGGGCGAGGCGATCGGGCCGGAGATCTTTGATTTCTACCGCTCGCTCGGCATCAACCTCAAACAGCTTTATGGCCAGACCGAGGCGACGGTGTTCATCACCGTTCAGCCCGACGGCGAGGTGCGCGCAGATACCGTGGGCGTGCCCGCCCCGGATGTGGAGATCAAGATCGCCGACAACGGCGAGATCTTCTACCGCTCGCCCGGCACCTTTGTGGAATACTACAAGAACCCCGAAAGCACCGCCTCGACCAAGGATCCCGAAGGCTGGGTTGCCACCGGGGATGCCGGCTTCATCGAGGAAAGCAGCGGCCACCTGCGCATCATCGACCGGGCCAAGGACGTGGGCACATTGGCGGGCGGCGCGATGTTCGCGCCCAAATATGTCGAGAACAAGCTCAAGTTCTATCCCGATATTCTCGAGGCGGTGCTGTTCGGCAATGGCCGCGACCACTGCGTCGCCTTCATCAATATCGACCTGACCGCCGTCGGAAACTGGGCCGAGCGTAACAACATCGCCTATGCTTCTTATCTGGAGCTTGCCGGTCATCCCATGGTGCTGACCGCGATCCAGCAGCACGTGGAAGAGGTCAACCGCTCGGTGGCGCAGGACGCGATGCTGTCGGGCTGTCAGGTGCATCGCTTTGTCGTGCTGCACAAGGAACTCGACGCCGATGATGGTGAGATGACCCGCACCCGCAAGGTGCGCCGCGCCATCGTCGAACAGAAATACGATGACATCATCACTGCACTTTATGACGGCTCTGCCTCGGTCTCGACCCGCACCGAGGTCACCTATGAGGACGGCCGCAAGGGCCATATCAGCGCCACGCTGCAGATTGGCGACGCCGCCGTGCAACCGGTCGTGCCGCATAAGGTGGCGGCGGAATGACCGGCATGGGGCAGGGGACCACGCCCGATAGAACCACGGTCGGGACCGCCTCCGGCGGGAGTATTTGGACAAAGAAGAAGGATGGACCGCATGCTTGATCAGGCCGGGGGGTACACCACCGCGGATGGCCGCAAGATCGGCGGCGTGGTGATGGAGATGAAGAACATCACCCTGCGTTTCGGCGGCGTGGTGGCGATCAAGGACATTTCCTTTGACATCCGCGAGGGCGAGATCCGCGCCATCATCGGCCCCAACGGGGCCGGGAAATCGTCCATGCTGAACGTGATTTCAGGGTTTTACGTGCCCTCCGAGGGCGAGGTCTGGTTCCACGGCAAGAAACGCCCGCCGATGCGCCCCTTCGAGGTGGCGCGTCAGGGCATCGCGCGGACCTTCCAGAACATCGCCTTGTTCGAGGGGATGAGCGTGCTCGACAACGTGATGACCGGGCGGCTCACCCATATGAAGACCGGGCTTTTTTCCCAGGCGCTGTGGAAGGGCCCGGCCGAGAAGGAAGAGACCGAGAACCGCGAAGTGGCGGAAAAGATCATCGACTTTCTTGAAATCCAGCATATCCGCAAGACGCCGGTGTCGCGGCTGCCCTACGGGCTGAAAAAGCGGGTCGAACTGGCCCGCGCGCTGGCCGCCCAACCCAAGTTGCTGCTGCTCGACGAGCCGATGGCGGGGATGAACGTAGAAGAGAAAGAGGACATGTCCCGCTTTATCCTCGACGTGAATGACGAATTCGGCACCACCATCGCGCTGATCGAGCACGACATGGGCGTGGTAATGGATCTCTCCGACCGTGTGGTGGTGATGGATTACGGCAAGAAGATCGGCGACGGCTCGCCCGATGAGGTGCGCAACAATCAGGACGTCATCGACGCCTATCTGGGGGTGGCCCATGACTGACCTTATCAACACCCGCGCCGTGCGACCCGAACAACAGGGAGGCCGTTATGCCTGATCAACTGCTTTACGCCATGGAAGTCACGCTCAACGGTCTGATGGCCGGGGTGCTGTATGCGCTGGTCGCGCTGGGCTTCGTGCTGATTTACAAGGCCTCCGGCATCTTCAACTACGCGCAGGGCGTCATGGCGCTTTTTGCGGCGATGACCCTGGTGGGGATCACCGAAGGGCAGGTGCCGTTCTCGCATCTGATCAACGCGATCTTTGGCACCGAGATCCATAATTTCGGCTGGCAGCTGCCGGGGCTGGTGGCGATCCTGCTGACCATGGTGGTGATGGTGGGGCTGGCGTGGTGCGTGCAGCAATTCGTCATGCGCCATCTGGTCGGGCAGGCGCCGATCATCCTGTTCATGGCCACGATCGGGCTGGCCTATTTTCTCGAAGGCGTCTCGGACCTGATGTGGGGCTCGGAAATCCGCAAGCTTGATATCGGTCTGCCGCAGGGGATCAACGAAACCCTCGACCGGGTCACCTATGACCTGTTCGGCTATGGGTTCTTCATCGACAATCTCGATGTCGTTGCCAGCGTCATCGCGGCGCTGCTGGTGATCGCGCTGGTCGCCTTCAGCCAGTACACCAAGCAGGGGCGCGCGATGCGGGCCGTGGCCGATGATCACCAGGCGGCACTGTCGGTGGGCATCTCGCTCAACTTCATCTGGGTCATGGTGTGGTCGGTGGCGGGCTTTGTCGCGCTGGTCGCGGGCATCATGTGGGGCACCAAATCGGGGGTGCAGTTCTCGCTGTCGCTGATTGCGCTCAAGGCGCTGCCGGTTCTGATGCTGGGCGGCTTTACCTCGATCCCCGGCGCCATCGTCGGCGGGTTGATCATCGGAGTGGGTGAAAAGCTGTTCGACTTCATGATCGGCCCGATGGTGGGCGGCGCCACCGAGAACTGGTTCGCCTATGTGCTGGCGCTGATCTTCCTCGTGTTCCGGCCGCAGGGCCTGTTCGGCGAGAAAATCATCGAGAGGGTGTGAGCATGAAACAGATGATAGCCATCCTCAACGTGATCGCCTGGTCGGGCTTCTGGGCCTTTGGCTATATCGCCCTCACCTCTGACGATCTGTCAGAGCGCCAGGTGGTGATTGCCGCGATCCTGGCCTTTGTCGGCTTCCTGATTGGGGTGCTGGCCTATCTCAAGCTCAGCCGTGCCTCAGAAGACAGTGGCTTCGAACCTAGAAAACAACTCGACGCGGAAACGCGCGAGCGGGCGCAATCGCAGGGGAGTCTCTGACGTGTTTTACCGTGAAGCGGGCGATTTCAAGACAACCTACCAGCAGGACAGCCAGACCTTTCCGATCCGGTTCGATCGCTATCGTTACTATGTCGTTCTGGCGGTGGCCTTCGGGGTGGTGCCGTTCCTGATCAATGACTACTGGGCCAATGCCATTCTGGTGCCGTTTCTGATCTATGCCATCGCGGCGATCGGGCTGAATATCCTGACCGGCTATTGCGGTCAGGTCTCGCTCGGCACTGGCGGGTTCATGGCGGTGGGGGCCTATGCCTGCTACAAGCTGATGACTGCCTTTCCCGAGGTCAGCATGTTTATCCATGTGATCCTGGCCGGCGGCATCACCGCGGCGGTCGGCGTGCTGTTCGGCCTGCCGAGCCTGCGGATCAAGGGGTTCTACCTTGCGGTGGCGACGCTGGCGGCGCAGTTCTTTCTGGTCTGGCTGCTCAACCGGGTGCCGTGGTTCTACAACTACTCCGCCTCGGGCCAGATCTCGGCCCCCGAACGCGAGGTGTTCGGCATCATGATCACCGGTGCCAATGCCCCCTCCTGGGCAGTCTACCTGTTCTGCCTGATTTTCCTGTCCCTGGCCGGTATCCTTGCCCGCAACCTGACGCGCGGCACGATGGGGCGCAGATGGATGGCGATCCGCGACATGGACATCGCCGCCGAGATCATCGGGGTGAACCCGCTGACCGCGAAACTCACGGCCTTTGCCGTCAGCTCGTTCTTTGTCGGCATCTCCGGCGCACTGTTCTTCTCGGTCTATCTCGGCGCGGTCGAGGTTGGTGAGGCCTTCGGCATCCAGAAATCTTTCCTGGTGCTGTTCATGGTCATCATCGGCGGGCTGGGCTCGATCTTTGGCGCCTTTGCCGGCGCGGCCTTTCTGGTGGTGTTGCCGGTGGCGCTGAAGCTGGTCGGCGTCGACGTGTTGGGCTGGGCCACGGATATCGTGGCGCATTTGCAGCTGGTTATCGTCGGCGGGCTGATCATTACATTTCTGGTCTTGGAACCGCATGGGCTGGCACAGCTCTGGCGGGTGGCCAAGGAGAAGCTGAGACTCTGGCCTTTCCCGTATTGATTGGGGGAGAGGCTGCACCCCTCCGGTGGGTGCGACATATCAGAGAAACACCGGAAACAACCAATGGGAGGAGGAACCCGATGAAGACTAGATTGACAGCACTGGCGCTGGGCGCCCTGATGGCTGCGGGGCCCGCAGCAGCGGATCTCGTGTTCCCGTCACTGAGCTATCGCACCGGCCCCTATGCGGCGGGCGGTATTCCCTTCGCGGATGGCTATGCCGACTATTTCACGCTTTTGAACGAGCGTGACGGCGGCATCGGTGGCGAGAAGATCGACGTGCCGGAATGCGAAACCGCGTATAACACCGAGAAGGGCGTTGAGTGCTACGAGTCGACCAAAGGCCTTGGCTCGCTCGTCTATCAACCGCTGTCCACCGGGATCACCTATCAGCTTATTCCCAAGGTGACGGCGGATGGCATTCCGATGCTGACCTCGGGTCTGGGCCGAACCTCGGCCAAGAACGGGGCCATGTTCCCCTGGGTGTTCAACTTCCCGGCCAACTACTGGGACGGGGCCTCGGTCGCGATCAAGCATATCCTTGATGAGGAAGGCGGCGATCTGAAGGGCAAGAAGGTCGCGCTGGTCTATCACAACTCGGCCTACGGCAAGGAACCGATCCGCACGCTCGAGGAACTGTCCAAGAAGCATGGCTATGATCTGACCCTTTTGCCCGTCGATCACCCCGGTCAGGAACAAAAAAGCCAGTGGCTGCAAATCCGCCGTGAAAAGCCGGATTATGTGATCATGTACGGCTGGGGCGTGATGAACCAGGTCGCCATTCAAGAGGCCGTGAACATCCGCTTCCCGATGGATCATTTCATCGGCATCTGGTGGTCTGGCTCGGAAAACGACGTGCTGCCCGCGGGTGAAGGTGCGGATGGCTACAAGGCGCTGACATTCCATAACCTCGGCGACAACTACCCGCTGTATGACGACCTGAAGAGCTATGTCTATGACAAGGGGCTTTCCGCAGGTGCGGGCGATCAGCACGGCACGGCGATCTATGACCGCGGTATGTATGGCGCGATGTTGGTGGCCGAAGCCGCGAAAACCGCGCAGGAAATCCACGGCACCAGCAAGATCACCCCGGCGATGATGCGCGACGGGATGGAAGCTCTTGAAATGACGGAAGAGAAGATGACGGCTCTCGGGCTGCCGAACTTCGGTCCTGAATTCAAGGTCTCTTGCGAGAACCATGGCGGCAACGGTTTCGCTGCCATCGGCCAGTGGGATGCGAAAGCGCACGAATGGAAGCTGATCACCGACTACATGCAGTCGGATCAGGACGTCGTTCAGCCCCTGATCGAAGCCGACTCGATGGCATTCGGCAAGGAAAACAACATCACCCCGGGCTGTAAATAAGCCCCGTGGGATGACAGATCGGGGACGGCGGTCAGCCGCCGTTCCCACCCCAAACGGTCAAACCGCCCGCGACGGCGCTGTCGCGGAATTCGGAAAGAAGGACACCAGATGCTGGACGCCGGACAAACCAGGGAGACCCTGCTCGAGGTCAACAATATCGAGGTGGTCTACAACCACGTGATCCTCGTGCTCAAAGGGGTCAGCCTCAATGTGCCCAAGGGCGGCATCACCGCGCTTTTGGGGGGCAACGGCGCGGGCAAGACCACCACGCTCAAGGCGATCTCGGCCCTGTTGCAATCGGAACGCGGCGAGGTCACCAAAGGCTCGGTCAAGTACCGTGGCGAGGATGTGCATCACGCCGACCCGGCCGATCTGGTGCGCAAGGGCGTGATCCAGGTGATGGAGGGACGCCATTGCTTCGAGCACCTCACCGTCGAGGAAAACCTGCTCACCGGATATTACACCCGGAAATCCGGCAAGGCCGAGATGATGAGCGACCTTGAAAAGGTCTATGCCTATTTCCCCCGTCTCAAGGAACGCCGCCGCAGTCAGGCGGGCTATACCTCGGGCGGCGAACAACAGATGGTCGCCATCGGGCGCGCCATGATGGCCAAGCCGGAAACCATCCTGCTGGACGAACCCAGCATGGGATTGGCACCGCAACTGGTCGAAGAAATCTTTGGTATCGTCAAGGATCTCAACGAACGCGAGGGCGTGACCTTCCTGCTGGCGGAACAGAATACCAATGTTGCGCTGCGTTTCGCCCACTACGGCTATATCCTGGAATCCGGCCGCGTGGTGATGGACGGCCCCGCTGCCGACCTGCGCGAGAACCAGGACGTCAAGGAATTCTATCTCGGCATGTCCGACGAGGGGCGCAAAAGCTTTCGCGATGTGCGCTCCTATCGCCGCCGCAAGCGGTGGCTGAGTTGAGCGCGCCCGCCTGATGCGCGGCGCGATGACACCGGCGGGCGAACCCGTGCGATCCCTTGCGGATCGCCGCGCCCACCAGATTACAGACGCAGGGGTATCCCCTGCCAACCGGGGCAGCGGCCCAAGCGCGCGGGCCAAGGACAAGGACGAGGTCGAACAATGACGGTTCATTTTGACGATTTGGAAACCCGCTCCGCCGATGCCCGCACGGCTGATCAGCTGTTGGCGCTGAACGCCAATCTCGCCCGCAACGGGCTCGATCCGCTGGACGATCTGGGCGGCCTCACTGCCTTGCCGGTGTTGCGCAAATCCGACCTCAGCGCACGACAGAAGACCACGCCGCCGTTTGGCGGGCTACCGGTGGCCAATGTCGCCCATATCTTTCAGTCGCCGGGCCCGATCTATGAGCCGGGCGGCATCAGCCATGACTGGTGGCGCATGGGTCGCTTTCTCTGTGCCGCCGGCATCGGCAAGGGCGACATCGTGCAGAACTGTTTCGGCTATCACCTGACCCCTGCCGGCATGATCTTTGAAAGCGGCGCCCGCGCGGTCGGCGCCGCCGTGGTACCCGCCGGAACCGGCCAGACCGAGCTGCAGGCCCGCGCCGCCCATGATATCGGGGTCACAGCCTATGCCGGCACGCCCGATTATCTCAAGATCATCCTCGACAAGGCCGAGGCGATGGGGCTGGCGCTGAAAATCACCAAGGCGGCGGTGGGCGGTGGTGCCCTGTTCCCGTCGTTGCGTCAGGAATACGCCGATCGCGGTATCGCCTGCCTGCAAAGCTATGCCACCGCTGATCTGGGCAATATCGCCTATGAAAGCGCGGCGATGGACGGGATGATCGTCGACGAGCAGGTTATCGTTGAAATCGTCACCCCCGGCACCGGCACGCCGGTCGCCCTCGGCGAGGTCGGCGAGGTGGTGGTGACCACGTTGAACCCCGATTACCCGCTTGTGCGTTTTGCCACCGGGGATTTGTCCGCCGTGCTGCCGGGGCAATCGCCTTGCGGGCGCACCAACATGCGGATCAAGGGCTGGATGGGGCGCGCCGATCAGACCACCAAGATCAAGGGCATGTTCGTGCGCCCGGAACAGGTGGCGCAACTGGTCGAAAAACACGCCGAGATCGTCAAGGCCCGCGTCATCGCCACCCGCGACGGCGAAATGGACGCCATGACCGTCCAGATCGAAGCCGAAAGCGGCGGCGACGGCGGGGCCTATTCCGCCAGCGTGGCCGATCTGCTCAAGCTCAAGGGCAAGATCGAGGTGGTCACCCCCGGTACGCTGCCCAAGGACGGGCTGGTGATCGAGGATCAGCGCAAATACGATTAACGGTCTGGCCCTTCGGGGCCGGGGCCTGCTTATCGTAGCGCCCGTCCTTTCTTGATCGCATCCGCACCGAACCGGCGTCTGATCTCGTCCGCGGCCCGCTCTGCATCGCTGCGTCGGGCCGCGCCCGGGTCCAGCAGATCGCCGGACATATCCGCCTCGGCCTCGGGGCAAAGCTCGGTGATCCCGACCCCTAACAGCCGATAGGGCCCCCGGTCGCCCAGCTGATCGAACAACGCGCGCGCGCTGCGATACAGCCGGTCGGCCATCTGCGTCGCATCGTGCAGCGCCACCCGCCGGGTCAGCAGGCTGTGATCCGAGCGTTTCAGCTTCAACACCACGACCCGCCCGGCCAACCCCTTGGCCTTGGCCCGCCCCGATACCTTTTCGGCCATCCGCCACAGATGCCCGTCAAGGATGTCGGCATCACCGGTATCCTCGTGAAAGGTGGTCTCGTTCGAGATCGACTTCATCGGCGCATTCGCCTCGACGCGGCGCCGGTCTTCCCCGCGCGCCAGATGGTACAGCCGGTCGCCCATATTGCCGAACCGGGCCTGCAGATCGCGCTGCTCCCAGCGCAGCAGATCGGCGAAGGTCCGGATCCCGGCACGCTCCAACGCGCCCTGCGCCGCCGGTCCAATCCCCCAAAGCATCCGCACCGGCCGGTCGCGCAGGAACGCCGCTGTCTCGGCCCGCCCGATCACCGCGAACCCCTGCGGTTTGTCGAGATCCGAGGCCACCTTGGCCAGAAACTTGTTATGGCTCAGCCCGATCGACCCGGTCACTCCCAACGTGTCCTTCATCCGCGCCACCAGCCGCGCCAGCATCACCGCCGGGGGCGCGCCATGCAGCTTTTCGGTGCCCGACAGATCCAGAAACGCCTCGTCCAGCGACAGGGGTTCGATCGCCGGGGTCAGCTCCTGCATCATTGCGCGGATCTGGCGCGAGACCTCGGCATAGACCTCCATCCGGGGCGCGATCACCACCGCATCGGGGCACAGCTTCAGCGCCTGAAACATCGGCATCGCCGAATGCACGCCCCGGATCCGCGCCACATAGCAGGCGGTCGACACCACCCCGCGCCGCCCGCCGCCGATGATTACCGGTTTGCCCGCCAGATCGGGATTGTCGCGCTTTTCGACGCTGGCATAGAAGGCGTCGCAATCCATATGCGCGATGGTCAGGCTGAACAGTTCGTCATGCACCAAGACGCGCGGACTGCCACAGGACGGACAACGGCGCACGCGCCCGGAAGGGCCCTCAGTCGGGTCGAACTGGCTCAGGCAATCACGGCAAAGCGCATGCATGGGAGGTGGAATCTCGGCTGGGTGATGGTTATCTCTGTCAGACCATAGGCCGGATCAATGGAACAGTCAGCATGACAGATCAGCGTGATATCGAAATTGCGCCCTTTTCCGGGGCCAAGCTGGCGCTGTTTCTGGGCCCCGATCTGTTGGTGATCCAGCGTGATGATCGGCCCGACATTCCTTGGCCCGGCCATTGGGATCTGCCCGGTGGAGGCCGCGAAGGCATTGAGACCCCGGTGGACTGCGCCCTAAGGGAAACCCGCGAAGAGGTGGACCTGACCCTGTCGCCGGATCAGATCACCTGGTCGCGCAGCTATCTGCGCCCCCATGGCCGGGTCTGGTTTTTTGTCGCGCATCTGCCCGCCGCCCGTGTCGCCGACGTGCGGCTGGGGGACGAAGGGCAGGACTGGTGCCTGATGGCGCCGCGAACCTACTGCCGCCACCCGCTCGCGGTGCCGCATTTCGCCGAGACGCTGGCGCTCTATCTGGAGCAGCAGGCGGAAAAGGCGGGGTAAGGGCATCTCACAGAAAGACCCCCCGCTGCTGAGGCGGGGGGAAGGTAACGAACCACAGGAAGAAAAGGTTCGTTGGGGGAGTGTCCTGAATTTAGAATCGCTCAAAACAGGCTCGTTTTGAAGCCCGGATTTCCGCATCGGCCAAACAGGCGCCCGAAATGTGCCTTTTCGGCCACGGATGCTGTGCGGCGCCGCAACATATTTGTGCCGTTCTGAGGCTTAAAGCGCAGCCAGCTCGCTCAGGATCGCCTGCGCCGCCTCGCGCGGGTTTTGGGCCTGCCAGACCGGGCGCCCGACCACGATATGATCGGCCCCGGCGGCAATCGCGCTGCCCGGCGTCGCCACCCGTTTCTGATCGCCAAGCGCGCTGCCTGCCGGGCGCACCCCCGGTGTCACGATCAACCGGCCCTCGGCCTGCGGCAGTGCCCGGATTGCGGCGGCTTCCTGCGGGCTGGCAATCACCCCGTCGGCCCCGGCCTCAAGCGCACGCGCGGCGCGCTCCACCACCAGCTCGGCCAGATCGCCCGGCTTGATCAGCCCGTCATCCAGATCGGACCGGTCCAGCGAGGTCAGGATCGTTACCGCGAGGATCTTCATATCCTTGCCAGCCGCGCCTTCCTTGGCGGCGCGCACCACATGCGGGTCGCCATGCACGGTCAGGAAATCCAGATCGAACTGTGCCAGACCCCGCACCGCCGCCTCGACGGTGGCACCGATGTCGAACAGCTTCATGTCAAGAAAGATGCGCTTGCCCTGCTCTGCGATCAGCTCATGCGCAAGGCCCAGACCGCCCCCGGTGAGCATCCCCAGCCCGATCTTGTAAAAGCTGACGCTATCGCCCAGCTTTTCAGTCAGCGCGAGCGCCTGAATGGCATTGGGCACGTCCAGGGCAACGATCAGGCGGTCATCGGACATTGGGCTTCTCCTCGGGTTGCGGCGGCCCCTCTTTAGGCTGCGCCGCCGCACCAGACAAGAGATGGGCCGCAGTCAGGCAAAACCCGCAGTCAGGCAAAGGCGGGGTGTGGCGTCAGCCCTTCGGCGATCTCCAGCGTTGCGCGCCCGGCGCGAAACTCTGGCATCCGTTTCATCTGCCGCAGCGCATCGCCGAGAAACGCCGCGCGGCGTGCCTCTGCGCCACTCTCGGCCGTCAATTCGACCGAACAGAACAGCGTCACGATCCGGTCGGCCAGTGTCAGGCAAACGCTGGCCCGGTGCCGTGCCTGCTCGGGGCAATACTCGGGGGCGGAAATCTCGACGTCGGTGATCTGCATGATGGCCTCCTGTTTTTCCTCGGTATTGCCCGCAATTGGTGCAGGAATATGGCGGCGGGCAGGAAATTCCGCGACAGCCTTCGCCCGCCGCCATCCCGCCTGCGGTCCGGGACGATTTCCGGCCCGTTTTCCGGTCATTAGGTCTTGAACTACCCCGCCTTCTCCCCAAATCTATTCCTGAGGCCCGGTCCCCGGTGCGCCGCAAAGCGGGCATCAAATTCTCCGGGCGCTTTAACAAGGAGAGACGCATGGACTTGAACAAGTTCACTGAGCGGGCACGTGGTTTTGTGCAGGCGGCACAAACGATCGCAATGCGAGAAGAGCATCAGCGAGTGGTTCCCGAACATCTGCTCAAGGCATTGATGGACGACGATCAAGGGCTGGCCAGCAACCTGATCACCCGCGCCGGGGGCACCCCCGCCCGCGTGGTCGAGGCGCTGGAAGCCGCCGTGAAAAAGCTGCCCAAGGTCAGCGGCGACGCGGCCCAGATCTATATCGACACGCAAACCGCCAAGGTGTTGGACGAGGCCGAGAAACTGGCCAAAAAAGCTGGCGACAGCTATGTGCCGGTGGAACGCGTCCTAATGGCTCTTTGCATGGTCAAATCCGGTGCGAAAACGGCGCTGGAGGCCGGGGCCGTCTCGGCGCAAAAGCTGAACGAGGCGATCAACGATATCCGCAAGGGCCGCACCGCCGACACCGCGTCGGCAGAAGAGGGCTATGACGCGCTCAAGAAATATGCGCGCGACCTGACCGAGGCCGCCGAACAGGGCAAGATCGACCCGATCATCGGCCGCGACGAAGAAATTCGCCGCTCCATGCAGGTGTTGAGTCGGCGCACCAAGAACAACCCGGTGCTGATCGGTGAACCCGGTGTCGGCAAGACCGCCATCGCCGAGGGGCTGGCGCTGCGCATCATCAACGGCGATGTGCCCGAAAGCCTGCGCAACAAGAAACTTCTGGCGCTCGACATGGGCGCGCTGATCGCCGGGGCGAAATACCGGGGTGAATTCGAAGAACGCCTGAAAGCGGTCCTGAACGAGATCGAGGACGCCGCCGGCGAAATCATCCTGTTCATCGACGAGATGCACACGCTGGTTGGCGCGGGCAAATCCGATGGCGCGATGGATGCGGCCAACCTGATCAAACCGGCGCTGGCGCGCGGTGAGTTGCACTGTATCGGCGCGACCACGTTGGATGAATACCGCAAATATGTCGAAAAAGACGCGGCTCTTGCCCGTCGGTTCCAGCCGATCCTGGTCGAGGAGCCGACCGTCGAGGACACCATTTCGATCCTGCGCGGCATCAAGGAAAAGTATGAGCTGCACCACGGTGTGCGGATCTCTGACGCGGCGCTGGTTGCAGCCGCGACCCTGTCCAACCGCTACATCACCGACCGGTTCCTGCCCGACAAGGCGATCGACCTGATGGACGAGGCCGCTTCGCGCCTGCGGATGGAAGTGGACAGCAAACCCGAAGAGCTGGACCAACTTGATCGTCAGATCCTGCAATTGCAAATCGAGGCCGAGGCGCTCAAGAAAGAGGATGACACCGCCTCCAAGGACCGGCTGGAAACGCTGCAAAAAGAGCTGTCGGATCTGCAGGAACGCTCTGCCGAGATGACCGCGCAATGGCAGGCCGAGCGGGATAAGCTGGCCTCTGGCCGCGAGCTCAAGGAACAGCTTGACCGGGCCCGCGCCGATCTCGACATCGCCAAGCGCGAGGGCAACCTCGCCAAGGCCGGGGAGCTGTCCTATGGCGTGATCCCGCAGCTGGAAAAACAGCTGGCCGGGGCCGAACAGGCCGAAGGCGACGGCATGATGGTCGAAGAGGCTGTCCGCCCCGAACAGATCGCGGCGGTGGTCGAACGCTGGACCGGCATCCCCACTTCCAAGATGCTGGAGGGCGAGCGCGAAAAGCTGCTGCGGATGGAAGACGAACTGCACAAGCGCGTCATCGGACAGGACGCCGCCGTGCGCGCGGTTGCCAATGCCGTGCGCCGGGCGCGTGCGGGGCTCAACGACGAGGGCCGCCCGCTGGGCTCGTTCCTGTTCCTCGGGCCAACCGGCGTCGGCAAGACCGAGCTGACCAAGGCGGTGGCCGAATATCTGTTTGACGACGACAACGCGATGGTGCGCATCGACATGTCCGAATTCATGGAGAAACACGCGGTCGCCCGTCTGATCGGCGCGCCTCCGGGCTATGTCGGCTATGAAGAGGGCGGGGTGCTGACCGAGGCGGTCCGTCGCCGGCCCTATCAGGTGGTGCTGTTCGACGAGGTCGAAAAGGCCCATCCGGACGTGTTCAACGTGTTGCTGCAAGTGCTCGATGACGGTGTGTTGACCGATGGTCATGGCCGCACCGTCGACTTCAAGCAGACCTTGATCGTGCTGACCTCCAACCTTGGCAGCCAGGCGCTGAGCCAACTGCCCGAGGGTGGCGACAGCGCCCAGGCGCGGCGCGACGTGATGGATGCGGTGCGGGCCCATTTCCGCCCCGAATTCCTCAACCGTCTGGACGAAACCATCATCTTTGAACGGCTCAGCCGCGAGAACATGGATGGCATCGTTGATATTCAGATGGCCAGCCTGCTCAAACGGCTGGCGGATCGCAAGATCACGCTGCAACTGGATGCAGCGGCGCATAAATGGTTGGCGGACGAAGGCTATGACCCGGTGTTCGGGGCGCGCCCGCTGAAACGGGTGATCCAGACCGCGCTGCAAAACCCGCTGGCCGAGATGCTCTTGGCCGGAGAGGTGAAGGATGGCGATACCATCCCGGTCACCGCCGGGGCCGATGGGCTGATCGTCGGCGAACGGATCGGGGCCAGCAACCGGCCCAAACCGGACGACGCAGTGGTGCACTAAGCCCACCGCGCGACAAACAGAAGGCCCGCCATCTCTGGCGGGCCTTTTCGTTCTCTCCCCCCTGCGTGTCCCGGTGCGCGGCTCCCGCTACAGAAACGCCAGCTCGTCGACCACGATATCGGCGGTATCGAACAGGCTGTTGGTCAGGCTCACCGTGCCCAGCACCGCGCCGCTTTTCTCATCGCTCAGCGTCAGCACGGTGACCGGGGTGCCGGTGGCGGTATTGACGCCGATGGAATAATCGATCCCCGCATCCAGCACGATTCGGTCGCCATCGGCGCCATTGAACCGCTCCACATGATCGTCGCCAAAGGCCGATTTCGCGAACAGGAAACTGTCGGCCCCTATATTGCCGCGCAGTTCGTCATCGCCCAGGCCGCCGATCAGCGTGTTGTCCCCGGCGCCGCCGTCAAGATAATCATCGCCCGCGCCACCCGACAGGATGTCGTCGCCGTGATCGCCGCGCAGCTCGTCCGCGCCGCCGCCGCCCTCCAGCACATCGTCGCCATAGCCACCGTACAGCAGGTCGATCCCCGCCTCGCCGAACAGCTGGTCGGCGTCATCCTCGCCATACAGCGTATCATTGCCCTCGCCACCATACAGCTTGTCCTTGCCATAGCTGCCGGCCAGCTTGTCATCGCCGTCGCCGCCCTCAAGCGTGTCATTGTCATAGCCGCCATACAGCTCGTCGATGCCGTTGCCCCCGACCAGCCGATCATTGCCGCTGCCGCCATACAGCTTGTCATCGCCGCCATTGCCGAACAGTCGATCATCGCCCGCGTCACCGCTCAGGCTGTCGACGCCCCCGTTTCCGTACAACTTGTCCGCCGCATCGCCGCCATACAGCCTGTCGTCGCCGTCGCCGCCGATCAACTTGTCGCGCCCCTCATTGCCATAAAGCGCATCACTGCCGGACTGCCCGCGCAGCACGTCGTTGCCGTAAGACCCTGACAGGCTGTCGTCGCCGCCACCCCCGCTAAGCGTATCGCGGCCATCGCCGCCATTCAGACTGTCATTGCCGCCCTCGCCGAACAGCTTGTCGTTGCCCGCGCCGCCACTGACCGAGTCATCGCCCGTGCCTGCAAAGACGGTGTCATTGCCATATGCGCCATAGCTTTGATCCTGCCCCGCCCCCAGATGAATGGTGTCGTCCAACTCGCCGCCATCCACCCGGTCGTCCAGCTCGGTGCCGAAATAATGCGATACGCCGCCGCTCAGGTAATAGGTCATCCAGTGCGACAGCTGCCCAAGCGTCGCATTGGCATCGCCGTCCTCGTTCACGACGCGACCGTCATCACGGATCTCGAATCCGATATGATAGATCCCGTCGAACACCGTGTTGGTCAGGCTGCGGCCCTCCAGATAGCCGTTGCCGCCATCGTTCTGCACAAGATGATAGCCCCATTCCGCGCCGCCCTCGTCATCGCCATGCAACTCGCGGAAGGTATCATAGCGCTCGGGATGGGCCGGATCGCGGATATAGGCGTTGATCGCTTCGACATCGGCAATGTCGATCAGCCCGTCACTGAACAGCTTGCCGTTTTCGATCGCGGCAAGGATCAGCGCGTTCAGCGCATCTGCCGCCTGCGCCCCGCCCTGAATGTCGGTGGCCGAAATGCTCCGGTTCAACCCGCCATTGTCCAGAAGTTCGTTGACGATGCTATCCAGCCCGGTCCCGGTCGTGCCTTCGGTCAGTTTCTTGCCCACGTGACGCTCCTTTATTCAATTGCGCGTATGATGCGCGTACTGCGCATATCTCCCTTGGCTGCGACCTTGCGCCCGGCTTTGCGGCAGAAATTGAATTAAAGTGTGGCGAAAATCTGTCCGCGCCCCGGGTGGCGGCTCCGTGCCGACGCGAGCGGCCCCGAGGGGCGGCCCGCCGCCGAAATGCGCCGCGATCAGAGCGGGGGGCGTCATGCCAGGGCACACTGTTGCGACTTGCTGAAAAGCCGGAACCGACCTAGCGTCAGGTCATGAGATCTGAATTCACACGTTTTGAGCTGGGGTGGCGTGCCATTGGTGCGCCGTTCGGCAAAACGCAGGAGTGGTGGCCGCCGCCCTGCTGTTGATCTGCTTCTCCGCGATCAACACCTCAAAATGAACTGGATTTACGATGACCATAAACACTGTTTTGGTCCGCGCTGACACGCTTGTCGTGACTTGGGCGGATGGCCGCGCGTCTTCATACCCGACGATCTGGCTGCGCGACAATTGCCCCTCGGGGCTGCACCCGCAAACCCATGAACGGCTACTGGATCTGTTGGCATTGGAGGCCGCGCCGGTCCTGACCTCTGCGCAGCTTGACGGCGATCACGTTGTGCTCAGCTATGGCGACGGTCATGTCAGCCCGATGCCCGTGGATCTGCTCAGCGCGCATCGCCCGGGACAGCGCGCAGCGGATGCCGCCGCCATTGCGCCCCAGCTTTGGCGCGCGGAGATGACCGCGCAAACCGTCCCGCGTCATGTGGCGGCCTCGATTATGGTGGACGACGCCGCGCTGAACGCATGGATGCAAGACACTGCCAAATTCGGCATCGCGATTGTCGAGGATCTGGAGGACAGAACCAGCGCCGGGGTCGATGTGGCGCAACGGATCGGTTTCCTGCGAGAAACCAATTTCGGCACAACGTTCGAGGTGATCAACAAACCCGATCCAAACAACCTCGCTTACACCTCTGTCGCCTTGCCTCTGCACACGGATTTGCCAAATCAGGAAGTTCCCCCGGGGTTCCAGTTTTTGCACTGCTTGGCCAATGAGGCGACAGGGGGCGGTTCCCTGTTCGCCGATGGGTTCGCGATGGCAGAGGATTTGCGCGTCGAGGATCCGGTGGCATTTCGTCTCCTCTGCGACGTGCCTATTCCTTACCGCTTCCATGATCCCGAGGCCGATATTCGCGTCCATGAACCGGTCATCACCTTGAACGGGGCCGGAGAGGTGATCGAGATCCGCTACAATGCCCATCTGGCAGGGGTTTTTGACATGCCGTCAAAGATCATGCCCGAGTATTACCGGGCGTATCGCGCCTATATGGCTAAAACACGGGATCCGAAATATCGCCTGACCTTGAAGTTGAAGGGGGGCGAAATGGTTGTCTTTGACAATCGTCGGGTGCTGCATGGCCGCGACGCGTTCGATCCCTCGACCGGGTTTCGCCATCTGCACGGCTGCTATGTTGACCGGGGTGAATTCACCTCGCGTCTGCGTTTGTTGGCGCGCGCTGCCAACGGTGCCAAGGCGGGCTGAGTGATCGCCAAAAAAGCAAACGGGGCTCGCGCGCGAACAGCTCGGGAGCCCCCGAGACGGCATCTAGATATGGTACGCCAGCCCATCGCCGTCAGGTCATAGTCCCGGGTCACAATCGCACAGGCGGAGGGGCGTCGTTAACCAGATTCGCGCGCATTTCAGCGGAGATCCGCGCAAAATGTACAAATCCCGGTGCAAACTCCCCAATCCGGGGAAAACCGGGGCTGCCGCGGCTGGGCCAACTGTACGATTTGCCTCTGAAACTCCCCGAAACGCCCTGAAACAGCCATGAAGAAGGGGCGGAACAGCTCTGCTCCGCCCCGAAATCCGGGGGTTAACCGGGGGTGCGTTACTCGCTCAGGGCGGTTTGCGCGATCCCTTCCAGCAGCGCCTGCACCTCTTGCATCGGGCCGTCGGGATAGCTGCGATAGCCCACGATCACCTCGCCGGGGGTGTCCGCCAGTTCGGCCACGAAGATGTCATAGGGGCAATAGACGATGTTCATCGGATTGGCCTCCATCACGCTGCGCGACACTTTGGCCGAGCAAAAGGAATAGACATCTGCCTTTGTAAACAACACCTTGTCAGATCCCACGTCGGCGCGGGTACGTTCCAGCATCTCGCCTACATGGCTGACGTGATCGATCACCAGCCCGGCATCCAGAATCGCGTTCTCGATCCCGAAGGCGACGTCGTCAAAGCCTTGGTCGGTGCTATGGCGCACCATCTCCTGTGCGGCGACGCCCTGCGCGGCCAACCCCAGCGCAGCAGCAAGAAACACAGCTTTCATCTTTTCCTCCCCATCACAAAAGCGCGACTTGCCAGTCCCGCATTTCCCTCTCACTCTCTAGGCTAACGCCTTGGCGCGCCTTGCGCAAAGTCAAACATATCGGAGTTTATGAATGAATATCGCCGTGAACGCTGTCGAGCTTCTGGCAGGTCTTTTCATCGCTATCATGGGCGTGCTCGTGTTGGTTCTGGCGGTTCTCTTCGTCATCGATCGGGTCCAGACGGGCGATGCGATCCGGCGCAACTATCCGGTGATCGGGCGGTTCCGCTATCTGTTCAGCGCGCTGGGGGAATTCTTTCGCCAGTATTTCTTTGCCATGGATCGCGAGGAGATGCCGTTCAACCGTGCCCAGCGGGAATGGGTCACGCGCGCCTCGACCGGCGAAAGCAATACCGTTGCCTTTGGTTCTACCCGCAATCTCAGCTTGCCGGGCACCGCGATCTTCGTCAACGCGCCGTTCCCGCCGCTCAACGACCAATACGCCAAGACCGAGCCGATGTTGATCGGCCCCACCGCGCGCACCCCATATCTTGCGCCCTCCTTCTTCAATATCTCGGGCATGTCCTATGGTGCCATCTCAAAACCCGCGGTCGAGGCGCTGAGCCGTGGCGCGAAAAAGGCCAACATCTGGCTCAACACTGGCGAGGGGGGGCTGAGCCCGATGCATCTGGAGGGTGGCTGCGATGTCGTGTTTCAGATTGGCACCGCGAAATACGGCGTGCGCGACGAGAACGGCAAACTTGACGATGACAAACTGCGCGCCCTGGCCGCGCATGACTCCGTGCGCATGTTCGAGATCAAGCTTGCCCAAGGGGCCAAGCCGGGCAAGGGCGGCATTCTTCCCGCTGCCAAGATCACCCCAGAGATCGCCAAGATCCGCCATATTCCGATGGACCATGACAGCCTGTCGCCCAACCGCCACCCCGAGGTGCGCAACTTTGACGATCTGCTCGATATGATCGCGCATGTGCGCGAGGTGACCGGCAAGCCGGTTGGCATCAAGACGGTGGCCGGCTCCGACGACGTGTTCCACAACTTCTTCGACGCCATCGCTGCGCGCGGACCGGAAAGCGCGCCGGATTTCATCACTCTGGACGGAGGCGAGGGCGGCACCGGGGCGGCACCGATGCCGCTGATCGATCTTGTCGGCATGTCGGTGCGCGAGGCGCTGCCGGTGGTGGCCAATATTCGCGACGAGCATGGGCTGAAAGAGCGGGTGCGCTTGATCGCCAGCGGCAAGCTGATCAACCCTGGTGATGTCGCCTGGGCACTGGCCGCGGGGGCTGATTTCGTCACCTCGGCGCGCGGCTTCATGTTCGCGCTGGGCTGTATTCAGGCGCTCAAGTGCAACAAGAATACCTGTCCCACCGGTATCACCACCCATGACCCGCACTTGCAAAAGGGGCTGGTGGTTGAACGCAAATACATCCGCGTCGCCCGCTATGCCCGGGGCCTGATCGGCGAGGTCGAGACCATCGCCCATTCCGTCGGCGTGGCCGAACCCCGGCTGATGCGGCGCCGTCATGTCCGTATTGTTCAGGGCGACGGTCATTCTGTCCCGATGAACGAAATCCTGCCAAGTTACAGCCCCGTCGCCGAAACGTGAGAGGATGTGGGCTGGCGCGGGGCGCGGCAGCGGCTAGATCTAAAGAAACGGATCATAGGGAGATATTATGGCCTATCGCTGGACAAATACGCTGACCCGCGCTGACACCACCCCGCAATGGGCCTTTCTGAACCGCCGACAGCTTATGGCCGGCGCGGCCGCCGGGGCGGGGCTCGCCGCACTGGGCGGTCCCGCGCTGGCGGCAGAGGAGGGGCTCAAGCCCAACAGCTGGGACGAGATCACTAATTACTGCAACTTTTATGAATTTGGCACCAGCAAGACCGATCCGGCAACCCATGCGGGGGCGATGACAACCGCCCCCTGGTCGGTCATGATCGACGGCTTGGTGGATCGTCCGGGTTCCTATGATCTGGGCGACATCGTCGACGACATGACGCTGGAGGAGCGCATCTATCGCTTTCGCTGCGTCGAGGCCTGGTCGATGGTGATCCCTTGGACCGGGTTCGAACTGGCCGATCTGCTGGACATGGTCGGGGTGCAGGAGGGCGCGCGCTATGTCGCCTTCGAGACGCTCAATCGCCCCGAAGAGATGCCGGGCACCAACTATCCGGTGTTGGACTGGCCCTATCGCGAGGGGCTGCGTCTGGACGAGGCGCGCCACCCGCTGACGATCATGGCCACCGGCCTCTATGACAAACCGTTGCCGAACCAGAACGGCGCGCCGCTGCGGCTGGTGGTGCCGTGGAAATACGGGTTCAAATCGATCAAGTCGATCGTGCGGATCACTCTGACCAAAGACGAACCCTTTGCCAGCTGGAATCAAGTCAATCCGCGCGAATACGGGTTCTATAGTAACGTGAACCCGACTGTGGACCATCCCCGCTGGAGCCAGGCCACCGAGCGCATGGTGGGCGGTGGGCTGTTTTCCCGCCGCCAGCCGACGCAGATGTTCAACGGCTATGGCGACGAGGTGGCGGCCCTTTATGAGGGTATGGATCTGGCAAAGCAGTTCTGACGTGCTGGCCGACCTTGTGAACCGCTGGCTGCGGCGCGTCCCGGTTTGGGCCGTCTACCTGTTGGGCGTCCTGCCGGCGCCGGTCCTCCTGTATTGGGGGCTGACCGGCGGGCTGGGGGTGGAGCCGATCAAGGCGCTGGAACATGATCTGGGCGCGCTGGCGTTGCAGCTTCTCATCGCGGGGTTGGCGATTACCCCTCTGCGGCGCCGGCTAGGTCTCAACCTGATGAAGTTTCGTCGCGCCATCGGCCTGCTGGCCTTCTTCTATATATCGCTCCACCTGCTGACCTGGCTGCTGCTGGATGTGCAGATCCCGTCACAGATCTGGGGGGATATCGTAAAGCGTCCTTATATTACGGTTGGCATGGCGGGGTTCGTGCTGTTGCTGCCGTTGGCGCTGACCTCGAACAATCGTGCGCTGCGCTGGCTGGGGCCCCTGTGGCGACGGCTGCACCGGTTGGTCTATCCGGCGGTGTTGCTGGGGGCCGTGCATTTCGTGATGCTGCGCAAAGGACTTCAGATCGAGCCGTTGATCTATCTCGCAGTGGTTCTGGCCCTGTTGGCGCTGCGGTTGCCGATGGCGCGGCGCGCGCGCCCGGCGTGAGCTTCGCTTTTGGTGACCGGATTCGGCCTTGGTCCTGCGATTCCGGGCGTGCCTTGTGGATAAGGCTGTGGATACCACGAGATGTGGTGTTTTGCGGGGTGGCGATACGGGGCGCGCCTGCGATCTGGCGGGGATTTCCGCCCTGGTTGCTTCGGGGCGCCGCTGTTTAAAGCTTTGATATTGGGCATTTTTTGGTTTGATTGAAGAAAAGATGACGGTTTTGGAAAAAAGCGCTTGCGGGTTTTGGTGGTAAACCTTAGACACCCCTTCACCGGCGGCGCTTGAGGCGCACGGCGGGGCCGGACGGGACGGCGG
>JASJGL010000092.1:0-59917 GCA_033791545.1 Pseudodonghicola sp. | reverse complement strand
AACTCTGCTGGACGCGATCCAGGCCGCCGGCATCGACGTCGCCTCCGACTGCTGCGAAGGGCTCTGCGGCAGTTGCGAGGTCACCGTGCTCGACGGCGACATCGACCACCGCGACAGCGTGCTGTCGCGCCGCGAACGGGCCGCAAACAATCGCATGATGTCCTGCTGTTCGCGCGCAAAACATGGCGGCCGGATCAAGCTGGCGCTTTGAGCTGCACCGGGGGCCTCCGTGCTGTTGGGTCAGGAGGCCGAGAGGCTCAAACGGGTCTTTCCTGAGTGAGGGTGAGGGCAAAACCGGCAAGCGCCGCACCCGTCCCTGAGGGGCGGCTACGGCGCAGGCGGTTCAGGTCGTCTCAGAGCGCCGCGTTGAACAGCTGCGTCAGGTTCTCTTCGGTCAGCTCGATCGGGTTGCCGCCGCAGGACGGGTCGATGATCGCGCCTTTGACAAGCTCGGGGATGCTCTCGGCGGTCACGCCCAGATCCGCCAGTTTGCGCGGGATCCCCATGCTGTCATTGAACTCCTGCACAAAGGCACGGAACCCGTCAAAGCCACCGGAAATCCCCAGATAGGCGGCGACGCTTTCAAAGCGATCAGCGATGACGGGGGCGTTGAACGCCAGCACGGCAGGCATGCAGACCGCATTGGTGGTGCCGTGGTGGCTGTTGAAATGCGCCCCGATCGGATGGCTCATGGCGTGGATCGCGCCCAGCCCCTTCTGGAACGCGGTGGCGCCCATGGCCGCCGCGCTCATCATGTTGGCGCGGGCCTCGATATCGGTGCCGTCCGCATAGGCGCGCGGGAGATAGTCTTTGACCAGCCGCATCCCTTCCAGCGCGATGCCTTGGCTCATCGGGTGGTAATGCGGGCTGGAAAACGCCTCGACGCAATGGGCAAAGGCATCAAGGCCGGTGCCGGCGGTGATGAATTTCGGCATGCCCACGGTCAGTTCGGGATCACAGATCACCACGCTCGGCAGCACCTTGGGGTGGAAGATGATCTTTTTCACATGGGTTTCAGAATTGGTGATGACGCTGGCGCGCCCCACTTCCGAGCCGGTGCCAGCGGTGGTCGGCACCGCGATGATCGGCGCAATCGCGTCAGCATCGGCCCGCGTCCACCAATCGCCGATATCCTCGAAATCCCAGATCGGACGGGTTTGCCCCGCCATAAAGGCAACCATCTTGCCCAGATCAAGGCCGGAGCCGCCGCCAAAGGCGATCACGCCATCATGGCCGCCAGCGTTATAGGCCGCGACACCCGACGCAAGGTTCTTTTCGTTCGGGTTCGGATCGACCTGCGAGAACATGCCACGGCCCAGCCCGGCCGCCGCCATGATGTCGAGCGTCGATTGCGTGACCGGCAGTTCGGCCAAGCCCTTGTCGGTGACCAGCAGCGGTTTGGTGATACCGGCAGCGGCGCAGGCCTCGGCCAGTTCCTTGATCCGGCCAGCGCCGAATTTGATGGTGGTCGGATAGGACCAGTTTCCAACGAGAGACATGTTTTCGCCTTTCATGAATGGCCGTGTCGGCCAGCGAGTCAGTTTGCCCCCTGCGCAGAACAAGGGGCCGGGTCCGCCCGGAACGGGCGTGGCCCGGAGCAGAAACGATCCGGGCCGGTATGCGTTACCCCGTCACCTTCTTCAGGTGATAGGATTTCGGACGTGTCAGGTTGTGATAGCCGATCACCGACAGCCCACCACCGCGCCCGGTCTGCTTGCACCCGGTCCAGCACAGGCCGGGATCAAGGTAGTCGGCGCGGTTCATGAACACGGTGCCGGTCTCGACCCGGTCCCCGACCCGCTCGGCCCGGGCAAGATCGCGGGTCCACAGGCTGGCGGTCAGACCGAAGTCGCTGTCGTTCATCAGCGCGATGGCCTCTTCGTCATCCTTGACCGGCATGATGCCGACCACCGGACCAAAGCTTTCTTCGCGCATCACCCGCATGTCATGGGTGACATTGGTCAGGATCTGCGGCGTCAGATAGGTGCCGCCATCATCCTCGGGCATGGTCTCGATATGGGCCACGGCACCGGCGGCGATCGCCTCGTCTGTCTGGGCGCGCACTTGGGTGGCAAAGCGGATGTTGGCCATCGGCCCGATCGAGGTTTCCGGCTCCATCGGGTTGCCCAGCTTGTAACCGTTGACGATCGCAACCGCCTTTTCCACGAAGGCGTCGAACAGGCTTTCATGGACATAGATCCGCTCGATCCCGCAGCAGCACTGACCGGAATTGAACATCGCCCCGTCGATCAGCGTGGCAACCGCCGCGTCCAGATCGGCGTCCTCCATGACATAGCCCGGATCCTTGCCGCCCAGCTCCAGCCCGACGCCGGTGAAGGTGCCCGCCGCTGCGCGTTCCATCGCCTTGCCGCCGCCGACCGAACCGGTGAAGTTGACAAAGTTGAACGCCTTGCCCGCGATCAGCCCCGAGGTGGTGTCATGATCGAGATAAACGTTCTGGAACACATCCTCGGGGATACCGACCGAGTGAAACGCCTGCGCCATCCTCTCGCCCACCAGCAAGGTCTGGGTCGCGTGTTTCAGCATCACGGTATTGCCCGCGATCAGCGCCGGGGCAACCGTGTTGACCGCGGTCATATAGGGATAGTTCCACGGCGCCACCACCAGCACGACGCCCAGCGGCACCCGCCGGATATAGCGTTTGAAGGTGGCATCTTCGCCAACTGCGATATCGGCCAGCGCCTCCTGCGCGATCCCGGCCATATAGCTGGCGCGTTCCTCGAACCCGCCGAATTCACCACCAAAGCGGATCGGACGGCCCATCATATGCGCCAGCTCCGGCACGATTTGGTCGTTCAACGCGCCCACGGCGGCGACCCCGGCCATCACCAGGTCGATCCGCTCTTGCAACGGGCGCGCGGCCCAATCGGCCTGCGCTGCCCGCGCCCGATCGGCAGCCGCGCGCGCGGCCTCTGGTGTCAGCGCGGCGCGCTCGGCGAAAACCGATCCGTCGATCGGCGAGATACATGTCAAAGTTTGGGTCATTTTCGTCCTCAGACCAGTTCGAAGCCGCGCGCCACTTCGTAATCGGTGACAACGCGGTTGAAATCATCGATCTCCCACTCGGCCGCACGGGCGTAATGGGTGATCACATCGTCGCCCAGCGCCTCCCGCAGCATGTCGGAAGCCAGCAGAGCCTCGCGTGCATCGCGCAGGGTATGGGGGATATGGCCGCTTTTGCCCTCATAGGCATCGCCCTTGAACGGCGCTTGAAGCTCCAAGCCCTCTTCGATCCCCTTGATACCGGCAGCCAGCAACGCCGCCATGGCAAGATAGGGATTGATATCCGAACCGCCAACGCGACATTCGATCCGAACCGCCTTGGTCCCGTCGCCGCACAGGCGGAAACCCGCGGTCCGGTTGTCGATCGACCAGATGATGCGGGTGGGGGCAAAGCTGCCCTTTTGGAACCGCTTGTAGCTGTTGATATAGGGGGCCAGAAAATAGGTATAATCGCCAGCGTATTTCAACAGACCGGCGATATAGCTTTTCATCAGCGCCGACATGCCCAAGGCATCCTCGGGATCGAAAAAGGCCGGTTTGCCATCCTTCCACAGCGACTGGTGCACATGGCTGGACGAGCCGACCTTGTCCGCACTCCATTTCGGCAGGAAGGTCACCGCACGGCCCTGCTGCCAGGCGATCTCCTTGGTCGCGTGCTTGGCGATGGTGTGATAATCGGCCGTGTTCAGCGCCGGGGCGTATTTGATGTTCAGCTCTTCCTGCCCGGTCTCGGCCTCGCCCTTGGTGTTTTCCACCGGGATGCCGGCATCCCATAGGTGATTGCGCAGCGGACGCATCACATGCTCTTCCTTGGTGGTTTGCAGGATGTGGTAATCTTCGTTGACCCCAGACAGCGGCGTCAGATCGCGGTAGCCACCTTTGCGCAGCTCTTCAAAGCTTTTCTCAAACAGGAAGAATTCCAGCTCGGTCGCCATCATGGCGTCAAAGCCCATCGCCTCCAGCCGCGCCAGCTGCTTTTTCAGCATCGCGCGCGGCGAATGGGGAATTTCCTCGTACGTGTGGTGGTCCAGCACGTCGCACAGCACCATCGCCGTACCCTCAAGCCAGGGCATCGGGCGCAGCGTGCTCAGGTCCGGCTTCATCACGTAATCGCCATAGCCCGCGCTCCACGAGGTCGAGGCATAGCCCTCGGGCGTCGACATCGCCAGATCGGTGGCCAGCAGGTAGTTGCAGCAATGGGTCTCTTCCCAAGCGCTGGCGATGAAATGCTTGGCATGGAATCGTTTGCCCATCAGCCGACCCTGCATGTCGACAATGCAGGTCAGGACGGTATCGATCTCACCGGCCTCGACCCGGGCCTTCAGATCCTCGAAACTCAGTGTGCCAGACATCGGAAGCTATCCTGTTTTATTGTCGATGTGAAAACGGCTGCGAAACAGCAGGGTGGCCCCGGCACGCGAAAGATGCGCCGGGGCCGTCGGGTCAGCCGAAGGTATACGGCGGACCAGCTTTGCTGATCACATCGTTATAGTCGCGGAAGACCTGAACGATCTTGGCATGCACTTCGCCCTCTTGGGCGATTTCATCCCAGAAGGTCACGGCGGCCTCCTCGACGGCTTTCCATTCCTCTTGCGGGATCGAGCGCAGTTTCAGCTTGTCGCCCTGCGCCCGCAGCCGCGCCTCACCGCCCCAGTACCACTGGTTGCGATAGGTGTGCCCGGCCTCGATGCCCGCCATCACGATCGCCTTGAGATGTTCAGGCAGGTTGGCCCATTGCCGCTGGTTGACGAAGAACGACCCGATCCATGCGCCCGAGATGTTGTTGGTCAGGAAATAGTCGGTCACGTTGGCCCAACCGACGGTATAATCCTCGGTGATGCCCGACCACGCCATGCCGTCCAACTCGCCGGTCTGAACCGCCACTTCGGCGTCCTCATAGGGGATCGTCACCGGCACCACCCCGAACTGCGACAGGAACCGCCCCGCCGTCGGGAAGGTATAGAGCTTGAGACCATCGAGATCGGCCAGCGAAGTGACCTCTTTCTTGGTGTTGAAGTTGCAGGGGTCTTGCCCGGCCGCCGACAGCCAGGTCACGCCGACCTTTTCGTATTCGCTGCGCCAGACATCGGCCAGCCCGTATTGTTCGAACAGCACCGGCACGTCGAGCGAATGCTTGGTGGCCAGCGGGAAATAGCCGCCAAACACCTGCAACGGCGTCGGAGAGGCCATCGAATCGTCGTCCGAATGCACGGCGTCGATGGTGCCGCGCTGCAGCGCCTGAAACAGCTCGCCGGTGGGCACGATCTGGTCGGCGTAATACAGTTCGATCTCCATCTCGCCGTTGGCTGCGGCGTTGATGAAATCGATCACGGGCTTGGTCACATGCTCGCCCAGGGCCGCGCCAGCATAGGTCTGGAACCGCCATTTGATCGGCGCCTGAGCCTTGACGATGGCCGGAGAGGCCAATGTCGCTGCGCCACCTAGGGCCGCAACGCTTAGAAAGGAACGTCTGGTAGTCATGTCGTGCACTCCTGTTGAGGTTTGCGTTGATGCTCCGTTGACGGAGTTCTTGATGTTAATTGTTATAGATCAGATTCGGCAGCCACAGGGCGATTTCGGGAAAGATCATCACGATTGCCAAGGCAAACGCCATCACGATCACAAAGGGAATGATCGAGATGTAGATGTCGCGCATCCCGATCTCGGGCGGGGCCATCGCCCGCATCAGAAACAGGTTATACCCAAACGGCGGCGTCATATAGGCAATCTGGCAGGTGATCGTGTACAGCACCCCGTACCAGATCAGATCAAAGCCCATCGCCCCCACCAGCGGCACATACAGCGGCGCCACGATCACCAGCATCGCGGTATCGTCCAGAAACGTGCCCATGATGATAAAGCTAAGCTGCATCAGGATCAGGATCATCCAGGGCGACAGGCCCATCTGGTCGGTAAAGAGATCCTTGATCGCATTGACCGCGCCCAGCCCGTCGAACACCGCGCCAAAGCCCAGCGCGGCCAGAATGATCCACATGAACATGCAGGAAATCGCCAGCGTTTCGCGCACCGAGGTTTCGAACACCTGCTTGGTCATCCGCCCCTTGAGCACGGCAGCAACAAAGGCCGCCATCGCCCCGATCGCCGAGCTTTCCACCAGCGAGGTCCAGCCTTTGACGAAGGGCACCATCATCACCGCGAAGATCACCAGTGGCAGCAGGCCCGCGCGCAACAGCCGCAGCTTTTCACGGGTGGAGACGTTGCGCTCCTCCTCCGGCAGGGCCGGGCCCAGCTCCGGCTGCAACCGACAGCGGATATAGATATACAGGATGAACATCGCGGCCATCATCAGCCCCGGCACCACCCCGGCGAGCCAAAGCTGCCCCACCGGCTGGCGTGCGATCATCGCATAGAGCACCAGCACCACCGAGGGCGGCACCAGAATCCCCAGCGAAGACCCGGCCTGAATCACCCCCGTCACCATGATCTTGTCATAGCCGCGCTTGAGCAGCTCCGGCAGCGCGATGGTGGCGCCGATCGCCATGCCCGCCACGCTCAACCCGTTCATCGCCGAGATCAGCACCATCAGCCCGATCGTCCCGATCGCCAGCCCGCCCTTTACCGGCCCCATCCAGACGTGGAACATCTTGTACAGATCGTCGGCGATCTTGGACTCTGACAGCACGTAGCCCATGAAGATGAACATCGGCAGCGTCAGCAGCGGATACCATTTCATCAGCTTCATCGCCGCCGAGAACGGCACCCCAGCGCCGCCCGGCCCCCATAGCAGCAGCGACGCGACAGCGCCGACAAAGCCGATGGCGCCGAAAACCCGCTGGCCCGTCATCAGCATCAGCATCATCGAGCTGAACATCAGCAGGGCAATCATTTCATAAGGCATCAGATTTCTTCCCCGCGGATGATCCCGATGTCCCGGAACAATTCAGCCAGCGCTTGCAACAACATCAGCATCAAGCCCACAGTCAGCAGCACCTTTACCGGCCACAGCCATGGCCGCCAAGCGGTTGGGCTGCGCTCAAGAAAGCCCAGCTTTTCGCCCGCTGCGTCAAACCCGCCGGTGACGAACGTCGCAAACAGATCCCAGAAGAACGTGAACGGCTCCATCCCGAAGTAGCCCAGCGCATAGGCAAGCGAGCCAACCGCGCCATAAAACAAGATGCAGAGATAGGTCATCAGGAACAGCACGGTAAAGGCATCGACCCAAGCCTTGGTCCGGATCGACCAGCTGCCATAGAACAGATCCATCCGCACGTTGGAGCCAAGCTGGATCGAATAGGGCCCGCCCAGCACGTAATAGGCCACCATAACGAATTGCGCGGTCTCCAACGTCCAGATCGTCGGGGTGAAAAAGGTCTTGGACACCGAGGACCAGACCAGCACCCCCACCAAGGCAAAGATCAGGTACATCGCGATGCGCCCGATAAAACGGTTGAGCCCGTCGATGACCCGAACATAGCGGCGGATGATGTTAGGCATTTGCCCCCTCCCCGCCGCTCTGTTCGCGACCCTGCCCGGCCAGCGCGTCAAGCGCCGGTGCGATCAGGGTCATAAGCTCTTGCGCCATCGCCGCCACGCCCGCCTCATCACCGACAAGATCATTGCGCAGCTCGATCATCACATTGGGCAAGCCGTTGGCGATCCCGTGCAGCCTGAGCGAATGGGTCACGCCATCCTCGGGGCCATAGGGATCGTTGCGCGCGATGCGCCGTTCCGGCAGGCGGTCGGCCCCGGCCAGCATCGCATCGGCTAACCGGCTGTCGCTGTCGTGCAGGATGCCGATCTCCGTTTCGCGCCACGCCCCGAAATAGATCGGGGTGAAGCTGTGAATGGTGATCAGAACGGTGGACAGGCCCCGTGCCCGGCGCGTGGCGATCATGTCTGACACCGCGGCGCAGAACGGGCGATAGACGGTCTCGGTCCGTTCCTCCCGCTGCGCCGGCGTCAGGTCACGATTGCCCGGCACCTCGATCAGCTCGGATTTCTGCGGCATGGCGGTTTCGGCTTCGGTCGGGCGGTTGCAGTCATAGACCAGCCGCGACACCCGGCTGGCCACCAGCGGCGCGTCCAGCGCGCGCGACAGCTCTAGTGCGACAGCGCGGGCGCCGGGATCCCAGGCCGCATGACTGTCACGCGCCACCGCATCCAGACCCAGTCCATTATAGCGCGCGGGGATATGGCGCGCCGCATGTTCGCACAGCAAAAGCACGCCCCCGGCGCCTTCTGGGTGGACCACCTCAACGCTGTTTGATCTGTCGTTCACGTCGCCGCCCGGCATAAGACCCCCCATGAAGCTGGAAAAATCTTTTCACACAGGCGCACATTGTGTCAATATATGTTCAGCGCGACACCTGAGAGAAAGTCTTTTCCCCCCGGACGCCCGGCGACGGATTGCCCGAAATGCGTGCACGAGAGACAGGACATACCCGTGACCCAACCCACCGCCACAGTGCGCGAACTGATCCGCGAACACCACGCCACCCTGACCCAGTCAGAACGCAAATTCGCCCAGGCCCTGCTGGAAAATTACCCGGCGGCGGGGCTGGCCTCGATCACCATCGTCGCGGCCAATGCCGATGTCTCGACCCCCACGGTGGCGCGCATGGTGCAAAAACTGGGGTTCAAAGGCTATCCGCAATTCCATCAGGCGCTGTTGAAGGAGTTGGAGGCCAAGGGCTCTGGCCCGACCCAGCGCCGGGAAAAATGGGCGTCAGAGGCCCCCGATTCGCATCTGTTGAACCGGTTTGCCCAGACGGTGACCCGCAACATCGAACAGACCTTCGCCAATATCGACACCGAAAGCTTTGATGGCGCGGCCAGCCAACTTGCCGATACCAAGCACCAGATTTACGTGGTCGGCGGGCGCATTACCCGCGCGCTGGCCGATTACGCCTTTACCCATTTTCAGGCGGTGCGCCCGCGCGTGACCTCGATGACCGCCTCATCGGCGACGTGGCCGCATTACCTGCTGGACATGGAAAAAGGCGACACGCTGCTGCTGTTCGACGTGCGCCGCTACGAGACCAATCTGGAGCGGCTGGCAGAACTTGCCGCCGAGCGCGGTGTGCAGGTGATCCTGATCACCGATCAATGGGCCAGCCCGATCTCGCGGGTGGCACAGTTCAGCTTCAATTGCTGGGTCGAGGCGCCCTCGGCTTGGGATTCCAATATCGCCACCATGATGCTGCTGGAAGCGCTGATCGCCGCCACGCAAGAGGAATGCTGGCCCGAGACCCGCGACCGCTATGAGCGGCTTGATGCCCTGTTCGACCTGACCCGGCTGTTTCGCTAGCCGCCCCGCAGCCGTAGGAGCCGCAGCGCAAGCGCGCGCCTTACTCGGCCGGTTCCTGCACGAATTGCACCGCGTCCTTCAGCACCGGATCGAACCCGTCACCCCCCTGCGCCATATGCGCCAGAAGCATGCGCCGCATACGGGGATCCCAGAAATCGTTGAGATGCGCCGCCACCCGTTCCGCCCGGTCGGTCTCGGGCTGGGTCTTGAAGAAGGTGGCGATCTGATTGGCCATATAGATCATCTTTTCAGGCGACATCGCTGGCTCCGGTCTGGATACGATCAGGGTGGGAATAAAGATCAAAGGCGCCGCTACGGGCAAAGGCGGCCAGTGTGATACCCGCCCCCTCGGCCAAACGCACCGCATGTGCCGTGGGGGCGGACACCGCGATCAGGACGCCACAGCCGACCATGGCACATTTCTGCACCAGCTCGACCGAAAGCCGACTTGTCATTACGATGGCCCCCGTCGCGGGGTCAATCCCCGCCCGCATCAGCGCGCCGATCAGCTTGTCCAACGCATTGTGTCGCCCAACATCCTCGCGCGCCAGAACGATCCCGGCCCCGGGCAGCAGAAAGCCCGCCGCATGGGTGGCGCGGGTCTGGTCGTGCAACGGCTGATGGGCACGCAGCGCATCAGTGGCCTGCGCCAGTTCTCTGTGCTCCAACCGCAGGTCGCAGACCACCCGGGGCAGCGGACGCAGCGCCTGGTCCAGACTGTCGATCCCGCACAGCCCGCAGCCCACCGGCCCGATCATGCTGCGACGCCGCTGCTGCAGCGCCGAGCGCCGCTCGGGCGCCAGCCAGAACCGTGCCTCGCTGCCGGTGTCATGGGTGACCAGTTCGAACCCCTCGACCTGATCGGGGGTCTCGATCACCCCCTCGCTCAGCGAAAAGCCCAGCGCGAAATCCTCCAGATCGGCCGGGCTTGCCATCATCACCGCCTGGGTGGAGCCGTCATAGACCAGCGCCACCGGCCATTCCTCGGGCAGGCTGCGGGTGACGGCCCGCGCCCCGTCACGCCGCACTGAAAGGCCCGGCAAGCTGTGAGAGACGCGCGGTGCCATCTCTATTCCGCCGCCGGCAGGATGCGGCGCGACCGGTCGGCCTGCGCGGCGTAATCCTCCTGCCAGTCCGTCGGCCCGTTCGACAGGCTGACCTGCACCGCCGTCACCTTGTATTCCGGACAATTGGTCGCCCAATCGCTGAAATCGGTGGTGATCACATTGGCCTGCGTATCGGGGTGGTGAAAGGTGGTATAGACAACGCCGGGGCTGACCCGATCAGTCAGCTTGGCCCGCAGCGCCGTCTCGCCCGAGCGGCTGGCCAGCCTGATCCAGCCGCCGTCCTTGATGCCGCGCACCTCGGCGTCATGGGGGTGGATCTCCAACAGATCCTGATCGTGCCAGATCACATTCTCGGTGCGCCGGGTCTGGGCCCCTACGTTGTATTGCGACAGGATCCGCCCCGTGGTCAGCAACAGCGGAAAGCGCGGGCCGGTCTTTTCATCGGTCGCCACATACTCGGTGACGATAAAGCGGCCCTTGCCGCGCACAAAGCCATCCACATGCATCAGCGGTGTGCCCTCGGGGTTTTCCGCGTTGCACGGCCACTGGATGCTGCCCTTTTCCTCCAGCAGATCATAGGTCACGCCCGCGAAACTGGGGGTGGTCGCCGCGACCTCTTCCATGATCTGGGCCGGGTGGGTGTAGTGCCAGTGCGCCCCCATCGCATTGGCCAGCTTCTGGGTCACCTCCCAGTCGGCAAAACCATTGCGGGGCGCCATCACCCGGCGCACCCGGTTGATGCGGCGCTCGGCATTGGTAAAGGTGCCGTCCTTTTCCAGAAAGGTCGACCCGGGCAGGAACACATGGGCGTAATTCGCCGTCTCGTTCAGGAACAGGTCATGCACGATGACGCAGTCCATCGCGGCAAGACCGGCGGCCACATGTTTGGTGTCCGGGTCCGATTGCAGGATATCCTCGCCCTGACAATACAGCCCCTTGAAGCTGCCATCGACGGCGGCGTCCAGCATGTTGTTGATGCGCAGCCCCGGCTCGGCGTCGATCTCGACCCCCCAAGCCTGTTCAAAGACCGCGCGCACCTCGGGCAGCTTGACGTGACGATAGCCCGGAAGCTCATGCGGAAAACTTCCCATGTCGCAAGAGCCCTGCACGTTGTTCTGCCCGCGCAGCGGGTTCACCCCCACGCCTTCGCGCCCGACATTGCCGGTCAGCATGGCAAGGTTGGCGATGGCGATCACGGTGGTCGAGCCTTGGCTGTGCTCGGTCACGCCCAACCCGTAATAGATCGCCCCGTTGCCGCCCGTCGCGAACAGCCGCGCGGCGCCGCGCAGTTCCTCTGCCGGAACGCCGGTCAACATCTCGGTCGCCTCAGGGCTGTGGCGCGGATCCGAGACAAAGGCGGCATAGTCCTGAAATTCGTCCCAGTCGCAGCGCTCGCGAATATAGGCCTCGTCCATCAGCCCTTCGGTAACGATCACATGCGCCAGCGCCGTCACCACGGCCACATTGGTGCCGGGGCGCAGCGCAAGATGATGCGCGGCCTCGACATGCGGCGATTTCACCAGATCAATCCGGCGCGGGTCAATCACGATCAGCTTGGCACCCTGACGCAGCCGCTTTTTCAGCCGGCTGCCAAACACCGGGTGGGCGTCGGTCGGGTTCGCGCCAATCACGATCACCACATCGCTCTTTTCAACCGAGTCGAAATCCTGCGTCCCGGCCGAGGTGCCAAAGGTCTGGCCCAAGCCATAGCCGGTGGGCGAATGGCAGACCCGGGCACAGGTATCGGTGTTGTTGTTGAGAAACACGGCGCGCGCCAGTTTCTGCACCAGAAAGGTTTCCTCGTTGGTGCACCGGCTCGAGGTGATCACCCCGATGGCGCGGCGGCCATATTTCTCCTGCAAGCCCCGCATCCGGGTCGCGGCAAAGCCCAGCGCCTCGTCCCAGCTGACCTCGCGCCAAGGGTCTTCGATACGGTCGCGGATCATCGGGTTCAGGATGCGATCCTTGTGACTGGCATAGCCATAGGCAAAGCGGCCCTTGACGCAGCTATGGCCGTGGTTCGCGTGGCCGTTCTTGTACGGAACCATGCGGACCACCTGATCACCCTGCATCTCGGCCTTGAAGGAGCAGCCGACACCGCAATAGGCACATGTGGTGATGACCGAGCGTTCCGGCGTCCCCATCTCGATCACCGATTTCTCCTGCAAGGTCGCAGTCGGGCAGGCCTGCACGCAGGCGCCACAGCTGACGCAATCCGAGCTGAGGAAATCATCGCCCGCCGCCCCCGGCGACACCCGGCTGTCAAAGCCGCGCCCCTGAATCGTCAGGGCAAAGGTGCCTTGCACCTCTTCACAGGCGCGCACGCAGCGCGAACAGACGATGCACTTGGACGGATCATAGGAGAAATAGGGGTTGCTGTCGTCCTTGGGCAGCCACTCCGGGTTCGCCACGCCCGAGGTATCGCGGGCGGTGAAATGGTTGGCAAGCGGGGCCTGTTCGGGGGCCTGATAGCGCACATCGCGCAGGCCGACCGCGCCGGCCATGTCCTGCAATTCGCAATCGCCATTGGCGGCGCAGGTCAGGCAATCAAGCGGATGGTCCGAGATATACAGCTCCATCACGCCCTTGCGGATGCGGCGCACCTTGTCAGAGTGGGTGTGCACCACCATGCCCGCATGCACCGGTGTGGTGCAGGACGCCGGCGTGCCGCGCCGCCCCTCGATCTCCACCACGCAAAGCCGACAAGAGCCAAAGGCGTCAAGACTGTCGGTGGCGCAAAGCTTGGGGATCTGCAGCCCGGCCTCGGCGGCGGCCCGCATGACGCTGGTGCCCTCGGGCACCGTCACCTTGACGCCGTCGATGGTCAGCTTGACCGGATTTCCTGATTTGGCAGCGGTGCCCATATCGCGGTCGTCGTCCCAAGGGATGATGAAATCTTTCATGACGTGACCTCCTTGGCAGAGCGGGAAAGGGAGACTTCGAAGCGGAACAGGGGGATGCGGTCGACCGAGGTGGGCGCGAATGCGCCCGCCTGGGGGGCGGGCGGGCGCATCCCGGATCGCAAGCGATCCGGAAAGGCATTGCCTCTAACCGCCGTCCTGATCTGCGATGGGCTGCTCATTGCGCCGCCTCCTTCGCCGTTGCGAAATCGTCGGGAAAAAGCGTCAGCGCCGACATCACCGGATAGGGGGTGAAGCCACCCAGCGCGCAAAGCGAGCCCTCTTTCATCGTCTCGCACAGATCGGTCAACAGCGGCACCGCCGCCGCGTCGCCCTGTGCGATCCGGTCGATCGTCTCGACCCCGCGCACCGCGCCAATCCGGCACGGCGTACACTTGCCACAGCTTTCCACCGCGCAGAACTCCATCGCGAAACGGGCCATCTTCAGCATGTCGGCGCTGTCGTCGAACACCACGATCCCGGCGTGCCCGATCAGCCCGCCAGCCCCGTCGAACTCCTCATAGCCAAAACGCGTGTCGAACTGCGACGGCGCGAAATAGGCCCCCAGCGGCCCACCCACCTGCACCGCCTTGACCGGGCGCCCGCTGGCCGTGCCGCCGGCAATCTCGTTGACCAAATCGCCCAGTGGCAGACCAAAGGCGGTTTCGAACAGCCCGCCATATTTCACGTTGCCCGCGATCTGGATCGGCATGGTGCCCTTGGACCGGCCCATCCCGAAATCGGCGTAAGTCGCCGCGCCTTTCTCGAAGATCACCGGCACCGTGGCCAGCGACAGCACGTTGTTCACCACCGTCGGCTGACCAAAGGCCCCCTCCAGCGCTGGCAGCGGCGGCTTTGCCCGCACCACGCCGCGCTTGCCCTCAAGCGAATTCAAAAGCGAGGTCTCTTCGCCACAGACATAGGCCCCGGCACCGACCCGCACCTCCAGATCAAAACCGCGGCCAGAGCCCAGAACATCGCCCCCCAGCACCCCGGCCTTGTGGGCGATCTCGATCGCCTCGCCCAGCACCGCGATGGCATCGGGATATTCCGAGCGCAGATAGACAAAGCCCTTGCTCGCACCGGTGCCCAGCCCGGCGATGATCATCCCTTCGATCAGGCAGAACGGGTCGCCCTCGATGATCATGCGGTCGGCAAATGTGCCGCTGTCGCCCTCATCCGCATTGCACACGATGTACTTGCGATCCGCTTTGGCCATACGCACCGTGTCCCACTTGATGCCGGTGGGGAAACCGGCGCCACCGCGCCCGCGCAGACCCGAAAGCTTGACCTCATCCACAATCGCCTCGCCCGACAGGTCCAGCGCCCGGCGTAGACCGGCCAACCCGCCATGCGCCTCATACTCACTCAGGCTCAGCGGATCGGTCAGACCGCAGCGGGCAAAGGTCAGCCGGGTCTGGCGGGCAAAGAACGGGATCTCCTCGACCGGCCCCAGCCCGGCAAGCGTGCCGTCCAGCAACGCGGGCACATCGGCGGGCGCAACCGGGCCGAACCCCTCGCGCCCGGCACCGCGGTCGATTTCCACCAGCGGCTCCAGCCAGATCATGCCACGGGTGCCGGTGCGGATCAGCTCGATCTCCAGCCCACGTTTGTTGGCCTCGGCCTGAACGGCAGCGGCAACCGCATCAGCGCCCAGCGCCTTGGCGGCGCTATCGCGGGGAATATAGATCTTCATGCGCCCACCTCCGTCAGGATCTCGTCCAGCCGGTCGGAATCGACACGGCCCAGCAAGGTACCATCCACCATCGCCGCCGGTCCGCAGGCACACAGGCCAAGGCAATAGACCGGCTCGATCGTCACAGCGCCATTGGCCGTGGTGCCGTGCCACGCCACCCCCAACCGCTCCAACGCCGCATCGGCCAGCGCCGCGCCGCCGACCGCCTGACAGGCCTCGGCCCGGCAGATCCGCACCACGTGGCGCCCGGCGGGGACATCGCGAAAATCATGGTAAAACGACATCACCCCATGCACCTCGGCACGCGAGATGTTCAGCGCCTCGGCAATCAACGGCACCGCCATCTGCGGCACATAACCATATGCGGACTGGATCGCATGCAGGATCGGCAACAGCGGCCCCTCCAACCCGATCTGGCTGTCGATCAGGGCGGCGATCTCTTCCCTGCCCGGCTGCTGCGCACTCTGCTGCGGGGTATGTGGCATGACTCCTCCCTTGGATGGTCTGTTGACTGGGTGGAGGATTCTATATTTCGATTCAATATCGTTCTTTCGTTGAACGATAGCATATTCCTATCAAGAAATCACCTGTTCCGACGCCTGCCCGCCGCCGCGGTCAGCCGCCGCCGCCCCGCCGTGTCCGCCGCCAGCTTGCCCGCCATGTCGAGCAGCGCCTGCAGCACCGGGGTCTGTGGCGATTGATGCGGCGCCACCAGACCCACCGCATGACCCGCCCCCTGGCCCCGGATCGGGATCACGTTCAGCCCCTTTCCCGCGGTCAGGAACAGCGCCAGATCCTCGGGCAGAACGGTCACGGTGCCGCCATGCAGCACCTGCGACACCAGCACCACCGTCGAATTGGATTCCAGTTGCGCCACCGGTGTGATCCCCGCCTCCATGAAGGATTTGTTGATGATCCGCCGGTTCTGCATGTCAGGGGTCAAAAGGCTCAACGATTCCTCGGCCAGATCGGCCCAATCCACCGCCTCGCGCCCGGCCAGCCGGTGCTGTTCGGCACAGATCAGCGAATAGGTCTCGCGGTACAACTCCACCGAGGACACCCGCCCCAGGGGTTCATTGTCGAGATAGGAAATCCCGGCGTCGATATCGAGATTTTCCAGCATCTTGAGCACCTCGACCGAGGTGGTGGAGCGGATCGTAAAGCCCACATTGGGATGCTCGGCATTAAAGGCCGAGGCTAGCCGCGAGGCGGCGGTCAGCGCGGTCGGGATCACCGCGATGCGCAGATGGCCCGACAGCCCCTCGCGGGTAAAGCGCATCTCTTCGCGCAGACGCCGGGCATCGCCAACGATCTGGCGCGCCCAGACCAGCGCCCGCTGCCCCTCGGGCGTCAACCCGCCATAGCGCGAGCCGCGCAGCACCAGCTTGACCCCAAGCTGATCCTCCAGATGGCGAATGCCGGTCGAAAGCGTCGGCTGGGTGACCCCCAGACTGGCGGCAGCACGGCCAAAATGCTGTTCCTTGGCCAGCGCGATGAGCATTTCAAGTTTTCCGATCATGATCTGAAATTGACACAGGCAAAGCCGATAGGAAATGTCTTTCAACCCGGCCCGCCGCAGACCGCTTCCGCTCCCCGGCACATCCGCCGTGTCCCGGAAAGGGCGCAATGGGATTAGCGATGGGATTCTGGCGTGGATGATTTCGGTTTTGACTTGCATTCGCTCATAACTTCGTTATTTCACGAATTATGGAAAAAGAATCTCTCGCCCAGCTTGCCGCGCTCAGCCACCCGCAGCGAATGCAGCTGTTTCGCCTGCTGATGCGCCGCTATCCCGATGCGGTGCCCGCGGGCGAAATCGCCACGGCGCTCGGCTTCAAACCCAGCACCAACTCGGCCTATCTCTCGACTCTGGTCGAGGCCGGGCTGGTGACGCAGGACCGCCACGGCACCTCGCTGCGCTACCGCTCTGACACCGGGGCGCTGCAACGGTTGATGGGCTATCTGCTGAACGATTGCTGTCACGGTCGGCCCGATCTGTGCTCGCCGCTACCTTCCCCCACCCCTGACGGAGCCCCCCCTATGGCCGACCGGAAATATAACGTGCTTTTCCTGTGCACCGGCAATTCCGCCCGCTCGATCTTTGCCGAGGCCCTTTTGCGAGCCGAGGCGGGCAACCGCTTCAACGTCTATTCGGCGGGCACCCACCCCTATCCCGAGCTGAACCCCTATGCGGTGGGCCTGCTGGCGGCCAAGGGCCACGATATATCCAACCTGCGCACCAAGAACGTTTCGCAATTTCAACAGCCTGACGCGCCGAAGATGGATTTCGTCTTTACCGTCTGCAATCAGGCCGCGAACGAGGATTGCCCGACATGGGAAGGCCAGCCCGTCAGCGCCCATTGGGGCATGCCTGACCCGGTCAAGTCTGACGGAACCGACGCCGAGAAACGGCTGGCATTCCAACAAACCTATGGCGCGCTGCGCAACCGCATCCGCGTCTTTGCCGCGCTGCCGCTCGACACGCTGGACCGCATCTCGCTGCAGGCGGCAGTGGATGACATCGGCGCAACCGCACTGCAAGGAGAACCGGCATGACCACATACGCATTGAACGGGCTGGGCCGCATGGGCAAGCTGGCGCTGCGCCCGCTGCTGGAACGCGGCGCGAAAATCGCATGGATCAACGACAAGACCGGCGATGCCGAGATGCACGCCCACCTGCTGGAATTCGATTCCGTGCATGGCCGCTGGCCCGCCGCCTTCAGCCATGACGCGGACAGCCTCAGCATCGACGGCACCCGCCTGCCGGTGCATCAAATCGCCCGGCTTGAGGATCTGCCGCTTGACGGCGTCGATGTGGTGATCGACTGCACCGGCGCTTTCAAGACCAAGGCCAAGCTTGCCCCCTATTTCGCGGCGGGTGTGAAAAAGGTTGTGGTCTCCGCTCCGGTCAAGGACGGGCCCACCGCCAATATCGTCTATGGCGTCAACGACGACGTCTATGATCCGGCGACCCACCAGATCGTGACGGCGGCAAGCTGCACCACCAATTGCCTCGCCCCGGTGGTCAAGGTGATCCACGAAAATCTGGGCATCCGGCACGGGTCGATCACCACGATCCATGACGTGACCAACACCCAGACCATGGTCGACCGCCCGGCCAAGGATCTGCGCCGCGCCCGCTCGGCGTTGAATTCCCTGATCCCGACCACCACCGGCAGCGCCACAGCGATCACGCTGATCTATCCCGAACTGACCGGCAAGCTGAACGGCCATGCGGTGCGGGTGCCGCTACTGAACGCCTCCCTCACCGATTGCGTGTTCGAGGTGGCGCGCGAAACCACCGTTGAAGAGGTCAACGCGCTGCTCAAAGCCGCCGCCGAAGGGGCGCTGTCCGGCATCCTTGGCTATGAAGACCGCCCGCTGGTCAGCGCCGATTACACCAATGACCCACGCTCCGCGATCATCGACGGCCCCTCGACCATGGTCATCGATGGCACCCAAGTGAAAATCTATGCTTGGTATGACAACGAATGGGGCTATGCCAACCGGCTGGTCGACGTCGCCCTGATGGTCGGGACCAGCCTGTGAACCAGACCGCGCGCGATCGCGGGCTGGCGGCCTATGTCGCGGTGACAGCAGCCTATTGGGCCTTCATGCTGACCGACGGGGCGCTGCGGATGCTGGTGCTGCTGCACTTTCACACGCTGGGCTTCTCGCCGGTGCAACTGGCCTATCTGTTCGTTCTGTACGAAATCGCGGGGATAGTCACCAATCTCTCTGCCGGGTGGATCGCCGCGCGCTTCGGGCTGACCTCGACGCTCTATGCCGGGTTGACCCTGCAGGTCGCCGCCCTGCTGGCATTGGCGCAGCTGGATCCCGGCTGGTCCATCACCCTCTCGGTGGCCTATGTGATGCTGGTGCAGGGGCTCTCTGGCGTGGCCAAGGATCTGGCCAAGATGAGCTCGAAGTCGGCGGTCAAACTATTGGCCCCCAAGGGCGAGGGCGCGCTGTTTCGCTGGGTGGCGCTGCTGACCGGATCAAAGAACGCGGTCAAGGGCCTCGGCTTCCTGTTGGGCGCGGCGCTGCTGGCGCTGACGGGGTTTCACGCCGCCGTTCTGGGTATGGCGGGCGTGCTGGCGTTGATCCTTGTCGCGGTGCTGATCGGCATGCCCACCGGCCTGCCAGCGGGGCGCAAGGACGCCAAGTTTCGCGAGGTGTTTTCCAACAACCGCAACATCAACTGGCTCAGCTTTGCCCGCGTGTTTCTGTTCGGGGCACGCGATGTGTGGTTCGTGGTCGGCATCCCGGTCTATTTCTATGCCGTGCTCTCGGACGGGAGCGAGGCGGGCAATCGCAGCGCCTTTTTCATCATCGGCAGCTTCATGGCGGTCTGGATCATCCTGTACGGTGCGGTGCAGGCCAGCGCGCCGCAGCTGTTGCGCGCCGCATCTCGGGGCGAATCCGCTATGGTTGAAAGCGCGCGGCACTGGGCCATGGCACTGATCGCCATCCCGGCCCTGCTGGCCGTTCTCACCCTCGCCACCGACGCGCCCGCGCCTTGGCTGACCGCCGCGTTGATCGCCGGCCTGCTGCTGTTCGGCGCGGTGTTCGCGGTGAACTCGGCGCTGCATTCCTATCTGATCCTCGCCTTTAGCGAGGACAGCCGCGTAACCATGGATGTGGGGTTCTACTATATGGCGAATGCCGCCGGGCGGCTGCTGGGGACGGTGTTGTCCGGGGTCAGCTACCAGCTTGGCGGGGTTGCGCTGTGCCTTGCCACGGCGGCATTGATGATCGCCCTCAGCGCGTTCGGGGCCGGCAAACTGCGCCCGGCCCATCCCTGAGGGCGCGCGCCTTCAGCTAGCGGAGGTGGTGAAATCGCCGGTATCCAGAACCGGCGAGGCATCTATATCCTCGGCATCCAGCATCGAGGCGACCCGTTCGAGCGAGGCGACGAGCATCGATTGCTCCCAATCCTCCAGCGCCTCGAACTTGCGCACGTAACGTTGCTGCAACGCGTCCGGGGCCCGCGCCAGCGCGGCGCGCCCCTTTTCGGTCTTGACGATATGGGTCTGCCGCCGATCCTTTTCCGAGCGCTGCCGCTCGACCATGCCCTGACGCACCAGTTTGTCCACTAACGAAGTGACAGTGGCCTGCGACACCCCCATGCGCTGCGAAATCTCGGTGGCGGTACAGTTCCCACGCTCGCTGACAACCTGCAACACCCGGAACTGAACCGCCGTCAGCCCGGCCGCCTGCGCCAGCTCGCGGCCATAAAGCTCGGTCGCCCTGAGGATCCGCCGCAAGGCGATCAAACTGATATCGGTCCGGTCCATCCGCCCTCCTGCGTGCAGTATATCCAATGATGACAGAGCCTTAGCAACGCATCAATACCTTCACACCAGCCCTGACACAATCCAATACATAATTCACCAAAACAAAGTATCTACCCCTGCAGAAACTAAGAAAATTCAGAGGAAATAGATGCATTTATGCGCAAATAGTGAGTTTTTGCTTTTACGTGTTGAAGTTTCTGCCGCAGATGTTACTTAGACAGTCGAAGCAAAATAGGAACAGAACTCATCATGACCCAGGCAACACACATGCCGCACAAGACCCCCCCCACCCTGCGCAAGCCTGTCTCTGCAGACGGCGGCGCGATCTGGGATCTTGTTCGGGCATGCAAGCCGCTTGATGAGAACTCCATGTATTGCAACCTGATCCAGTGCGATCATTTCCGCGACACCTGCGTGGTGGCGGAACATGACGGCGACGTGCTGGGCTGGATCTCGGCCTATGTCATGCCCAGCGCGCCCGATACATTGTTCGTCTGGCAGGTCGCCGTCTCTGAGCAGGCGCGCGGCATGGGGCTGGGCACCAAGATGCTGGGCCATATCCTTGATCGCGAGGACTGCGCCGAGGTGCGCCGCCTGCAAACCACCATCACCCGCGACAACGAAGCGTCCTGGTCGCTGTTCCGCCGCTTCAGCGAACGCCGGCTCGGCCAGCTCGACTCGCAACCTCACTTTACGCAAGACGATCACTTCATGGGGCAGCACGAGACCGAACATATGGTCACCATCAAGCTGCCGGAGCGGATGAAGAAAGCGGCGTAATCCATGCTGCGCCCGCCCCTGCTCCCCATGTTATTTCTGGAAGGATTACCCATGTCGACCAAGACATCAGCCGTCATCAATATCTTTGAACGCCGCGAATCCGAGGCCCGCAGCTATTGCCGCAGCTTCGACACCGTCTTCACATCGGCCCGGGGTTCGGAAATGACCGATGCCAAGGGACACAGCTATATCGACTTTCTGGCTGGCTGTTCCTCGCTGAACTATGGCCACAACGATCCGGACATGAAAGCCGCCCTGATCGAGCATCTGAGCAACGACGGGCTGGCCCATGCGCTGGACCTGCACACCGATACCAAGGCCGCGTTTCTTCAGGCGTTCGAAACCCATATCCTGAAGCCGCGCGGCATGGATCACCGGGTGATGTTCACCGGCCCGACCGGGACCAATGCCGTCGAGGCAGCGATGAAGCTGGCCCGCAAGGTGACCGGGCGGACCAATATCGTGGCCTTCACCAACGGGTTTCACGGTGTCACGCTGGGGGCCTTGGCCGCGACCGGAAACGGCTATCACCGGGGCGGCGCCGGGATTGAGCTGCATGGCGTCACGCGGATGCCGTTTGATCGCTATTTCGGCGACAGCACCGACTCCGCCGACTTCCTCGAAGCGATGCTGCGCGACACCTCCAGCGGCATCGACGCACCGGCGGCGATCCTGCTGGAAACCGTGCAGGGCGAAGGTGGGTTGAACGCGGCGCGCCCGGAATGGATCAAGCGCGTGGCCGAACTGGCCAAGGAATACGGCGCGCTGCTGATCGTTGACGACATTCAGGCCGGCTGTGGCCGCACCGGCAGCTTCTTCTCGTTCGAGTCGATGGGGGTGATGCCCGATATCGTGACCATGGCGAAATCGATCTCAGGCTTTGGCCTGCCGATGGCGCTGACGCTGGTGCGTCCAGAGTATGACGTGTTCGGCCCGGCCGAGCATAACGGGACGTTCCGCGGCAACACCCACGCCTTTGTCACCGCCCGCGTCGCGATCGAGAAATTCTGGGCCGATGACACGTTCCAGCAAAGTCTGGCGACAAAGTCGATGATCGTGACCACCGCACTGGGCCAGTTGGCCCGGATGATCCCCGGAGCGCGGCTGAAAGGCCGCGGGCTGATGCTGGGCGTCGATGTCGGCTCGGGCGATCTGGCCCGCCGGATCTGCGCCCGCGCCTTTGGCAAGGGGCTTGTCATCGAGACCTCGGGCTCCGAGGATGAAGTCATCAAGGTTCTTGCCCCCCTCACCACGCCGGAGGCCACCTTCCGCAAGGGGCTGACCATCCTGCTGGAGGCGGCGCGCGAGATCCTGTCCGAAGAAACCAAAAGCATTGCAGCGGAGTAAGCACCGATGATCGTACGCGACTTTAGCGAAATCACCAAAACCCAACCCGAGCGTGTGGTCTCGGACGCGAAGTGGTCTTCGGTCCGGATGCTGCTGGCCGAGGATGGGATGGGGTTTTCGTTCCACATCACCTTCCTTGAAGCCGGGTCAGAGCATACGTTCCACTACAAGAACCACTTCGAGAGCGTCTATTGCATGCAGGGCAAGGGCTCGATCACCGATCTGGCCACCGGCGAGACCCATGAGATCAAGCCGGGCGTGATGTATGCGCTGAACGCGCATGACAAGCACATCCTGCGCGCCGAAGAAGAACTGGTGATGGCCTGCGTCTTCAATCCGCCCGTAACGGGCAACGAGGTGCATCAGGCCGACGGTTCCTACGCGTTGGAATCGGCCTGATCCATCTTTCCAAAGACAGAACAGGAGGCCCGGCGCATTCCGCCGGGTAATTCCCCTCGTGAATTTTCCAAAGCACACCGTCGAGAAAATCGGCGGCACTTCCATGAGCCGTATCCGCACCCTGCGCGATACGCTTTTCATCGGCACCCGGTCGGGCGCCGATCTGTATCACCGCATTTTCGTGGTCTCCGCCTTTGGCGGCATCACCAACCTGCTGCTGGAGCACAAGAAGACCGGCACGCCCGGTGTCTATGCCCTGTTTGCCAATGACGACAACGGCCATGACTGGCTTGACGGGCTGACCCGCGTGGCAGATGCCATGCGCGAGGCGCACAGCGCGGTGCTGGATCACGGTGCCGACCTGACCGCCGCCGACGAGTTCGTGCGCGAGAGGATCGAGGGCGCGCGGTCCTGCCTGTTCGACCTGCGGCGGCTCTGCTCCTATGGCCATTTCCGCCTGTCGACCCACATGCTGGTGATCCGCGAACTGCTTTCCGGTCTGGGCGAGGCGCATTCCGCCTTTGTCACAACCCTGCTGCTGCAACGCGCCGGTGTGAACGCGCGCTTTGTTGATCTCAGCGGCTGGCGCGACGAAAAGGAACACAGCCTGAAAGAGCGGATTCTCGCCGGGCTGGAACAGGTGGACCTCGCCACCGAACTGCCCATCGTCACCGGCTATGCCCAGTGCAGCGAAGGGCTGATGCGCGAATTCGACCGTGGCTATTCCGAGGTGACATTTTCCAATATCGCCGCGCTGACACAGGCGAACGAGGCGATCATCCACAAGGAATTCCACCTCTCTTCAGCCGACCCGATGCTGGTGGGCGAAGAGGCCGTGCGCAAACTGGGGCACACTAATTACGATGTGGCTGATCAACTCTCGAACCTCGGGATGGAGGCGATCCACCCCAATGCGGCCAAGACGCTGCGCAAGGCGGGCATCGCGCTGCGGGTGACCAATGCGTTCGAGCCCGGCGATCCCGGCACGCTGATCGACGACGCCCCGGCCAAGACACCGGCGGCGGAAATCGTCACCGGGCTGGACACCTATGCGCTGTCGCTGTTCGAACAGGACATGGTCGGCGTCAAAGGCTATGACCAAAGCGTGCTGGAGATTCTGGCCCGCCACAAGGTTCATATCGTGTCCAAGGGCACCAACGCCAATACGATCACCCATTATCTGGCCGCGCCGCTCAAGGCGGTGCGCCGGTCCGAGCGGGATCTGATCGATCGTTTTCCCAATGCCGATGTCACTGTTCAGGGGCTGGCGCTGGTGTCGGTCATTGGGCGCGACCTGAGCGGGTTGAACGCCGCGCAGTCCGGGCTTGCCGCCTTGCAAGCCGCGCAAATCACGCCGCTGGCAGTGCAACACCTCCCAGGCAGCGTCGATGTGCAATTCCTGATAGCCAAGGACGACCGCGTCAATGCGATCAAGGCGCTGCACCGTGCCTTGATCGAAACACCGAAATCCCAAGGCAAGGCCCCGATCCCGATGAAACGGGCCCCCGAGACCGCGTTGCAACTCAGCAAGGCCAGCTAAGCGCGCAAGACGCGGGGGGGGAATGGGGCGGCCGCAAGTCGCCCCATCCCATCCTTTTTTTGCCGGGCCTGCGCCGGTTCAACGCGCGGCGCGGATCATGTCGGCGACTTTCTCGGCGATCATGATGGTCGGCGAATTGGTGTTGCCCGAGGTAATCCGCGGCATCACCGAGGCATCCACCACCCGCAGCCCCTCGATCCCGTTCACCCGACACTCCGGATCGACCACCGCGCCGGCATCCGCCCCCATCCGCGCCGTACCGACGGGATGAAAGATCGTCGTGCCCACATCACCGGCGGCGCGCATCAGATCCTCTTCGCTTTGATAGTCGGGGCCGGGGCGAACCTCTTCCGGCTGGTACTTTGTCAGTGGCTCTGCCGCCATCACCTGCCGCGTCAGCCGGATCGCCCGGGCTGCCACCCGCCGGTCAGACTCTTCCGCAAGGTAGTTCGGCGCGATCTCCGGTGCGGCGGTGGGGTCTTGCGATACGATCGACACATGACCACGGCTTGCGGGCCGCAGATGGCAGACGCTGGCGGTTACCGCCGGGAAATCGTCCAACTCCTGCCCAAAGGCTGGCAGTGACAACGGCTGCACATGATATTCCAGATCCGGCGTCTCCAGATCCGGCGAAGAATAGGCGAAACCGCCCAGCTGGCTTGGCGCCATCGACATCGGACCAGAGCGGAACAGCGCATATTCCAGCCCAATCTTTGCCTTGCCCCAAACCGAGGCCGACAGCGTGTTCAGCGTCTTGGCCCCCGTCACCTTGTAGGCACAGCGCAGTTGCAGATGATCCTGCAGGTTGGCCCCGACCTCGGGCGACTCATGCACCATGTCGATCCCGTGCTGCTGCAACAACGCGCCGGACCCAACCCCGGAGAGCTGCAACAACTGCGGCGACCCGACCGCGCCCGCCGACAGGATCACCTCATGCCGGGCGTGCAATTTCTCGCCGTCGATCAACTCCACCCCGGTCGCGCGGCGCCCCTCGAAGGTGACGCGCGCGCATTGCGCATGGGTGCGCACCGTCAGGTTGGCCCGCTCGCGCACCGGGGATAGGAACCCCTTGGCGGTACTCCAACGCCACCCGTTGCGCTGGTTCACCTCGAAATAGTTCACCCCGAAATTGTCGCCGGTGTTGAAATCATCGCGCCGGGGAATCCCCGTAGCCTCGAACGCGTCGGCGACATCGTCAAGAATGTCCCAACGCAGGCGCTGTTTCTCGACCCGCCATTCGCCACCCGCGCCATGATCCTCTGAGGCCCCGGCATGGTGATCCTCGGATTTCAGAAAATAGGGCAGCACGTCGTCCCAGCCCCAGCCGGTGCAGCCAAGCTGACGCCATGTGTCATAGTCGCGGGCCTGCCCGCGCATATACAGCATCCCGTTGATCGACGAGCAGCCGCCCAGCACCTTGCCGCGCGGATAGCCCAGGCTGCGCCCGTTCAACCCCGGTTCGGGCCGGGTCTTGAAACACCAGTCGGTGCGCGGATTGCCGATACAGTAGAGATAGCCGACCGGGATATGGATCCAGTGGTAATTGTCGCGACCGCCGGCCTCCAGCAGCAGCACACGCACATCGCGGTCCTCGCTCAGCCGATTGGCCAGGACGCAGCCCGCACTGCCCCCGCCAACAATAATGTAATCATAGCCCTGCCCGCTCACGCCGTATCCCCTCTGTCCGGTTTGCGCGCGGATCTTGGGTTACCTGGCGTCCGGGGTCCAGCCCAGAGCGATCAAATTGCGGTTTCAACGGCGCGGCAACTGCAATATGGTCCGCGAGCGCAGCGCCTGCGGGAGAGATATGGCAAGATTTGACGGATATGTTCTGCGCCAGCTTCTGGTGCTGCTCTCGTTCTTCCTGTTGGTGCTGGTGGGCGTGCTGTGGATTTCCCGCTCGGTCAGCCTGTTCGACAAGTTGATCGGCGGCGGCCAGTCGGCGCTGGTTTTCCTTGAATTCACCGCCCTGTCACTGCCCACCCTGATCCGTACGGTGATGCCGATGGCCACCTTCGGCGCGGCGGTCTATGCCACCAACCGACTAAGCCGCGACAGCGAGATGACGGTCATGCTGGCCACCGGCGCCAGCCCGCTGCGGCTGGGGCGGCCGGTGCTGTACTTCGGGCTGGTCGCGGCGATGATGATGGCCGTCCTGACCACCTATCTGCGCCCCGCCTCGATCCAGAAGCTGGAGCTGCGCCAAGCCGAGGTGTCGCGCGATGTCACCGCGCAACTGCTGAACGAGGGCAGCTTCATGCACCCGGCCAGTGGCGTCACCTTCTATATCGGCAAGATCGACAGTGACGGCACGCTCAATGACGTGTTCCTGTCAGACCGGCGCGACCCTGCCTATCCGATCACCTATACTGGCGCGCGCGCCTTTCTGGTGCGCGACGGGGCGCGGATCAACCTGGTGATGGTCCAGGGGATGGCGCTGCGGTTCGATGCAAAAGGCAACACCCTTTCCACCACGGTATTCGACGATTTTTCCTATGACATCAGCGCGATGGCTGCCGGACGTGCGGACCTGACCCGCAACATTCGCGGCATCCCCACGCTTGAGCTGATCAGCCCCACAGCCCGGGCGCAGATCCGCGACGAGAACGGATATTCCGACGGCCAGATCGCCGAAGAACTGCACGAGCGGCTGGCATGGATCCTCATTTGCATCGCCACGCCACTGGTCGGCTATGCCACGCTGATGCTGGGCGGGTTTTCGCGCTTCGGCCTCTGGCCGCAGGTGCTGGCGGCCTTCGCCATCCTGTTGGTGCTCGAGGCGCTGCGCGGATTCGCGACCCCGATCGTGACGGAACGGCCACAGATGTGGTGGGTTCTGTATATGCCCAGTCTGGCGGGGCTGATATTGGCGGCGCTGTTCCTGCGTCTGGCCGGGCGTCCGATACACCTGTTGTTGCGCCGCGACCGGGTGACAGCCTGACATGCAAGCCATATTCCCGTTGAACAATCGCCGCGAAAGTGTATTGAAGCCCGACCGGCGCGCAGCGGATGAACGGGCTTGCGCATGCCCGGCAAAGGATCCCCGGCCGGGATGCCATCACGCCGGACAGATCCGTGCAATCGCCCGTTTCGCCCGCTATACTCGGTCGAAGAAATGAAACGCGACGCGGCGGACCCGTGACCATGCAGCTTTCCATTGTAATTCCCATGCACAACGAGGCGGAAAACGTCATCCCCTTGGTGCGCGAGATCGACAGCGCCTGTGCTGGGCTGACCGACAAGGAGCTGATCCTTGTCGACGACGGCTCCTCCGACGACACCGCAAGGCTGATCCGCGAGATGCAGGCCGACTATCCTTGGCTGCGACTGGTGCAACACCCGCGCGCCGGCGGTCAGTCAGCTGCAGTGCACAGCGGCGTCCTCGCCGCCCATGGCCGGGTGATCTGCACGCTGGACGGTGACATGCAGAACCCGCCGTCAGAGATCCCGAAACTGGTGGCGCCCCTGCTCGCCGCCGACGCGCCGGTCGGTCTGGGGCTGGTTGCCGGCCAGCGGGTCAAACGTCAGGACACCTGGTCGAAAAAGATTGCCTCGCGCCTCGCCAACGGGCTGCGCGCTTGGATGCTGAACGACCACACCCGCGACACCGGCTGCGGGCTCAAGGCGTTTCGCCGCGACGCCTTTCTGGCGCTGCCGTTTTTCAACCACATGCACCGCTATCTTCCGGCCCTGTTTGCGCGTGATGGCTGGCAGGTCGCCCATGTGGACGTCACCCATCGCGAACGCGGCGGCGGCACCTCGAAATACAACAATTTTCAACGCGCGCTGGTCGGCATCTATGACCTGATCGGGGTCGCCTGGCTGATCCGTCGCGCCAAGACCGTGCGCCCGCTGGACCCGACGCCCCAAGGCCACGACGAAGGGAATGCCGCGTGATCGAAACGCTGCTGGGCTTTTTCAAAGTCGACACACGGGCCGAACTGATCTGGGTGGTCATCGGGATCGGGGCGCAGCTGTTGTTCTCGATGCGCTTCATCATCCAGTGGATCGCGTCGGAAAAACAGCGCCGTTCGGTGGTGCCGGAACTGTTCTGGTGGTTCTCGATCACCGGCGGGCTGACCCTTCTGGCCTATGCGATCCACCGACAGGATCCGGTCTTTATCCTCGGCCAGTCGCTGGGCGTGGTGATCTATCTCCGTAATCTCTGGCTGATCTATGCAGAAAAACGCAGCGCACGCTCGGGGTCCTGACCCGCTCTGGACCGGAATTGCGGTGGTTGCCGCGATCACGCTCTATCGGATGGTAATGCTGGGCTTTTCCACGGCCGAGCTTTTCGTCGACGAATCACAATACTGGCAATGGGGACAAGAGCTCGACTGGGGCTATTACTCCAAACCGCCGCTGATCGGCTGGGTGCTGCGTGCCTTCAACGAACTGTCGGGCAGCGACAGCGTGTTCTGGGTCCGCCTGCCCGGCGCCCTGTTTCATGCCGCCACCGCGCTGATCCTGATGGGCGCCGCGCGCGAGGTGACCGACCGGCGCGCCGCGATGATGGTGGGGGTGTTCTATGTCACCCTGCCGGTGGTCTCGGTCGGTGCACTGCTGATGTCCACCGACACGATCCTGCTGCCGTTCTTTGCAGGCGCGCTCTGGCTCTATCTGACGCTGGTGCGCCGCCCCTCGTGGACCCGAGCGCTGGCGCTCGGGCTATGCCTGGGGCTGGGAATGCTGGCGAAATATGCCGCGATCTATTTCGTGATCGGGGCCGGGATCGGCGCGGCGCTGCTGCCGGCGGCGCGGATTTCATGGCGCGATGCGGCGTTTGCCAGCCTCACCTTTCTGCTGGTGATCTCGCCCAATCTGGTCTGGAACCTGCAAAACGACCTGACCACCCTGTCGCATACCGCCGACAACGTCGATTGGGTCCGCCGCCCCGGTCTGCACCTGAACCCGCAGGGCGCGCTTGAATTCTTCCTGTCGCAATTCATGGTGCTGGGGCCGGTCCTGTTCGGCGCCTATCTGGTAATCGCCGCGCGCGCGCTGTTTCGCAAACCCCGGCCCCCGAACGGGCACCCCAACGGTCTTCGAGACTGGCACGCGCGCTGGCTGGTCTGGATGTCCGCCCCTACTCTTGGGCTGGTCACCCTGCAGGCGCTCTTGTCCAAAGCCTATGCCAACTGGGCAGTCACGGCCTGCGTCGCCGTGCTGATGCTGGCGGTTCCGGTGCTCTGGCATCGGGCGCGCATGTGGCTCTGGGTCGGGCTGGCGCTGAACCTTGCCGTTGCCGCTTTCCTGCCGATCGCCGCCACCCAGGCAACGCATTGGACCAAGGGCGAAGACGGCCAACTTTTGATGCGCCGCTATGTCGGGCAACAGGCGATGAGCGACCGCATCCTGCAAGAGGCCCGCACCCAGGGCGTCAGCGCCGTGGTCTCGGGCAATCGCCACCTGCTGGCCGACCTGTTCCGCGCCGCCAAGGGCAGCGACATCGCGATCTTTGCCGTACCAGTCCCCGGACATGCGCCGCATTTCTACGCCCAGAAACACCCCTATCCCGCAGAGCGGACCGGGGCCTTCCTGTTTGCGACGCTGGGCGATACGCCGCCCTGCCCCGGCGCGCTGCCGGTGGCGAGGTGGAACCCCGGACCGGGCATCTATGCCGCCGCCACCCTGTCGCTTTATGTTCGGGGGGCCAGCTGCTGGCCCGCCGCCGACTGACCCGATCTAACGGAACAGATAGGCGGTGATCCCCAGATCCTCTGCCCCGCCGAGACCAAAGCCCTCGACCCGCCCGAGCACCTCGCCCTTGCGCGGCGCGGCGATGTCGAAATCGGCCCTCTGGCGGTCCTCGACAAAGATCAGGGCACAGCCTGCCCCCGCCTCGGGCACCGCCCCGGCGGCGACCTCTGCCCCGACAAAGCGCGGCAATTTCCGGCTCAAAAGCATCAACGACGGTTCCGCATACCCGACCGAGAAATAGGCGGGATCATCGCACATTTCCTGCGCCTGCACATGCAGCACGGCCAGCGCGTTGGAGGGCCAGATATGCTCGAACCGGGCGAGATGGCCAAACAAGCTCACCGACAGCCCCAGTGACAACAGGCCAAGGCCCAGAACCGGGCTCAGCCGCGCGCCAGCGCGCATCCGGATCCAGACGAACCAGATCCCGACCAGAGTAAAGGCCACACCCAGCGCCCAGATCAGGCTGGGTCCGGTGCCGTATTGCAGGGTAAAGATCACCGGCGCCGCTGCCAGCCCAAGCCCAAGCAACAGGAACACCGCAAGGAACAATCGATAGGGGCGACGCAAGGCCTCGTCCGGGCGCGCCAGCCAGCCCGCCGCGCAGAGCACGGCCAAGGCCGGATAGGTCGGCATCACATAGTGGATCAGCTTGGTCGCGGTAAACTCGAACACCACCCAACTGGGCAGCAGCCAGGCCAGACAGAACAGCACCGCACGATCACGTCGCGCGCTCCAGCCGTACCACAGCCCGAACGGCAACAGGATCGAGGCCGGCCAAAAGGTCAGCCAAACCGCCAGCGCATAGGCCCCGAAGGGGGCGCCGTGGCTTTCCTGCCCCTCGCCGATCTTGCCGATCAGATCGCGCCCCAATGCCTCGGCCCAAAAGGCATCGCCGGATTTCACCGTGATCGCCACATACCAGGGCAGCACGATCACCGCGAACAGCAACAGCCCCCGCCCCCAGCGCAGCGGCGCCAACCACCGCACCCCGCGCCGCAACACGATCAGCGCCAACACGCTCAACCCGACGACCATCGGACCAATCGGCCCTTTGATCAGCATCGACACCCCCATCGCGCCCCAGAACAGCCAGGGCCAGCCGCCGCGCAGGGCCTCGGCCCCGCGCATATGCAGCCGCGCCAGCACCAGCTGCGCCGCCAGCACGGTGGCAAGCAAGGTGGCGTCGGTCTTGGCCAGCCGGGCCTCGCCGCCCAGCACGAAACAGACCGCCATCAGCAGCGCCGCAACCAGCGCCCCCTGCGTGCCGATCAGCGATAGCGCGATCAGATAGGTCAAAAGACAGGCCGCCACCCCCATCACCAGAGATGGCAGCCGATAGACCCAGATCTCATTCACGTGGCGCTCGCCCACCAGCTTGACCGCCGCCGCTTGCAGCCAGTAAATGCCCACCGGCTTTTTATACCGCGTGCCCTCGCCCAGCCGGATGTCGATGTAATCCCCGCTCTGCGCCATCTGGCGCGAGGCCTGGGCAAAACGGGTCTCGTCGCGGTCGATCGGCGGCAGGGTGAAAAACCCCGGCAGGAACATCACCAGCGCGAACAGCGCGACAAAGATCATCGGCCGCGCGGGCCGTTCCGCTGCCAGCCCCGCCAGGGCCAACTCCATGCGCTCACGCCAATCCACCTGCGTCTCCCGTTCTGGGTTTCCGGTCTTCTCTGTGGCCGAATCCGCCCCGCATTGCAATCCGGGCGCGCCCCCGCTTCTTCTTGGCAAAAATACTCCCGCCGGAGGCATCGCGGCACAGCCGCGACCGCTTGAGCCGAGGGTCAGGGATTGACGCGCAACGACCCGCCCTGCGGCGCGGCGCTGAACTCGTACAATTTGAGAGTAATTCCGTACCGCATTCACGGCTTCGGGTGATCGTCCCATTCGTCGCTGAGGATGCGGCGGCTGTCGCCCTCCGGGTCGTCATACTGCCCCGAGCGCACGGTGTAGAGGAACCCCAGCAGCCCCACCCCGCCCAGTATCAGGGAAATCGGGATCAAATAGGACAGCACTTGCATCAGCTTACCTCAGTCTCAGCGCGTTCAACGAAACCGTAATCGACGAGGACGACATCGCCAGTGCGGCAATCAGCGGCGTCGCCAATCCCGCCACCGCCAGCGGCACCGCGATCAGGTTATAGACCGTGGCAATGCGAAAGTTTTCGCGGATGCGCCGCGTCGCCTTGACGGCGGTGTCGCAGGCATCCGGAATCGGCGACAAATCCTGTCCCAACAGCACGATATCAGACGCCACCCGCGCGGCGTCGAGCGCGGAGGCGGGCGAGATCGACACATGCGCGGCGGCAAGCGCGGCGGTATCATTCAGCCCGTCGCCGACCATCAGAACCTTCTTGCCCGCATCGGTCAGTGTGGCGATGCGCGCGGCCTTGTCCTGTGGCAGGGCCTCGGCCACCCATTTGACGATGCCCAGACGCTGCGCCAGCGCCTCGACCGCACCAGCGGTATCGCCCGAGATCAACAGCACCTCTTTGCCCGATTTTTGCAGCGCCGCCACCGCCTCGGAAGCACCGGGGCGCAGCGCGTCGGAGAAATAGAACGGATGCGGTTCGCCCTCGCCGACTGAAAGCCAAGCGACCGTGCGGACCCCCTGCGTCGCCCCGACCCAAGCGGCCCGGCCCAAGCGCACCTGACGCCCGCGCCAGATCCCCTGCGTGCCAAAGCCCGGCACCTCGCTCAGATCGCTGACCTTGGCCGCTGTGATCCCGGCCTCGCGCGCCGCGCGGGTAAGCGCGACAGACAGCGGGTGCGACGACCCCTCGGCCAGCGCCAGCGCGATTTCCAGATCGGCGCTGGTGTGATCGCCCAGATTGGTCAACTCCGGCGTGCCTGCGGTCAGGGTGCCGGTCTTGTCGAACACCACGGTATCGACCTGCGACAACCGCTCCAGCGCGGTCGCATGTTTGATCAGCATCCCCTTGCGGAACAACCGCCCCGATGCGGCGGTCGTCACCGCAGGCACCGCAAGACCCAGCGCACAGGGACAGGTGATGATCAGCACGGCAGCGGCGATGTTCAACGCGGTGCGCAGATCCCAAGTATACAGAAACCAGCCCGCAAAGCTGAGCGCCGAGAGGATATGAACCCCCGGCGCATAAAGCCGCGCCGCCTTGTCGGCCAGCGAGGTATAGCGCGAGCGCCCGGATTCCGCGATCGCCACCAGATCGGCGATCCGGTGCAGCGAGGTATCCTCGCCCACCGCGCTGGCGCGCACGGTCAGGGGGCCGGTCAGGTTGACCTCGCCCGCCGACACGCCAAAGCCCGGTTCGGCATAGACCGGCACGGTTTCCCCGGTCAGCAGCGAGCGGTCAAGCTCGGAGCGGCCCTCGGTGATTTCGCCATCGACCGGCATCCGCCCACCGGGGCGCACCCGGATCAGGTCACCGATTTTCAGCGCCGAAACAGAAACCTCCTCTTCGGTCCCGTCTGCGGTCAGCCTTAGGGCGCGGGGCACCTCCAGCGCGGTCAGTTCCTCGGCGGCGGAACGCGCCACGGCACGGGTGCGATAATCAAGATAGCGACCGGCCAGCAGGAAAAAGGTCAGCGTCAGCGCTGCGTCGAAATAGGCATGCGCCCCCGACAGCGAGGTTTCCCAAAGTGAGGTCACCAGCGCCAGCACGATGGCCAGCACGATCGGCACATCCATGTTCAACCGGCCCACCGACAGCGCCGCCCAGGCATTGCGGAAAAACGGCTGCGCCGAAAACGCGATGGCGGGAAGGGTGATCGCGGCCGAGATCCAGTGGAACATGTCGCGCGTCGCGTCGCTGGCCCCGGACCAGACCGAAACCGACAACAGCATCACGTTCATCGAGGCAAAGCCGGCCACCGCCAGCCGCATCAACAGGTCGCGCCCGGCCCGGTCGGTCTGGGTCGCCTGCAGCGCGCCGGGGTCAAGTTCATGCGCCTCATAGCCTGCGCGTTGCAGAACCGGGATCAGGTCGGCGGCGCGAATATCCGGATCGGCCTCGATCATCGCACGTTTCAGCGTCAGGTTGACCCGCGCCGTCTGCACCCCCGGGGTCGCGGCCAATTCACGCTCGACCGTCGAGATGCAGGCTTGACAATGGATACCCGGCAGCGACAACGCGATGCGGGCGTCTTTCGGCGCCTCTTCAATCGGCTTGACCGGAGCGGCAAGACAGCCCGGACAGGCGGCGGCCGATGGGGGGCGAAGGTCAGCTGTCATGTCTCAGCCATTCACATAGAACACCAGACGCTGGATGAAATCGGTGCCGTCCGCGGCCTTGGCCTTAAGGCGCAGATCCCATTTCCCCGGGCGCAGTTCGAGCGGGGCGGTATAGGCCACACCGTCGAATTCAAACGCCGGGGTGACGTCGTCCTGACGCTCGGTTGCCCGACCGATGGTGGCACTCATCACCGACGCCTGGACCGGTGCGCCCTGACTGTCGCTGATCGCCATGATCATCATCCCGCCGCTGTGCCTGACATCGACGCTCCAGCCCAATGCCTCTTGCGCGGCGCGACGGTCGTCGAACTCCTGACTGGCGACATAGGAATTCGCGACCTCGAGCCCGGGAAAGGTGCTGATCGCGCTATAGGCCATCCAGAGGTTCACCCCGATAATCACCCCGAAGGACCCGACAAAGACCATCAACGCATGACGTCCGGTGAATTCGCGTTCCGCCATGGCTCAGTTTCCCCGACCGTTGAAGGTGCTGTCCCTGAAGGCGCGCTCGCCGCTGTCCACATCCTCGATCCAGAAGCGCAGATCGCTCGCTTGGGCGTTCGCGGGGGCCGTCCCCTTGGGGGCCACCACATAGACCCTTTGAAGATGCGCCGTGTCTGCCGGGACATCAACCGTGTCCGTGGCTATCCCTTCCAGTTGGATACTCAGGGCCGGGTCGCCAGCCACCGACATTTTGAACGGACGCACCTCGCCATGCTTGTTGCGCAGCCGGATATCATAGGTGTTACGGATCGAGCCATCCGACAGGGTGACAAAGGTCGGGTTGCGCACCGGGGCCACGGTCAGGTCGATATCGGCGCGGATGAACAGCGCAAAGACCAGCCCGAAGCCCACCGCCGCCCACAACACGGTATAGAAGATGGTGCGCGGACGCAGAATGTGCTTCCAGATGTTCTTCGGCGCGGTGCCGGACCGCTCTGCCGCCTCATCGCTCAGCGCCATATAGTCGACCAGCCCGCGCGGCTTGCCGATCTTGGCCATCGTGTCATCGCAGGCATCAATGCACAGCCCGCAGGTGATGCAGGCCAATTGCTGGCCATCGCGGATGTCGATCCCCATCGGACAAACATTGACGCAGGCCATACAGTCGATGCAGTCGCCATGTTCCTCGGCCCCCTCTCCCTTGTGGAGTTTGCCGCGCGGCTCACCACGCCACTCGCGATAGCCGACGGTGATCGTGTCCTCGTCCATCATCGCCGCCTGAATACGCGGCCAGGGGCAAGCATAGATACAGATCTGCTCGCGCGCGAATCCGCCGAAGAAAAAAGTCGTCGCCGTCAGCACCGCGATGGTCGTATAGGCGACCGGGTGGACGTGCAGCGTGAGGATATCGAGCATCAGCGTCGGTGCGTCCGTGAAATAGAACACCCAAGCCCCGCCGGTCGCCACCGAGATCAGCAGCCAAGCCGTCCATTTCGTGACCCGCAGTCGGACCTTGCGGAAATCGAGCTTTTTCTGCCGGTGCAGGCGCAGCCGTGCATTGCGGTCGCCCTCAACCCAGCGTTCGACCAGAATGAACAGGTCGGTCCAGACCGTCTGCGGGCAGGCATAGCCGCACCAGACCCGGCCCAGTGCCGAGGTGAACAGAAACAGCCCCAAACCCGCCATGATCAGCAGACCGGCGACGAAATAGAATTCATGCGGCCAGATTTCGATCCAGAAGAAGTAGAAGCGGCGATTCGCCAGATCCAGAAGTACCGCCTGATCCGGAAGCGCCGGCCCACGGTCCCAGCGAATCCAGGGGGTGATGTAATACAGCCCCAGCATCACGCTGAGCAGCCCCCACTTGAGATAGCGGAACTTTCCCGACACACGACGGGGATAGATCGGCTCCCGCGCAGAATAAAGGCTGGGGGCTGAGGGGGAATCGCTCACGGACATACTCCGGCTGGTCTTTTGGGTTGAACGCCTTGTCACATCTGACGCGGCAAGTAACCTTGATATGGGTCAAGACATACGCGGGTTGATGCACATCGGGAAGGCAGGTTTTCAATGCGCCCTTGTGACGCGCGCCTCGCGCCGCGACCATGCGACAAAAGCGCGGGCAGCGGGACGCAATACGCCGGGCCGGGTGACGATATGATAGCGGGCGTCGTGGCGCATCTCGAACAGCTCGACCAGACGGCCTGCGGCAAGGTCGGGCTCGACAAAAAGGCGCACGGTGATCAGCACCCCCAACCCCTGACGCGCACTTTCCAGCATCAGGTTGCCGGGAAGCTGGGTCCGACGGCGGGCAGCCCCGGGGGCGGCGCCATGGGTTTCCAGCCATGTGCTGGCCTCATTGGTGCCCAGTTCCTCGATCCAGGGCAGATCGACCAGATCGGCGGGCTGCCCGACCCGTCGCCCCCGCAACAGCGCTGGCGCGGCGACCACGATCAGCGGTGCGTCCAGCAGCGCTTCGCTTTGCAGGCCCGGCCAGGGGCCCACGCCATGGCGCAGCGCCAGGTCGATGCCGCCGGGGGTCAGATCGACAAGCTGTGGCGTCGGATCAACTCGCAGGTTGATATCGGGATGCGCTTGGGAAAACCCGGCCAGGCGCGGCATCAGCCAGGCGCCCGCAAAACTGGGCGTGACCGAGACATGCAGTGGCCGGTCAGCCCCCCGGCCCGTCAGTTCCTGCATCGTGGCCGAGATGGTGCCGAACCCCAACGCCAGCGAGTCGGCCAATTGCCGCCCCTCGACCGTCAACTGCAACGCCCGGCCGGTCCGGTCCAACAGCGACACGCCCATATGCCGCTCCAGCGCGCGCAACTGCTGGCTTACGGCCGCATGGCTGATGTTCAGCGCCGCGCCAGCGTCGCTGAGTTTGCCGGTCTCAGCAAAGGCGGAAAAGGCGCGTAGCGCCGAAAGCGGCGGCATGGTCAGCCAGTCCATATGTAAGCCCCACTTACAGGATGCATGCCCAAATGAGTCGCATCCTGACCCGGCCTAGGTCAAGCCTGTCCTCACAGATTAAACCGCAGATCAAACCACAGACACAGGAGGGGACGATGATCGACATCTATGCCCAGAGTTTCATGACCGCCACCCGCACCGGCCCCGTCGTGATCAAAGCCATGCCGCCCGCACCAGCGGCCCGCCGCAGACCCAGCCGCCCCTGGTGGCTGGCATGGGCGTTCAGCCACCGCTGAGCGCACGATAAAAACGAGAACGGGCCCGCCCATTTCCAGAGAGATGGGCGGACCCGCAATCGCGTTCAGACTTGAATTCAGAGCTTGGTCGGCGCCGGCTTCTCAGGAAACGCGCGAACAGATCGAAAAGCCGACGCCGTGCCTCCGGGCCGCAGGGACGGTCCGGAGGTATTTCTCATCACAGGCTATTCGCCGCCACCCAACTGGTGGACATACAGCGCTGCCGCCCGGATCTGATCTTCGCTCAGACGCAGGCCCCATGCGGGCATCACGCCAAAACGGGCATTGGTGACAGTCTCCTTGATGGTGTCGAAATCACCCCCATAGAGCCAGATCGCATCGGTCAGGTTCGGAGCCCCTTGGGTGCGATCGCCGGTGCCTGCCTCCATGTGACAGGCCGCACAGTTGTCCGCAAACACCACCGCGCCTGCATCGACCATGGCCGCATCCTGCGGAGTGCCCGACAGTGACATCACGAAATTCGTCACCTGATCAATCTCGTCCTCGGCCAGCAGCTCATCCCGACCAAAGGCGGGCATCGCGGAATACCGCGCATCTGCGTCATCCTCGTTGCGCACGCCGTGCGAGATCGTGGTGTGGATGTCCTCGATGCTGCCGCCCCAAAGCCAGTCGTCGTCCAGCAGGTTGGGATAACCCTTGGCGCCAGCCGCGCCAGACCCGTGGCACTGGGCGCACCAAGTCTTGAACACCGCGCCCCCGGCCGAAACCGCATAGGCGTTGAGCTCCGGATTGGCCGGGATCTCGGTCAGTTCGGCCGAGACCAGTTCAGCATTGATGGCGGAATTGGCCTCGTTCACCGCATCGATCTCGACCTGGACATCGCCACGGGTGGACCAGCCAAGCAGACCGGTGGTCGCGCCCTTGATCCCCGGCCAAGCCGGATAGGCGATCGAATACCCGATGCCCCAGATGATACAGACATAGAAGGTCCACAGCCACCAACGCGGCAGCGGATTGTTGAACTCTTCGATGCCGTCCCAGCTATGGCCGGTGGTTTCCGGATCGCCCTTTTGTCGTTGGGGTGCCTTGCTCATGTCCGGGCCTCCTTATCCGTGGCCGGATCCGTGGCCGGTTTGTCGACATGCCGGAAAGGGATATCCGCCGTGTCGCGATAGGTCTTGCTGCTGCCTGGGCGGAACACCCAGACAACAACCCCGACGAAGAAGGCAAACAGCGCAAGCAGCATCCAGCTATCCGCGAATTCCCTGAGAAGCGTATAGAATTCCATGTGTCCCTCCTCAGCGGCTGGCGTCAGGCGTAAAGGTCGAGAAATCGACCAGCGTGCCCAACATTTGCAGATAGGCGATCAAGGCATCCATCTCGGAAACCCCGGGCAGCCCGTCAAAGTTGCGGACATTCACGCTGCTTTCGCCATAGCGCTCGACCAACCCGTCATAATCGCTGTCGGGGTCGGACTGTGCGAGAAAGTCGGCCTGCCCAGTTTTCAGCATGTCTTCGGTATAGGGCACGCCGACGAAGGCATGCTGAGACATGACGTCCTCAATATAGCGCCCATCAACCTCGGTGTGCTTGAGGAAGCCGTATTTCGGCATCACCGATTCAGGCACCACCGATTGCGGGTTGGTCAGGTGATCCACGTGCCACTCGTCCGAATAGCGACCACCGACCCGGGCCAGATCCGGCCCGGTCCGCTTGGAGCCCCACTGGAACGGGTGGTCGTACATCGACTCTGCCGCCAGTGAATAGTGGCCATAGCGTTCGACCTCGTCCCGCATGGGACGGATCATCTGGCTGTGACACACGTAGCAGCCTTCGCGAATATAGATCTCGCGCCCGGCCAGTTCGAGCGGGGTGTAAGGGCGCATGCCCTCCACCTTCTCGATGGTGTTTTCCAACCAGAACAGCGGTGCGATCTGCACGATGCCGCCGATGGTCACGACCAAAAAGCTGAATACCAGCAGGAGGGTCGCGTTGGTCTCGATGATTTTATGCTTGTCGAGAATTGCCATTGCTCCGGCCCTCCTTATTCAGCCGGGACCACGGTCGCCAGGCTTTCTTTAGCCGGCGCCCGCTTGACGGTCATCCACAGGTTATAGGCCATGATGAGACCGCCGGTGAGGTACATGACCCCGCCCAGACCGCGCACCACATACATCGGATGTTTGGCCGCCACGGTATCCGCGAAAGAGTTCACCAAGAACCCGTTTGCATCCACTTCGCGCCACATCAGACCTTCCATGATGCCAGTCACCCACATCGACGCCGCATAAAGCACGATACCGATGGTCGCCAACCAGAAGTGCCAGGACACCATCTGCAGGCTGTACAGGCGCTCACGCTTCCACAGCACGGGCACCAGGAAGTACAGCGCACCAAAGGTGATCATCCCGTTCCAGCCCAAGGCACCGGAATGCACGTGACCAATGGTCCAGTCGGTATAGTGCGACAGCGAGTTGACCGAGCGGATCGACATCATCGGTCCCTCGAATGTGGACATGCCGTAGAAGCCGACCGAGATCACCATCATGCGGATGACAGGGTCGGTGCGCAGCTTGTCCCACGCCCCCGACAGTGTCATCAGCCCGTTGATCATGCCACCCCAAGAGGGCATCCAAAGCGCGATCGAGAACACCATGCCCAGCGTCGTGGCCCAGTCGGGCAGCGCGGTATAGTGCAGGTGGTGCGGACCGGCCCAGATATAGATGAAGATCAGCGCCCAGAAGTGGATGATCGACAGTTTATAGCTGAATACCGGGCGCTCGGCCTGTTTCGGGATGAAATAATACATCATGCCCAGGAACCCTGCCGTCAGGAAGAACCCGACCGCGTTGTGACCATACCACCACTGCGTCATCGCATCCTGCACGCCGGACATCACCTGAACCGAACGCGAGCCCCAGATCGAGATCGGGATCGAGATGTTGTTGACCACGTGCAACATCGCCACGGTGACGATGAAGGACAGATAGAACCAGTTGGCGACGTAGATATGGGGTTCCTTGCGCTTCATGATCGTGCCCAGGAACACCGCCAGATAGGCGAGCCAGACAATGGTCAGCCACAGGTCCACATGCCATTCCGGCTCGGCGTATTCGCGGGATTGGGTCGCGCCCATCAAATAGCCGGTGGCGGCCAGCACGATGAACAGCTGATAGCCCCAGAACACGAACCACGCCAGATTGCCGCCCCACAACCGCGCGGCACTGGTCCGCTGCACGACAAAAAACGAGGTTGCGATCAGCGCGTTGCCGCCAAAGGCAAAGATCACAGCACTGGTGTGCAGCGGACGCATGCGACCGAAGTTGCCATGCCCGTTCAACCATTCAAAGTTGAGCTGCGGAAAGGCCAGCTGAAATGCGATGAAGGTGCCGACCAGAAATCCGACCACCCCCCAGAACACCGTCGCGATCACGCCGGCGCGCACGACGCTGTCGAAGTATTCGTTTTGCGGAGTCGCGGGCACCGGTTCGCCCGTTCTGCGCAAGGTGAAGAGAAACAGACCACCGGACACCAGCAAAATAATCGTTGCATGCACCAAGTAAGCTGCATCGCGCGCGTAGTTCATTGCCATTGCCGAGAACAACGCAATCAAACCAAGCGCGATTAGCTTGAGAGTATTAGACATTTCATGTCCCTTTTCCTTGTCCCGCGCGATTCTTCCGTCGCGCCAAACGGATTCAGACCGATCGTTTGATGCAGGAGCACCCCCGCCATCGCTTTGATCTGTATCAAAACACACTTGCCAAATCTATGAGAGGCATCGACACTAACCTGTAAAGGCTTCCGAATGTAAATGAAGCCATATGAAAAGACAACGAGGTGCCAATGGCTTACAAAACCCTGCTGACCGTCCTGACGGATCCGAAAGTGTCGGACGCGGCGCTGGAGCAACTGGTTGCGCTGGCCGGCGCACAGGACGCCCACGCCGAGGCGCTTTGCCTGGGCGTAGATCGGACGCAGACCGGATATTACTATGCCGGGGCCAACGCGATGATCCTGCAGGAAACGCTGGAACGCGCCACCGCCGAGGCCGAGGCGACGCTGACCTATGCCAAGGAAAAGCTGGGCAAATCGGGCGTACGTTGGTCGGCCGAGGATGGCGTGGCGCAGATCGCCGATCTGGGGCGTCATGTGGCCTATCGCGCCCGGTTTGCCGATCTGGTGGTGCTGCCGCGCCCCTATGGCGACGGTCATGGTGCCGAGGCCGAGCCGATTGTCGAAGCCGCAATGTTCGATGGGCATGCGCCGGTTCTGGTGGTTCCGGACGGGGCCACCCCGATCAGCCAGCCTGCAAAGGTTCTGGTTGCTTGGAACGAAAGCGTCGAGTCGCTGTCGGCAATCCGCAAGGCGTTGCCCTTCCTGACCGCCGCCGAACAGGTGCGAATCGTGGTGATCGACCCGCCGCAGCACGGGCCGGAACGCTCTGACCCCGGTGGGCTGCTGTCACAGATGTTGTCGCGCCATGGCGTGAATTGCGAAATCGACGTGCTCAGCAAAACCATGGCACGGGTCTCGGACGTGCTGAACCGCCATGCCGCAGATACCAGTGCCGACATGATCGTGATGGGCGCCTATGGTCATTCGCGTTTTCGCGAGGCAATTCTGGGCGGCGCAACCCGCAACATGCTGGAACAGGCCAAGGTTCCGGTCTTCATGGCCCACTGATCCGGATTTGGTGCCGGGCCCCGGCCCGGTGATGCTTCGGTTTTGATCCATCGGTTTACGGGGTGCGGCCTGTGGTCGCGCCCCGTTGTCGTCTCTGACGTCTCAATCCGTCGCTGACTCGATTTCAGTCCCGGATGTTTCAGTCCCGGACATAGGGCATCCCCTGAAATTGCGTCCAAAGCGCCGCCTCCAAGCGCTTGCACCAGATCGACCATAGCCCTTGCATAGGCGGGTGCAGAGTCCAGCCAATCCAGCCGCGACAGGGCCAATGCCGCCGATTTCGCTTCGCTGCGCGCCTTTGAGGCGGCGGCGCAGTGGCTACGCGAGAACGGGTAAGGGTCGCGCCCTAGCCGAGAAAACCACCGTCGGCATCATCGCCGGCCTCGTCCATCAGCCGGCGCATATCAGGAATGGTGACGTGCCGCTTGCCCTCCAGCTGGATCACCCCGTCCTTCTTCAGCGCCGACATCTGGCGGCTGACGGTCTCCAGCGTCAGACCCAGATAATCCGCCATCGCCTCCCGCGTCAGCGGCAGGTCAAAGACCATCGGCCCCGACGGCCCATTGGGGCTGAGCGACGCATCGCGCCGGGCAACGATCGACAGCAGCGAGGCGATCTTTTCACGCGCGGTCTTGCGGCCAAGAACCAGCATCCATTCGCGCGCCGCATCCAACTCGTCCAGCGTCATTTCAAGCAGGCGATGGGCGATATGCGGGGTGCGCTCCATCATCTCTTCAAACGGTTTCTTGCGGAAGCAGCACATCACGACATCGGTGGTGGCCGTGACATCATAGGCCGCCCCGTCGCGCCCCGGGCGACCGACGAAATCGCTGGGCAGCAGCAAGCCCACCATCTGGGTGCGCCCGTCTTCCATCGTCTGGGTCAGCGAGGCGATGCCAGAGACGACCGATCCCACGAATCCCATCTTGTCGCCCGACCAGATGATCGTCTGGCCCGCCTCGAAGGTCCGGTAATACTTGATCTCTTCAAGCACATCGAGCTCGTCCGGTTCGCACCGCGCACAGACAGCCCGATGGCGAATCGGACAGTCTGAGCAGTTTCCAGAAGTCATTTGAGTTTGCGCAGCCATAGGGGGGGAACCTCAGTTGATCTGGGTCAAAGAATATACGTCTCGGACACCCTTAAGCTTAATCATATGTCTCTAAAATCTCAATTGTCCAAGCTGGGATTATTTGACGCGAAAGTTCCGCGTTATACTAGCTATCCCACCGCACCACATTTTGGCCCCGACGTTGGGCCAACGCAGTTTTCCGACTGGATCGCTGCGGTGCCGGCGGGTGGGTCAATTTCGCTCTACGTGCATGTGCCGTTCTGCCGCAGGTTGTGCTGGTTCTGCGCCTGTCGCACCCAAGGCACCCAGACCGACGCCCCCGTCATCGCCTACCTCGAAACCCTGAAGGCCGAGCTTGCCCTGTTGGGCCAACGCCTGCCCGAGGGGGTGACACTGTCGCGGTTGCACTGGGGCGGCGGCACCCCAACCCTGCTGTCTCCGGCGATGATGACAGATCTGGCCAAGGCGATCTTTGACGTCGCGCCGATGGGCCCGGATGCCGAGTTTTCGGTCGAGATCGACCCGAACGAGATTGACGCGGCGCGGCTTGATGCGCTGGCAGCGGCGGGCATGAACCGGGCCTCGATCGGGATTCAGGATTTCGACGAAGAAATCCAAAAGGCGATTGGTCGCATCCAGGGCTATGAACTGACCCGCCAGACGGTAGAGATGATTCGCGGCCATGGCATCAAAAGCCTGAACGCCGACATCCTGTTCGGCCTGCCGCACCAGACTCGGACGCGGATGACCGAAAGCGTGCAGAAACTTCTGTCGCTCGCCCCCGACCGGGTGGCGCTTTATGGCTATGCGCATGTGCCGTGGATGGCCAAACGGCAACAACTTATCCCCTCCGACTCGCTGCCCACACCCGAGGACCGGCTGGAACTGTTCGACACCGCCCGCCGGCTGTTCCGCTGGGACGGCTATAGCGAGATCGGGATCGACCATTTCGCCCGCCCCGACGATGGGCTGACCCGGGCGCAAAAGGCTGGCACGTTGCGGCGCAATTTTCAGGGCTATACCGACGATCAGGCCGAGGTTCTGATCGGCGTCGGGGCCTCGTCGATCTCGCGGTTTCCGCAGGGCTATGCGCAGAATGCCCCGGCCACCTCGACCCATACGGCGGCGATACGCGCCGGGCAGTTTTCGACCGCACGCGGCCATGTATTTCAGGGCGAAGACAGGATGCGCGGGCGTATGATCGAAATGCTGATGTGCGACTTCCGCATTGATGGCGACGAGATTCGTACCCGCTTCGGGGCCGAACAATGCACGCTTGAAACAATGTTCGACGCCGCCGAGGGCGCCTTTCCGGACATGCTGACGCGCCACGGCAATACGCTGGAGATCAAACCCGAAGCGCACCCGCTGACCCGCATGATCGCGCGCAGCTTTGACGCCTATGACCTAAGCAAGGCGGGCCACAGTTCGGCGATCTGAAGGCACCGCTGCGCAGAGGAAAGGAAGCGCTGGGAAAAAGGCCGCCTAGCCCGCCGCCGCGATCAGCGCGCGAGTGTATTCGGTCTGGGGCGCATTGAACATCTGCTCTGCCAACCCGGCCTCGACGATATCGCCCTGTTTCATCACCATCACCTTGTGCGACATCGCCCGCACCACCCTGAGGTCATGGCTGATGAACAGATAGGCCAGCCCGTATTTGCGCTGCAGATCGCGCAGCAGATTCACGATCTGCACCTGCACGGTCATATCCAACGCCGAGGTCGGCTCGTCCAGAACCAGCAGACGCGGGCGCAACACCATGGCGCGCGCAATGGCGATGCGCTGGCGCTGCCCGCCCGAGAATTCATGCGGATAGCGATCCATCGCCGCCGGGTCCAACCCGGTTTCGACCATCACTTCGCTGACCAATTCGCGCGGGGCACGGTGCGGGTCGACCTTATGGATCGCCAGCCCCTCGGCGATGATCTGGGCGCAGGTCATGCGCGGGCTGAGCGAGCCGAACGGGTCCTGAAACACCACCTGCATGTCCTTGCGCAGCCGCCGCAATTCGCGCGTGGACCATTGCCGGATATCCTGCCCGTCAAAGGTGATGCCGCCCTCCGAGGCGATCAGCCGCATCAGCGCCAGCGCCAAGGTGGTCTTGCCCGAGCCGCTTTCGCCGACGATGCCCAGCGTCTCGCCCGCACGCACCGAAATCGACGCGTCGTTGACTGCGCGCACATGATCAACCGTGCGGCGCATAAACCCCTGCTGGATCGGGAACCAGACCCGCAGGTGATCCGATTGCAGGATCTCCGGCGCCCCCTCAGGCACCGGGCCCGGCGCCCCCGAGGGTTCGGCAGCGAGCAGTTTTTTCGTATAGGGATGTTGCGGGTTCGCGAACAGCTCTGCGGTCGGGCCGGTCTCGACGATCTCGCCATCCTTCATCACGCAGACCCGGTCCGCCACCCGTCGCACGATGCCCAGATCATGGGTGATGAACAGCAGGCCCATCCCCTCGCTTGCCTTCAACTCTTCCAGCAAATCAAGGATCTGCGCCTGAATCGTCACGTCCAGCGCCGTTGTCGGCTCGTCGGCGATCAGGATATCGGGCTTGTTCGACAGCGCCATGGCGATCATCACCCGCTGCCGCTGACCGCCGGACAGTTGATGCGGATAGGCCCCCAGCCGGGTTTCGGGGTCGCGGATGCCGACACGTGTCAGCAGTTCGAGGATTCGGGTCCGGGCCGCCGCGCCCACCAGCCCCTGATGCAGCGCCAGCGATTCTTCCAGTTGCTTTTCGATCGTGTGTAGCGGGTTCAGCGAGGTCATCGGCTCCTGAAAGATAAAGCTGATGTCATTGCCGCGCACCTTGCGCAGCTGCGCCTCGGAGGCGCCGATCATCTGCTGGCCCTTGTAGGTCACCGATCCTTCGACCTGCGCATTCTCGCTCAGCAGCGACACGGTGGACAGCGCCGAGACCGATTTGCCCGAGCCCGACTCCCCCACTAGCGCCACGGTTTCGCCCTTGTCGACCGAAAAGGAAACGCCGCGCACGGCGGGCATGCTCTGCCCATCCTGACGGAACGAGACGAACAGGTTTTCAACCTCCAGAAGGCTCATTGAAATGTCTTTCTCGGGTCAAAGGCGTCGCGCACCCCTTCAAAGATGAAGACCAGCAGCGACAGCATGATGGCAAAGGTGAAAAATGCGGTGAAGGCCAGCCAAGGCGCCTGCAGGTTCTGTTTCGCCTGCAGGGTCAGCTCGCCCAGCGACGGCGCCGAAGACGGCAGGCCAAAGCCGAGGAAATCAAGACTGGCCAGCGCGCCGATGGTGCCGGTGACGATAAAGGGCAGCATGGTCAGCGTCGCCACCATCGCGTTCGGCAACATGTGGCGGAACATGATGGTCAGGTTCCCCACGCCCAGCGCCTTGGCGGCGCGGACATATTCCAGATTGCGCGCGCGCAGGAATTCCGCCCGCACCACGCCCACCAGCGAGGTCCAGGAGAACAGCACCATCAACAGCGCCAGCAACCAGAAGCCGCGCCCAAGAATGGCGAACATGATGATGATGACATAAAGCGACGGCGTGGCGGACCAGATTTCGATCATCCGCTGAAAGATCAGATCGACCCAGCCGCCGAAAAAACCCTGAATGGCGCCCGCAGAAATCCCAAGCAGACTGGCCGCGCCGGTGACCAGCAGCGTGAACAGGATCGACAGCCGGAAACCATAGATCACCCGCGCCAGCACATCGCGTTTGGTGTCGTCGGTGCCCAGCCAGTTCTGCGCACTGGGCGGCAACGGCGCCGCGCCGGGCCGATCAACCGTGGTGTTGAAGGAATAGGGGATCGGCGGCCAGATCGCCCAGCCGCGCTGGAACCCCTCGGTGGTCTTGTCGAATGTGCCCTGCTCGATCCCCGCCATGATCTCGTCAGGACTGTCGAAACAATCCTCCAGCCCGCCCGAGGCGATCAGGCATTGCACCTCGGGGTCGCGATAGATGGCCTCGGTCTGGAAATCACCGCCAAAGGCGGTCTCGGGATAGAAGTTGAACACCGGCATGTAATAGCCGCCCCGGTACTGCACGAGGATCGGTTTGTCGTTGGCCAGAAACTCGGCGAACAGCGACAGGCCGAACACCACGGCAAAGATCCACAGCGACCAGAGGGCGCGGCGGTTGCGTTTGAAATTGCGCCAGCGGCGCTGGTTGAGGGGGGAGAGCGCCATTCAACAGGCCTGCTTGCAAGACATGACGGATTGGGTCGGGCGGGACTGCCCGGCGTTTACGCCCGCGGCCGGGCGCAGCCCTCCACGCATCGAGAAAACGGTTTCGCGTTTCACCAACACCCTCACCCCTCCCGCTTTTCGAAATCGATCCGCGGATCAATCAGCACGTACATAAGATCGCTCAGAATCCCCACCACAAGGCTCATCAGACCGAAGATGAACAAGGTGCCAAAGATCACCGGATAATCCCGCGCCACCGCCGCCTCGAAGCCGAGCCGCCCCAACCCGTCGAGCGAGAAGATCGTCTCGATAATCAGCGAGCCGGAAAAGAAGATGCCGATGAACACCGCCGGGAAACCGGCGATTACGATCAGCATGGCGTTGCGGAACACATGGCCGTACAGAACCGCGCTTTCGCTCAGCCCCTTGGCACGGGCGGTCATGACATAGTGTTTCTTGATCTCGTCCAGAAAACTGTTCTTGGTCAACAGGGTCAGCGTCGCAAAGGCCGAGATGGTCGAGGCGATGACCGGCAGCGCAATATGCCAGAAATAATCACCGGCCTTGCCGATCAGGCTCAGATCCTCCCAGTTGTCCGAGGTCAGGCCGCGCAACGGGAATACCTGCCAATACGAGCCGCCGGCAAACAGGACCAACAGCAGGATCGCGAACAGGAACCCCGGAATCGCATAGGCCACGATGATCAGCCCGCTGGTCCAGGTGTCAAAGTTGGTGCCGTCCTTCACCGCCTTGCGGATGCCCAGCGGGATCGACACCAGATAGGCGATAATGGTGGACCACAGCCCCAGACTGATCGACACCGGCATCTTTTCCAGCACCAGATCGGTCACCCCGATCGAGCGGAAATAGCTCTGTCCGAAATCGAGACGCATGTAATTCCACATCATGTTGAGGAAGCGTTCCAGCGGCGGTTTGTCGAACCCGAATTCGCGCTCCAGCTCGGCAATGAATTCCGGCGGCAGACCACGGGCCCCGACATAGCGTTCGGTCGCCCCGGTCTGGACCTGCACATCGGCCCCGCCACCGGCAAAGCTTTCGAACACATCGCCGCCCCCTTCCATCTGGGCGATGATCTGTTCCACCGGACCACCGGGGACGAATTGCACCAGAACAAAGTTGATGACCATGATTCCCAACAGCGTCGGAATCACCAGCAACAGGCGGCGGAGGATATAGGCTCCCATCGGGGCGCAGACCTTTTGTTACTGTCTCAATGCACCAGAGGATATCAGCGCGGCGGCCTTGTCGGCATCGACCCACCACAGATCCTCGACGCCCAACGCATAGGGCGGCAGGATCTCGGGATAGGCGTACTTGTCCCAATAGGCCACCCAGTATTTGCCCAGATACCACGTCGGCACCATGAACCGCCGGGCCCGCAACACCCGGTCAAGGGCACGGGTATTGGCGCTCAACTCGTCCCATTCGCGCGCCGACACGATATTGTCGATCAGGGCCTCGATATCCGGCCCGTGGACCCCGGCGGGATTGAACACGCTATAGGCTGCCGCCTCACTACCATATTGCTGATACAGCCCGGTCGAGGGCTGCAACGAGCTGCGATAGCCGGCCGAGATCATGTCGAAATCACGCTCGCGCCGACGCAGGGTGAACTGCGCGTTGTCGATCCGGTTATAGCTGGCGTCGATCCCCATCACTTGCAGATTGTCCACGAAGGGCATCACGATCCGGTCCATCACCGGGTCGTCGGACAGGAACTCGATCCGCAGGGTCTGGCCCTGTGCGTTGCGGCGCACGCCATCGTCGCTCACCGCCCAGCCCGCCGCGTCCAAAAGCTTCATCGCGCGGCGCAGATTGCCCCGGTCGGTCTGACGGTCGGCGCGGCTGGTATGGGCCATCACCGGCTCGGACTCCAGCAACGCGGGGTCAAGAGCATCACCCAGCGCCTCCAGCACTGCGCGTTCACGGCCCTCGGGCACGCCCTTGGCCTCCAACGGGCTGTTCTGCCAAAACGACTGGCGCTGGCGGAACAGGCCGTATTGCAGGCTCTCGTTGGTCCATTCAAAGTTATAGGCCAACTGCACCGCTTCGCGCACGCGGGTGTCCTGAAACTGGGGCCGGTCCATATTCATCACAAAGCCGGTCGCATCCGGCACATTGCCGTCTTCAAGCTCCTCACGCAGAACAAGGCCCTTGTCGATCGCCGGGAAATCATAGGCGCTGGCCCAGCTTTTCGAGTTGTTCTCCTGCCGCAGGGTGAATTCACCGGCCTTGAAGGCCTCCAGTGCCGCGATGGAATCAGAGAAATACTCGATCCGAATGCTCTCGTAATTGTTCCGCCCCACATTCACGTTCACATGATCGCCCCAATAGTCGGGGTTGCGCTTGTAGACCACGCGGCGGTTGATGTCATAGCTGTCGAGCACATAGGGGCCGCTGCCGATACCCGGCTCCATCCGTGGCTTGTCGATGCGGCGATTGTCGGGATCGGCTTCGAACCACGCTTTTGAAAATACCGGCGTGCCGCCGACCTGCGTGATCAGCGCTCGGCGCGAAATATCCGGGGCGAAATAGAATTTTACCCGATGCGGACCCAGCGCCTCGGCCTTGGGGATACGGCGACGCACCGCCTCGGCATAGGATTGCAGCCCCTGTTCCAGCAGGATGTTGTGGGAAAACACCACATCCTCGGCGGTGACCGGGGTGCCATCGGAAAACCGCGCTTCGGGGCGCAAGTTGAAGATCACCCAATCCTGACTTTCGGGGTATTCCAGACTTTCGGCCAGCAACCCGTAATACGCCCCCGGCTCGTCATAGGACGGGTAGAGCAGCGATTCATATTGATCCCCCGAGCGCGCGCCGGCACGCCCCTGACGGGTAAAGGGGTTGAAGTTGTCAAAGGTGCCCTGTGCGGCATAAGACAGCTCACCCCCCCGGGGCGCGTCGGGATTCACATAGTCGAAATGCGCGAACCCCTCGGGGTATTTCAGCTCTCCGAATTCAGAAAACCCATAGCTTTTTGTGACCTTCTCTTGCGCCGAGAGCAGGGTCGCGAACCCGACCAGAAAAATCAGCGCAAGCCCCAACATCGGCACCCGGCGGGCCCTTTCAGGCCAGACAAGGGCACGGGCCTGAGGCTGTGCTTGCGCTCTGGTGCGCTGCGGTCCACGGTTCGGGATCATCCGGCGTATCCTCTTCTGAAACAGGCAGATCTGCCTCTTTGGGTCGAGATGTAAGCTAATGGTCCGCCCAGCCAATGTTCAAGTTGCGATTGCGTGAACCAAGGTCGCAGACATGCAAAAGCCGCTGCGGCAAGGCAGCGGCTTTCAAAAGGCTCTCGGCAGAGAGAGAAGATCAGTTGGCCAAGCTCTCGAGATAGGCAATGACGTCAACCCGGTCCTGCTGCTTTTTCAGGCCGGCAAAGGTCATCGCCGTGCCCGGCACAATGGCGCTCGGCTTGGTCAGGAAGGCGTCCAGCGCCTCGGGGGTCCAGTCGCCGCCATGGTCCATCATGCCACCGGTATAGCCAAAGTCACCGATCGAGGCGACCTTGCGACCAACAACGCCATAAAGAGATGGGCCCGTTGCGTTCACGCCCTCTTCGACCTTGTGGCAGGCTTGGCATTTCTTGAACACCTTGGCACCCTTGCCGACATCAGCCGACGCCATCAGCTCTTCAATACTGACTTGGGCGACTTCCTCGGTGGGGGCCGCATCTTCCATTTCGATCACATAGGACGCTTCACCGTGCCCGCCCGTGTGATAGATCCCCTCGGCCGCCCATTTCGCCAGAAGAAGCACCAGGAAGGCACCCAGAAACCCGGCGGCGGCTTTGGTTACTGTCATAGTGTCAAACATTGATCGCACGTCCATTCTAGCTGTTTGCGTGGGTGTCTAAGGCTTCCCCTTGCTCGTTGCAAGGTATAGACGGCACGACCAAACGACCAAATCGTCCATTGTTGCACGGAATCCAAATCCATGACCAACCGCATCGCCTTTCAGGGGGAACCTGGCGCCTATAGCCACGAGGCCTGTCAAAAGGCCCGCCCGGAGATGGAGGCGCTGCCCTGCCGCACCTTCGAGGACGCGATCGAGGCGGTGAAATCGGGTCGGGCCGATCTGGCCATGCTGCCGGTGGAAAACTCCACCTATGGCCGGGTGGCGGACATCCACACGCTGCTGCCCCAGTCTGGCTTGAAGATCATCGAAGAGGCCTTCGTGCGGGTGCACATCAACCTGTTGGGTGTGCCCGGTACGCAACTGTCCGACATCACCCACGCCATGAGCCACACCGTCCTTCTGGGGCAATGCAAGACGTTCCTGAAACAACATGGCATCCGTCGCATTACCGGTGCCGATACCGCCGGATCCGCGCGGCAGGTGTCCGAAGCCGGCGTGCCGACCACGGCGGCGCTGGCCAGCGAGTTGGCGGGCGAGATCTATGGCTTGACGGTGCTGGCACGCCATATCGAGGATGAGGCGAGCAACACCACCCGTTTTCTGATCATGTCGCGCGAGGCGGACCTCAGCCATCGCGGCCGCAACGGGATGATCACCAGCTTTGTGTTTCAGGTGCGCAACATTCCTGCCGCCCTCTACAAGGCGATGGGCGGCTTTGCGACCAATGGCGTCAACATGACCAAGCTGGAAAGCTATATGGTCGACGGCTCCTTCACCGCGACCCGGTTCTATGCCGATATCGAAGGGCACCCCGAGGATCCCAACGTCCAACTGGCGCTGGACGAGCTTGGCTACTTTACCACCGATGTGGAAATCCTCGGCGTCTACCCGGCCTCGCCCGAGCGCGGCTGATACGCGCGCCAGACCAGCCGCGCCTCAGGCGCTGCTGGTCTGGCGATCCTCGACGGATTTGGCGAAGTCGGCCACTTTCAGCTTGAACCGCTTGGTCAGGTTTCCCTTGGCCAGCTTCAGCGATTGCAGAAACAACCGCGCCGACAGCGTCTTGGGCGCAAGGTTCAGCGTGATCGCCATCCGGGTGCGACGCGGCGACAACGCCACCAGATCAACCGACATGAGCCCGGTCAGACCCGCACTTTCGGACTCAAAGCCGACCCCTTCGGGCGAGTCATACCGCGACAGGGTCAGATGCAATTTGCGTCGCTTGCCCCGCAGATCAAACGCCGCATCCCAAGCCAGACCGGGGGCGACAGCGGCCGTGTCATCAACCCGCTCCACCTCGATCCCGCGGCGGATCACCGACCGCTCGAACATCTCGAAATCACTGATGGCGGCAAAGACCGCCTCGATCGGGGCGTCGATATCTTCTTTGCTCGAAAACTGCATACCTGATCCAATTCTTACCGTATTGCCGCGAGTGTCCCTTCAATCCAGCGTATCTGCAAGCCAGTTTTGCAGCAGAAAATGCGCAATAGCCCCCTTGCGGGCCGCCTTGATCGTCGGATGTTCCCCGGCAAAGGCCGTCATCATGTCGGCGCGACTGACCCAAAGCGCATCCTCGATTTCCTTGGCGTCGATGGTGATCTCGCGCGCCAAGGCCTCGCCAGCGCAGCCAAACATCAGCGAGGCCGGGAATGGCCAGGGCTGGCTGGCCAGATACTGCACCGCCCCGACCGGCACACCGGCCTCTTCCATTACCTCGCGGCGCACGGCAGCCTCCATCGTCTCGCCCGGCTCGATGAACCCTGCGAGCAGCGAATACATCCCCTCGGGCCAGCCGGGAGAGCGGCCCATCAGCACCGCGTCGCCATTGGTGATCAACATGATCACCACCGGATCGGTGCGCGGGAAATGGTGGCAGGCACAGGCCGCGCAATCCCGCTGCCAACCGGCCTGCGCGATCACGCTCTCAGAACCGCAGCGGGCGCAAAATCGATGCGTGGCGTGCCAGCCGATGATCGCCTTGGCGGTGGCGGCCAGTTCTGCCTCGCGCGGGCTCAGACGGGTCATCACCCGGCGCAATTCGCCAAAGGCGGTGTCGTCGGGCAGGTCGGGATGGCGCTGTTCGGAGCCATCCACGAAACTGCCCAAGGCGCCATAGTCCAGCACCTCGGGCTCCCAGCGGGAGATATCGTGGGCAAAAATCGCCGCCCCGCCCTCTTCCACGCCCAGCAGAACCGGTTCACGGATCGCCTTGCCCAGACCGGCAGCAAGCAGCGGGTGGTCCATCCCGACCAGCCCCAGCGCATCCAGCCCGTCCCCGCGCAGCAGCGGCTTGCCCCGCCACATCAGCAGACACCGCGCCGCCGGATCGGCCATCGCCCGCGCCAAAGCCGCCGCGTCGCCGCGAATCTCTGCCGCCCGATTCAGGCCGGAGCCGCCGAAGGTAACCTGTTCTGCCGTTCTCATCGCTGCCTGCCTTTTCGTTCGTCCACCAACAATCCCGGGCTGCCACGGCAGGCGGCCCAACTCAACCGATTTCCACCGGGACGCCCCGCCAACGCCGGGAAAAGCGCGCCTCTGGTGCGGGAGCGTATCTGCACGAGCTAACCGGGCGCCAAGGGAGGGAAACCGCGGCGGCCCCTCGGGTTTGGCTGAGCATCAAAAGCCCATCGCAATCCCTTGTCATCGACGCGTCCGCGTCCTATGTAGGCGTCGAGAGGTTGGCGCGGGCAGGCACCTCGCCAACCCGGTCAGATCCGGAAGGAAGCAGCCGTAACGAGCCCCGCTTGGGTCGTTGTCCAGCCTCTCACCTTATCCCCCCTGCATGAGTTTACGCCTTCAGGTGGGCGCGCCTTTGCGGTCTCGCCGGGCGAATCATTCCCTCTTTCTACCGAACCAGATCCCTACAACCTGCGCGCGGCAACGGGGCCTGTCCGCATCGGGGTTTGTCTGCGGCTTTCTTTTTTTGAAGCCGCGCTCAGCCATTCAACCTATGCGGCCACAAAATGCCAACAGAAAGAAACTCGACGCGCTTAAGTCAGGCGCAGCGAAACCAACGCATCGGGATCTAAATGTATATGGGAATTAGAATATAATTAAAAACGAAACTATTTCCGGTCAGGTGCGAAACACAACCTTGACGCGCCAGCCTTCCACGGTGTTCATTTCCTTATTCGAAATTACAGACCTCAAAGCCAAAGGCCCCCACTCCATGAAATGGCAGCCACAATTCGCTACGGGTGACGCTCAGATCGACGAACAACACAAGATGTTGTTCACCACGTCCGAGCAATTCCGGCAAACACTGGAGGCCGGCGAAGGCGAAAAAACCTATGATCTGTTTCTGGATTTCCTGAATGCCTATTGCGAAATGCACTTCTCGGTCGAGGAGGACTGCATGTTCGCCTACAAATGCCCTGTCGCGTCACAGAACAAGCACGAACACGGCCTGTTTCTAAATCTGCTCGAAAAGGAAAATATCCGGTACCGCGACCACGGCTTTGACTCCAATCTGGCAATGGCGATGCTGGACAAGTTGGACAACTGGTTGGCAAGCCACATTTGCCGGATTGATGTCCGGCTCAAGGAAGCCATCTGAGCAAATCCAACCCGTGCCGTGCCAAACGACTGAACCTCGCCGCGCGGACTGCTGAGCGCGTCTAGCAGGTGGACGCGCCCCGCCGGGGGGCATACCCTAGGCGCGAACCCAAATTCCGAAGGCCGCCCATGACCGAGACACCCGAGACCGCCTATCAGGTTCTCGCCCGCAAATACCGTCCCGAGACCTTTGCCGATCTGGTCGGCCAAGAGGCGATGGTGCGGACGCTGAAGAACGCCTTTGCCGCCGATCGCATCGCGCAGGCCTTCATCATGACCGGCATCCGCGGCACCGGGAAAACGACCACCGCGCGGATCATCGCCAAGGGCATCAACTGCATCGGCCCCGATGGCACCGGCGGCCCCACGACCGAGCCATGCGGCGTCTGCGAACATTGTCAGGCGATCATGGAGGGCCGCCATGTCGATGTGATGGAGATGGACGCCGCCAGCCGCACCGGCGTGAACGACATCCGCGAGATCATCGATTCGGTGCGTTATCGTGCCGCCAGCGCGCGCTACAAGATCTACATCATCGACGAGGTTCACATGCTCTCGACCAGCGCCTTCAACGCGCTGCTCAAGACGCTGGAGGAACCGCCGGCGCATGTGAAGTTCATCTTTGCCACCACCGAGATCCGCAAGGTGCCGGTCACCGTACTGTCGCGCTGCCAGCGATTCGACCTGCGCCGGATCGAGCCGGAGGATCAGATCGCCCTGCTGCGCCGCATCGCCGATGCCGAGCGGGCCGAGATCGCCGACGACGCGCTGGCGCTGATCACCCGCGCCGCCGAAGGCTCGGCACGCGACGCGACCTCGCTGCTGGATCAGGCGATTTCCCACGGCGCTGGCGAAACCACCGCCGAGCAGGTGCGCGCCATGCTGGGGCTGGCCGACCGCGGGCGGGTGCTGGATCTGCTGGACCTGATCCTGAAGGGGGACGCGGCCGGCGCGCTGACCGAGTTGTCGTCGCAATATGCTGAAGGCGCCGATCCCTTGGCCGTGCTGCGCGATCTGGCGGAAATCACCCACTGGGTCAGCGTGGTCAAGATCACCCCGGACGCTGCCGAGGATCCCACCGTTTCCCCGGATGAGCGTGCTCGGGGTCAGGTCATGGCCGAGGCGCTGCCAATGCGGGTGCTCAGCCGAATGTGGCAGATGCTGCTCAAGGCGCTGGAGGAAGTCTCCGCCGCCCCCAACGCGATGATGGCCGCCGAAATGGCGGTGATCCGGATGACCCATGTCGCCGACCTCCCCGCGCCCGAGGAACTGCTGCGCAAGCTGCGCGACAGCCCGCAGCCGCCCGCCAGCGGAGGCCCCGGTGGCAGCGCCCATGCGGGGGGCGCATCTACTGCACCGACGGCAACGGCCGCAACGACGGCGCGCGCAACCGGGGCTATGCCTGCCCCCAGCGGCAGCATGAGCGGCCCGAGCAGTGGCCGTGGTGGTGCCCAGCAAATAGCGCTGGCGCAAGACGCCGAGATGGCGCTGTCCCGCTATCCCACGTTTCACCATGTGGTCGAACTGATCCGCACCAATCGCGACGGCAAGCTTTTGATCGAGGTGGAAACCGGGGTGCGTCTGGTCAGCTACCAACCCGGGCGGATCGAATTTGAACCGGCCCCGAACGCGGCCCGTGACCTGGCCCAGCAACTGGGGCAACGGCTGCAATCCTGGACCGGCAACCGCTGGGCGGTGACCGTCGTCAACGAGGGCGGCAGCCCGACCATCGCCGAAGACCGCGACGCCGCCGAAGACGCTCTGCGCGCGACAGCCACCGACCATCCGATGGTGCAGGCGGTTCTGGCCAAGTTCCCCAAGGCAAAAATCATCGACATCCGCACCCCGGAACAGATCGCGGCCAATGCCGAAGTCGAGGCGCTGCCCGAGGTCGAAGATGAATGGGATCCGTTTGAGGACGGGTGATCTGCCCCCAGATCACCCGAACGTGACAGAGCGATAACCCCGTTTTCGCGGAGTCGCGCCCAATCGCCCCTAGCCCCCGAACGCGCCCCATGCTCAACGACACGCGCAAAGGGGCGCACTCCCCCAGCCCCCGCACCGCGCGGCCTTGTACGAAGCCGCCGCGCCCCGTATCTAGGACGCAACAGGTGCAATCCCACAGGAGACAGTGATGCTGAAAGGTTTGGGCGGGCTTGGCGACATGGCCAAGATGATGAAATCCGCACAGGAACTGCAAACCAAGATGGCCCAGATGCAGGACGATCTGGCCAATCTGACCGTCACCGGCGAATCCGGTGCCGGGCTCGTCAAGGCCACCGCCACTGCCAAGGGCGGGCTGACCGCGCTGGACATCGACCCGTCGATCTTCAACGGCAGCGACAAGGAAGTGGTCGAAGATCTGATCCTCGCCGCCATCAAGGACGCCCAGACCAAGGCGGCCGAGAAGGCGCAGCAGGAAATGGCCAGCCTGACCGAAAGCATGGGCCTGCCCAAGGATATCAAGCTTCCGTTCTGACAACGTCCTACCGGGAGCGGCGCGGCAAAGCGGAAATCCAACGGGTTTCAGCGAAGTCGCGCCGCTCTACACCCCGGGGACTCCCCCCCTCAACCCCCAAGGCCCCTCCGCCCCATGTCCTCGAACCGCGAGATCGAAAACCTGATCGAGCTGATGGCAAAGCTGCCGGGGCTTGGCCCGCGCTCGGCCCGGCGTGCGGTGCTGCACCTGATCCGCAAACGCGCGCTGCTGCTGACACCGCTGGCCGACATGATGCAGACCGTCGCCGCCACCGCGCGCGAATGCCTCAATTGCGGCAATGTGGGCACCAGCGACATTTGCGACATCTGCGACAGCGAAAAACGCGCCACCGGCGAGCTTTGCGTGGTCGAGGATGTCGCCGACCTCTGGGCGATGGAACGCTCGGGCATGTTCAAGGGCCGCTATCACGTGCTCGGCGGCACGCTCTCGGCGCTGGACGCCATCGGCCCGCAAGAGCTGCGCATTCCCCGGCTGATTGACCGGGTCGGGTCGGAACAGATCACCGAAGTGATCCTTGCGCTGAACGCCACGGTCGAGGGGCAAACCACCGCCCATTACATCGCCGACCAGTTGGAGGGGCGGGTCAAGCTGACCTCGCTGGCGCAGGGGGTGCCGATCGGCGGTGAGCTGGATTACCTTGACGACGGCACGATCAGCGCCGCGCTGCTTGCGCGTAAGGCATTCTAGGCGCGCGGCCCGTGGCGACGCCCGCAACACCCGGTCCGGCCCGCGCTGGCCTCTGGTATTTCCTGATCATTTTTGCCTGCGGTATCCTGCTCGGAACGCTGCGCACGCTGGTTCTGACCCCGGCGTTTGGCCCGCTGCGCGCCGTGGCGCTGGAACTGCCGGTGATATTGGCGTTGTCATGGATCGTCGCAGGCTGGCTGACCCGGGGTCGCCCCTCCCTTTCGAACGCCTCTGCGCGGCTATGGATGGGAGCAGTCGCTCTGGTGCTGTTGCTGGTCGCGGAATGCGCCCTGGCGCTCGGCTTCGGTCAGAGCCCGAGGACTTGGCTGGCGGGGCTGATCACGCCGCAAGGTCTGCTCGGGCTGGCCGGGCAAGCGGTGTTCGCCCTGATGCCTTGGCTGCGATACGAAATCGGGCGCGGCTGACAGCCACGCCCGAGGGTATTCTCAAGGTCTTGATCGCGCTCAGCGGTGCGGATCATCCTCGTCGTCGTCATCATCGTCATGATCCGGCAGGTTGAACAGGCTTTCGGCATCAACCACCCGCACCGGCTTGTCCTCGTCGTCCGAGTTCGATCCGGACAGCGTAAAGGTTTCCAGCCCTTCGATCGCGGTCGGAATCTTCGGTTCGGACTCCATCCCAAGCGATTGCTCGGTGCTGACCAGCTTGCGGCGCTCGTCATCGGTCATCACGCTGCCGTCGGCGGCCTTCTTGGCGGCGGCCTTCTGCACGGCGGCGTCAAGTTCGGACTGTTTGCACAGCCCCAGCGCAACCGGGTCAATCGGCTGGATGTTGGAAATGTTCCAATGCGTCCGCTCGCGGATCGCCTGAATCGTCGGCTTGGTGGTGCCGACCAGCTTGGACACCTGTCCGTCGCTCAGCTCGGGGTGGAATTTCACCAACCACAGGATCGAGGCCGGACGGTCTTGCCGCTTGCTCAACGGGGTATAGCGCGGACCGCGCCGCTTTTCCTCGCCGACCGAGGCGGGGTTGAATTTCAGCTTCAGCTTGTACATCGGATCGGCTTCGGCCTTGTCGATCTCTTCCTGCGTCAGCTGGTTGTTCGTGACCGGGTCGAACCCCTTGACGCCGGCAGCCACATCGCCATCTGCGATGCCTTGGATTTCCAGCTCATGCATTTCGACGAAATCGGCGATCTGCTTGAAACGCAACGTCGTGTTGTCCACCAGCCACACGGCGGTTGCTTTGGCCATCAGAGGTTTTGCCATGTGTACATCTCCTTCAAACAAAACTTCCCCGTCGCCTGAAATAGGCGGTCCCGGAAAATCCGGAACGAGTTACCATTGTAGGGGAACTTAGGGCCTATATAATGGCGCAAAACGTATAAGGAAAGAGTGAATGCGCTGGGGTCTCCTGTGGCTGCTGACATGTCTTGCGGCCCTGCCCGCGCTGCGCCCGGCCCATGCCGATGGCGAAAAAGCGGGCGTGTTCGACTATTATGTGCTCAGCCTCAGCTGGTCGCCGAACTGGTGCGCGACCGAAGGCGACGGGCGCCGGTCCGACCAATGCCACCCGCGCCACGATCACGGCTGGGTGCTGCATGGTCTGTGGCCGCAATACCATCGCGGCTGGCCCGCCTATTGCCACACGGTCGAGGCGCCCCCCAGTCGCGGCATGACGGCCGAGATGGGCGACATCATGGGCAACCCCGGCCTTGCATGGCACCAGTGGAAGAAACACGGCACCTGTTCCGGCCTCTCCGCCCGCGCCTATTTCGCTCTGGCGCGGCGGGCCTATGCTGCGGTGAACCGGCCCGAGATCTTTCGCAAACTGGACAAGCCGGTGAAACTGCCTGCCAGCGTTGTGGAACAGGCGTTTCTGCAGGCCAATCCGGGTTGGACCCGCGACATGCTGACCATCACCTGCAAGGATGGCCATATTCAAGAGGCACGGCTGTGCCTGTCGCGCGATCTCAAGCCGGTGCCCTGCGGGCGCGACGCGATCACCGACTGTACGCTCAAGGACGCGATTTTCGACCCGGTGCGCTAGGG
>JASJGL010000091.1:0-35626 GCA_033791545.1 Pseudodonghicola sp. | reverse complement strand
CCAGAGCCGGCAACGCACGACGTGGCCTGGCTCGTCGGGGATCGGCGTCATCGCGAGGCCCTCGACATCGCAGGTCCCGGCCTTGAAGAAGTCGCAGCGCGGCCCGAAATAGCAGCCTGTCGGCCGCTGATGCGGCAGCGGCAACTGGCCGCGGATCGGGACCAGGGGGCGCGCCGTCTTGTCGGCTCCAGGCAAGGGAATGCAGCCGAAAAGGCCCTTGGTGTAGGGATGGCGCATCTGGTCGAAGACCTCCCCGACCGCGCCGTGTTCCACCACCACGCCGGAATACATGACGTTGACCCGGTCACAGGTCTCCAGGATCAGGCCGAGATTGTGCGAGATGTAGACCATCGAGGTGTTGTACTTCTCGGCAATCTGGCCGATCAGCTCGACGATCCCCGCCTCCACCGTCACGTCCAGCGCCGTGGTCGGCTCGTCCGCGATGATCAGCCGGGGTTCGGCGGCAAACGCCGAGGCGATCAGGATGCGTTGGCGCATCCCGCCCGAGAGCTCATGCGGATAGGCCCGCATCACCCGCTCTGGCTCGGGGATCGACACCTCGTGCAACAGCTCCAGCGCGCGCATCTGGGCATCCTGCCGGGTCCAACCAAGGATATCGACCAGCCGGTTGGTGATCTGCGGCCCCACCCGGCGCGACGGGTTCAGCGCGGTCAGCGGATCTTGGGGAATCAGCGCCGCCTTGGCGCCGATCACCCGGCGCCGATCACGCGGGCGCATCGCCAGAAGATCCTCGCCGTCCAGCAGGATACGGCCCGAGGAGACCTGCACCGCCAGCGGCAAGGTGCCCAGAACCGCCTTGCCGATCATGCTTTTACCGGCCCCGCTTTCGCCCACCAACCCGCGCACCTCGCCAGCCTCGACCGACAGCGACACGTCGCGCAGGATCGGCGACGGCCCCACATGGGCGCTCAGATTCTCGATCGTCAGAAAACTCATCTCAGCACCGGATCGAAATGGTCCTTCAGCCCTTCGCCAAGCTGGCTGAAGCTGAGGACGGTCAGAAACAAGGTGACCAGCGGAAACACCAGCACCCACCACGCCTGATGGATCGACAGACGGCCTTCCGAGATCATGCTGCCCCAGGTCGGTTGATCGGTCGAGATCGACAGGTTGACGAAACTCAGGATCGCTTCGACGATCACCGCGATGCCCATTTCCAGCGTCAGCAGAACGACGATGGTGGGCAACACATTGGGCAGGATCTCGGCCAGCATGATGGAAAACCGTTTGCGCCCCGAGACCTGCGCCGAGGCAACATAGTCCATCGCGCCCTGGCTCATCGCCTCGGCCCGGATGACGCGGGCAAAGCGGGTCCAGTCGATCACCACGATGGCGATGATGATGGAACTTAGCCCGGTGCCCAGAACCGCGATCAGCAGGATCGCGAACAGCACCGGCGGAAAGGCCATCCAGATATCGACTAGGCGCGAGATCACCATATCCGGCCAGCCCCGGAAATAGCCCGCGATCAGCCCCAGCAGCGACCCGATCAGGCAAGTCAGCGTGCCCGCGATCAGGGCCACCCCCAGCGCCAGCCGCGCCCCATAGATGATGCGGCTAAGCACATCGCGGCCCAGCGAATCCGAGCCCAGCGGAAACGCGGCGTCGGACCCGGCCTCCCAGAACGGCGGCAGGCGGGCGCCGAACAGATCCTGCATCAGCGGATCCTGCGGCGCGATCAGCGGCGCAAACACCGCCGCCAGCACCAGCAAGCCCAGCCAGCTGGCCGACAACCAGAGCCGCACCCCGACGCGACGTTTCACAAGTCCACGTGCATCAGCCATTGCGCAACCTCGGGTTCAGGGCGGCATAGGTCAGATCAACGACCAGATTGACCACCGTAAAGATCAAAGCGAACAGGATCACGATCCCCTGAATCAAGGGCAGATCGCGGTTGATCACCGCGTCGATCGCCATATTGCCCAGCCCCTCATAGGAGAACAGCCGCTCGATGATGACGGTGCCGCCGATCAGAAAGGTGAACTGCACCCCGATCAGGGTCAGCGTCGGCAGTATGGCATTGGGCAGCGCCTCATGCGTGATGACGTGGTTTTCGCCATAGCCCTTGGTGCGCGACAGCGTCACGTAATCCAGATGCATGGTTTCCTTCAGCGATTGTTTCAGAAGCTGGGAAATGATCGCCGCCAACGGGATCGCCAGCGCCAGCGCGGGCATGAACATATGCGACACCAGATCAGCCCAGATATCAAAGCGCAGCCGCAGCACGCTTTCGAACAGGTAGAAATTGGTGACGAACGGCAGATCCAGTGCCGGCGAGACCCGGCCCGAGATATGAAAGACCGGCCACAGCACCCCGAACAGCAGGATAAACACCAGCCCCCAAAGGAAATCCGGCACCGACAGCGCCATGCCATTGACGATGTCGATGGTGCCTTCGGTCCTTGTGCCGCGCCGCCGCGTTCCGGTCAGCGCCAGCGTGCCGCCAAGGATTACCGCGATCACCAGCGCCATGATCGACAGCTCGAGCGTCGCAGGCAGCCGCGACAAGACCAGCTTCAGCACCGGTTGGCGCGAGGTGATCGAGGTGCCGAAATCGCCGTGCAGCACGCCGTTTAGCCAGATCACGAATTGTTCGGGGATGGTCTTGTCTAAACCGTACAGCGCCTTGAGACGGGCGATGTCCTCTTCCCCCGCACCGGGGGGCAGCATCATGGCAATCGGGTTGCCGGGCACGACGCGGATAACGAAAAAGACGATGATGGCCACGCCGATCAGCGTGATCGCCATGGTCAGCAATCGCAGCAGGATCCGTCTGAGCAATGTCATGGATATGTTTCCAAATGCCGGAGGGCGGATCGTGCCGCCCTCCGGTCAGAAGTTTGCAAGAATGCGATCAGGCGCGGGTCATCAGATGCGGCAACAGCGCGCCCGAGGCATGCGGGACCACCTTGATGCCCGGCGCATGCAGGATCGGCTGCACGTATTGCAGCAACGGCAGCACCAGCGCGTTGTCGGCAATATAGCGGCTGACGCCCTTCCAGCCTTCGATCCGCTTGGCCTCGTCCGGTTCGCCCCAAAGCGGGTTGATCATGTCGATCAGATCCTGCCCGTCCCAGACCGAGTGCGGCGAGGGGCCATACATGGCGAACCCGGTCGAGGTGGTCGGATCGCCCACCGAGTTGCCCCAGTTGTAGAACGCCGCCGGTGCAAGCTGGTCGGCCGCGCGCAGTTCGTAATGCTTGGCGACCTCATAGACTTCGATCTCGGCCTCGATGCCAACCCGACGCCACAGCCCGACGATGGCCTGGATGATCTCATAATCCTTGGGCTTGAAACCACGGGTGGTCTGGATGGTGAACTTGACTGGGTTGTCGGTGGAATAGCCAGATTCAGCCAGTAGCGCCTTGGCCCCTTCGGGGTCATAGGGAGTCTTGATGGTCGGATCATAGGCGTCGTATTCCGGCGTCTCCAGCGTGTCGATCGGCACGCCATAGCCCGACAGGAGGCGGTCGACGATGGCTTGTTTGTCCACCGCCATGACGGCGGCCTTGCGCACGTTCGGGTCGGTCATCACCTCGATATCGTTGAAGAAGATCATCCCGATATCCGAGATCGGCGCGGCGACACCTTCCAGTTTTCCGGCCTTGAGGCGGTCAAACTCTTCATAGGGCATTTCCAGCGTGACATGGGAATTGCCCGATTCCACCTCGGCCACGCGGGCGGCGGCGTCGGTGACGAACTTGATCGTCACGGATTTGAACTCCGGCGCGCCGCCCCAGTAATTCTCGTTCGCTTTCAGGCGCACGTAAGCGTTGCGCTCGTATTTCTCGACCATATAGGGGCCGGTGCCGATCGGCGCGGCTTCGAACCCGTCGGCGCCGACCTTTTCGTAATAGGCCTTGGGCAGCACGTAACCGGTGAGGAAGTACATCCACTTGAAGATGGTCGGGTCGAACTGTTTCACGTCGGCAATGACGCGGTTGCCCTCGACCCGGTGGTTTTCCAGCGTGCCCCAGACGAACTGGATCGGGCTGCCGGTCTCGGGGTTGGCGACGCGCGCCAGGCTCCAGGCCACGTCTTCGGCGGTAAAATCGGAACCGTCGTGCCATTTCACGCCTTCGCGCACATCCATCCAGACCTGGCTGTGGTCGTCATTCCAGCCCCAGTCGGTCAGCAGGCCGGGGGCCGGCGACAGGTCGGGTTGTTGCAGGATGAACTGATCGAACACCGACTGGTAGATGCCCTGAATGGTCGGGTTCACCGCCGAGGAGCCCACGGTGGGATCCCAGCTCGGCAGGTTGACGTTATAGGCGATGATCAGCTCGTCGATCTGTTGTGCCCAGGCAAAGGTCGGCGCGGCGGCGGCCAGTGTAGCGGCGGCCGCCGTACCCTTGAGCAGGCTGCGTCGTGTCAGTTTGGTCATGTCGTTCCCCTGTTGATTTTGTAGGATTTGTTATTCGTTTTGTACGGTCTGTCTTACCATAGGTCCGGCCATGATATCCGGCCGGTTATTTCCCCGCCAATTTCAGGCCAAGCTGATACCCGGCCCCGGCCCCCGTCCCGGCCCCGGGCCAAACGGCGGCGCCGGTCTGGTACAGCCCGGAGATCGGGGTCGATCCGTCGGCATATCCGCGCGCCGGACGGAACAGGAAATGCTGGCTCAGGTGGTGACTGCCACAGATCTGATCGCCGCCGACGAGGTTGGGGTTGTCGGCCTCCAGTTCGGTCGGCGCGACGACTCGCTGCGCCAGAATCTTGGCGCGGGTGCCGGGGGCATAGTGTTCGATCAGCGCCAGCGCGCGTTCGGCAAAGGGCTGCGCGGCCTCGTCCCAGTTCGTCGCCGTGATCTCACCGGCAGCATCGCCCCGGATCTCGCCCGGGGCCATGCGCACCTGCACCCAAAGCGTATGCTGCCCCTCGGGGGCGCGGGACGGATCGACGGTGGTGGGCTGGCCCACCACGATCACCGGCTCGTCCGGCAACAGCCCCGCCGTGGCCTGCGCATAGGTGCGCGCCATCTGGTCCAGCGACGGCGCGATATGAACATAGGCATAGTCGCGCAGTTCAGCCCCGGCGGCCCAGTCGGGCAGATCGGACAGCGCCAGATGGATCATCATCGTGCCCGGCGCATGGCGGAATTTCTTCATCGCGGTATCATAGCGCTTGGTTCCGCTGCCGCCGGTCAACTCCAGCATCGCGCGCGGCGCCACATTGGCGATCACCGCCCGGTTCGCGGTAATGGTCTCGCCGCCCGCGATCACGCCGGTCGCCTTGCCATCCGCATGCAGGATGCGTTCAACCGGGGTGCTGCACAGGATGCGCCCGCCGCGGGCCTCAATCGCGCCCTGCATGGCGGTGACGATGGTGCCCGCCCCGCCCTTGCCTAAGGCCATGCCAAAGGACTGGTTCGCCATCGCCTCGAGATAGGGGAACATCGCCCCTCCGGCGATATCGGGGGCGAAATCCAGATGCATCCCCCATGTGCCCAGCAGCGCCTGAAGTTTGGGCGATTCGAAGGTTTCCTCGAGCCAGACACGCGGGGAAGAGGCCAGAAAGCGCGCCAGATCCAAGCTACCGCCGGCCCCTTTCTTGCGCAGAGCTTTCCACATTATAGATGCTATTGCACGTAAGTTCATCCGCGCACCGAGAAGCCCGCCGATATGCTCGGCCTCGGCAGGAAAGGCCGCGCTCAGCGCATCCCACGCCTGCGCGTCGACCTCTGAAAACGCCGCAATGCGGGCGCGGTTCGCCGCCGCATCAGTGCCGATCCCAAGCCATGTGTCATCTGGGAAGACGCTGGCAAAACAGTCACTTGCCCCGACAAACTCTAACCCGTGCGTCGCCAGTTCCGCCGCATTCTCATGAAAATATGGGGAGCCGGCAAACAAGGACAGATTCATCGCAGCCCAGTCATGGGCAAAGCCCGCGCTGGTATAGCCCCCTGTGCGCACGGCACCACCGGGCTCGTCCGCCTGTTCCAGCACGATCACCGACCAGCCGCGCTTGGCCAAATGGTGCGCACAGACCAGCGAGTTGACACCGCTGCCAATAATAACTGCATCCGCAGATAACTGTCCCAACACATGCTCCCTATTCTCACCAATATATTTGCAAAAGCATTTATTCCTGTCTAGCATTGTTTCACATCCAGACGCCGGAGAGTGGCGTCAAGTCAGCTAAGGAGTAAAAGATGAGCGCATCAAACATTCTGGGCGAGTTGGGGGCGATGCTCGCCTCGGGCGGGATCGAAGTTGTCGACTGCACCGGGGTGCTGAGCCCGGACACGCCAATTCTGCAATTGCCCGAAGATTTCGCCAAGAACACCCCCAAGGTCGAGATCCACAAGATCAGCGAATACGACGAAGACGGTCCGTTCTTTGCGTGGAACTGGATGGTTCTGGGGGAACATACCGGCACACATTTCGATGCGCCGCATCACTGGATCACCGGGCGCGACAACCCCGAAGGCTATACCGACACGCTGAAGGTGCAGCGGCTGATCGCACCGGTCAACGTGCTCGACTTTTCCAAGGAATCCGGGGCCGACTCTGACTTCCTGCTGACCATCGATCATGTAAAGGCCTGGGAGGCCGAGCATGGTGAGATCGGCGCCGATGAATGGGTCGTGCTGCGCAGCGACTGGGACCAATACGGCGACGACGAAGCCAAGTTCCTGAACGCCGACGAAACCGGCCCGCATACCCCCGGACCCACCGCCGAGGTGATCCAGTATCTGATCGACAAAGGCATTGTCGGCTGGGGCAGCCAGTGCATCGGCACCGATGCGGGCATGGCCGGCGGGATGCAACCGCCCTACCCGGCGCATAACCTGCTGCACGCCAACAACCGCTTTGGTCTGGCCTCGCTGGCCAATCTGGACCAACTGCCGGCCAAGGGCGCCATCCTGATCATCGCCCCGCTGAAGATCCAGAAGGGCACAGGCAGCCCGATCCGCGCGCTGGCGCTGAAGCCGAAGGACTGAAGCCATGAGCGGGGTCGATCACGTCATCATCGGAAGCGGGATCAATGCGTTGGTCGCGGGCGCGCTGCTGGCGCGCAAAGGCAAGAAAGTCATGTTGCTGGAGCGCGAAGCCCGCGCTGGCGGCTGCATGGTGACCGAAGAGGCCACGCTGCCCGGCTTTCAACATGACGTGATGGCCGCCACCTTTGTGCTGTTCCTGACCTCGCCCGCCTATGGCGAACTGGCCGGGGATCTGGGACGGCACGGGCTGGAGTTCTGTCATACAGCCCATCCGACCGCCGTGTTGCGGCCGGGTGGGCGCGCCACCGTGCTGAGCATGGAGCGCGCCGCGAATGTGGCCGCCTTCAACGCACTGGCAGAGGGCGACGGCGATCGCCATGCCGCCGATGTCGGCGGGATCGAGGCCGACGCGCCGTTTCTTTTTGCCCTGCTGGGCGGTGACCTGTGGTCGCGCGGCACCGCGAAGCTGCTGGCCGCTCAGGCGTGGAAACGCGGGCTGAACGGGTTGAAATCATGGATCGGCGCGGCGCTGATCCCGGCGCGCGGCTGGCTTGAGACCACTTATGAAAGCGAAGACATCCGGGCGCTTTGGGCACCTTGGGTGCTGCATTGCGGGCTGACGCCCGAGTCGACCTATTCCGGCCAGATGGCAAAGGTCGTGGCCTTTGCGCTGGAGGCTGCGGGTGCGCCGGTGGTCAAGGGCGGCACCGCCCGCGCCGTCGATGCCTTTCGCGCCTTGATCGAAGAGCACGGCGGCGAGATTCGCACCGGGGTCGATGTGGACCGTATCCTTGTCGAGCGCGGCCGCGCCACCGGGGTCGAAACTGCCACGGGCGAAAAGATCATGGCCGGCAACGTGTTGGCCTCGGTCGCCCCCGGCCAGCTTATGAATAGATTGCTGCGCGATCATGCCCGCCCCGAGGATCAGGCGGGCGCGCGTGCCTATCGCCACGGGCGCGGCGATTTCCAGCTTCATTTCGCGCTGGAGCGCGCCCCCGAATGGCGGGCCGACGGGCTTGACGATGTGGCGCTGATTCATCTCTCGGACGGCATCGACGCGGTGTCGAAATCCGCCAACGAGGCCGAGCGCGGGATGATCCCGCAAACCCCGACCATCTGTGTCGGCCAGCCGCACCGGCTGGACCCGAGCCGCTGCCCCGAGGGCAAGGCGATCCTGTGGCTGCAAATCCCCGACGCCCCGCGCGTGATCAAGGGCGATGCGGCGGGCGAGATCGCGACCAGCGGCCAGTGGGACGAAGCCACGCGCGAAGCCTATGCCGACCGGATCGAGGCGATCCTTGCGGCGCACATCAAGGATTTCGACGCCATCAAGCTGGCGCGCCGGGCCTATTCCCCCGCCGATCTGGAAGCGATGAACGTGAACCTTGTGGGCGGCGACCCCTATGGCGGGCAATGCGGCATCGACCAGTTCTTTGTCTTCCGTCCGTTCCCTTGGTCGCGTAACGGTACGACGGCGCTCAAGGGGTTGCACCATATCGGCGCTGCGACCCACCCCGGACCGGGGCTGGGCGGCGGCTCGGGCTTCAACGCCGCCAAGAGGCTGGGCGGATGAAGGATCAGGTCACGGCACCGCGTCGGCTGGGCGAAATCGGGCTGAACAACTTTGCACCCTATCTGATGAACCGCATCATGGGCCGCTATAACGCCAGCCTGCGCGAGGATATGGCGCATCAGGGCATGAGTACGCCCAAGATGCGCGCGCTGGCGGTGCTGGCGGTGATCGACGGCATCCTGATTCGCGAGTTGTCGATCTATGCCGTGGTCGAGCAATCCACGCTGAGCCGGGCGCTGGACGGGCTTGCAGGCGACGGTCTGATCCGGCGAGAGACCGACAAGGACGACAGCCGCGCCACCCGCGTCTTTATCACCGATGCCGGCCGCGCCGCGTTCGAGCGGCATTGGCCCGCCATGGCGCGCGCCTATGAACAAATGTTTCACGGGATCTCGGAGGCCGAACAACAGGCCTTTCTGGCGATCCTGCACAAACTCCTGCGCAATGTGCGCAGGAACGAATTCTGAGGGAAAAACATGGCCGAAAGATCCTTTAAAAAGGAAGTCGAGCACCTGCGTCAGGGCAAAGGGGATACCTTTACCGGCGAGGGGATTCTGGCGATCACCAAGGCGTTGCTGGAAAACGGCGTCGGCTATGTCGGCGGCTATCAGGGCGCGCCGATCAGCCACCTGATGGATGTGCTGGCCGATGCCGAAGAGCTGTTGGGCGAGTTGGGTGTCCGGTTCGAAGCCAACGCCTCGGAAGCGGCGGCGGCGGCCATGCTGGCGGCCTCGGTGCATTATCCGATCCGCGGGGCCGTCACCTTCAAGGGGCCGGTCGGGGTCAACGTGGCCTCGGACGCGCTGGCCAACCTTGCCTCGTCGGGCGTCAATGGCGGTGCGCTGATCATCGTCGGCGAGGATTACGGCGAAGGCTCCTCGATCATGCAGGAGCGCAGCCACCCATTCGCGATGAAGTCACAGATCTGGCTGCTGGACCCGCGCCCCAGCCTGCCCTCGATCGTCAAGGCGGTGGGCGACGGGTTTGCGCTGAGCGAGGCGTCGAACACCCCCGTCATGATGACCGTGCGCATCCGCTCGTGCCATGTGACCGGCAGTTTCGAGTGCAGCGACAACGTTGCCCCGCCCCTGACGGTGAAGGATGCGCTGTCGAACCCGAAAAAGGATTTCAACCGCGTGGTGTTGCCGCCGGCGGCTTTCGCGCACGAACAGGACAAGATCGACAACCGTTGGCCCGCCGCCGAGAAATACATAATCGAGCACAAGCTGAACGAGATGTTCGGGCCGAGCGACGCCAAGATCGGCCTTGTCTGCCAAGGCGGCATGTACAACGGCGTGGTCCGCGCGTTGCAGCGGCTGGGGCTGGCGGACATCTATGGCAATTCTGACATCCCGGTCTATTGCCTGAACGTGACCTATCCGCTGGTTAGCGATGAATTCGCCGCCTTTGCCGCGGACAAGGACGCGGTTCTGGTCATCGAAGAGGGCCAGCCGGAATTCATCGAACAGACGCTTTCCACCTTTATTCTGCGCAAGGGGCTGAAGGTGCGGCTGCATGGCAAGGACATGCTGCCGATGGCCGGAGAATACACCGGCAAGGTGATGCTGGACGGGCTGACCGCGTTCCTCAAGGAACATGGCCCCGATCTGCTGCCGGGCCAAGCCCGCGCACCGAACCAACCCGCACCGGCGATCCCCGACCTGTCGAAGACCGTGCCGACCCGCCCGCCGGGCTTTTGCACCGGCTGCCCGGAGCGGCCGATCTTTGCCGCCATGAAACTGGTGCAGGAAGAACTGGGCGAGCACCAGATCACCGGCGATATCGGCTGTCACCTGTTTGCCTGCCTGCCACCCTTCGAGGTCGGTGGGTCGACCATGGGCTATGGGCTTGGCCCGGCCTCCAACGCCGCCTTTGATGGCGGCGGGGAAAAGCGCGCCATCTCGATTCTGGGCGATGGCGGGTTCTGGCACAATGGTCTGTCGTCCTCGATCGGCAACATGGTGTTCAACAAATCCGACAGCGTGGCGGTGATCGTCGACAACTATTATTCCGCCGCCACCGGCGGGCAGGATGTGCTGTCGTCGCGCGCCGACAACCCGACCAAGGCGACGCAGAATTCGATCTCGGACGCGGTGAAGGGGATCGGCGTCAAATGGGTACGCCAGATTGATCGCACCTATGACGTGACCAAGATGCGCGACACCCTGCGCGAGGCGCTGACCACCGATGAGCCGGGGCCGAAGATCATCGTCGCCTCGTCCGAATGCATGTTGAACCGCCAGCGCCGCGAAAAGCCGCTGCGCAACAAGGCGATCAAGGATGGCGCCCGGGTCGAGGTGCCGCGTTTTGGCGTCGACGAAGACATCTGCACCGGCGATCACGCCTGCATCCGGCTGTCGGGCTGCCCATCGCTGTCGCTGAAGAAACTGGACGATCCGCTGCGCGACGATCCGATCGCGCATATCGACCAGTCTTGCGTCGGCTGCGGCAACTGCGGCGAGGTGGCTGATGCCGCCGTGCTCTGCCCCAGCTTTTACCGCGCCGATGTGGTGCATAACGCCACCGGGTTCGAAAAATGGTGGCAGGGCCTGTCGAGCGGCGTGATCCGCTGGCTGCAAAGCCGCCGCGCCGCCAAACGCCTTGAATTCCCGGAGACCGTCTGATGAGCATCCAGCAAGCCTTGGCCCCGCGCCAGCCCGACGAGAAACTGAACACCATCATCAAGCTCGCTGTCCTTGCCGTCGGCGGTCAGGGCGGTGGGGTGCTGACCAACTGGATCGAGGCCACCGCCCGGTCACAGGGCTATGCCTGTCAGGCGACCTCGGTCGCGGGCGTGGCACAGCGCACCGGCGCCACGATCTATTACATGGAAATGGCCCCGATGGGCGCGGTTGCGCCGGTGTTCTCGCTTGCCCCTGCGGCAGGGGATGTGGACGTGATGATCGCGGCCGAGATGATGGAGGCCGGGCGCGCCATCCTACGCGGCTTTGTCACCCCTGACCGCACCACGCTGATCGCCTCGACCCACCGGGCGCTGGCGGTGTCGGAAAAGATGGTGCCGGGTGACGGCATCGCCTCCTCCGATGAGGTGCGCGCGGCGGCCGAGGTGGCCGCCGACAAGCTGATCCTGTTCGATATGGACCGGCTGGCGATCGAGAACGGCTCGGTGATCTCGTCCTCGCTGTTCGGGGCGCTGGCGGGCTCTGGCGCGCTGCCGTTCCCGCGCGCGGCCTTCGAGGATGCGATCCGTGCCTCTGGCAAGGGGGTCGATGCCTCGCTGCGGGCCTTTGGTGCCGCCTTTGAACGGGCACAGAATGCCGCCGTCGATCCGGCCGAGGCGACAAAAGTCGCACCGGCACCGGCCACGGCAGCGCCGCAAGGCCCCGCACGGCTAACCCAGAAGTGGGAGGCGCTTACCACCCGCGTTACCGCCCTGCCCGCCCCGGCGCAGGAGATGGCGCAGCACGGGTTGCGCAAGGTGGTAAAGTTTCAAGACGTCGCCTATGGCGCGGAATACCTTGACCGGCTGGAAACGATTGCCGCGCTGGACGAGGCGGCGCACGGGTTTGAGCTGACAGTGGAGGCGGCGAAATACATCGCCAACGCCATGGCCTATGACGATGTGATCCGGGTGGCCGACCTGAAGACACGCGGCGCACGTTTCGCCCGCATTCAGGACGAGATGGGCGCGGGCGACCGCCCCGTCGCGCTGACCGAATTCATGCACCCGCGCGCCGAGGAAATCGCCGGCATGTTGCCCGCAACGATGGGCGCAAAGGTCGAGGCGAACCCGAAGACCATGGCGCGGCTGGATCGCTGGTTCAACAAGGGCCGGCACGTGCGCACCCACAAGCTGGGCAATTTCCTGATGCTGTACGTGCTGGGCGGGCTGCGTGGCTATCGCCGTCGCACCCTGCGCCACAGGTACGAGCAGGAACATCTGACCCGCTGGCTGGACAATGTGAAAGGCGCAGTGGCGCAAAACTATGCCTTTGCCGTCGAACTGGTTCGCTGTCGGCGGCTGGTCAAAGGCTATTCCGACACCCATGCACGCAGCCTGTCGAAATTCGACCGGGTGATGGAGGGGGCTGAATTGGTGCGGGGGCGCGAAGACGGGGCCGATTGGGTCGCCCGACTGCGCGAGGCAGCACTCAAGGACGAAAAGGGCGAGGCGCTGGACGGTGCGATCCAGACGGTGCGCAGCTTCGCCTGATCCGGCCATAGGACCACCGGCGGTTTCTCCTCTCGCCGGGATCTGCAAGGAAGGCCCGTCGATTTCGGCGGGCTTTTCTTTTGCCGCAGAAAGATCGGTCAGCCCTGTCACACGGAGCGCAACGCCCGCCGGGCGCGCGCCTGCCCGTGGGGTGGCGCACACAACATATGAGCGGCGCGCTTTATGGCCGCCAAATGCATCCTTGCCGTGAACAGAGCGCGCCATTGCCAAAGCGTCCGCCCGCCGGGACGGGCAGGCGCGCGCCCGGCACCTTCGGTGCTGTTCGTGCGATCCCCTAGCTAGAACCAAAACGCCCGACGCGGGAGCGCCGGGCGTCGTTTGAACCCTGCGGGCGGGTTGCTCCCCTAATCCTCGTGCCGCGCCAAGGCCCGGAACGCGGACTGCTCGTACAGCAACGGCTCGCCCTCGCCGAAGCGCACGCTGCGGATGCTGCCGATATAGACCACGTGACTGCCCGCCTCGGTCCTCTCGGTCACGTCCAGCGACAGGCTCATCAGCGCGTCGGCCAGATAGGGCAGCCCCTTGTCGTCGCTGCGCCAATCACCCTGCGCGAACTTGTCCTCGCCGGTCACGCCACCGGCCCCCCCAAAGCGCAGCGCCAGATCCTCGGCCGCCTGCCCCAACAGGTTGACGTTGAAATGGCCGGTCTTGGCCACGACGGCGCAGGCGCCGGTGCGCTTGTTCAGACAGACCAACAGGCTGGGCGGATCGGCGGTCACGGAACAGACCGCCGTCGCCGTGATTCCGCGCCGGGCCTCCCCGTCTTGGGTGGTGACCAGTGTCACCACCCCGGGAAAGCGGCGCATCGCGTCGCGAAAGACGTCAGGTGAGATCCCCATGCCCATCTCAGGCCGCCCTCAGGTCCTGCAAATACGCAGCAGCTTTGGCCGGGTCGGCAAACCACGGGAAGAAGTCGCGCGGATCATCGAACGCGTTGGCCATCCGGTGCGCCAGGCGCGGCTCGACACAGGCGGTGCCCATGATCTCCAGCACGAAGTCGGGCGGGGGCGCCAACATCATGTTAGTCCATTGCACCACCCATTTGGCATAGTCCCAATAGGCGTCAAAGGTGCCCTGCATCCACGCTGCATCAAACGCCTGATCCTCACGCTCCAGAATACGCTTGAGATAGACCGCCGCCGCCTTGGCCGCGTTGTTCGACCCCTGCCCGGTGATCGGGTCATTGAGACAGACGGTATCGCCCAGCCCCAGCACCTGCCGCCCCGAGGGCAGCGTGGCGACGGGCTTGCGCACGGTCGGGGGAAAGCGGCCCGCCAGAATGCCATTGTCGTCGGTCAGTTCAAGATCGTGGCAGCGCTCGGCCTCCCACGGCAGGAAGGTATCGAGGATCCATTTCGAGCGTTCCAGATGCTGCTCGGGCGAGGTGACATCGCCCCAGCAATCCATCGGACCGCCCGGCACCCCTTCAAGCACCATGATTTCGCAGGGGCCGGTGGTGGTCAGCGCGGGAAATACGAAATATTCCCCGACGCCGGGGATCAGGTTGAAGCAAACCGCCGAGTGCTCCGGGCGCGGCGTCATCCCCGTCACATAGGTCAGAGCCAGCGCGCGCTGCGGCTTGTCATAGGGGGATTTACCGGCGTCCCGCTCGAACATCCGGCCAATCTCACCCTTGCCCGAGGCGACGATCACCAGATCGTCCTCGGCCGCGTATTGCTCCATCTCGTCGATCCCGGCGTCGGCAATCACCAGCTCACCGCCCAGCTTGGTGAATTCGGCCAGCCAGCGCGGGATTTTCACCCGCTGATCCACCGAATAGGCGTTGCGATCCAGCCGCCCGGTCCAATCGATCACCTTTTCCCCCGGTGCCTCGGGGTTGGGCACCGAAAAGTTGATGCCTTCAACCGGCGGGCAGGTATCCGTCCAGAAATCGATGCCCAGATCGCGCTCGTGCTGTATCGAGGCCCCGAACATGCACTGGCTCGACAGCACCTTGCCCTTTTCGATGTCCTCGGCGGTGCGATTTTGCACCACGCGCACGCTGTGCCCCGCCTTGAGCAGGCCGATGCCAAGTTGCAGCCCGGATTGGCCACCGCCGATGATCGTGAACTTCCGCATTGTTTGAAATCTCCCGTGTTGGTCTTTTGTTGATTTTGTCACGCGCTCAGGTCCGAATCATTCCATCAGCAACGGAATGGCGGCGGCAGCGCGTTCCGGCCCCATCGCGGTATAGCCCCCATCGACGCGAATATCGGTGCCGGTGATGAACCCGGCCTCGTCCGAGCACAGGAACAGCACGGCGCCCGCCACTTCCTCCGGATCGCCAACGCGGCCCATCAGGTGGAACGGGGCCGCGACGCCGTTGGTCTTTTCCCGGTTGCCGCCGGTCAGCTCATCCATGATGTTCGACCAGGTCCAGCCGGGCGAGACCGCGTTGACGCGGATGCCCTCGGGGGCCAGATCCATCGCCTGATTGCGGGTCAGTTGCAGGATCGCCGCCTTGGACACCGGGTAAAGCCAGCGCCCGGTCTGTGCCACCCGCGCCGAGATCGAGCCGAAATTGACGATCGCGCCCTTGTTTTTCGCCAGTTCCGCGCGCGCGGCCTGCATCAGCATGACCGACCCGACAAGGTTCACATTCAGCGCCTCGAGCCATTCAGCGCGGGTCGAGTCGATGCCATTGTCGAGATAGGTGCAGGCGACATTGACCAGAAAGTCGATCCGCCCGAATTCTTTCAGGGTGGTTTCAACCAGCGCCGCGATCTGTGCATCGTCGCGAATGTCGGTCTCGCAGAACGCCACCCCCTCGGCCTCCAGCGCGCGCCCGGCCTCGGCATTGATATCGGCCACCATCACCCGCACGCCCGCCGCGCGAAACGCGGCCACCACGGCGGCGCCGATCTTGGTCGCGCCGCCGGGCACGATGGCCACCTTGCCGTTCAATCCTCGCATACTCGGTCTCCCTGTTTTGTTTTAGGCTTGAAATAAATCTGACCAAGGAGCCGGGCGCGCGCTATCCGGCGGGCGAAGCCGTTATCCGAAAAACGAAACTTTTTGACGCAACGTCGTTTCGGCTGCTAGCATCGCGAAGTTTTCCCGCCGGGAATGCATCAGGAGTGCAGGATGGGCACATTGGCGAACCGGGCCCCGCTTTCGGCGCACCAGTTGTTTCGCAGCCAAGATCTGGACGAGACCCGGGACCGGGTGGCGCAAATCTATTGCCCGCACCGGTTGGAAACGCTTGGGCGCACCCCTTTCGATGCCCGGCACAATCACATCCGCGGCGAACGGATGTCGCTGAATTATATGGAATACGGCGCGCATACCCGGATTGATCCGGGCGAGCTGGGGAATTTCTATCTGGTGCAGATCCCGCTCTGCGGCGGGGCGCGGATCGTCAATGGCACGGATTGCTATACCTCGGACCGGACCGCAGCGGCGGTGCTGAATCCGCACAAGCCCACCTCGATGACCTGGGCCGGGGGCACCCGGCAGATTCTGGTCCAGATCGACCGGAGCGCGCTGCAACAGCTGTTGTGCGATCTGCTCGGCGCGCAGATGCAGCGGCCGCTGAAGTTCAACGGGCCGCTGAATATCCAGCAGGGCCCCGGCAGCGCGCTTGGTCAATTCGTGCTGCATCTGGTGCGCGAGATCGACGCCGGGCGGTCGGATTTCGGCCGGGCCGGGCTGATGAACCGACAGATCGAAAGCACCCTGATGACCGGGCTGATCGAGGCGGTGGACAACAATTATTCCGGCTTCCTTGGCCGCCCCACGGGCTCGGCCGCGCCGCACAAACTGCGACGCGCCGAGGACTATATCGAGGCGCGGCTTGACCAGCCCCTTACGCTGGAGGAGATCGCCCGCGCCGCTGGCACCAGCGCGCGCAGCCTGCAAATGGCGTTTCGCCAGTTCCGCGGCACCACACCGCTGAACTTCCTGCGCGACCGGCGGCTGGACAAGGTCCATCAGGCCCTGTCAAAGGCGCGCCCCGGCTCCACCGTCACCGATATTGCATCAGCCTGGGGGTTCACCCATCTGGGCCGCTTTTCACAAAGCTATCGTGACCGGTTCGGGCAACCGCCCAGCGACACGCTGCGCGCCGCCCTGAGCGGCGGCCGCATTCACTAAGCGCGCATTCCCGGGGGCGGTCAGGCCACCGCTTGGGTGTCGGTGTCGGCCTCGCTTTCGACCCCGCTTTCAGGGGCGCGTTCGCAGGTCCAGACGGTGCGCTTGGATTTCTCGGCGATCCGCTCGAACCCGGCGGCGCGCAGGATGTTCTTGCATTCGCGCATGCCGCCGATGCCATAGGCCTTTGGGTGGAATTCCAGCACCATGGCGCGGAATCCGGACAGATCGGCGTGACGCAGGATTTCTTGTTCGCCGCCCTCGATATCCATCACCAGAACCGTGGGCTTCAAGGCAGCGCAGACCTCGGAAAAGCTTTCGGTAGGGACCTCGACCGCCCGGCTCTTGCGCCGACTGGGTTCGATCAGGGACGAGCCGAGATAACTGCTGTGCAGGTGAAAGGTCATCGTCTCGGGCCGCTCCGGCGCGCTGACCAACACCGCGTTTTTGACCGAGATGTTGTCCAGATCATTGGCGGCATAAAGCGCCTCGATCGCCGGGATCAGCTCGGGATTGGCCTCAAAGGAATGCACCGCGCGCGGCGCGGCCTTGGCCGCGATCACCGCGCCCACCACCCCGATTCCGGCGCCGATTTCCAGTACCACGTCCTCGGGGCGCACCACATGCAGCGCGCCGGCCATTTCCAGCCCCTCGTATTGCGCCGCGTTGATCCGCGCGATGCGCTTCTCGGTCAAGAACGGTGAGGCGGGCACCTTGACCCCAAGGCATTCGGCGGCGATTTCGGAAAACTCTGTCTGCTCGGTCTCTGTCTGCTCGGTCATGGCGGTGGCCCCGCATTGGTTGATTTGACCGGCATCCTGTTGTGCCTGCCCCGCGAAAGCAAGCACCGGGCCCGCGCCGCCCGCGCATTAACCGCAAGCGAGTCCGCTTTGCATCACCCCTGTGATCCCGCCTCTGGGCGCGTCAGACCTGCGGCACGATCAGAACCAGCCCATCCAATGCCTCCGAGGCCTCGATCTGGCAGCTCAATCGGCTGGCCTCGGTCCGCTCTCCCGCGACCATGTCGAGCATGACATCCTCGGTCTCGCCCGGCGCGCCGACCTTGTCGCGCCATGCCTCGTGCACATAGACATGACAGGTGGCGCAGCTCAGGCAGCCGCCGCATTCCCCGATCACATTGGGCACATCGTTTGCAACGGCGGCCTCCATCAGCGACAGGCCGGTGTTCACCTCGGCCGTGATGGTCCCGCCATCGGGCAGGTTCCAGGTGACATGCATGGCCATCCCCTCAGATGAAATAGACGTAGAAATCGCGCAGCGCCTCGCCTTCGAGGTTGCGGGTCTTTTGCACTTCCTTGCGCTTCATGAAGACATGGTTCGCCACCAGCTCCGCGCCCACCGCCTCGCTCAGAACATGATCTTGTTCCAGATCATTCATCGCCCCCTTGAGATCGGTGGCGGTGCCCTCCTTGGCATCGGTGTGCTCGAACCCGTCGCCGGTCTCGATCGGGGGCAGGTCATAGCCGTTTTCCACCCCCAGCCGCGCCGCGTGCAGCACGGCTGCCACCGCCGTATAGGGGTTGGCGCTGGCGTCCGCCGTGCGGTGTTCCAGCCGCGCCTTGGCCCCGCCCTCGGAAGAGATCCGTGTCGTGACGTTGCGGTGATCGCCGCCCCAGTTGCGCCAGAACCCGGACAGCGAGCCGGGCTGAAGCCGCATATAGGAATTGGCGGTGGGCGCGACCAGCCCCGCCAACCCCTTGTGATGATGCAGCAACCCGGCAAGACAACCGCGCGCCAGATCGTTCATATGATCCGGCCCGCCCTTGGGCCCGGAGGACAGCGCATTGCCGCCGGTTTCGTCCAGAAAAGAAAAGTTGATATGCATCCCCGAGCCGCCGGCCTCGGCAATCGGTTTGGGCATGAAGGTCAGGATGATGCCGTATTCCAGCGCGATCTCGCGCGCCATCAGGCGGAACAGCACGATATCGTCCACCGCCTTGACCGCATCGTCAAAGGTCAGCGTGTATTCGAATTGCGGCGTGTCATATTCGGCGGTGATCATATCCAGCGAAAAGCCCAGATCCTCGGCCATTTCCCAGATCCGGTCGTTGAACCGCAGCGGATCGGCAAAGGGACCGGTGCCATAGACCACGCCCCCCGGCGTGTCATAGGGCTCCAACCGGCCATTTTCATCGGCCTGCAGCGCAAAGGCTTCCAGTTCGATGCCGACCTTGGGGGTCAGCCCGCGCGTCTCCCATGCGGCAACGGCGCGCTTCAGCGCGCCACGCGGACACAGGCCTAGCGGCGCGCCGGCATCGTCATAAAGATCGCCCAGCACAATCTGGGTATGTGGATCCCAGCCTTGGCGAATGTCGTCGTGGCGCCATTTCAGCTCCATGTCCGGCAGACCCTGATAGGTCATCGCCCCCGGCGCATTCAGCAGATCGCGGTCATAATGCACCCCAAAGGTCGAACGGCAAAACCGCGTGCTGTCATCACCGATCTTGTGATTGGGCAGCATCTTGCCGCGCATGATGCTGAGGTGATCGCAGTACAGGGCGCGCAGGCGGTCTTTCATCAGGGTCTCCTCATCAGGCCAGGGTCACGGTGACGGGCAATTCCTTGATGCCGCCGACGAAATTGGACCGCAGGAACTTGTGCGGACCTGCAGGTTCGATGGATTTCAGCCGCTTGGCAAGCTCCTGAAACAGCACCCGCACCTCTAGCCGGGCCAGCCACATGCCCAGACAGACATGCGGCCCGCCCTGGCCAAAGCTCATGTGCCGGTTGGGTTTGCGGGACAGGATCACCCGGAACGGATCGTCAAACACCGCCTCGTCCCGGTTCGCCGAAGAGAACCAGTACAGCACTTTGTCGCCTTCGCGTATGGTCTTGCCGTGCATCTCGACGTCGCAGGTGGCGGTGCGCCGGAAATACAGCGCCGGGGTGGCCCAGCGGATGATCTCGTCCGGTGCCGTTTCCCATATGTCGCCGCCCGCGCGCATCTGTCCCAGAAGCTCGGGTTGGTGGCACATCGCCTGAATGCCGGCCGCGATGGAATAGCGTGTGGTGTCATTGCCAGCGGCCACCAACAGGCAAAAGAAATTGCGAAACTCGGTCTCGGAGATGACCGAGCCGTCCTTGGTCGGTTGCCGCACCATGCTCAACACGCCAGCGGTGTCGCCCGCCGCCGTCTTGGTCGCCATCAGATCCTTGGCATAGGCATAAAGCTCGGCCCCTGCGGGCGAATTGAACGGCATCATGCGAAACGCGTCGGTGTCCATCTTGTCCAGCACATGGCTGGTGAAATCGGGATCGGTGTTGGCGATAAGCGCATCGCCCTTTTCCACCAGCCACGGCAGATCCGCCTCGGGCAGGCCCAGCACCCGTCCCAGCATCCGCATCGGCAATTGTCGCGCGATGTCCTTGGTGGCATCAAAAGTACCCTTTGCCAGCGCCCTGTCGAGGATTTCCCGGCACAGGGTCCGGATATCATCCTCATATTGCGCCATCACCGTGCGCGAAAACGCCCGCATCAACAACATGCGGGTCTGGGCATGCTCTGGCGGATCCGTCTCCTGAAAGGTGCGGCGCGCCAGATATTCCTCGTGGCTCTGATCCTCCATCCGGATGCCCTGCGCCGAGGAGAACACCGCCGTGTTGCGGATCATCGCCGCGATATCCTCTTGCCGGGTGACCGACCAGAAATCCTTACCCCCGGCATAGTCGGTCCAGTGCAGCGGGTCGTCCCGCCGCAGCCGGGCAAAGGTGTTGTGCGGTGCGCCGCGCTCAAAGGTGTCGTGACTGGCCAGATCGGCATAGCCGTCGTCCGTCGGAGTCCAAAGGGTCATGAAGGCTTTCCCGCGACAATCATCATGTGTATATTAAAAGCGATCATAAATATGTAAATGATAATCTCATGAGTGATATCATGCACCTGGCCATTCTGATGACAAACACGGACGACAGCGCCTTTGCCCGGCACCATCCGCAGGACGGTGAGAAATTCAGCGATATGATCCACCTTGTGCGGCCCGACTGGACGCTTGAGGTGTTCCCGGTGAAGGACGGCGTGTTTCCCGACAGTCTGGCCCGCTTCGACGGCGCGATCATCACCGGCAGCCCGGCCTCGGTCCGCTCCGGTGCGCGCTGGATCGAACAACTTCTGGATCTGATCCGCGCGATGCACGCCGCGCGCCTGCCACTGTTCGGGGCCTGTTTCGGCCATCAGGCCATCGCATTGGCGCTGGGGGGAACGGTCGGCCCCAATCCCGGCGGCTTGGTCCACGGGCTGATCCGCAATGAAACGCTGGCCCGACCCATCTGGGCCCGCGATCTGCCAGATGAGGTCAAGCTTTATGGCAGCCATGGCGAACAGGTCACCAGCCTGCCCGGGGGGGCGATCCCCCTCAGCCGGTCCGAGGATTGCCCGGTCTCGGGCTTTGCCCTTGAGCACAGCGTCTACACCACCCAGCACCACCCGGAGATGACAGCGGCCTTCATCGCCGCCCTGACCGAGGAAATGGCCGAGGAGTTGGGCGAAAATCTGGATCTTGCGCGCGCCTCGCTCTCAGACCCTGCGGACGGGCAGATCTTTGCCGAAAGCATCGCGCGCTTCTTCGAACACGCCGCCGCCGATTGAGGCTCCACCGCCCGAGGTCCGCCCCCGCAACGGGGCCTCCGGCGGGAGTATTTGAGCCAAGAAGAAGCCGGAGCCCTCCGCGCGCTTCTTCTTTGTCCAAATACTCAAATCCCGCTGCGGCCAGGTCCAGCACCCGAGGTGTCAGCCCAACGCCGCCAACAGGTCCATCACCGTGACCTGATCGAACTGCACATGGGAAAACATCGCCGCCTCGGCCTCTTCGCGCTGATGCGCGGCGATCAGGCCAGCAATCTCGCGGTGTTCGCGGGCGGAAAGAGCGATCGAGCCGGGATAGCGATAGCGCGCGCGGTAATAGGCCATCAACTTGCGCGCGTTGATCTTGATCATCTCGACCAGAAACGGGTTGCCGGCGGCCAGCGCCACCGCTTCGTGAAACCGCAGGTTCAGCTGGTAATACCCGTTCGGGTCCGCGTCACCCTTATCGCGCGCATGGCTCTCGCAGGCCAGAACGGCCAGTTCCAGCGCGCGGGCCTGCTTGGGGGACATCCGCCGCGCCGCCAGCCCGGCCGCCTGCCCCTCCAGCTTGGCATGGACCTCCAGAATCGCCAGAAACTCTTCCAGCGTCGGCTTGAACAGCACCGCCCCCTTGCGCGGCAAGCGCTTGATCAGCCCGGCCGTCTCGAGCTGGATGAATGCTTCTCGCACCGGTGTGCGCGATACCGCGTGCGCCTGCATCAGCGGCGCTTCTTCCAACACGTCGCCGGGATTGAGCCGACCGGCGTCAATATCGTCCAGCACCGCGTTGAATATCTGTTCCGTCTGTCCAGCCATGCCCGCGCCCCGCTCAGTCTGGCACAGGGTAAAGCGCCCTGCGCAGAGGTGCAATTCGCCTCGACACCATGCCACGACGACAGCCGCTCACGGCCCGTTCTGCCCCATAAAGGCCGTTGCCCAACGGGTCTGTCTTTTTCTTTCTTGCTGAAATCATGGGCATTTTGCTATTGCTGCGTTGCAGCAAACGCAAGGCGGATATGTAGCTATGCGCTCTAGTCAAGTCAGTATTTATGACCAATTATCACAGCACGGGGGGCCACTATCACATTTAACGGCAAGGGTCCAAAATGGCACATATTACGACACACTCGAACGCAGGCATTTCCATTCTCCGTCCTTTCGTGGCTTTTGGCCATGGCCTGATGAACTGGATGGAACGCATTGCAGTGGCGAATTCGCGCATTGATCAAATCCAGAGCCTGCAAGCGCTGAGCGACGAAGAGCTGGCCAAACGCGGCATTGAGCGCGACAAAATCGTCCATCACGTGTTTGCTGACCGTATCGGCTTCTGAGCGCGCGATCACAGCCAACAAGCCAGAACCGGGGCGGATACCGCCCCGGTCTGTCGTGTCCTCACCTGACCAGCAGGTGCGACACCACCGGCGCGAGCCGGTCCCGCAGATTCGTATCGGGAACAACGGCATGCAACACCGCCAACGCCTGATCCTGCGTCTGCACATCCTCCTGTCGCAAACGGGCCAAGACCCTGATCAAGGCCAGCTGCGTACATAAGGCGCCCTGCCAACGCCAGACCGGTTGGTCCTCGCCGGGCGTGGCGACAAGGCCGCAGCGGCGCGCCGGGGGCGCATCCTTCCATACTAGCATCGCGATATCGGCCAGAACCGCGTCAGCGGACAGGATCTCTGCGACCGGTCTCTCTGCGCCAGGCACAGAAAAATCAACACTGTCCACCGCTGGATTAGTGAGCGTCGCCTCACCGCCCCAGCCCGCGCGCAACGCGGGGCCATAGATCTGGCGGGCCAATTGCATCTGACTGTCGTCCTGCGAGGTGTAGAGCGTGATCCGTTGCACCAGCGGGCGCAGCACGGGCAGCAGGTCGCGGAACCGTTCGGCATCCATGTCGGGTATGGCAAAGATCAACTGGCCAAAGATCGCCGGCCGCTCTGGCCCCTCCTCTCCCCTTCGCGCGGCGATGAGTTCGAGCGCGTCCGCCAGCACCTGAGCCCCCATGCCACGGGCCAGCAGATGCGGGCGCGCCGGACCGGGCTGCGCCGCGAGCCCCTCAAGCATCCGTGCCAACTGCCGGGCGCTGGTGCGCGTCGCGGCGCTGTCGGCCATATAATCAAGCGTCGAGCCCGAGGCCGGCCATGAAAACAGGAGTGCCCTCTCCTCCCCGCCCAGCGCCTGTGCGATCAGCGCGGCCCGGCGCGCGGCCTGTTCGAAACCGGTTGCGGCACCGGGCACATAGACCAGCGTGCCCTGCTCCGGAGCCGCCGCGAGGCGATCCTGCCATTCTGCTCGCGTCATCGGTTGAACCGCCCGCAGTTTGGAAAGGTCACCTGCCCCCCCCTGCTTCGAGCGCGATACGGTCGCGATGCCCCACTCCGGTTCCCCCCGCCCAGGACCGTAGAAAAGCGGCGCCTCCGAGTCACCGCTCTGGCCCCGATCCGTGAGGTAATAGACGGGGATCGTTTGAAATTCATCCGCAGCCAATGGGGCGGGAAGATCGGGGGCAGCGCTGTCCTGCGTCGCCGACAGATCGGCGATAGCGCGCGTCGTCTGGCCCAGGTTCTCGGGCGAGGCGCCGGCGCTGTGCTGCTCGCCGTACATGAAAATCAAGGTGTTACGCGCCGCTTCCGGCTGTCCGGTGTCGCGCAACAGGGCCGCTGCCTCGCCATAGATCGGCACCGGGTCGAACCCCAGGGTGTCACGATATCGCACCGCGAAATCAGCCAGTTTGGCGATCGCCTGCGCCGCCTGCTCCACTTGCCCGCCCTCGATCATCAGGCTGGCAGCCATACGATAGAGATCAAATGCCGCGCGCGGGTCAAAGCCCTTTGTAGGGTCAATTTCACCGGTCAACCGGGCGATCCACTCCAGCGCCGCGTCGGGGTCGGTCTCGGCGAGATAGGGGAGTGTGGCAAAGCTGTCGCCGCCTTCGGCCTGCATCGCCGGGGCAATCCCCGCGCACAGGCAGAGCGCGCAAAGCAGAGCGCGGTGAAAACGGACAAGGACGGGCTTGGGGGCAGGCATGGGGGCAATCCTTTCGCGCGCGAGCATACCATTCATTCCACCCCCGCAGCCAAACGGCCAGCCCAAAATCAGACCCTAAATCGGGGAGTTTTGGGGGCGTTTTGTACAATCGGCCGCGCCGCGCCTTTGAGACGACCATGGCATTTCGACTTGCCCCCTCAGGGCGAACTCCGCAGAACTGAGTGGGGGCGGATCAAACGAGAGTCAGAGACATCATGTTACGAAAAATGATCAATGTTAGATTTTTCGTTACATTTTACTTGCTCCGAATCGCCCCGAGCCGTAATACCCGACCAATCGGTCGCCTATTGAGAATTTAAAGACTGGAGAACCCGACGCATGGACGCTTTCATCTGCGACGCGCAACGTACACCGATCGGACGCTATGGTGGGGCGCTGTCCCAGGTCCGCACCGACGACTTGGCCGCGATCCCGATCGCCGCCCTGATGGCGCGCAACCCGCAGGTCGACTGGGCCGCCCTTGATGACGTCATCTATGGTGATGCCAATCAGGCTGGTGAGGATAACCGCAACGTCGCACGCATGGCCGCGCTGTTGGCCGGGCTGCCGGTCGAGGTTCCGGGCACCACGGTAAACCGGCTCTGCGCCAGTGGTATGGATGCGGTCGGCATGGCCGCCCGTGCGATCCGCGCCGGAGACTATGACATGGCGATTGCCGGCGGCGTGGAAAGCATGTCGCGCGCGCCGTTCGTCATGCCCAAGGCGACCAGCGCCTTCAGCCGCGCCAACGCGGTCTATGACACCACCATCGGCTGGCGGTTCCCGAACCCCAAGATGAAGGCACAATATGGCATCGACTCGATGCCCGAGACCGCCGACAACGTCGCCGCCGACTATGACATCAGCCGCGAAGATCAGGACGCCTTTGCCGCCCGCAGCCAAGCCCGCTGGGCTACCGCGCATGAAGCAGGTATCTTTGCCGAGGAAATCACCCCGGTCACCATCCCGCAGCGCAAGGGCGAGCCACTCGTGGTCGACACTGACGAACACCCCCGCCCCGGCACCGGGACGGCGCAACTGGCCAAGCTGCGCGGCGTCAACGGCCCCGAGTTGAGCGTGACCGCCGGCAATGCCAGCGGCGTCAACGATGGCGCGGCGGCGCTGCTGCTGGCCAATGAGGCGACGGCGGCCAAGAACGGGCTGACCCCGATTGCCCGCGTGGTGGCGATGGCCGCCGCTGGCGTCGAGCCGCGCGTGATGGGCATCGGGCCGATTCCTGCCAGCCGCAAGGTGCTGGCGCGGGCGGGACTCACCATCGAGCAGATGGATGTGATAGAGTTGAACGAAGCCTTTGCCAGCCAAGGTCTTGCCACCCTGCGCACATTGGGCGTGGCCGACGACGCGGCGCATGTGAATCCGAACGGCGGGGCCATCGCCATCGGTCACCCGCTGGGCATGTCGGGGGCGCGACTGGTGCTGACGGCGGCCTATCAGTTGAAACGCACGGGCGGGCGCTATGCGCTGTGTACCATGTGCGTCGGAGTTGGACAGGGTGCCGCCCTGATCCTTGAACGCGTGTAACCCGGGAGGAGACCTGAGATGTATGCACAGATGATCAAGACCGCCGGAACCGGCGTCAAATCCCCAGAGGAAATGACAGAGGAGGAACGCAAGTTTCAGGCGCATGTGGACGCGAATGAAAAGGTCGAGCCCAAGGACTGGATGCCCGATGATTACCGCGCCACGCTGATCCGCCAGATTGGTCAGCATGCGCATTCGGAAATCGTGGGTCAGCTTCCCGAAGGCAACTGGATCACCCGCGCCCCCACGCTGGAGCGCAAGGCGATCCTGTTGGCCAAGGTGCAGGACGAGGCCGGGCATGGGTTGTACCTGTATTGCGCGGCGGAAACGCTGGGCATCAGCCGCGACGAGCTGACCGAGGATCTGCTTTCGGGGAAGATGAAATACAGCTCGATCTTCAACTATCCGACGCTGACATGGGCCGATATCGGCGCCGTGGGCTGGCTGGTGGATGGCGCCGCGATCATGAATCAGGTGCCGTTGCAGCGGACCTCGTTCGGGCCCTATTCCCGCGCGATGATCCGGATCTGCAAGGAGGAGTCGTTTCACCAGCGCCAAGGCTATGACATCATGATGAAGATGGCCAAGGGCAGTGACGCGCAAAAGCGGATGGCGCAGGATGCGCTGAACCGGCTGTGGTTCCCGTCGCTGATGATGTTCGGCCCGTCTGACAAGGAATCAGTGCACAGCGCCCAGTCGATGGCGTGGAAGATCAAGATCAACACCAATGACGAGCTGCGCCAGAAATTCGTCGACCAGACCGTGCCGCAGGTCGAATATCTGGGGCTGACCGTTCCGGACGAGACCCTGAGCTGGAACGAAGAGCGCGGGCATTACGATTTCGCAGAGCCCGACTGGGGCGAATTTTTTGACGTGCTCAAGGGCAACGGCCCCTGCAACACCGACCGGCTGAGCGCCCGGCAGGAGGCTTGGGCCGATGGCAAATGGGTGCGCGACGCGATGATGGCCCATGCCCGCAAGAAGTCTGCGGCACAGGTCGCCGCAGAATAACAGAGCCGAATAACAGACCGGTTTGGCGGGCTGATTGACCCGCCAGCCCAAACCCAGTTCCCGGCGTGCCAAGGTGGCAACCGGTGCCAGGAGGAGATACCATGAAAAACGAATGGCCCCTTTGGGAAGTATTCATTCGCGGTCAGCACGGCATGTCACATCGCCATGTCGGCAGCCTGCACGCGCCCGACGCCGAGATGGCGATCAAGAACGCCCGCGACGTCTATACCCGCCGCAATGAAGGCGTGAGCATCTGGGTGGTCGAGGCCAAGCATATCGCCGCCTCGTCGCCCAGCGACAAGGGCCCGCTGTACGAGCCGAGCGCGTCCAAGGTGTATCGCCACCCGACGTTTTTTGACATCCCCGAGGAAGTGGGGGCGATGTGATGAGCGCCGCAGTGACATCGGGCGATGACGCCCTGTTTGAATTCCTGTGTCGGATGGGGGACAGCACCCTTGTTCTGGGGCACCGGGTCAGCGAATGGTGCGGCCATGCGCCGGTGCTGGAAGAGGACATTGCGCTGGCCAATACCGCGCTGGACCTGATCGGTCAGACCCAGCTTTGGCTGGGGCTGGCGGGCGAGGTCGAGGGCAAGGGCCGCGATGCCGACAAGCTGGCCTTTCTGCGCGATGGCTGGGATTTCCGCAGCGCGCTGCTGACCGAGGTGCCCAACGGCGATTTCGGTCGGACGCTGATGCGCCAGTTCCTGTTCGACGCATGGCATTCGATCTATCTTGGGCGGCTGTTGAAAAGCAGCGACAAGCGGGTTGCCGATATCGCCGAGAAGGCCAGCAAGGAAGTGTCCTATCATCTGGAACGCTCGGCCGACACTGTGGTGGCGCTGGGGGATGGCACCGAGGAAAGCCATGCCCGCATGGCCGATGCGCTGGCCTATCTGTGGCCCTATGTCGGCGAGCTGTTCGCGGGCGATGCGGTCGATGCGGCGATGGTCGAGGCCGGGGTCGCCCCCGATCCGGCCAGCCTGCGCGAGGAGTATGACGCGCTGGTGGGCCGTGTTCTGGAGGAGGCCACGCTGGCCCTGCCCGAGGGTCGATTTGCCCATAAGGGCGGGCGCGACGGGCGCATGCACACCGAACATCTGGGTCACATCCTGACGCAGATGCAGTGGTTGCAACGCGCCTATCCGGACTGCAGCTGGTAACAGTGATGACACATGCAAGCGTTGATCAGGTCTGGGATTGGCTCGCTGCCGTCCCAGATCCCGAGATCCCTGTGATCTCGCTCACCGATCTGGGCATCATCCGGGATGTGGCCTGGCAAGACGACACGCTGGTCGTAACGGTCACGCCGACCTATTCCGGCTGCCCGGCGACCTCGATCATCAATCTCGATATCGAGACCGCCCTGCGCAGCCACGGCATCGAGAAGATCGAGCTGAAGCGGCAGTTGTCGCCAGCCTGGACCACCGACTGGCTGACGGAGGGCGGCAAACGCAAGCTGGAGGAGTTTGGCATCGCCCCGCCCCAGCCCGCTGGCGGCCCGGACCACTGCCCGCATTGCGGGTCCAAATCCATCGAGAAGATCAGCCAGTTCGGCTCGACCCCGTGCAAGGCCACGTGGCGCTGCAAGGACTGTCTTGAACCCTTCGATTATTTCAAGTGCATCTGAGGAGAAGCAGATGGCGCGTTTCCACGATCTGACCGTGACCGATATCCACAAGACCATCCGCGACGCGGTGGTGGTCACGCTGAAACCACAGCAAGGCGACGAGAGCGCCTTTGATTTCACCCAGGGGCAATATCTGACCCTGCGCCACGACTTTGACGGCGAAGAGCTGCGCCGCAGCTATTCGATCTGCGCCGGCAAGGACGAGGGCATTCTCCAGGTCGGGATCAAGCGGGTCGATGGCGGCGCGTTCTCGACCTGGGCCAACGAGGCGCTGAAGGTGGGCGACAAGGTACAGGCGATGGCGCCGATGGGCAGCTTTCACACGCCGATCGACCCGAGTGCCGCGCGCAGCTATCTGGGCTTTGCCGGGGGCTCGGGCGTCACGCCGGTGCTGTCGATCCTGAAGACCACCCTGTCGCGCGAGCCGAAATCGACCTTCACGCTGGTCTATGCCAACAAGGGCGTGAACACGATCATGTTCCGCGAAGAGCTGGAGGATCTCAAGAACCTCTATATGGGGCGGCTGAACATCATCCATATCCTCGAGTCGGACGCGCAGGAGATCGACCTGTTCACCGGGCTGGTGACGCAAGAGAAATGCGGCGAGCTGTTCAAGCACTGGATCGACATCGATAGCGTCGACACCGCCTTTATCTGCGGGCCGGAGCCGATGATGCTGGGCATCGCGGCGGCGCTGCGGGCGCATGGGCTGGGTGACAGCCAGATCAAGTTCGAGCTGTTCGCAAGCGCGCAGCCGGGCCGGTTGGCACGCAAGGCGGTCAGCAAGGATGCAGCCAGCAGCGCCAACCAGACCCGCGCGTCGATCACGCTGGACGGGGCGACCCAGACGGTGACCATGGGCAAGGACATGTCGATCCTTGACGCCGCGCTGGAGAACGCGATGGACGCGCCCTATGCCTGCAAGGCGGGGGTCTGTTCGACCTGTCGCTGCCGGGTGATCGAGGGCGAGGTCGAGATGGTCGCCAACCATGCGTTGGAGGATTACGAGGTCGAGAAGGGCTATGTGCTGTCCTGCCAGTCCTATCCGCTGACCGATACCGTCACCGTCGATTACGACCAGTAAGGGGGGCTGAGCATGGCCGAAGACATGAGCATTGCAAGCTATCTGGCCCAGGGTGGGGTTCTGAGCAACCCGGCCAATGTGCCGCCACGCTATCGCGCCGAATTGATGAAGCTGATGGCGACCTTTGTCGACAGCGAGCTGGCGGGTGCCGCCGGGTTTGCCGACATCATCAACGAGGGGCCGGGCATCAAGGAGCGGATTGCCGCCGCCAAGATCGTGCTGGAAAAGACCGACAACGCCGACCGGGTGTTGCGCATCATGGGTGATTTCGGGGCCGATACCGATCGCTATGCCACGCATCACCCCTGGGCCGCGCGGCTGGAGCGGGGCGCCGATATCGGCACCGCGCGCACCGAGCATGACATGCGGCTTGCCGTCTTCAACTATCCGCTGGAAGGCTGGGCCGACGCGGTGGTGATGAACCTGCTGATGGGCCGCGCCGTGGCGGTGCAGATGGCCGAGTTTTCGATGGTGTCCTACCAGCCGCTGGCCGAGGCGTTCCGCGCCATTGCACCGATCGAGGCGCGCCATGCGGAACTGGCCGAGGAAGGCGTGATCAAGCTGATGGAGCATGGCAACACCGTCTTGCAGGACAGCGTCAATTACTGGTGGCCACGGGTCGCGGCGAGCTTTGGCTCGACCACCTCGACCAAGGCCGAGAGCCTCAAGGCGATGGGGCTGCGCCGGTCCACCAATGCCGAGCTGAAAGCCCGGTGGGAGGCCGAGGCCGGCACGGTGCTGACCCGGTTGGGCGTGACGGTTCCGGCATAAGGGCCGCCTGCCCCCTGCCCCCTAGGTGACGCGGCCCCCGAACCGGGGCCGCGTTCGCGCCTAATCCGCTTCGATCTTGGCGAGGGTGCCCAGCAGCATCCGGGCCAGTTGCGCCACCTGAGGTTTGCTCAGCGCGCGGGAAAGGATCGTCTTGTCGTGATCGCCGACTGCGCGCATCGCCTGCTCGGCACGGGCGGCGCCATCCGGTGTCATCTGCACAAAGCGGCTGCGCGCGTCTTGCTCGTTCTCCAGCCGAATGATCGAGCCCTCCGCTTCCAACTGCTTGAGAACCTTGGTCATTCCGCCCGAAGTGATCAGGACCGCGCGGTACAGATCGGTCGGGGTCATGCGGCGCGGCGCGGGCTGCGCGCGCAGGGTCACCAAGACCTCGAACCCCGCCGGGGTCAGCCCGAACCCGGCCAGCAGCTTTCGCGTGCTGTCGAGCACGATGTCGTTGAGACGGATCAGCGCCAGCATGACCTCGGTTTCGGGAGAGGATACCTCTGGCCAGTTATCCCCTAGCTGAGCCAAGATCTGCGCGATGGTGTGTTTTCCGGTCGTCACCCTGTCGACTTCTCCGCTTTTTTATCTTGCCGGAAAGGTACATCTTTCCTAGACATCGGAAAACATCTTTCTGGAAAGGGCGTGTCATGCGGACATTTGCCGACCGCCTGCGCCACACAATACTGTTCGAAACAATCGCCGTGGCCCTTGTCGCGGTGGGCGGCGGGCTGATCACCGGGCATGGAATGATGAGTATCGGCACGCTGAGCCTGATGCTCAGCCTTGTCGCGATGATCTTGAACCTGGTCTACAACTGGCTGTTCGACCTGTGGGATCGGGCCTATCGCGCCATGGCGCGCCGGGGCGCGGGGCTGCGCGTGGTGCATGCCATCCTGTTTGAAGCAGTCATGCTGGTTGCCGGGTTGTTCATTACCGCCTGGTGGCTGGATCTGTCGTATCGCGACGCCCTGATGCTGGATCTGGGGTTTGCGGTGTTCTTCCTGATCTATGCCTTTTGCTTCAACTGGACCTATGACGTGGTGTTCCCGGTGCCGCGCACGGCCTGAGCTCCCCGGCGTTCAGATCCCCTGCACGCCCTTGATCGTCAGGTTGCAGACCAGATCGGCGTAATCGTCGCGTTCCTGCGCCCCGGCGTCCGAGTTCCACATGAAATACCAGTTCAGCATGCCATAGACCGACATGGTGACGCCGCGCAGTTTGTCGGGGTGGGCCTCGAACACCTCGGGCGCAATATCGTGCAGGCAGCGGCCCATCAGCTTGATCATGTCGCGTTGATAGGCGCGCATCTGGTCCTGCTGATCCTCGGGCAGGGCCGAAAGCGCGCTGATCTGCACCTGATGTTCGTGATCGGCCCCCTGATAGGCGCGCAGGATCTCGCGGATCACCCGGCGCAGCCGATCGTCCGGGTCCAAGCCTTCGGTATCGACGCCAAAGATGCGATCCCTGAGACGGGACAGATAGCTGTCCAGAATGTCGAACAGGATCGCATCCTTGCTGTCGTAGTAGTGATAGATATTGGCCTTGGAGATCCCGCATTCCGCCGCGAGCTTGGTCATCGAGGCGCGATCAAACCCCTCTTCGGCGAACACTTTGGCCGCCGATTTGAGAATTTGCGCGCGTTTCTGATCATGGTCTTTGGCGATTGTACGGGCCAAGGGTCACTCCTTCGGGCGGTTGTCGACGACGCGCACGGCCTTGCCCTGGCTGCGCACGACCTCGCCGGGATCCTTGACGTCGATCTCGGTCGAAACCCCGACCACGTCCTTGATCCGTTTGTAAAGCATCCGCGCCGCCGCGGTCTTGGACGCCTCGTCGGTGGAATCACTGGCGCATTCCACATGAACGCGCATCGCATCCATCCTGCCCGAGCGATACAGCTCGATCTGGAAATGGTTGGTCAGCCCGCCGGTGGCGATCACCTGTTCCTCGATCTGGGTGGGGAACACATTGACGCCGCGCAGGATCATCATGTCGTCGCTGCGCCCGGTGATCTTTTCCATCCGCCGCATCGAGCGCGCGGTGCCCGGCAGTAGGCGCGTCAGGTCGCGGGTGCGATAGCGGATCATCGGCAGCCCCTCTTTGGTCAGCGTGGTGAACACCAGTTCGCCCATCTCGCCATCCGCCACCGGCTCGCCAGTGTCCGGGTTGATGATCTCGGGCAGGAAGTGATCCTCCCAGATCACCGGGCCGTCCTTGGTCTCGACGCATTCGCTGGCCACGCCCGGCCCCATGATTTCCGACAGGCCATAGATATCGACCGCATGCATGTCAAAGGCCTGCTCGACCTCATGGCGCATGGCGTCGGTCCAAGGTTCGGCGCCGAACACGCCGACCGAGAGCGAACACTCGCGCGGGTCAAGGCCCGCCTTGTGGAACTGTTCGAGAATATTGAGCATGTAAGACGGCGTGACCATGATCCCGTCGGGTTTGAAATCGTCGAGCAGGGTGACCTGTTTCTCGGTCTGCCCGCCACTCATCGGCACCACGGTCGCGCCCAGACGCTCGATCCCATAATGCGCGCCGAGCCCGCCGGTGAACAGCCCATAGCCATAGGCGTTATGCACGATGTCGCCCGCCCGCAGGCCTGCGGCACGCAAGGACCGCGCGACCAGATCGGCCCAGTTTTCGATATCGCCTTTGGTATAGCCCACAACGGTCGGCTTTCCGGTGGTCCCGGAGGAGGCATGCAGGCGCATGATCTGTTCGCGCGGCACTGCAAACAAGCCGAACGGGTAATTGTCGCGCAGATCGTTCTTGTAGGTGAACGGGAACTTGGCCAGATCGGCCAATGTCTTGAGATCGTCGGGATGCACGCCGGCAGCATCGAAGCGCTGCTTGTACATCGGCACGTTGTCATAGGCATGGCGCAGCGACCATTTCAGCCGCTCCAGTTGCAGCGCCTCAATCTCGTCGCGCGAGGCAATCTCGATCGCGTCAAGGTCGGCTTTGTTCGGGGTCAGATCCTTCATGGCGTCCTCCTCACCAGGTCATCATCAGTCGTTATTCGTCGAAAAGTTGGCCCTTGATCGCGCGGGACATGCCCCGGAATTCCGCGATTGTCTGGCCGTTCTGATCGGTCACACTCACGTCGTAGATGCCGCTGCGCCCGGTCAGGCTGACCTCGCGCGCGCAGGCGCTAAGGCGGTCGCCCTGCTTTCCCGGTGCAACGAAGTTTATCAGATTGTGCTGGGCCACGGTGGCCTGGTTGCGGCTGTTGCAGGCAAAGGCAAAGGCGCTGTCGGCCAGCATGAAGATCACACCGCCATGACAGATCGCATGGCCGTTGCAGTGGTGCGCCTCGACCGTCAGCTCCAGCGTCGCGGTGCCCGCATCCACATGGGTGATTGCCATGCCCGCCCATTTCGAGGCGTTGTCATTGGCCCACATGGCCGCGGCGGATTTTTCGGCGCGCTCGGTTGGAGTCATGCTCATTCTCCCTTGAACACGGGGGCGCGTTTTTCGAGAAAGCTGGCGACCCCCTCGGCATAATCGGCACTTTCGCCGCAGGTCTTCATCGCCTCGGCCTCCAGCTCCAGATGATCGGCCAGCGTGTCGGTGGCGGCGGCCTGGATCGTCTGCTTGCTCAGCCCCAGACCGAGGGTCGGGCCGTTGGCAAGCTTTTCGGCCAGCGCGCGCGCCTCATCCATCAGCGCATCATCAGGCAGCGCCTTCCAGATAAGGCCCCAGTCCTCGGCCTTTTGCGCGCTGAGCGGCTCGGCGGTAAAGGCGAGGCCCTTGGCGCGCGCCTCGCCCAGCAGGTGTGGCAGATGCCAGCTTCCGCCGGTATCGGGGATCAGCCCGACCTTGGAGAACGACTGGATGAACTTGGCGCTTTGTGCGGCGAGAACCATGTCGCAGGCCAGCGCGATATTGGCGCCAGCGCCAGCAGCCACACCATTGACGGCGCAGATGACGGGAAAGTTCAGCGACCGGATCAGATTGACCAGCGGCGCGTAAAAGGTGCGCACCGTGTGGCCGAGATCAGGCGGGCCGTCCATCTTGCGCGGGTCGCGATCGCCCAGATCCTGCCCGGCGCAGAACCCGCGCCCGGCCCCGGTCAGAAGGATCGCCCGCGCGCCCGCGTCGCGGGCCGCCTCGATGGCGCCGCGCAGGGCATGGTGCATCTCTTCGGTGAAACTGTTCAGCCGCTCTGGCCGATTCAGAGTGATCTCGACCCAGGTGCCGTGATCGCGGATCAAAATGGTGTCCGACATGTGGCCCTCCCCCTCCATTGGCGTGTCATGCGCTGACGATTTGGGGCTGCTGCGCAACACCGCCTCCCCCCGTCTCCTGACAAACATCTTGCATAAACCGACCGGACGGTCAATATATGTTTCAAGCATCTTGGCGCGGCGTCTGACCGCGTCCGCCACGGGAGAGAGGACCGATTTCATGAGCATTCGACAGATTTCCAGTTTCGCCGCCGGAGAGTGGATCGCCCCCGGAGCCGGCGCGCGCGCCATCGCCAGCGCCATCACCGGTGAAGAGATTGCCAGCGCGGGCAACAACGCGCTGGATGTGCAGGCGATGCTGGATCATGCCCGCGAGGTGGGCGGCCCAGCCCTGCGCGCGCTGACATTTCACGACCGCGCCCGCATGCTCAAGGCGCTGGGGCAGCACCTGAACGCCAACAAGCAGGCGCTTTACGACATCTCGTTCGACACCGGCGCGACCCAGTCCGATCACATGATCGACATCGACGGCGGCGTCGGCACCATGTTCGTCTTTGCCTCCAAGGGGCGGCGCGAAATGCCGGATGATCATGTTTACCTTGATGGTGAGCTGGAGCAACTGGGCCGCACCGGCGCCTTTATGGGGCAGCACATCTGCACCCCGCTGCACGGGGTGGCGGTGCATATCAACGCTTTCAACTTCCCGGTCTGGGGGATGTTGGAAAAGCTGGCCCCGACGCTGCTGGCCGGGGTGCCTGCCATCGTCAAGCCCGCGACAAACAGCTGTTATGTCACCGAACTGGCGGTCAAGCTGATGCTGGACAGCGGCATCCTGCCCGAGGGCGCGTTGCAATTCGTCGCCGGCGGGCTGGGCGACATGCTGGACCGGCTGGGCATGCAGGATGTGGTCAGCTTTACCGGCTCGGCCGAGACCGCGCGGATGCTGCGGGCGAACAAGAC
>JASJGL010000090.1:0-15831 GCA_033791545.1 Pseudodonghicola sp. | reverse complement strand
GGCGCAGCCCGGCGCTGGCTCGGCGATCTTCCTGCATCAATGGCGCCGGCCCGGTTCTCCGACCGAGGGCTGCATCGCCTTTTCCCGCGCCGATCTGCACTGGCTGGCGGCACGGGTCCTGCCCGGCAGCCGGATCATCGTCACAAGCCGCTGAACAGGCTCGGAAAAACCGACTTTTCCGAACAAGTCTCTTCAAAGAGGTTTGCGCTATCGCGCTTCTGCGGCTTCAGGCCGCCGGGGGCACGCGTTCACCGAAAATCGCTGATCCCACCCGCACATGGGTGGCCCCCAGCGCGATGGCGGTCTCAAAATCGCTACTCATGCCCATCGACAACCCTGTCAGCCCGTTGCGCACGGCGATCTTGGCCAGAAGCGCGAAATGCAGGCTCGATTCCTCGTCAACGGGCGGGATGCACATCAACCCCATGAGCGGCAGATCCAGCGCCCGGCACTCGGCGACAAAGGCATCGGCCTCGCTCGGCAGGATTCCGGCCTTTTGCGGTTCCTCGCCGGTATTGACCTGAATGAACAGCGCGGGACAGTGCCCCTCTTCCTGCGCCAGACGGGCCAGCGCGGTGGCAACTTTGGGCCGGTCGACCGAATGGATCACGTCAAACAGGCCCATGGCCTGACGCGCCTTGTTGCTTTGCAACGGGCCGATCAGGTGCAGCTCGACCCCGTCATAGCGCGCCTTGAAATCCGGCCATTTGCCCGCCGCCTCTTGCACGCGGTTTTCGCCAAAGACGCGCTGGCCCTGATCCAGCACCGCCTCGACCCGCTCCAGCGGCTGCACCTTGGAGACGGCGATCAGCTTGACCGCTCCGGGCGCGCGCCCGGCGTCAGCCTCGGCCTTGGTGATGCGGGTTTTGATCTCTTCCAGCGGCATGACGGACCCTCTTTTCAGTACTGGCGGCAGGAAAACACCAGTTGGCAGCAAAAGAAAAGGGCCGCAAAAAAGAAAAAGGGCAGGTCCGAAGACCTGCCCAAATCACGTCAGACGTGACGACAGCTATTAGAAGCTGAAGTACACACCAGCCTGAACCGTGGTGTTGTCTGCCGACGACTCACGCCAGCCAGCTTCGAAGGAAGCGCCGCCACCGAGGTCATAGGAGTAGTGGATACCGTAGGAGGTACCTTCGCCACGATCCAGCAGAGCGGTGTCGCGGTTGTCGGCACGGCCGGCCAGAACGTCAGCAGCCGAAACTGAGTCTTCGTCGGTGACCCAAACCAGGATGTTCGACGCTGCGCCGATGTCCATGTTGCCGTACAGGCCCCACTTGGAGATGCCTTCGTTGTCTGCATAGGCCAGACGAACGCCATACTGACCCAGGTCACCAGCGATGGTAACCAGGACTTTGTCGCCCCATGCCAGGTCGGTGTCTTGAGCGGCCAGAGCGGCAGTCCAGTCACCAAAGGTGTAGGCAACGCTCACAGCAGCGCGGTCAACAGCAACAACACCGTTGTCAGTCGAGTACGAAATGTGGCCGTTGAAGCCATTCGACGAGTACAGAACTTCGACGCCATTCGCACCGGCACCAGCCGACGAGTATGCATCCCAGTTGAAGAACTCGTTGTTCACGTTGGTAACCAGCGAGACAAAGCCAGCGCCGTCAATGCCGGTGCCTGCAGTGCGGGTTTCCAGGTACAGGCCAGGCGTGTTTTCGATCGCGCCGATGATGTTACCAACACCCAGCGTGAAGCCGCCGTAGCTTGCATAGAACCGTGCGCCATTGAAGGTGCCGGTGCCAGCAACGTTGTCACGGCTTTCGATCTGTGCCCGCGTACGTGCACCGAGAACAACGCCACCGTCGGTTTCGGTCGACATGTCGAACTGCAGACGCAGACGGCTGGTGATGGTGGTGCTGGGAACTGCGTTCACAGCGCGGTCGTTGCCATCGTTATAGTCAACACCAAAACGGCCGTAGCCGCTGATCCGCACTTCGGCTGCAGCCATGCTCGCGGTCGCGATCAGTGCAGTCGTGGCGAAAAGAACCTTTTTCATAGTCTTTCCCTCGGTTTTGAATTCATACGCCCAAACCGGGGAATCCGGTGTGGGTATGGAAAGGGGTTTCGCTTGTTCGGGGCCATTTTGGCAAGAGTTGCGGACGGGCGCGGATCAAAGTCGTGCCGGATGGTGCAGCTTTGCCACAGTCTTGTGACACACCCTGAAATCGCCCCCTCCACGCCGCATCGCCGTATTCGCCACCCCTTGCTGTAGACTCCGCATACCGGGGGACCGCACGAAAGCCTTGCCCAGCATGGCGCTGTTGGGTAGGACAGGCGAGAGTAGAAAAGCCGGGGCTGCCTGAATGACATTTCTGAAGAAGCCGACCAAGGTGGTCTTGATCCTCACGATGTGCTTGGCCGCAGCGGCCTGCGGCCGCGGCTCGGGCAGCGCCCGGAACGTTCAAACGGTATCGATTGACGATCAGATCACCCACAATAGAGAATCAGCCGCGGGCAGTTACAAACGCTCCTCAATCTGGGATCTGTTCGGTGGCGGCGAGGCTGACACACGGGTGCAGGTAAACCGGTATCTCTGGTCTGCCTCGCTTGATGTGCTGGATTTCCTTCCGGTGCAGTCGGTCGATCCCTTTACCGGTGTGATCGTCACCGGATACGGCACCCCGCCGGGTGGCGGACGCGCCTATCGCGCCACTATCCATATCAGCGATCCGGCGCTGGACGCCCGCTCACTCAAGGTGGCGCTGCAAACCAAGGGCGGCACGCCGGTGTCTGCCGGCACCGCCCGCGCGGTCGAGGACGCAATCCTGACCCGCGCCCGCCAGTTGCGCGTACGCGACAAGACGCTCTAGTAACCGGGCTCTGGAATCCGGGCCGAAACCGCAGTAACACCACGCCGGGTTTTTACCCGGCGTTTTCATTCAAAGGACCGCAGCAATGTCGCGTTACTCTGCCGCTGAAATCGAAGCCAAATGGCAGCAGGCCTGGGACAAGGCCGGGATCTTTACCGCGCGGCGCAGTGCCGACAAGCCGAAGTATTACGTGCTTGAGATGTTCCCCTATCCATCGGGGCGCATCCACATGGGCCATGTGCGCAACTATACCATGGGCGACGTGATCGCGCGCTACAAGCTGGCGACCGGGCACAATGTGCTGCACCCGATGGGCTGGGACGCCTTTGGCATGCCGGCGGAAAACGCCGCGATGGCGAGCGGCGGGCACCCCAAGGACTGGACCTATTCCAACATCGCCGACATGCGCGGCCAGATGAAACCGCTGGGCCTGTCGATCGACTGGTCCCGCGAATTCGCCACCTGCGACCCGGAATATTACGGCCAGCAACAGGCGCTGTTCCTCGACATGCTCGAAACCGGGCTGGTCTATCGCAAGAACGCCGTGGTGAACTGGGATCCGGTCGACATGACGGTTCTGGCCAACGAACAGGTGATCGACGGCAAGGGCTGGCGTTCTGGCGCCGAGGTCGAACGCCGCGAGTTGACCCAATGGTTCTTCAAGATCTCCGACATGGCGGAAGAGCTGCTTGATGCGCTGAACGGGCTGGAAAACTGGCCCGCCAAGGTGCGGCTGATGCAGGAAAACTGGATCGGCAAGTCGCGCGGGCTGCAAATGCGGTTCGCGCTGAGCGAATCGATCCATGGCCACGACGGGATCGAGATCTATACCACCCGCCCCGACACGCTGGCCGGGGCCAGCTTTATCGCGCTTTCCACCGATCACCCGCTGTCGCGCGCGCTGGAGGGCGACAATCCCGATCTGGCCGCCTTCAACGCCGAGTGCCGCAAGCTGGGCACATCCGAGGCCGAGCTGGAAAAAGCCGAAAAACGCGGCTTTGACACCGGCATCACGGTGCAGCACCCGCTGCACCCCGATCAGACCCTGCCGGTCTGGGTCGCCAATTTCGTGCTGATGGACTATGGCACCGGCGCCGTCTTTGCCTGCCCGGCGCATGACCAGCGCGACCTTGATTTCGCCCGCAAGTACGACCTGCCGGTGATCGACACCTTTACCGCCATGGACAGCGATGCGCGGGTCGAAAACACCGCCTTCGTGCCGCCGAAAACCGAGAAGGTGCGCTGGATCGACCAGCCCGCCGGTCTCAAAGATGCCACCGGGCAAGAGGCGATCGACGCCACCATCAGCTGGGCCGAGAACGCCGGGCTGGGTCAGGGCAAGACCCAGTTCCGCCTGCGCGACTGGGGCCTGTCGCGGCAACGCTACTGGGGCTGCCCGATCCCGGTGATCCATTGCGACACCTGCGGCGTTGTCCCTGAAAAGAAAGAAAATCTTCCGATCAAGCTGCCCTATGACGAAGACGGCAAAGCGATCGATTTCTCGATTCCCGGCAACCCGCTCGACCGCCACCCAAGCTGGCGCGATTGCAACTGCCCGAAATGCGGCGCCGCCGCCCGGCGCGAGACCGACACGATGGACACTTTCGTCGATTCGTCTTGGTATTATGCCCGCTTCACCGCGCCGCATGCCGACACCCCGACGGTGATGGAAGACGCCGACTACTGGATGAATGTCGATCAGTATATCGGCGGCATCGAACACGCGATTCTGCACCTGCTGTATTCCCGTTTCTTCGCGCGGGCGATGAACCGCACCGGGCATCTGCCGGCAAAAGCGATCGAACCGTTTGACGCGCTGTTCACCCAAGGCATGGTGACGCATGAGATCTATCAGACCCGCGACGCAAAGGGTCGCCCGGTCTATCACCTGCCCGAAGAGGTCGAGAACGGGAAGCTGACGGCCAGCGGCGAGGTGGTGGAGATCATCCCCTCGGCCAAGATGTCGAAATCCAAGAAGAACGTGGTCGACCCGATCAGCATCATCTCGGCCTATGGCGCCGATACCGCGCGCTGGTTCGTGCTCTCCGACAGCCCGCCGGAACGCGACGTGGAATGGACAGCCGCCGGGGCCGAGGCCGCGTTCAAGCATCTGTCCCGCGTCTATCGCATCGCCGCCGGGATCGACGCCAATGCCCCCGCAAGCGATGATGACACCGCCCTCTCGCGCGAGATGCACAAATGCATCCATGACGTCACCGGCGGGGTCGAAAGCTTTGGCTTCAACGCCGCGATCGCCAAACTCTATGCCTTTACCAACACGCTGGCGAAATCCAACGCCGGCGGCGCGACCAAACGTCAGGCGGCGCTAGTGCTGGCCCAACTCATGGCGCCGATGACCCCGCACCTGTCCGAGGAAATCTGGACCCTGCTGGGCGGCGAGGGGCTGATCGCCACCGCACCTTGGCCGAAAGCCGATCCGGCGATGCTGGTCGACGATACCGTCACCCTGCCGGTTCAGGTCAACGGCAAACGGCGCGGCGAAATCAGCGTACCCAAGGATATGGACAAGGCAGAGATTGAAAAAGCCGCGCTGGCAGTGAATGCTGTGCACAAGGCGCTGAACGGGGCGGCGCCGAAAAAGGTGATCGTCGTTCCCGGGCGGATCGTGAATGTCGTCGTTTGACCGCAGAAGCCTTCTAATCCTGCCGCTGGCGCTCGCCGCCTGCGGCTTTACCCCGGTCTATGCGCCCGGCGGCACCGGCAGCGCCCTGCGCGCGCGGGTTCAGGTGCAAGAGCCCGACTCGCCCGATGAATATGTTCTGGTGCGCACCCTCGAAGACAGGCTGGGTCGCGCGACGGTGCCCGCCTATCAGCTCAGCTACAAGCTCAGCACCGAGACCGAGGAACAGGCGATAACCGCCACCAACGAGACCACACGGTACAGCCTTGTGGGTCAGGCCGACTATACCCTGACCGCGCTTGAAACCGGGACCATCGTCGCCTCTGGTCAGGTCAGGAACTTCACCGGCTATTCCGCCACCGGCACCACCGTCGAATCGCTCGCGGGGGAAAGCGATGCCAGCGAACGCCTGATGGTCATCCTCGCCGATCAGATGGTGACCCGGATCTATGCCACGGCGGACCTGTCGGAATGAAACTTTCGGCGCGCGAGGCAGAGCGCTATTTCGCCCGGCCCGACCCGGACAAGACCGGCATCCTGATCTATGGCGCCGACGCGATGCGGGTTGCGATCAAACGGCAACAACTGCTCAAGACGTTGCTGGGCGAAACCGCCGAGGAAGAGATGCGCCTCACCCGCCTGTCCGGCGGCGATCTGCGCAAGGATCCGGCGCAATTGCTCGACGCGGTCAAGGCGGTGGGGTTCTTTCCCGGGGCCCGCGCCGTCTTTGTCGAAGAGGCCGGCGACGGCACCGCCCCGGCGATCCAGACCGCGCTGCAGGATTGGGCACCGGGCGATGCCCAGATCGTGGTGACCGCCGGTGCGCTCAAGGCGACCTCGAAACTGCGCAAGGCGTTCGAGGGCCACGCCAGAACCTTCGCCGTCGGTCTCTACGACGATCCCCCCTCGCGCGACGAGATCGAGCGCACGCTGGCCGACAAGGGCATCCGCGATGTGCCGCGCGAGTCTATGGCGGCCCTGACCGATCTGGCCAATACCCTTGGGCCCGGCGATTTCGCCCAGACCATCGAGAAACTGGCCCTGTACAAATTCGGCGACGACCTCCCCGTTTCGCTTGAGGATATCGACGCCTGCGCGCCACGCTCGACCGAGGCGGCGCTCGACGATGTGATCAATGTGGTGGCCGAAGGCCGCGCTGGCGAGATCGGCCCGCTGCTCAGCCGGTTGCAGGCGCAGGGCACCAACGCCGTCTCGCTGTGTATCGGGACAACGCGCCATTTCCGCACGCTTTACACCGCCGCCTCGGATCGTGGCGGTGCGGCAGCCGGCGTCGGCAGGCTGCGCCCCCCGGTCTATGGAAAACGGCGCGACCAGATCGTGCGACAGGCGCAAAACTGGGGCGCGATCAATCTTGAGACCGCGCTCAGCCTTCTGACCGACACCGATCTGCACCTGCGCTCGGCCGGGCAGACCGCGCCCGCCATGGCAGTGATGGAACGCGCGCTGATTCGCTTGGCGATGCTCAGCCGGGCGCGCTGATCGGGGCACCTCTCTCCGGTGCCGACCGGTGCCGCCTGCCCCCTTGCAGCGCCGCCGGTTCCCGATCAAGGTTGCGCCGACACACAAAAGGAAACACGTATGTACAAAGTCTACGGTGCCGTCCAAAGCCGCGCCTTCCGCGTCCTGTGGATGCTGGAAGAAATCGGTCAGCCTTATGAACTGCACGACGTCAAACCGCACAGCGCCGAGGCTCTGGCGCTGAACCTCTCGGGCAAGATCCCGATTCTGGTCGATGGCGACGCGGTGCTGACGGATTCAGTGGCGATCATCACCTATTTGGCCGACAAGCACGGGGCGTTGACCTATCCGGCGGGAACCGTCGAGCGCGCGCTTCAGGATGCGCTGACCCATACCATTCTGGATGAATTCGACGCCGTCCTGTGGACGGCGGCCCGCCACCGCAGCGTTCTTCCCGAAGACCGGCGCATCCCGGCCGTGGACGACAGCCTGAAGTGGGAATTTCAACGCAATCTGGATCGTCTGGGCAAACGCTTTGTCGGGCCGTTCCTGCAAGGCGATAAAATGACGCTCGCCGACATTCTCTGCGTCCATTGCCTTGGCTGGGCAAAAAGCGCGGGCTTCCCGGTCGAGAACGATGTGATGACGGCCTATTTCAAGGATCTGCGCCAGCGCGACGCCTATGGCCGCACGCTGGCGCTGATCTCCTGACCTGACAACAGCCGGGCCGCCGCCGCGCGGCCCGCCCAACGCCCGGTGGCGAAACAGGCGGTCAACAGATAGCCGCCTGTCGGCGCCTCCCAGTCCAACATCTCGCCGGTGCAATAGGTCCCGGGACAGGCGCGCAGCATCAGCGCATCATCCAGCGCGGCACGGGTCACCCCTCCGGCCGTCGAAATCGCCTCGTCCATCGGGCGCAGGCCGTCATGGCGTATCGGCAGCGCCTTGATCAGCCGCGCCAGTGCTGCCGGGTCGGCAGGCAACGGGCGACCGAACTCCTGCAACAGCGCCAACCGCGCTGGATCAAGCCTCAGAGCCTTGCGCAGGTGTGTCGACAGGCTCGCCTTGCCGCGCGACCGGAACAGCCGCGCAAGGACCTCCTCAAGCGTCAGATCAGGCAACAGATCGAGCCAAAGCGGTGCCCCCGCGCGCAGTGCCGGGGTCAGCGGATAAATCCCGCCGCCCTCAAGCCCGCGTTCTGAAATCACCGCCTCACCGCGCGAGGCAAGCCCCCCGGCGCTGAACCGCACGCCTTTGACCGGCTGCCCGAACCGCGCCCGCATCGGAGCCGACCACGCCACGCAAAGCCCCGCATTGGCCGGCGCAAAGGGCGCGAGGTCCACGCCACGCTCCGCCAGCACCCCCGCCCAGGCCCCGTCCGAGCCAAGCCGCGCCCAGCTCGCCCCGCCCAGCGCCAGCACCGTCACTTCCGGCGTGATCCGCTCCGGCCCTTCTGGCGTGGCAAATCGCAACGCCTCGCCCTCCCAGCCGGTCCAGCGCCAGCGGGTGCGCCAGCGCACCCCCAGCCCCTCCAGCCGCGCCAGCCAGGCCCGCAACAGCGGCGAGGCCTTCATCGCCTGCGGAAACACCCGCCCGGTCGAGCCGGTGAACACCGCCTGCCCCAGATCTGCGGCCCAGCCCTGCACCTCATCCGGCCCGAACGCCTCCAGCATCGGGCGCAGCCAGTCTGTCGCCACGCCATAAGCGCGCAGAAAATCGTCAAGCGGCTCGTCCTTGGTCAGGTTCAGCCCGGATTTCCCCGCCATCAACAGCTTGCGCCCCAGCGACGGTTTGGCCTCGACCACCAGCACCGAAATCCCGGCGCGCGCCAGCATCTCGGCCGCCATCAGCCCGGCCGGGCCACCGCCCACCACCACCGCACGGGGGGCCGCGCGAGGGGGCTGCTCTGCACTGCGCTCGCTCATGTTCCCGATCCAACCTGAAGCACCGTGCCCGATACCCGATCCCGTTCATCACCCGGGCGCATCACCCCGGCTTCTTCTTGGCCCAAAATACTCCCGCCGGAGGCTCCCGCCGCCAGCACAGGCGCCCCGGTCAGGAGTCACAAAGCGCCGCGATGGCGCGGGCGACCTGCGGATCGGCGGCACAGGTATCTGCAACCAGCGCGCGCGCTGTCGGCATCAGGTCCTCGGGCTCCACGATCCGGTCGATCAGACCAAAGGCAAAAGCCTCCTGCGCGGTGATCTTCTGCCCGCCCATCAGGATCAGCTTGGTCCGGGACGGGCCGATCAGCGCGGTCATCCGCCCGGGGTCAGAGGGCTGCGGCAAAAAGCCCAGCTTCATCACCGGGTAAAAGACCTTGGCGGTGGGCACCGCGATCCGCAGATCACAGGCCAGTGCCATGCCCATGGCGCCGCCCGCCAAGGTGCCGTTCAGCGCGGCCACGGTCATCCCCGGCAGCCGCGCAATGGCGCCCGAAAGCCGTTCCCACAGCGGCGAGGTGGCAAGCCCGGCGCGGGCCGCTTCCAGATCGGCCCCGGCGCTGAACACCTTGCCCACCCCGGTCAGGATCAAGGCGCGCGCATCGCCGGCATCCTCGGCGATGCGGGCCAGGTCTTCCAACATCTCGGGGGTCAGCGAATTCGCCTTTTCCGGGCGGTCGATGGTGACGATCCACAGCCCGTCGTGCTGCTCCAGACGGATCATACCAGACCCACCCGGCGACGAATCGCCTCGTCCCGCAGGGAAATCTCGGTGCCGACAAACCCGTCCGCATCGGTCGAGCACATCCACAACAGCGTGCGCGCCGGCCAGTCCGCCGGGACATGGTCGGACCATTCAAGCTGGCTGACCGGATTGACGCCGCTGGCCTTGATCTCGCGCTGCATCTGGGTGGCCACGGTGCCGGGGCTGAGGCCCAGCGCCCGGATCCCATTGCCGCGCTCTTCGCTGTCGAGACAGGCGGTCAGCATCGCCGCGCCCGCCTTGGAACTGCAATAGGCGCTCCAGCCCTCCAGCGGATTATGCGCGGCGCCCGAACTGATCGTCAGCACGGTTCCGCCCCCGGTCTTCTGCATCGCCGGAACCGCCGCGCGCATCCCGTAAAAGATGCCCTTGAGATTGATGTCGATCGCCTGCCCCCAGTCGTCGGGATCTGCCTCGGACAGGCGGGAGATCGGGTCGATCACGCCGGCGTTGCCGATCAGGACGTCAAGCCCGCCAAACCGGTCAAGCGCGGTCTGCACCGCCGCCTCCATATCGCCATAGCGGCTGACATCCGCGCCCAACGCCACCGCTTGCGGGCCGATCTCATCGGCCAGCGCGGCGAGCGCATCGGCGCTGCGCGCCAGCAGAATCACATTGGCGCCTGCGGCGGCGAAAACCCGGCCCGCCTCGGCCCCGATACCCCGGCTGGCGCCGGTGATCAGAACCGTCTTTCCCGTCATGTCCATGCATGGTCTCCCAGAAATGCTGCCGCAAGTGGTACTGTGCGATGACGCGCCGGTCCAGTCCTTCCCCCTTGACGCCCCGGCGCGCAACACAGACCATATGCCAGAATTTTCCAGGAGGATATTTGCATGATGTCTTATCTTACGCGTGGCTCAGCGATGGCACTGGTCCTGTCGTGCACGGCCCATGGTGCGCTCGCCGATCTGGCCGCGCAGGACGTCTGGACCGATTGGCAAGGCTACCTGTCTGCGGCTGGCTATCAGATCACGGCCAGCGAAAGCATGACCGGCGGCACGCTCACGGTTAGCGACCTCAGCATGGCGCTGCAACTGCCCGAGGACCAGGGCACCGTCTCGATCCTGTTGGACCAGCTGCAATTCACCGAGAATGGCGATGGCACGGTCAATGTCGTCATGCCGCCACATATGCCGATCACGATTGATGTTGCCGATGGCGAGGAAGACGTCACCGCCCTTATCGGGCTGACCCAATCCGGGGCCGAGATGGTGGTCTCGGGCGCGCCCGACGACATGACCTACGCCTACACATCGGCCAACATCGGTGTGCGCATGGACAATCTCACGGTTGACGGCGAAACCATGCCGCCCGAGGTCCTGCGCATGACCATGGCGCTGGGCAACGTGATCAGCAGCACCCACATGCGGCTGAGCGACATGCGCAGCTATGAGCAGAGCATGACCGCAACCTCGCTGACCTATGACCTCGCCTTTGACGATCCCGACACCGAGGATGCCGCCACCTTCCGGGGCGGCTTGCAAAAGCTTGGCTTCGCAGGGTCAGGCAGTGTGCCGCTGGAGATGGACGCCTCTGACCTGCCCCGAATGCTGGACTCCGGGTTCGGCTTTGATGGTCGGTTCACCTATGCGTCGGGCACCGGAAACATGTCTGGCACCGGCGACGGCGAACAATTCGCCATGCGCACCGCCTCGCAAGGGGGCGTGCTGTCGGTGGCAATGGATGCCGCGCATCTGGCCTATGAGGTGTCGCAAGACCAAAGCGACATCACGATGGAAACGGCCGAACTGCCCTTTCCTATCGCCATCGCGATGCAAAAGATGGCCTTTGCGCTCGACATGCCGATTTCCAAGTCGGAGGCGCAGCAGCCCTTTGCCTTTGGTCTGACCATCGCCGATTTCACCATGCCGGAACAGCTTTGGGGAATCTTCGATCCGGGCGCGGTCCTGCCGCGTGATCCGGCGACGATCATCGTCAATCTGAGCGGCAAGCTGCGGCTGTTGGCCGATCTGCTGGACCCCGCAATCGCCGACACCATCGAGGACAGCGACACCCCTCCGGGTGAACTTGACGCGCTGACGATCAACGAACTGCGGGTCTCGGCCGCTGGTGCAGAATTGACCGGCACGGGCGATTTCACCTTTGACAACACCGACATGGAAAGCTTTGACGGCATCCCCGCACCGGCGGGCACAGCCAAGCTGAAGCTTGTCGGCGCCAACGGGCTGATCGACAAGCTGATCCAGATGGGGGTGATGTCGGACAGTGACGCCACCGGCGCGCGCATGATGATGGGCATGATGGCGGTGCCGGGCGAGGCCCCCGATACGCTGAACTCGACGATCGAGATCAACGATCAGGGCCAGATCCTCGCCAACGGACAGCGCCTGAAATAACCCCATTCCCCTGCGGAATGCGATGCGGGGCCGGGTCATACCGGCCCCGTTTTCCGTTCGCTCCCTTGCAGCGCGGGCCGTCCGGGGCTACCTCAGGGCCTGAGAATTGCAAGCAAGGGCGCCCATGACCCAATCCCTCGAAGAGCTGTGCCACGCCATCCTGACCGCCGCCCGCAAGGCCGGCGCAGAGACCGCTGACGCCATCGCCCTCAGCGGCGGATCGGTCGAGGTCGATATCCGCGCCGGCACTCTGGAAAAGGCCGAACGGTCCGAAGGCACCGACATCGGCCTGCGCGTCCTTCTGGGGCGGCGACAGGCCAATGTGTCGTCCTCGGACACCCGGCCCGAAACACTGACCGAAATGGCCGAGCGCGCTGTCGCCATGGCCCGCGAAACCCCCGAAGATCCCTATGCCGGGCTGGCCGATCCAGACCAGTTGGCACAAGGCTGGGACGCCGCCGCGCTGGAGCTTGACGACCCGACCCCCGAACCGGCCCCGACCGAGTTGCAGGCCGATGCGCAGGCCGCCGAAGCCGCCGCGCTGGCCATCGAGGGCGTGAGCCAAGTTCAGGCCGCCGGGGCCTCCTACAGCCGCCACGCGGTGCATATCGCCGCCAGCAACGGGTTCTCCGGCGGCTACCAGCGCAGCGGGCGGTCGACCTCCTGCGTCGCGATTGCCGGCACCGGCACGGGAATGGAGCGCGACTATGACGGCGACAGCCGCACCTTTCAGGCCGATCTGCGCAGCCCGGTGGACATTGGCCAACGCGCGGGCGAACGCGCCGTGGCGCGCCTTGGTGCCCGCAAACCCAGCACCGGGCAGTTTCCGGTGTTGTTCGACGAACGCATCGCCTCGTCCCTGATCGGGCATCTGCTCGGGGCCACCAATGGCGCGGCAATTGCGCGCGGCTCGTCCTGGCTCAAGGATGATTTGGGCAAACTGGTGTTGCCCGAACAGTTGTCGGTGATCGAAAATCCGCACCGCCCCCGGATCGGCGGGTCGCGCCCGTTTGACGCAGAAGGCTTACCAACGCGGGAGCGCGCCATCGTGGAAAACGGCATACTCACCGGCTGGACGCTGGATCTGGCCAGTGCGCGCAAACTGGGGATGGCCTCCACCGGCAACGCCGCGCGCGGGGTCTCCTCGCCGCCATCGCCGGCGAACTGGAACATCTCGCTCACCCCGGGCGAGGCCAGCCGCGCCGACCTGATCCGCGACATGGGCACCGGGCTGCTGGTGACCTCGCTGATCGGCTCGACCATCAACCCCAACACCGGCGATTATTCGCGCGGCGCGGCGGGTCTTTGGATCGAGAACGGCGAAATCGCCTATCCGGTCAACGAATGTACCATTGCCGGCAATCTCCGCGAGATGTTGCTGCGGATCATTCCGGCCAACGATGCGCGCGCCTATCTGTCCCGCGTGGTGCCCTCGCTGCTGATCGAAGGCATGACACTTGCGGGAAGCTGACCTCACCCTCCTGACCGAGGCGGCGCGCGCGGCGGGCGAAATCGCCTGCAGCTATACCGGCCCCGAGGCCCGGCGCTGGGACAAGCCCGATGGCGCCGGCCCGGTGACCGAGGCGGATCTTGCCGTCAACGACATGCTGGAACAGCGGCTGCGCGCGGCGCGGCCAGATTACGGCTGGCTGTCCGAGGAAAGCGACGACAACGCCGAACGGCTGGGGCGCGACCGGGTGTTCATCATTGATCCGATCGACGGCACCCGCGCCTTTACCGAAGGTGCCCGCACCTGGGCCCATGCGCTGGCCGTCGCCGAACACGGCGTCGTCACGGCAGCGGTGGTCTATCTGCCGATGTGCGATCTGCTGTACAGCGCCGCGCGTGGGCGAGGGGCGCAACTGAACGGCGCGGCCATTGCCCCGCGTGACACGCAGGATCTGGACCAGGCCGAAATCCTCGCCACCCGCCCCAATATGGCGGCGCAGCACTGGCGCGCCGGTGCGGTGCCCGATTTTCGCCGGGCCTATCGCCCGTCGCTGGCCTATCGCATGGCGCTGGTGGCGCAGGGGCGTTATGATGGCATGTTGACGCTGCGACCAAGCTGGGAATGGGACGTCGCAGCCGGGGATCTGATCCTGCACGAGGCCGGGGCGATCTGCACCGACCGGCGTGGCGCGCGGTTGCGCTTCAACAATCCCCGGCCACAGGTCAACGGTGTGATCGCCGCCGGTCGGCCGCTTTATGACCGGCTCAGCGCGGCACTGGAGCCCCGCGACCCCGATATCGCCCCGACCTGAGCCCTGCGCCCGCCAACGGGCCAAGCCCCGCCGGGCCCCGCCTTGACGCCACACCGCCAAGGCGTAGGGTGCCGCCAACCCAGAGGCCCTCAATTCGGACCTTCACTTTGCAAAGGATGCCGACATGACTCAACGTCTTCACCTCGTTTTCGGCGGCGAACTGGTCGACCCGTCAAAAAGCACATTCAAGGACCCCGACAACATCCATATCGTCGGCATGTTCCCCGATTACGCCAGCGCCTATGCCGCCTGGAAAGCCGAGGCGCAGCGCACCGTGGATGACGCGCATATGCGCTATTTCATCGCCCACATCCACCGGCTGCGCGATGAAGAGCGGGAGGCCTCCTCCACCGAAGAGCTGGGCTGAGCCCATGCGTGTTTCGCTGGGGCTCGCGACCTATCGCGCGCTGTCCTGGCGGGCGGCGCAACCGGCGCAGGATCAGCCGCCGCCGCGGCCCCGCGGGCCACTGGTCTGGATGCATGCCACCAGCCCCGAGCGGCATCTGGCGCTGCGTGATCTGGGAGCGCGGTTGCGGGCGCAACGCCCCGAGATCAACCTGTTGATCACCGTGAATGCCGCCGTCCCCGCCACCGCCACCGGGCGCGATCCCGCGCCGCTGCCGCTGCTGTCGGACCATCCGCAAACGGTGCGGGCCTTTCTCGAGCATTGGACGCCCGATCTGTGCCTTTGGACCGGCGGCGATCTGATGCCGAACCTGATCTGCCAGGCCGCCGATCGGGGCACCCTGATGGTGATCGCCGATCTCGATGCTTCTGAGCTACCGCACCGGCGCACCGGCTGGTTGACCGATACCACCCGCCCCTGTCTGGAGCGTTTCGATGTCATCCTGACCACCAGCGACAGTGTCGCAGCGCAGGTGCGCCGGCTTGGCCTGCACCGATCCGAGGTCGAGGCGCATTCGCGCCTGCTCATGGGGGTCAGCCCGCCGCCCTGCCCGGAAGCCGCACTGGCTGCGGCGACCCAAGTGCTGGCGGCGCGCCCGCTCTGGCTGGCCGCCTATCTCCAACCCGAGGAGTTCGCCCCGATTCTGGCCGCCCATCGCGATGCGCTGCGCTTTCAGCACCGGCTGCTGCTGGTCGCCGTCCCCGCCGAGCCCGGCGATGCCGGCGCCCTGATCGACGCCGCCGGGGCGGCGGGGCTGCGGTTTGCCGACTGGCACGGCGGCGATGCCATCGGCGAAGAGGTGCAGATCCTGATCTGCGATGACAGTTCGGATCTGGGGCTTTGGTACCGCATGGCCCCGGTCACCTTCATGGCCGGGTCGCTGGCCGAAGGGGGCAGCGGACGGGCGCCCTTTGCCGCCACCGCGCTGGGGTCGGCGGTGCTTTATGGTCCCCACGTTTCGGCCCATGCGGAAGCCTATGAGCGGTTGAATCAGGCACAGGCCGCCCGCATCGTGCACGATTCCGCCAGTCTGGCGCAGGCGGTGGTGCAGCTTTCGGCCCCCGATCACGCCGCCACGATGGCGCTGGCCGGCTGGGACACGATCACCGAAAGCGCCGCCCTGACCGATCGCCTTGTCGAGTTGATTCAGGATCTGCTGGAACAG
>JASJGL010000089.1:0-26498 GCA_033791545.1 Pseudodonghicola sp. | reverse complement strand
AGCAGCGCCTTGGCATGACCCAGCCGCAGGTACTGTTGATAGCGTTTCGGCGACACCCCGACCCAGCGCGAGAACAGCCGCTGGAAATGCGCAGGGCTCATCTCCATCGCTGCCGCCAGCGCCTCCAGCGACAGCGTCTCGCCGCCGTCTTGCTGGTGCTCATCAATCACCGCGATCGCCCGGCGCATCACGTTGAAATGATAGCCCTGTTCGTTGTCACCCTCACCCATCGCCAACACTCCATTCCGATCTGCCCAACCTAGGGGCAGCGATGCAGCGATGCGACCCGTTTCCTGCGCTTTCACGTTGCGCCACGCCGCCGCGCACGGCATTAAGAGCCGGATGGCAAAACAGCTCGATTACCATACGATCCGCGAGATCTTTACCCGGTTTCAGGCCCGCGAACCCGAACCCCGGGGCGAGTTGGACCATGTCAACGCCTATACCCTCGTGGTTGCCGTGGCGCTCAGCGCGCAGGCGACCGACGCGGGCGTGAACAAGGCCACGCGGGATCTGTTCCCGATCGCCGACACCCCGCAAAAGATGCTCGATCTTGGCGAAGAGCGTCTGATCGAGCATATCAAGACCATCGGCCTGTTCCGTAACAAGGCCAAGAACGTGATCAAACTCAGCCGCATTCTGGTTGAGGATTACGACGGCGTGGTGCCCAATTCCCGCGCCGCGCTGCAATCGCTGCCGGGGGTGGGGCGCAAGACCGCCAATGTGGTGCTGAACATGTGGTGGCACTATCCCGCTCAGGCGGTGGATACCCATATTTTCCGGGTCGGCAACCGCTCTGGCCTTTGCCCGGGCAAGGACGTCGACGCGGTCGAACGCGCCATCGAAGACAACGTGCCGGTGGATTTCCAACAGCACGCGCATCACTGGCTGATCCTGCATGGCCGCTATCATTGCAAGGCGCGCAAACCGCTGTGCGGCACCTGCCTCATCCGCGACCTGTGCCAATTCGAGGACAAAAATCTATGACCACCTATCAACTCGTCGGGATCGGCAATGCCGTGGTCGACGTCATCAGCCAGACCGAGGACGCCTTTCTGAGCGAGAACGCGATCGAGAAGGGCATCATGCAACTGATCGAGCAGGACCGCGCCGAACTGCTTTACGGCGCAATGGCCGACCGGCTGCAGACCCCGGGTGGCTCGGTGGCCAACACCATCGCCGGGGCTGGCGCGCTGGGGCTGAACACCGCCTTTATCGGCCGGGTGCGCGACGATGAACTCGGCCATTTTTACGCCAACGCGATGAACGAGGACGGGGTCGACTTCGTCAACCCGCCGGTCGCGGGCGGCGAACTGCCGACCTCGCGCTCGATGATCTTTGTCTCGCCCGACGGCGAACGCTCGATGAACACCTATCTGGGGATCTCCTCGGAGCTCAGCTCCGACGACGTGCCCAGCGAGGTCGCCGGCAAGGCCGAGCTGATGTTCCTTGAGGGCTATCTGTTCGACAAGGACAAGGGCAAAGAGGCCTTTCTCGAGGCCGCGCGTGACTGCCACAAGGGCGGCGGCAAGATCGGCATCGCCATTTCCGATCCATTCTGCGTCGACCGGCACCGCGACGACTTTCTGTCGCTGATCGAACACCAGATGGATTTCGTGATCGGCAACGAGGCCGAGATCCAGTCGCTGTTCCAGACCGATCACCTGGACGATGCGCTGATGATGACCTCCGCGCTCTGCCCACTGGTGGTCTGCACTCGCTCGGGTGACGGCGTCACGGTGATGGAGGGCACCACGCGTATCGACGTGCCGGTGGAACGGATCTCGCCCCTCGACGCCCCCGGCGCAGGCGACCAGTTCGCCGCCGGGTTCCTCTATGGCATGGCCACGGACCGCGATCTGGAAACCTGCGCCCGCATCGGCAATGTCTGCGCCCGCGAGGTGATCAGCCATATCGGCCCGCGCCCCGAAACCAACGTGGCCGAGCTGCTGCGCGACGCCGGGCTGCTTTGATGATGCTGACGCCGGGGGATTACGACGTCCCACCGGGGATGGTGGCCTCGGTGGTGACGCATCTGGAGATGCGCACCCCCGCCGCGCCGCGCCCAGTGCCGGCGCCCGAGGGCGTCAGCCTGCGCCGCATCAAAGCCCCCGCGCCCGACTGGTACCGCGACCTGTTCACCCGGGTCGGCGGTCAGGACTGGCTGTGGTTCTCGCGTCTCGGACTCGATGACGCCGGGCTTTCCAAGATCCTCTCAGATCCCAAAGTCGAACTCTACGCGCTCGAAAAACAGGGCCACGCCGAGGGGGTGCTGGAGTTGGATTTCCGCGACAAGGGCGCTTGTGAACTGGCCTTTTTCGGCGTCACCCCGGTGCTGATCGGCTCTGGCGCCGGTCGGTTCATGATGAACGCCGCCATCGAAAAGGCCTGGGCGCACCCGATTGTACGGTTTCACCTGCATACCTGTACGCTCGACCATCCCGGCGCGCTCTCTTTCTACCGTCGCAGCGGGTTTACACCCATGCGCCAACAGATCGAAATCGCCCCCGATCCGCGCCTGAGCGGCAATCTTCCACGCGCGGCCGGACCACATATCCCAATCTTCGAGGCGTGATCCCCCCCGTGATCATGATCCCGCCCCCAAGGTCTTCTTGTCCCAAATACTCCCGCCGGAGGCTCCACCGGCAGACGCGGACCACCCCCAGGTCCACCGGGGCCCTACAAACGCACAGTCAGCCCAGATAGGGTGCGAATTCCTCGACCACTTTTTCATAGACCACACGCTTGAACGGCACGATCCGCTCCACCAGATGCGCCGGGTCTTGCCAGCGCCATGTGCTGAACTCGGGGTGTTCGGTCTTGATGTTCACCTGATCATCATCACCTTGGAACCGCATCAGGAACCATTTCTGTTCCTGCCCGCGATAGCGGCCCTTCCAGATCTGAGGCACCAGATCCTGCGGCAGGTCATAGGGCAACCACTGCGCGCTTTCGGCCACGATCTCGACCAGATCGGCGGTCACCCCGGTTTCTTCCCATAACTCGCGCAGGGCGGCGGCGCGCGGCACCTCGCCCTTTTCCACCCCGCCTTGGGGCATTTGCCAGGCCTCTTCAAACCGGTCTATGCGCTGGCCGACAAAGATATGCCCGGCGGCATTCATCAACATGACGCCGACACAGGGGCGATAGGGCAGCTGGGCGATTTCTTCCGGGGTCATTTTGACGGCTCCTCATTTGCCCCTCCTGTCTAGCGCCTGCACCACGCGGTGCAAGCGGGTGACGCAGGGTTGAGGGGTGACAGAGCAGCGCAATAGGGCAATCCTGTGCGCAAAATGAGGGAGGGCGATCATGACCGAATACCCAAATCTTCTGGCGCCGCTGGATCTGGGCTTCACCACATTGAAGAACCGCGTGTTGATGGGCTCCATGCATACGGGGCTGGAGGAAACCGGCGACTGGAACCGCGTTGCCGAGTTCTATGCCGAGCGTGCGCGCGGCGGGGTTGCGCTGATGGTGACCGGCGGCATCGGCCCGAATCTGGAAGGCTCGGTCATGCCCGGCGCCGCGATGATGACCACCGACAAGGACGTGGCGAACCATTCCGTGGTGACCGATCGCGTACATCAGGCCGGTGGCAAGATCGCCATGCAGATCCTGCATGCGGGGCGCTATTCCTATGGCCCGAAATGCGTCGCCCCCAGCCCGGTGAAATCCCCCATCTCGCCCTTTCCACCCAACGAGTTGGACGAAGAGGGGATCGAAAAGCAGATCGCCGACATCGTCAACGCCGCCGTGCTGGCGCAGCAGGCCGGTTATGACGGGGTCGAGATCATGGGCTCCGAGGGGTATTTCCTCAACCAGTTCCTCGTGACCCACACCAACAAGCGCACCGATCGCTGGGGCGGATCGTACAAAAACCGCATGCGACTCCCCATCGAGGTGGTGCGCCGCACCCGTGCGGCGGTGGGGCCAAATTTCATCCTCATCTACCGGCTGTCGATGATCGATCTGGTGCCCGATGGCTCCACCCATGAGGAGGTCGTACAACTGGCGCAGGAGATCGAAAAGGCCGGCGCCACGATCCTCAACACCGGCATCGGCTGGCACGAGGCCCGGGTGCCGACCATCGCCACCTCTGTGCCGCGCCGCGCCTTTGCCTGGGTGACGCAAAAGCTGATGGGCAAGGTGGGCATTCCGCTGATCACCTCGAACCGGATCAACACCGCCGAGGTCGCCGAACAGGTGCTGGCCGAGGGCTGCGCCGACATGGTGTCCATGGCGCGCCCGATGCTGGCGGATCCGCATTTCGTCGCCAAGGCACAGGCCGGACACGCCGCGACCATCGCGCCCTGCATCGCCTGCAATCAGGCCTGTCTGGATCATACCTTCGGCGGCAAGCTGACCTCCTGTCTGGTCAATCCGCGCGCCTGCCATGAGACCGAACTTGCGATCGAACAGACGCCCAAAGCGAAATCCATCGCCGTCGTCGGCGCCGGACCAGCGGGGCTGTCGGCGGCGCTGACTGCGGCAGAGCGGGGCCACAAGGTCACGCTGTTCGACAAGGCCGCTGAGATCGGCGGTCAGCTCAACATGGCCAAGCAAGTTCCCGGCAAGGAAGAGTTTCGCGGTCTGGTGGACTGGTATCGCACCATGGTGGATCAGGCCGACATCACGCTGCAGCTGGGCCAGGCCGTGACGGCAAAGGATCTGACCGGGTTCGACGATGTCATCCTCGCCACCGGGGTCCTCCCGCGCGATCCCCAAATCCCCGGGCAGGACGGCGCGAACGTGCTCAGCTATATCGACGTGCTGGCGGGCAAGGCCCCGGTGGGACGGCGCGTGGCGGTTCTGGGGGCCGGCGGCATTGGCTTCGACGTCAGCGAATTTCTGGTCGAGGACGGCGACAGCCCGACCGAGAACCTGCCCCTGTGGATGGAGGAATGGGGCGTCACCGACCCGGCAAAGCAGCGCGGCGGGCTGGTGCCCGGCGGACCGCACCCACATGCCCCGGCACGACAGGTCACCCTGCTCCAGCGCAAGGCCGAGAAACACGGCAAGCGGCTGGGCAAGACCACCGGCTGGATCCACCGCGCCACGTTGAAAATGAAGGACGTCGCCTTTGTCGGCGGCGTGAATTACGAGCGTATCGACGAAGATGGCCTGCACGTCAGTTTCGGAGAGGCGCGGGAAAACCCGACCCTGATCGAGGCCGATACCATCGTTTTGTGCACCGGTCAGACCTCCGAACGCAGCCTTGTCGGTGCGCTGGCGAACCTCGGCATCACCGCCCATGTGATCGGCGGCGCCGATCTGGCCTCCGAGCTTGACGCCAAACGGGCGATCAACCAGGGCACCCGGCTGGCCGCGACGCTCTAGTTGCGCGCGCCCCCTCTCGCCACCACAGCGGGAAAGGGGGCGCCCACGACCCAGCGCGGCCTCAGATCTCCCTTTTTCTGGCTGTAAATACTCCGGGGGAGTCGCGGCCCGCCGCGACGGGGGGCAGAGCCCCCGGCCCCCCCTGCCACGCCACCTGCCGTTTCCCAGACCCGAACGATCCCGGCCAATACCGCGATATTATCCCATCGCTGCCCCGTTCTCGCCCAGATTGAGCGGGATAACGAGGACAGCAAAACCTGGGAACCGAGGATGATGGCATGGACCGACTGACCGAAATGGAAGCCTTTGCCAACGTGGTGGACCAAGGCGGGTTCACCGATGCGGCCAAGAAGATGGGTATCTCCAAATCGGCGGTGTCCAAACATGTCTCCAGCCTCGAGGCCCGACTGGGCGCACGGCTGTTGAACCGCACCACGCGCCGGGTCAGCCCGACCGAGATCGGCTTGGCCTATTACGACCGCGCCCGCCGGGTGTTGAATGACGCCGGCGAGGCCGACGCGCTGGTCACCTCGATGCAATCGGCGCCCTCGGGGCTGCTGAGGATCAGCGTCGCCACCGATTTCGGCGTCAATCTTTTGTCTCCTATCCTGTCCGAGTTTCTGTCTGATTTCCCCGACATCACGGTCAATATGGTGCTGAACAACCGCTATGTGGAGCTGATCAGCGAAGGCTTTGATCTCGCGATCCGCATTGGCGAGCTTGAGGACAGCTCACTGCGGGCCCGCAAGCTGACCGAGACCACCAAACGGCTGGTCGCCAGCCCGGGCTATATCCAGAAATTCGGCCGCCCGCAGAAGATCGACGATCTCAACACGCACAAGCTGCTGCATTATTCCAGCCAGTCGAGCGGCAATGTCTGGAAGCTTACCGCGCCCTCGGGCGAAAAGCGGCAGGTGCGCACCGCCGGCTGGCTCAGCGTCAATGACGGGCAATCGCTTCTCAACGCCGCGATCTCGGGCCTCGGGATCGCCTATCTGCCCAGCTATCTCTATGCGCAAGCCTTGGAGGAAGGTCTCGTCGAGGATGCGATGCCCACCCTCCCGGTCGAGATGCTCGGCGTTTACGCTGTCTATCCGCCGGGCCGTTTCACCCAGCCCAAGGTCCGCGCCTTTATCGATTTCCTCGTCCATGCCTTTGCCGACAAAGGCCCGAACGAGTGGTAACAGATTTCATGTTGCTTCCCTTGGCAACCGACCTGCCCCCGTGCCCAGCACGGGGGCTTTTTTCATGTCACCGCATCGGCAGCACCAGCGCCTCAACCCGGCGGTTCTTTTCCCGCCCCTCAGGCGTAAGGTTCGAGGCGATCGGCGCCAGATAGCCCACCCCCTCGGCCTCGACCCGGTTCGGTGCCACCGCATATGCGGTGACAAGGCGATCCCGCACGGTTTCAGCCCGCCGTTTCGACAAGGCAATATTCGCCGCCAGCGCGCCGATACTGTCGGTATGGCCGACCAGAACGATCCGGTAGCTCGGGTTGGCGGCCAGAAAGGCGGCAATCCCGGCCAGCGTGTCATAGCTGCCCGGTGGCCCCAGCGCATTCGCCCCGGTGCCGAAATCCAGATCCCCAAGAAGAATATGACCGCGCGACAACAACGCGTCACCCACGGCTGTGCTCACGGCGTTGGCGGGTCGACTCGCCCCCGCCAACGCCTCATCCGGTGTCAGTCCGGCGACCGGCGGCTGCAGCACGTCAGGCGCAGCGCCCTCTGCCGCAGACGCGGTGGGCGCGACATGAATCTCTTGAATATAGGCGCTGTTGCCGGTGCTGCTGATCAGCAGGCTCAGCGCCTCGTCACCCTTGCGGATGGCTGAGAGAAAGCGGAAATTGCCAATATCCACATGCATATGCGGGGCCGGGGCAATCTCGGTTCCGAAGCGGAAGTCGAACCCGCCACAGCCCTGTGCACGGCATTCGAAAATGATCTCATAGCCGCGTGCCGCAAGCTGATCGCGCAGCGGAGCCAACAGCTGCAGTGGCTCGAACGGTCCACCTTCCATGCGCCATGTGCGGCGCTCGACCCGGCCCTCGAATATCTGCGCTGGCACCGCATCGCCCGCAAACGCCGCACGCGGCAGCGCATAGCTGTCGAACGGCGAGTCCCGCTCGGACAACAGCCGCGCCCCCTGCGGGAGCTCCAACGCCACCGCCGGGCAGGCAGTGAGAAGGGTGCAGAGGGCGACGGCCCGGATCATCTGTGTTGCTTGTGGTATCCGTCGTTGGGCCACATGGCGGTGGCGCTGGCCACACGGTTGGTCATGTTGAAGAACCCGGCGACGTTGGCGATGTCCCAGATATCGCGGTCGGAACAACCCACATCGCGCAATACCTGACGGTCGCCTTCCTCAATGGTGTAGCTTTCGGTCGTCATCTTGGCCGCGAAATCCAGCATCGCGCGCTGGCGCGGATCCAGATCCGCAACCCGGTAGTTGATCGCCAGCATCTCGCCCAGCATCGGATCGCCCGACAACTGCCGCACCGCCGCCCCATGGGCCACGATGCAATAGAAACAGCGGTTGATCGAAGACACCACGACGGCGATCATCTCGCGCTCCAGCTTGCTCAGCCCGCTCTTGGCCAGCATCAGGTCGTTATAGATGCCGCTAAAGGCGTTCAGCTTGTCGATGTCGAACGCGTTGGCCTTGAGCACGTTGGGGATCAACCCCAGCTTTTCGGTGCAGATATCGAAATATTTCTGCGTGTCCTCGGGCAGCGGGTCGACCATCGGCAGGTCAAGTGCGGTGGGTGGTCTGCTGTCGGTCATGTGCGGGTCTCCTCCCCTTGCAAGATACGATAGTGGTACTGGCCCACTACGGACATCCCAAGGCCAGAATACAAGGCATTCGCAGCGTCATTCTCCCGCGTACACACCACGGCGAGCGTATCGGCCCCCTGTTTCGCCGCCCAATGCGCCGCGCCGCGCATCATCCATTTGCCCAGCCCCTGCTGGCGCTGATGCGGCAGGATTTCCAGCGCGTGCACCATCGCCACGCCGGTGTGGATCGCGACAAAGGCGGTGCCGCCCGGCTTGTCGTTATAGCGCGCCAAAAGCCCGGTCCGGGGCCCCTCGGCGCGGTTCATCACCGCCAGCCGTGCCGGCCCGATCCCGGCCTCGGCCCAGATCTCTCGCATGATTGCCAGCGGCTCCCAAACCTCCAGCACGGTCACCCGTGGAATTGCGACATCGGTCAGTTGCGCCACCGGACAGGCATAGGCCGTCACCGGATCCTTGATCGCATAGCCGCGCGCCTGCAGCTGCGCGTCAAGGGCGTCATCCCCCGGACGGATCATGAAAAGCGGGCGCTGATCCATCGCGCGCATCGCCTCTTCCGCTGTGGTGATCTCGTTGTCGTCCACCGGCCGCTCGGCCGAGGCTGCCGACACCCGGCTGCCGCCGCCCCGCCCCCTGCGCAAAAGCCAGGGCCCCTGTTCATGATAACTGGCGGCGGGCCATGTGCCGTCGATCACGTCGAACAGCCAAGGGGCGGTTTCAACGCTCATACATCCAGCTCCTGCGAAAGACGGGTCACAGCGGCGTTCACCCGCGCGCCATCGCTGCCGCGCACAACGATATTGGCCCCGTACACCCCATCCGTATGGAACGGGTAACAGCCGATCGACAGGTCCGAGAACTCTGCCGCCAGCGCGCCCAGCGTTCCGGCGATCTCGCCCTCGCCGCGCATCACCCGTACGCTTTGCGACAAAAGCGGCGCGCCGCCGGTCAGCGTCGGCAGCAGCCCCGCCACCATCGCTTCGAACACCGCCGGAACACCGGCCATGACATGCACGTTCTCGATGGTGAATCCGGGCGCTGTGGACACCGGGTTGTCGATCAAAACCGCCCCGTCCGGGATGCGCGCCATACGCAGCCGCGCCGTGTTCAGCTCCAGCCCCGTGGCCTTGTAATGCGCCTCAAGCAGCGCGCGGGCATCGGCGCGCACGTCAATATGCGCGTCAAAGGCCGCCGCGGTGCAATCGGCGGTGATGTCGTCATGGGTTGGGCCGATCCCGCCGCTGGTAAAGACGTGATCAAAACGCGCCGACAGCGCCTGCACGGCATCGATGATCGCTGGCGCGTCATCGTTGACCACGCGGGTCTCTTTCAGGTCGATCCCATGTTTGGTGAGTTCGCCGGCAAGGAAATACATATTGGAGTCGCGCGTACGCCCGGACAGGATTTCATCCCCGATCACAAGCATCGCTGCAGTTGGATTAGCCATGGTGCCCCTTCCCTCGTTTCGCGGTCTTGAAGGGCCGCGTCGGCAGGTATAGGCCGGGTTTCATGCGCTTTCAAACCCCTCTTGTCCCGGCCCGGCTGATCCGCCGCTACAAGCGGTTCCTAGCCGATTGCACGCTCGAGGACGGGCGCGAGGTGACGGCCCATTGCGCCAATCCCGGTTCGATGTTGGGTCTGGCCGAACCCGGTATGAAGATTTGGCTGGAGCCGAACGACGACCCGAAGAAGAAACTGAAGTTCGGCTGGCGGCTGGTCGATCATGAGAATGGCCATTTCACCGGGGTCGACACCTCGGTGCCCAACCGCGCGCTGCGCGCCGCGCTTGAGGCGCGCCAGATCGCGCCGCTGGCCGCCTATGGAACTGTACGACCAGAGGTGAAATATGGACAATCGAGCCGCATCGATTTCCTGCTCAGCGAACCGGGCCTGCCCGACACCTATGTCGAGGTGAAATCCGTGACGCTTTCGCGGGTGCCGGGGCTGGCAGAGTTCCCCGACAGCCGCACCCTGCGCGGCACCAAACATCTGGAAGAATTGTCCGACATGGTGCGGGCCGGCCAACGGGCGGTGATGCTGTATCTGGTGCAGCGCACGGATTGCACCCGGTTCGATCTGGCCCGCGACATCGACCCGATCTATGACGCGACCTTTGAGCGGGCCCGCGCGGCGGGGGTCGAGAAACTGGTCTATACCACCCGGATCAGCCCCGAGGAAATCACCGTGAACACCCTGCTATAGCGCGCAAAGCGGCCGCCTCTGGCAACTTTGCCACAAACGGATTAAATACCGCACAACGGCAAAAGAATGGAGCCTCAATTGAATAACGCACTTCGGGGCCGCCTGACCAAAGACGGCATTCAAATACACGATCAGAGCGATTTCGCTGGCATGCACAAGGCCGGGCATCTGGCCGCGCAAATTCTGGACGAAATGGCCGAGCACGTGTTTCCCGGCCAGACCACCGGGGCAATCGACCGCATCATCGAAGACAAGGTGAACGCGGCTGAGGCAACCTCGGCCACGATCGGCTACAAAGGCTACAAGCACGCGAGCTGCATCAGCGTCAATCACGTGGTCTGCCACGGCATCCCCGGCGACAAAAAGCTGAAGGACGGCGATATCCTGAACATCGACGTGACCGTAATCGTCGATGGCTGGTTCGGCGATACCAGCCGGATGTATGTGGCCGGCAAGCTTAGCCGCAAATCCGAGCGGCTGATCCAGGTCACCCATGACTCGCTGATGAAGGGCATCGAAACCGTCAAGCCCGGCAATACCTTCGGCGATATCGGCCACGCGATCCAGGTCTATGTGGAAAGCCAGCGGATGAGCGTGGTGCGCGATTTCTGCGGCCACGGGCTTGGCCGGGTGTTCCATAGCCAGCCCAACGTGCTGCACTACGGTCGCCCCGGCACCGGCGCGGTGTTGGAAGAGGGCATGTTCTTTACCATCGAGCCGATGGTCAACCTTGGTCGCCCCGAGACCAAGACGCTGGCCGATGACTGGACGGCAGTCACCCGTGACAAATCGCTTTCGGCACAGTTCGAGCATTCGGTGGGGGTGACGGCGGATGGCGTCGAGATCTTTACCCTGTCGCCGGCGGGAACATTTCACCCGACCTACGGCTGATCCCACTCCATGCTCCGAACATGAAAAAGGCAGGCCCTGCGCCTGCCTTTCGCCTTTCCGGGCAATGGTCCGGTCAGCGAACCGTCAACGACATCGCCTTTTGCACATGATAGGGGGCGTCGGAAAGCCACGCATCGTTTTGTCCGTCGCCAGAGGCATAGAGCGCCACAGCGCCCGCGAACAAGGTCGTAAGGGCAATCGCGCCCAGCAGAGACACACGCAAACCAGTCATTCTTCTCGCTCGTTTTCTTTTTGTTTTTCGGTCGTTTTTTGATCAGATCGCTGAAATAGGCATCTTTGCTGCAAGATACGAGAGGCAGCGCACCTGCCGTCGCGTCACAAAATCGTTACGCGCTCGATACACAGGGCGCGCAAAGGCAATGTGTCCGGCCTTGGCATGCGTACAGGGGCTGCCCCCCCTTATAGCGCATTGAAAACGACCACTGGCCGGGACGGGGCTAGCTGCCCACCTCAAGCAGGGTCACATGGCTCTCGCCATAGGTCCGCCGCTCCAGCAGGGTGAATCCCTCGGGCGGCTCCATCGGCGCGCTTTCTTCCCAGACCACCAGCGCCCCGGGGGCGAACCAGCCCCCCGCCAGCGCCGCCGTCAGCGCCTTTTGCCCCATCCCCTTGCCATAGGGCGGGTCGAGGAACACCAGATCAAACGGGGGCGTATCGCAGGCGCCCAGACGGGTGGCATCACGTCGGATCAGCCGGGTCTCGTCCTGACTGCGGGTCAGCTCGACATTCTTGCCGATCAGCCCCTGCGCCACACGCCCGCTCTCGACGAAGGAGACATGCGCGGCCCCGCGCGACAGCGATTCCAGCCCCAGCGCGCCGGTGCCGGCAAACAGGTCCAGCACCCGCGCCCCCGGGATCACCCCGAAATGGGTCAGCACCGAAAACAGACTTTCGCGCACCCGGTCGGTGGTGGGACGCAGATGCGCGCCCGCGTCGCCCTTGCCGACCGCAGCCAGCGTACGGCCCCGGAATGTGCCCGCGATGATCCTCACGCCCGCATCAACGCCTTGAGGTCGAAACCGGGGTCGCCCACCTGTGCCGGGTCGGCGGTCTTGCCTGCCTCGATCAGCCGCTTGCCAACCATAAAGGCGCGCGGGTCGTTCATCGCATCCACCGCCAACAGGGTCTCGCCCTTGAAATACCAGAACGAGGCCACCTGCCCCTCGCCCTGCCGCGTCACGATGCGGTCAAACCCCGTGTTCAACCCGGCGATCTGCAATTTCACATCGTATTGATCCGACCAGAACCAAGGCTTGGGCACATAGTCCACTCCGGCGCCCAGCATGTTGGCGGCCACGCAGTCTGCCTGATCAATGGCGTTGGGCACGCTTTCCAGCCGCAGCCGCCCGCCCCGGTAGGGAAACGATGCGCAATCCCCCGCCGCCCAGACATGCGGGGCCGAGGTGCGGCCCAGCGCATCGGTCTTGATCCCGTTCTCGATCTCCAGCCCGGCCGCTTCGGCGAGCGTGGTGGCAGGCGCGATCCCCACGCCAACAACGACGAAATCGACCGCCAACTCGGCCCCATCGCTCAGCACCGCGCCGGTGACGCGACCGGCGTCGCTGACCAGATGATCCAACCCGACGCCCTCGCGGATGTCGACGCCATGGGCGGTATGCAGCGCGCGGAAATAATCGCTGGTTTCCGGGGCCGCGACCCGTTGCAGGATGCGTTCGCCCATCTCGACCAGCGTGACCTTGACCCCGCGTTTGGCACAGACGGCCGCGGCCTCAAGCCCGATATAGCCGCCCCCGACGATCAGCGCGCGCGCGCCCTCGAGCACGGCGGGGGCCATCGCATCCACATCGGCCAGCGTGCGCACGGTAAAGACCCCCTCCAGTGCACCGCCGATCGCCGCCGGAAGATGGCGCGGATCAGATCCGGTGGTCAGCGCCAACTCGTCATAGGCGATCACCTCGCCCGCGACGCTCACCGTCTGCGCGGCGGTGTCGATGGCGCTCACCTCCTGCCCCAGTCGCAGGGCGATATCGGCCTCGGCGTAGAAACTTTCGGGCCGCAGATAAAGCCGTTCCAGCGCCATATCGCCAAGTAAATAGGCCTTGGACAACGGCGGGCGCTGATAGGGCGGCACCGGCTCGGCCCCGATCAGGGTGATCGCGCCGCCATAGCCATCCTTGCGCAGTTTGGCCACCAGCGAGGCTCCGGCCTGTCCCGCTCCGATCACGACGATATGGCCCATATGAATTCCTGTCCCGCTAGCTGTGGTCAATCATTGGCAGGACACTATATGCACGACCGGATGGAACACAATCGCAATGGAAAGAGACACATATGAGCATCAAAGCCGGCGACCGCCTGCCAGAGGCAACACTGATTCAAATTGGCGCCGATGGCCCCGAACAGATCAAGATCTCGGACAAGACCAAGGGCAGAAAGGTCGCCATTTTTGCTGTGCCGGGAGCCTTTACGCCGACCTGTCATTCCGCCCATTTGCCCAGTTTCATCCGCACCAAGGACGCGTTCGCGGACAAGGGCGTGGACGAGATCATCTGCATTTCGGTGAATGACCCCTTCGTGATGAAAGCCTGGGGCGAGGCGACGGGGGCGAACGCCGCCGGGATCAGCATGCTGGCCGATTCCCAGAGCGAATTCACCACCGCGATCGGGATGAATTTCGACGCCCCGCCCGCCGGTCTGATGGCGCGCTCGGCCCGCTACGCGATGCTGGTCGAAGATGGTGAGATCAAAGTGCTCAACGCCGAGGAAAACCCCGGCCAGTGCGAGACATCCGCCGGCGAAGGGCTGCTTGCCGCGCTCTGACCCTGTCGCGAATACCGCCGGAGCGGCCCCCGCTCCGGCCCAGCCAGCCCAGTCTTAAACCAGCCCAGTCTTAGACCAGCGCGTCCATCTTGCGCGCGAGCTTGGCGTCCTGCGCGCTCAACCCGTCGACATCGTGGGTGGTCAGCACCACCTCCACCCGGTTGTAGACATTGCGCCATTCCGGGTGGTGGTTCCATTTTTCGGCCCAGATCGCGGCGCGGGTCATCCAGCCGAAGGCCTCGACGAAACTCTCGAACTCGAACATCTTGGCGATGGCATCGCGTCCCTCGACCATATGCCAGCCGTTCCGCATCAAGGGGTCCAACAAGGGACCGCGCGTTTCCTCGGACAGTTTCTCGCTCATTCCTTTTCCTCCACGTTGACCTTCTTGAACGGGCCGTATTCGGTCAGGATTTCGATTTCCTCGCTCACCGCAGCGCGCTCGGCCTCTAGAAATTGCGCAACAGCCTCGGCAAAGCCCGGATCGCCGACCCAGTGCAGGCTGTGGGTCTGGCTTGGCAGATAGCCGCGCGCCAGTTTGTGTTCGCCCTGCGCCCCAGCCTCGACCCGCTTCAACCCATGGGCGATGGCGTAGTCTATCGCGCGATAATAGCACAGCTCAAAATGCAAAAACGGGTGATGCTCGCAGGCGCCCCAGTATCGGCCAAAAAGCGTCTCGCGCCCGATGAAGTTCAGCGCGCCAGCGATCCAGCGCCCGTCGCGTTCGGCCAGAACCAGCACGATATCGTTACGCAACCGCTCCTGCGCCAGATCAAAGAACGCCCGGGTCAGATAGGGAGAGCCCCACTTGCGCGCGCCGGTATCCTGATAGAACTGCCAGAACGCCTCCCAATGCTCAGGGCGCAGGGCATCGCCTGTCAGCTCATGGATGGCGCCACCAAAGGCATTGGCCTGCTGGCGTTCCTTGCGGATGTTCTTTCGCTTGCGCGAAGACAGCCCGGCCAGAAAGGCATCGAAATCTGCGTAGCCATCGTTCAGCCAGTGAAACTGCTGGCTGGAGCGCGCCATCAGCCCCATCGCCACGCCCGCCTCGGCCTCCTCCCCGGTACAGAAGGTGACATGCAGCGAAGAGATGCGGTTGTCGGCCGCCAGCTGCACCGCGCCTTGCACCAGCGCCGACTGGCCGATGCCATCGTAACCGGGCCGCACCAGAAACCGCCGCCCGGTCGCGGGGGTGAAGGGCACCGCGATCTGCAACTTGGGATAATAGCGCCCGCCAGCGCGCTCATAGGCATGCGCCCAGCTATGATCGAAAATATATTCGCCCTGACTGTGCGACTTGGCATACATCGGCGCCACCGCGATCAGCATATCGTCAAGATAGGCGGTGAGATATTGTGGCTGCCAGCCAGTGCCGCGCCCGACCGAACCGCTGTCCTCCAGCGCCTTGAGAAAGCGATGCGTGGTAAAGGGATCATCGGGGCGACCGCCTGTGGCCGCCTCGGGGCAGGCACAGGCATCCCATTCCGCCGCCGGGATCTGCGACAGCGACGGCAAAACCTGAATTTCGATCGGCGCCTGATCCATCGTCCCTCCGGCCTCCCCCCTATTTGTGGTCACCGGGGCGGGGTTCAACCCGGGATCGCGGCGCGATACCCTTCGAAGGTAATATTGTCGGCCAGCTTGCGCGCTTCTGCCTCGACTTCGGGCGACCGGATGGTCCAGCACAGCACCGGCACGCCATCTCCGTGCAGCGCGCGGACCCGCGGGCGGGACAGATCGCTTGCCTGATGGCTGATGAAGCTGGCGCCAACGCGGTCGAAATCAGGGATCTCGCGCAGCCGGTCGCAAGCCTCGCCCGACAGCGGCCAATCGGTGGCATCATAGTTGCAGGTGGTCAGACCGCGCGCCAAATCGGGGGCCAGACGCGCCATCTCGGCCATGCTGTACGGGTTGAACGACATCACCGCCACCGGCCCGCCATAGCCCGCCAGCGCCCGCGCGGCGGCGGCTTCCAGCGGACCGACAGCCGGGCCCATGGCACCGTCCTGATCTTTCAGTTCGACCAGCAGCGGTGCACGGCCCGCGACCAGATCAAGGATGTCTTCAAACCGCGGGATCGTCTCGCCGTCGCCATGCAGCAGCGGGATCGCCGCGGCCTCCTCGGCGCTGCGCTGGCGCAAGGGCCCGGCCTGCCCGGTCAACCGGGTCAGGTCATAGTCGTGAAACACCATCGCCGCGCCATCGGCGGTCAGCTGCAGGTCTATTTCGATCCCATAGCCCGCCGCGATGGCCGCCTTGATCGCGGCACGGCTGTTCTCGGGGCGGCCCTGGGTGATATCGTGATAGGCCCGGTGCGCCACCGGCAGGCGCAGCAGGGCGTCGGGGAGCACGGACAAAGCGGTCATCGGAGTTGGAAAATCCCTTCGATCTCGACCGCGACACCCAACGGCAACGCCGCCGCCGACACCGCCGAGCGGGAATGCCGCCCGGCATCGCCCAAGGCCTCGACCAGAAAATCAGAAGCCCCGTTCACCACCTGCGGCTGCTGCGTGAAATCAGCGGTGGAATTGACAAAACCGGTCAGTTTTATCACCCGCACCAGCAGGTCCAGATCCCCGCCACAGGCAGCGCGCACCTGCGCCAAAAGAGCCATCGCGCAGCGTTTCGCAGCGGCGGCGCCCGCCTCGACATCCATCGTGTCGCCCAGTTTGCCGATGATCAAGTTGCCAGTTTCATCCATCGAAATCTGGCCTGAAACGTACAGAATGTCCCCCACCCGCACATAGGGAACATAATTCGCCGCCGGCGCAGCGGCTGCGGGCAGGTTCACGCCCATCTGGTCCAGTTTGCCTTGTATGCTCATCGTCTCTCTCCTGTGGTCGCACCCGTATTCTGTTCGGGCCTGTATTCGGGACGAACAGCGATCCGCGGTCAACTTTCGCGGAACGCCTTGGTAAAGTAATCTGCCAGCGGCTTCACAAGATAGGCCAGCGGCGAGCGGTCAGCGGTGCGCACATAGGCCTGCACCGGCATGCCCGGAATCAACACCTTGCCCTCGGGCAGCTTGTCCGTCTCGCCCTCGTCCAAAATGATCTCGGCGCGGTAAAAAGACTGACCGCTGGTTTCGTTCTGGAACGCATCCGCCGAAATCTGGGTCACCGAGCCGGTCAGTTCCGGCGTCTGGCGCTGATCCAGCGAAGACACGCGCAGACGCACCGCCTGGCCGACATGGATTTCGTCGATATGGATGGGATTGACCTGCACGGCGATCACCAGCGGGCGGTCTTGCGGTACAAGAAACAAGACCGGATCAGCCGCACGTATGATCGAGTGCGGCGTATGCACACGCATGCCATAAACCACGCCAGAGACCGGCGCTTTGACCTCCAGCCGCATCAGTCGGTCCTTGAGCGAGCGGCGTTGTTCTGCCAGCTCCAGCTCGCGATAGCGCAGGTCGCGCAGGCGGGTGATCGCCTCCTCACGTTGGGTCGTGCCCAGTTTGAGAATTTCGATCTCGATCTCGGTGATCCGGCCCTCGGCCTGCGCCTTGGAGGCCTTGAGTTCGCCCAGCGTCCCGTCCAGATTGGCCGAGGTGCGGCGCAGGTTCAAAACGGTGGTGGCCTGCGCCAACCCGCGATCCAATAGCGATTGCTGGTTGGCCAGCTCCTCTTGGATCAAATCGAGCTGGATCTTCAACGAGTCCTGCTGCGCCTCGATCCCCTCGATTTGGTTGGTGATCTGGCCGCGCCGTTTGTCCAGTTGGTCGATCTCACGCGCGGTGGAATCGCGGCGCGCATGAAACAGCCGCCGCTGCCCCTCGACCAGTTCGGCCACCTCCGGGCGCCCCTCGGAGATCTTCAACAATACAGGATCAAATGTCACGTCTTCGGTCTCGTCGCGCTCCGCCTCAAGCCGACCGCGCCGCGCCATCAACTCAAACAGCTGGCCCTCGACAATCAAGAGTTGCGAGTCCAGATCCCGCGGATCCAGCCGGATGAGCGTCTGACCCTCTTTGACCAGATCGCCCTCATGCACGAGAATTTCCGCGACCTCGCCGCCGTCGACGTGCTGCACCACCTGCCGGTTCTGTTCGACCTCGATGCGACCGCTCACCACCACCGCGCCAGCGATGGTGGACAGCGCCGCCCAACTGCCGAATCCCCCGACCAACACGAGCAGCGCCAGCAGCCCGATCATCACCGGCCGGCGCGCCGACCAGCCGCGACCGGCGGCCTTCTTCGGCGCGACCGGGGTGATCTTAGCCAGTTCTATCTTGGTCTTCTTTGCAAGATCGGTCTTGGCCTTCTTGGCCAGGTCCGTTTCGGCTGCCTTCGTCAATTCTGTTCCGGTCATTTCATGCCGCCCATTCCGGACGATTTCAGCAATTGCTGGTGGTTCGTGACCATTTCGCGCAACACCTGTTCCTTGGGTCCAAAGGCAGTGCGGTGGCCGTCGTCCAGCACCAATAGCATATCGCATTCCTGAATTGCCGAGGGCCGGTGCGCCATGATCAGCACCGATTTCCCGGCGGCCTTCATCGCCTTGATCGCATTGTTCAGCGCCATCGAGCCCTCGTTGTCGAGATTCGAGTTCGGCTCATCCAGAATCAGGATCACAGGATCATCATAAAGCGCACGCGCCAGCGCCACACGTTGCATCTGCCCCCCCGAAAGCCGCCCGCCTCCAGCGGTTACCCGCGTGTCATAGCCATCGGGCAGCGACACGATCAGATCATGCGCCGCCGCCATCTTTGCCGCCGCGACAACCTTTTCACTGTCCGGCACCGCTACCATTCGCGCGATATTCTCGGCAATCGTACCGTCAAAAAGCTGCACCCGCTGCGGCAAATAGCCCATATGTTGCCCCAGCACGTCGGGGTCGTATTGATCCAGCGCCGCCCCGTCCAACCTCACGGTCCCGCCAGCTGGTTTCCAAAACCCGGTCAGAGTACGCGCCAGCGTCGTCTTGCCCGACCCTGACGGCCCGATTACGCCCAGCGCTATCCCCGGATCGACCTTGAAACTGACCGTTTTCAGCTTGGCCCGGGTATCTCCCGGCGGCACCACGGTCAGCGCAAGTGCCTCAAGCCGAGCTGCCGGCTTGGGCAGGGCCGTGCGCGGTTGATCTGGCGGCACCTTGCTCAACAATTCCCCAAGTTGCTGCCAGCCCCTGCGCGCGCGCTGAATTTGCGGCCATTGCCCGACAAGCTGTTCAATCGGCGCCAGTGCCCGGCCCAACAGGATCGACCCAGCAATCATCACGCCCGCCGTCACCTCGCCCTGAAGCACAAGATAGGCCCCGAGGCCCAGCATCGCCGATTGCAGGAACATCCGCAGTGTCTTGGTCAGCGATGAAAAACTTCCGCCCACATCATTGGCAAGCACAGATTCCACCAGCGATTCGTCGCGGGTGTGGTTCCAGCGATCAAACGCCGCGCCGCGCATGCCCATCGACTGAATTGTCTCGGCCTCGTGGCGAATCTCTTCGGCCATCAGCCCGGCGCGATGCGATGAAATGTTGGCCTGCTGTACCGGCTGGCGTGAAAAAATCTGGTTGAGCACGGTGATCAGCACCAGCAAGGTGCCCCCCGAGACCGCGAGAATGCCCAGCCAAGGGTGGAACAACGAGATGCCAAACAGGAAGAACGGCGTCCAAGGCAGATCGAACAGCGCCATAAAGGCCGGTGCGGCCAATACGCGCTGCACCGATTCAAGATCGGTCAGCCCGGTCTGCGCAGCGGGATCATTGGCCACAGCCGAGCGTTTCAGCATCGCCTCGAACACGCGCCGGTCCAGCGCGCCCTGAAACCGCGCCCCTACCCGTGCCATGATCCGGCCACGGGCATAGTCCAGAATCCCCATGGTACCGTACAGAAAAGCGACCAGCAGCGACAGCGCCACCAGCGTCTCTTCTGATTGGCTGCCGAGCACCCGATCATAGACCTGCAACATATAGAGTGGCCCGGTCAGCATCAGGAGATTCGCAAAGAAACTGAACAAACCCACAGACCAGAACAAGGAGCGGCTTTGTTTTCGAGCGGCGACGAGTTCCGCGAATCCGTCGTTTGCAGATCCGCTGGTACGATTTGGCGGTGGCATCGTCTTCCAATATCTATAAGGTCTACAACGACCCAAATGTGAGCATCAATTCGCTTTATGTGCGCGCCCCTGTTTCAAAACGGCCACACATCCATTATTGCAGCGCATAACACTTTTGCTTGGCGCGTACGAGCCTACATTTCAAAAGTTGCCCCACGACCGCAAGTATCAACGGATTGTTTCACGGAATGAAACCTATGCAGCGCCCCCTCCTCGTCCTATCCGCAATCTTGTCGGCCGCCCTGCTGTCCGCCTGCGCGACTCGGTCCCCTGAACAGAAAGCCGCCGGCGAGATCTTTGATCCCTACGAAAGCACCAACCGCTCGGTCCACTCCTTTAACCTGGCCGTGGACAAGGTTCTGTTCCGGCCGGCGTCCAAGGGATATGTCACCATTGTGCCTGAACCGATGGTCGAAAGCTTCAACTCCTTCGCTGAAAACCTGTCGATGCCGGGCATGATGGTCGATTCGCTGTTGCAGGGGAATCTGAAACAGGCCGGGACCGCCTTTTCGCGCTTCGTGATCAATAGCACCGTGGGCTTTGCCGGGCTGGCTGATCCGGCCTCGGACTTCAAGATCCCGGAGGTCGATACCGATTTCGGTGAAACGTTGCATGTCTGGGGCTTTGACGAGGGGGCCTATGTGGAACTGCCGCTTTACGGTCCGTCCACAACCCGCGACGCGGTGGGCACCCTAGTTAACCTGTTCACCAACCCGCTCGACTATACCGACCCCCGCCCAGCCGACAATCTTGGCTTTTACGCCGAGGTCGTGCGTCGCATGGGGGATCGGGGCCGCTATTCCGATACGGTCGATGCGATGCTATATGATAGCGCAGACGGCTATGCACAGCTGCGGTCGCTCTACCTCCAGAATCGACGATTCGATCTGGAAGGTGAGAATACCGACCTCTACATTTCCCCTGACGAGATCAGCACCGAGGGTTTCTGAATGACTGTTTATTTTTCGCGGCGCCACCTGATCGGAACAGCCTCTGCGGCGGCGGGCCTTGCCATGCTACCTGTTGCGGCATCGGCCCTGAACCCGACAACGGCGCGCACCATGGTCGACAAGCTGGTTGCCGAGATCAACCGCGTGATCGACAGCGGTAAATCGGAATCGGGGATGTACCGGGATTTCGAGCGCATCTTTGAAACCTATTCCGATACCTCGTATATCGCCGCCTACGCCTTGGGCGTGGACGGACGCCGCGCGTCCAGCGCACAAAAGCGTGCCTTTACCGACGCGTTCACCGGCTATATCTCGCGCAAATACGGCAAGCGGTTCCGGGAATTCATCGGCGGCCGGCTTGAGGTGGAGGATGTGCGCCAGGTCAAGAATTTCCTTGAGGTGCGCACCACCGCCTTTCTGCGCGGGGAATCGCCGTTCGAGGTGGCGTTCCACGTCTCTGATCGCACCGGGCGCGAGTTGTTCTTCAACATCTATATAGAAGGTGTGAACATGCTGCTGACCGAGCGGACCGAGATCGGCTCCATGCTCGACGCGCGCCGCGGTGATCTCGACCAGGTGATTGCGGATCTGAAACGCGCCGGCTAACCGCCGCACGACCGCGCGACAACCAAGCACGAGAGAGGCCGCGACGTGATAATCGTCGCGGCCTCTCTCGTTGTGGTGGCCTCTTGCCTCTGTTCCCCCCACAGGGCAGGCCGCAGCGGGAGGGCATGCCCGAACGGCAGCCCCCGCCTTCCAGGCTTCACCGCCCGATCAATTCGCCCCGCCGCCAAAGATCCCGCGCAAGATCTGGTTGACCGCGCCACCGACGCCCCCCTCTGCGCCGCCATCGGCGGGTTGGCCCTCGGGCCGGTGCGGCGGAATCGGGCCGCGCATCGGCAACGGCTTCGGGGTCCGCCCCTCGTGAACCCGGACCATGGTTTCATGCCAGATCTCGGCCGGTAGGCCGCTGCCCGTGACCCCCTTGAGCGGGGTGTTGTCATCATAGCCCATCCAGACGCCGGTCACATACTCGGCGGTAAAGCCGATAAACCAGGCATCGCGCGCTTGCTGCGTAGTGCCGGTCTTGCCCGCGACCTGCCAATCCTTCATTTGCGCGCGCTGCCCGGTGCCCTCGGACACGACCTTTTCCAACATCCAGATCAACTGTTCGGCGGCCTCGGTGCGGATCACGCGTTCGCCGATCCCGCCCGTCGCGCCAAACAGCGGCGCATCATCGCCCATCAGCCGCAACTCGGTCAGGCCAAAGGGCGTCACCGAAGAACCGCCATTCAGAATGCCGGCATAGGCGCCCGTCATCTCGATCAGCGTGCTTTCAGAGGCCCCCAGCGCCAGCGCCGGGCCAGCGGCCAGATCACTGTCGATGCCAAACTCGCTGGCCACGATCCGCACCTTGTCGCGGCCATATTTCTCTGACGTTTTCACCGCCGGGATGTTCAACGATTTCTTCAGCGCCTCGGTCAGCGTGACCTCACCGTAATGCTTGTGGGTATAGTTCTCGGGGCACCATCGGCCCGAGCCCGGGATGTTCATGCAAAACGGCTCGTCCACCACCGTGTCCAGCGGCGAGGCCCCCAGATCAAGCGCGGTGGCATAGACGAAGGGTTTGAACGCCGAACCGGTCTGGCGTTTGGCTTGGGTGGCCCGATTGAAAACGCCCGACACCCGCGTCTTGCGTCCGCCTACCATGCCGCGCACCGCACCATCGGCGCTCATAATCACGATTGCCGCCTGCGCCTTCGAGCCTTCGCTCACCTTTTCCTGAAACACGAACTTCATCGCCTCTTCGGCGGCGGCCTGGATATCCTGGTCCAGCGTGGTCTTGATGATCACGTCCTCGGTTGTCTTGCCGCCGAAGAACTCCGGCGCCTCGTCCATCACCCAGTCGGCGAAATAACCGCCGGCGCGGGCCGCTGCGGCCTCGGACAGCTCGGCGGGTTGATTGCGTGCCTGTTCTGCCTCGGCTGTGGTGAGGAATCCCTGATCCTCCATCAGCCCCACGATGACCTTGGCCCGGTTCTGCGCGCGGGTCAGGTTGTTGGTGGGCGCAAACCGCGTCGGCGCCACCAGCAGCCCGGCCAGCATCGCCGCCTCGGCCGGGGTCACCTCGGCCGCTGATTTGCCGAAATAGCGCTGGCTGGCTGCTTCGAATCCACGCGCGCCGGCACCAAGAAAGGCCCGGTTCATGTAGATGGTCAGGATTTCGTCCTTGGTGTATTTGGTCTCCATCGCCATGGCATAGATGGCTTCCTTGACCTTGCGCCACAACGTGCCCTGACGACAGTTGGCCTCATACTCGGCCTCGGTCTGGCCCGCCTGCGGGTCAAACGGCTCGCCCAGACACAGCAGTTTTGCCGTCTGTTGCGTGATGGTCGACCCACCATGACCGGACAGCGGACCTCGCCCCTCACTCAGGTTGATGCGCACAGCGCTGGCAACACCGCGCGGGCTAAGGCCGAAATGGCGATAGAACCGCTTGTCCTCGGTCGCGACAATCGCATGTTTGAGATAGGGCGAGACGGTGTCGGTCGTCACCACGCCGCCGAACTGGTCGCCGCGCCAGGCAAATACGTTGCCCTCACGGTCCAACAACGTGACAGACCCGCGCGCGCGCCCGTCCAGCAGGGTCCCCATCTCGGGCAGCTGGGTATAGTGATACCCAATGCCAGCACCGATCAGCAGCGCGATCACCATCCCCATGCGCCAGGAAAAGCCCCAGATCAGCCCGAAGATGCCGCGGATCAGCCTGCCGAACCAGCCGAGGATGCCACCGCCACCGCCGCGCCCCCCCCGGCGCGGTGCAGATTTGCGCCGCGCGGCCGCCTTGGGCTTTGCCCTGGCCGCGGTCTTGCCGCCGGTGCTCCGCGGCGATCTGGAGACCTTGGCAGGCGCCTTTTTGCGCTCTGCCGAAGGATAGCGTCTATCCGCCACCAGCGGTGTGCGACGTGTCTTTTTGGCCATGCCCGATCCTGCTCGATCTGTGTTCTGCGCACACGATACAGTGCCCGGCAGCATTTGTTGAGGGGCCGTGAGCCCCCATGACGCCGACTCTTTTTCGCTCATTTTTTAGGCGCACCAACGTATTTGTGCAAAAAATGTGCAACAACCGCGCCAGGCATGCGGATTTTTCGGGCATTGGCGTTCCCTTGGCCCTGCTGAATCGCGTTGCTTGCTGTGGACTTGCAGGGGGACCTGCCGAAGGAAGGGGACAATCGTGAAATTGATCATTGCGACAATCAAGCCATTCAAGCTGGAGGAGGTCCGCGAAGCGCTGACCGAGGCCGGCGTGCGCGGCATGATGGTGACGGAAATCAAAGGGTTCGGATCACAGTCCGGGCACACCGAAATCTATCGCGGCGCGGAATACGCCGTGAATTTCGTACCGAAAGTGAAGCTGGAAATCGTGGTCAGCTCTGGCATGGCCGATCTGGTGGTGGAAACCATCAGCAAGACCGCCAAAACCGGCAAGATCGGCGACGGCAAGATCTTTGTTTTGGACGTAGAGCAGGCGGTTCGCGTGCGCACGGGCGAAACCAACGAAGACGCGATCTAACGCGCCGCGCAAGGAATCAAGGGGAACCGAACATATGAAACTGATGAAAACAATCGCGCCGGTCGCCGCGCTGATGGCGCTGCCGTCACTGGGCCTGGCGCAGGAATCGGTGCCGGGGACGGATGCGTCCACGGATTCGATCTTTATCTTCAACACACTGCTGTTCCTGATCGGCGGCTTCCTGGTGATGTGGATGGCGGCCGGGTTCGCCATGCTGGAAGCCGGCCTGGTCCGCTCCAAGAACGTGACCATGCAGCTGACCAAGAACATCGCGCTCTTCGCGATCGCCGGGGTCATGTACTATCTGATCGGCTATAACCTGATGTACCCGCTGGGCAACTGGTCAATCGGAAGCGATGAAACTGGTGGCTATCTGGGGGCCTTTGGGGCCGCCATTCTGGAGGCCGTCGGCGTCACCCGCGAAGCCGCGGACGATTATGGCTATGCCTCGACCGGCTCTGACTTCTACTTCCAGCTGATGTTCTGCGCCACCACCGCGTCGATCGTGTCCGGCACGCTGGCCGAGCGGATCAAGCTGTGGCCGTTCCTGGTCTTTACCGTGGTCCTGACCGGCCTGATCTACCCGATCCAGGCGTCCTGGAAATGGGGCGGTGGCTTCCTTGACAGCCAACTTGGCTTCCTCGACTTCGCCGGTTCCACTGTCGTGCACTCGGTTGGTGGCTGGGCGGCTTTGGCCGGGGCGCTGATCCTTGGTCCGCGTCTGGGCAAATACAAAGATGGCATGGTGCACCCGATCCTGGGCTCGAACCTGCCGCTGGCGACGCTGGGCACGTTCATCCTGTGGATGGGGTGGTTCGGCTTCAACGGCGCGTCGCAGCTGGCGATGGGCACCGTAGGGGACGCGGCCGACGTATCGCGCATCTTTGCCAATACCAATACCGCAGCCGCCGGGGGTGCCATTGCCGCGCTGATCCTGACGCAACTGCTGTACAAAAAGGTCGACCTGACCATGGTTCTGAACGGCGCGCTGGCGGGTCTGGTTTCGATCACCGCCGAACCGCTGACCCCGTCGCTGGGCGCGGCCACGCTGATCGGTGCCGTGGGCGGTGTGCTGGTGGTCTTTGCGGTTCCGTTCCTGGACAAGCTGAAGATCGACGATGTGGTTGGTGCCATTCCGGTCCACCTGTTCGCTGGCATCTGGGGCACGCTCGCCGTGCTTCTGACCAACAGCGATGCCACCTTCACGGGGCAGTTGTATTCGATCCTCATCGTCGGCGTCTTCGTCTTCGTTGTGTCGGGTCTGGTCTGGCTGGTCCTGAAAGCGGTCATGGGCATCCGCGTCTCTGAAGAAGAAGAGGTGAACGGGCTCGACAAAGCCGAGTTGGGCATGGAAGCCTATCCCGAGTTCGCCAAAGGCTGACCCTCGACTGTTCAGTCTGAAACATTGGCCCGGGTGGAAACGCCCGGGCCTTTTTACGTCTGGGGGGCCGCAGGGAGAAATGGGCGCGCCCGTCCGAAAGACCCTGCCAACCGCCCCCACCCACCGGGTCGGGTGGGAAGAAACGGGGAGTTCGCGGGCCATTCCGTACACTCTTGCCGTTGAGGCGCACCGTCCCAAGGACGCAAAAGGCTCTGCGCGACTCTGCGCGGTTGTCAGCGCCCGGTGCGGGCACTAAAGGATTTGGGCATGACAGCACCGCTTCCCTCCCCCGCTTCACCGCTCAAGATCGGCACCCGTGGCTCGCCGCTGGCACAGGCGCAGGCCTATGAGACGCGCGACCGGCTTGCCGCCGCCTTTGACCTGCCGCTGACCGCCTTCGAGATCGTGGTGATCCGCACCACCGGCGACGATGCTGCCCAGATCGCGAAGGATCAGTCGCTGAAAACGCTGGGCGGCAAGGGGATGTTCACCAAGGAAATCGAAGAG
>JASJGL010000088.1:0-6932 GCA_033791545.1 Pseudodonghicola sp. | reverse complement strand
TCCGCCAGAGACAAAGACGCAAGGAATGTTCAGCCGCATGGCTGCCATCAACATGCCCGGCGTGATCTTGTCGCAGTTGGAGATGCAGACCATGGCGTCGGCGCAATGCGCGTTAACCATGTATTCCACGCTGTCGGCGATGATCTCGCGCGAGGGCAGCGAGTACAGCATACCATCATGGCCCATGGCGATGCCGTCGTCGACCGCGATGGTGTTGAATTCCTTGGCAACGCCGCCGGCCTTTTCGACTTCGCGCGCGACCATCTGGCCCAGATCCTTGAGGTGGACATGGCCCGGCACGAACTGGGTGAAGGAGTTGACGATTGCGATGATCGGCTTGCCGAAATCGCCATCCTTCATGCCAGTGGCACGCCAGAGACCGCGGGCCCCCGCCATGTTGCGGCCGTGGGTACTGGTTCTCGAACGATAATGGGGCATCGAACCCTCCCTGTGAATTTGATCAGCGCACCATATCCACCTCGTGATTGCGAGTGAAATATATTATTGTGCGCTGATTGGGTCGCTCAGGATATGAATGATGGATGTGCGCCACCTCAGGCATTTTGTCGCCGTGGCCGAGACGCTGCATTTCGGACGGGCCGCGGCACGGCTTGGCATGACGCAACCGCCGCTCAGCCAATCCATATTGGCGCTGGAGCGAGAGTTGGGCGCGCCTCTGTTCGAGCGGAGCAGGCGCAGCGTGTCCCTGACACCCTTCGGGGCGGAGTGGCTGCCACATGTGCGCCGCGCGCTCGACGGCGTGACGGCGCTGTCCGATATCGCGGAAAGAATCCGCAAAGGCCGCGCCGGGCGGCTTGAACTCTCCTTTGTCAGCACCGCCGATTACAGCATCTTGCCGCGGCTGGTGCATGGCTTCCGTCAGCTTTATCCCGATGTCGATCTCGCGCTGACAGAGGCCACCAGCGACATGCAGATCGCCGCGCTTTCCGAGGGCAACGGGCAAGTCGGGATCATCATTCCCGATAGCGAAGCGCCGCTGCCCGCGATCTTTGCCTATCGTACGCTGGTCTGCGAACCGCTGATCGCTGCCGTCCCCGAAAGCTGGATAACCGAAGGGCGCCTGAAGACTGTCGCGGGCCAGCTGCCTCCAGAGGCCATCCTCGCGTCTCCGCTGGTGGTCTTTCCAAGACAGGCCGCACCGTCGTTTTATGATCTGGTCACCGGGTTTTACGCAACCTGTGGCGGCACCGCGCATATCGTGCAGAACGCCATCCAGATGCAGACGATCATCAGCTTGGTCTCGGCGGGCATGGGGGTCGCGCTGGTCCCGGCCTCACTGCGCCATCTGGCGCGTTCCGGTGTGCGCTATCTGGAATTGGCGGGCGGGGCGCCGCAGTTGGAAACCGGCATTATCTGGCGCCGCGACGACAAGACGCCGACGCTGGGGAATTTCCTCGACATGGTCGCGACCGTGATCGAACACCCTCCCAAGGCCTGAGGGGCGCGCCGGTCGACCTTCTCTGGGACATACACCGGCGAGATCGAAGCGCTTTGCCCCTGATCCGACCGCCGTTGTGCGCGGGGGCGTCGTCTCGTGGATGTCGGCGATGCGGACAAAATGACGTTTCAATCTCTTCTTGTGAGTCCCCCAAATGTCTGTAATTTTCTCGCTATTCTCAGGGCGGGGCGAAATTCCCCACCGGCGGTAAGCAGTTTCAGCTGCAAGCCCGCGAGCGCCTTCTTAGGGAAGGGTCAAGCAGATCAGGTTTGAGTCCTGAGCCGACGGTTAAAGTCCGGATGAAAGAGAATGTGCATGTAGCTCGCATCTTGCGGCGCTGCACGCGCGTGATCGCCTTGGGTGAAGTGTCGCTAAAAAAGGAGATCATTATGACACCCACCCGATACGCCTTTATCAAAGCTAACTGGCATGCTGAAATTGTCGATCAGGCATTGATAGGTTTTAAACAAATAATCCCACCGGATCAGATAGACGTATTCGATGTCCCGGGGGCTTTTGAGCTGCCGTTGCTTGCACGCAGGCTGGCCCGGAGCGGAAGGTATCATGCGGTTGCAGCCGCTGCGCTCGTCGTGGATGGAGGGATTTACAGGCACGATTTTGTCGCCCAATCCGTTGTGAACGGTTTGATGCAGGCGGGTTTGGATACGGATATCCCCATTCTTTCAATCTCGCTGACGCCGCACAATTTTCAGGATACTGAGCATCATGTGAACGTCTACCGTGAACATTTCATTTTGAAAGGGCGGGAAGCCGGGGAAGCGGCCTTGCGGGTCAAAGCCACGTTGGAAACGATCGCGGCTTAAACCTGTATCGGCGGCTTTGAGGGCCGCCGTTACTAACATCCTATGACGACAACGGGCTCATAACGGGCAATCGCTCTGTTGATGGTCGCGGCGCAGAAGATAGGTATCCATGATCCAGCCGTGCTGTACGCGCGCCTCGGCCCGGCGGGCAATGATTTCATCGCTGACCTCGGCAAGCTTGCCGGCGCAGAGGATCTGCTCGGCACTACCAAGATAGGCCCCCCACCAGATTCGCAGCCCTGCGGGGTCGAGCGTGCGAAAGCTGCAGGCGCCGTCGAGCAGAACCACCAGCGTCTCTTCGCCTCCGGGCCAGCCATGATCGCGCAGCTTGCGCCCGGTGGTGATCTGGACCGGCCCGTTCACCGTGTTGAGCGGAATTGCGTGGGCTGCGGTCAGCGCCTGAATGGCGGTGATCCCCGGTACGACACGGATCGTCGGGCGCGGGTCAAGCCGCTCTGCGATGCGCAGCGTGCTGTCATAAAGCGACGGATCGCCCCAGACCAAAAGCGCCACCGGCCCGGGCACCTCGACGGTCGCAAGCGCGGCGCTCCAACGCCGGGCGATGTCGTCGTGCCAAGCCGTAACGCGCGGCCCATAGGGCAGGGAGGGGTCGCGCAGCGGGTATTCAAAAGTCACGATTTTGGCCCGGGTGCCGGTGGCATTGAGGATCCCGTATCGCAGCGCCGCAAGCGCCTCTTTGTCGTCGCCCTTGAGAGGAAGCAGGATGACCGACGCCTCGCGCAGCGCCTGCATCCCCTCAAGCGTCATATGAGCGGGGCTGCCGGTGCCGATCCCGACAAGCCACAGATCCTTGAGCATGTCTGCCCTCCTTGGAGAAGTGGCCCGGGGTCCCTTGCGGGATCCCGGGCTTGCGGGTCAGGCCCGGATCAGGCCGCGTAGAGGCGCGGCGTAAAGATACGGCCAAGCCCGGTGTCACGAAGCGATTTTGCGGCGGCGAGCACGGCAAGATCGGCCAGCGGCTCGATCAGCACCACCAGCATATAGGCGCCGCCAAAGGTCAGCACTGACTGCACCGAGGCCGCCGTGACGCCCTGACCATAGAACACCCAGAAGGCGACCCAGCCGACAACCCCGGCCTGAAAAGCCCCGGACAGTTTCAGTACATCGCCATAGCGCAGATCGACATAGGCCGTCCCTTTGGGAACGACGCGCCGCGCCAGCGCCGCGATGGCAAACAGCGGAACCAGTAGCGTGGTGACATTGACGAAATACATCGGCAGGTCGGTCGGCGCAAAGAACAGCCCCTGCACCAGCAGGCCAAGCGCCAGCCCGATCGCCGTAGGCGCGGCCCCGAGCAGAAGGAATAGCGTCGAGCCAAGGATGAAGTGGACCTCAGATACCCCGACGGGAAAATGCGGCAGAAGCTCGAAAAACACGAAGGTGCCGACAGCGGCCAGAGCCGTGCGCGCGGCAAAGGTCGCGACGTTGGTTCTGGAGATATCTCCAAAGGCTTCTTTGGCGGTATAGGCTGCGGCCCCCGCTGCGGTGGCGGCGGCCAGCGCCATCTTGGCGCCGTCGACGACACCCGGTTCGATATGCATGACATGTCCTTTCTTGGTGATGCGGCCTTACTGGCTGCGGTTGCGCCCGGACGGGCAGTAAAACGGGGTCGCATGGCGGTCATTTGGCGATCATCCGGTGGTCGGGGCATGTCCCCGGCCTCCGGTGCCGCGTGACATCATGCATGGTGTGGTCTCTCATACCTCTCGATCAAGAGCGGCGTCGGGGGCATCAGGCATCGGCGAGCGCCCCGAACAGGATCAGCCCGGCCTTGTCGCCGGTTTCACCGGATAGAAGGTCGGCCAGACTTGCGACGGTATGACGTGCGAGCGACTGGTCCGGTCGGCTGACAGATTCCGCCAGAATCGCGGGCGTATCCGGCGGCAAGCCATGCTCCATCAGCCTCTGTGCGAGCTTGGGAAAGGTGCGTTTGCCCATGAAGATCACGGTCGCGGCGGTGGGATCGGCCAGCGCCGTCAGGTTGACGTCATCGGGAAGCGCGCCGGTGACATCGTGCCCGGTTGCGAATTGTACGCGCCGCGCGGCCAACCGGCGCGTCAGCGGGATGCCCACCGCCGCTGCCGCCGCGCAGGCCGAGGGCACGCCGGGAATGATCTCATAGCCAATGCCCGCCGCCCTGAGCGCGGTGATCTCTTCCTCAAGCCGCCCAAACAGACCGCTATCGCCGGATTTCAACCGCACGACCCGTTGGTCCAGCCGCGCATAGTCCACCAGAAGATGGCTCACGTGGTCCTGCCGGGGCGAGGCGCGCCCGGCCCGCTTGCCGACGCTGACAAGATCCGCACCGGCCCGCGCGTACTCAAGGATCGGCCCTGAGGACAGGTCGTCATACAGCACCGCATCGGCGCTCTTCAGGCGATCAACCGCCTTGAGCGTCAACAGCTCGGGGTCGCCCGGACCAGAGCTGACAAAGCTGACGAAACCGCTCATGCGGGGTCCTCCTCGGAGATGAAATGAAAGAAGGTGCCGCTCACCTCGCCGCGCCGCGACCCGGTTTCAGCGACCGGAGTGCCATCGGCATCCGTCACCGCGGCGAGCGGCGCGTCGGGCTGCTCCAGAATGCTGGAATAGTGGAATTCATGCCCACGCAGGGCGCTGCCGCTAGCGTGCCCTGGCATCGGCGCATTCAGCACCGCGCGGCGATAGCCAAGGTGGAACTTGCGCTTTTCATAGCTGGTCACAAGGCCCAGCAGCCCCGCCATCCGGTGGCGGATGCCCTCCTTGTCGATCAGCGCTTCGCCGAGGGCCATATAGCCGCCGCATTCGCCGTGGACCGGCTTTGTCTTGGCGTGTTGGCGCAGGCCGGTGCGAAAGGTCTCAGCCGCCGCCAACACTCCGGCGTGAAGCTCGGGATAGCCGCCGGGCAGCCAGACAAGGTCGGCGGTGGGGTCCGGCGCCTGATCGGCCAAAGGAGAAAACGGCAAGATCTCGGCGCCCGCCGCTCGCCAGCCCTCCAACAGGTGCGGATAGGTAAAGGAAAATGCCGCATCCCGCGCGAGGGCGATCCGCTGCGCCGGCGGTTTTGGCAGCGCGGGGGGACGTGAGGGCAGCGCGTTGCCCCGCGCCGCCGCCTTGAGGGCGGACAGATCGACGTTGTCACGCAGGAAGGCGGCATAGCCCGCGACGGCGGCGTCAAGGTCAGGATGCTCAACCGCCTGGATCAGGCCTAAGTGACGTTCGGGCAGGGCAAGATCTCCGCGTCGGGGCAGCACACCCAGCACCGGCAGACCGGCACGCTCCATCCCCAGTCGGATCAGCCGTTCATGCCGGGGCGAGGCGACGCGATTCAGGATCACGCCGGCAAAGGGCAGGTCGGGCATATAGCTGCGAAATCCCAGCGCCGTGGCGGCGGCGGACTGCGCTTGTCCGCCCACGTCCAACACCAGAACCACCGGCCAGCCCATCGCCTGCGCCGTCTCGGCGCTGCTGCCAAAGCCCTGCTGGCCGCGCGTCGCGACCCCGTCAAACAGACCCATGGAACCTTCTGCCAGACAGATATCCGCGCCCGCCGCTTGCGCCGCGATGGCCTGCCACAGGCCGCGCCCCATTGCCCAGCCATCCAGATTGAAACTGTTGCGCCCGCAGGCTGCCCGATGAAAGGCGGGGTCAATATAGTCGGGACCGGATTTGAATGGCTGCACGTTCAACCCGTCCTCGGCCAGCGCCCGCAACAGGCCCAGCATCACCGTGGTCTTGCCGGTCCCCGACGAGGGGGCCGAGATCAGCAACCCGGGCGCTGACGTCATGGCCGAACCTCGCTCTCTGGGGTCCAGTCGGCCCATCGGCTGTCGGCGCTTTGAGGGCGATAGCGGCGGTCGTAATCCACGGAATAGAGACAGCTTTCGTCAAAACCGTCCCCCGCCAGCGCTGGCCCCACAAGGATCAGCGCGGTGCGGGTGATGCCCGCCCCGTTTAAGTGGGTTTCGATATCGGCCAGCGTACCCCGGATGATCTGTTGGTCGGGCCAGCTTGCACGATAGACCACGGCCACCGGGCAGTCGGCACCATAGGCGGGGGTCAAATCACCCACCACCCGGGCGATGTTCTGGATCGACAGGTGAATTGCCAGCGTTGCCCCTGTCGCGGCGAAATTTGTCAGCGTTTCCCCCTCGGGCATGGAAGAGGCACGACCTGGCGTGCGCGTCAGCACCACCGATTGCGCCAATCCGGGCAGCGTCAATTCCGCCCCTAGCGCGGCGGCGGCGGCGGCAAAGGCCGGTACCCCCGGCGTGACCGTGACCGCGATCCCCTCGGACCTGAGGCGGCGCATCTGTTCGCCCATGGCGGACCAGACCGACAGATCGCCGCTGTGCAAACGCGCCACATCTTGACCCGCCGCATCGGCCGCGCGGATCTCATCCATGATTTGCTCGATATGCAGCGGCGCGGTGTTGACGATTTTCGCCCCTTGCGGGCAATGCGCCAGTATCTCCTCGGGGACCAACGATCCGGCAAACAGGCAGACCGGGCAGGCGGCGATCAGATCGCGGCCGCGCAGGGTCAGCAGATCGGGCGCGCCGGGACCGGCGCCGATGAAATGAACGGTCATGGGGTTTCTCCTTGGGCAAGCGCGCAGCTTGCCATGCGATCGGTTGAATGAATGCGCC
>JASJGL010000087.1:0-33817 GCA_033791545.1 Pseudodonghicola sp. | reverse complement strand
GGAACCGGGGGCGATCCGGCATCTGCGCGATTTCCTGATCGCCCACCCCGAGGCCGGTCTGGCCGGCAGCCATGTGGAGGGCGAGGACGCCAAGCCGCATTGCACCGCCTTTCGCTTCCCCTCGATCGCCGGGGAATTCGAGACGGCGGCGCGCACCGGCCCGATCACCCGCGTATTGAAACACGCCATCGTGCCCCTGCCCCAGCCAGAGGGCGAAATGCAGGTCGACTGGACCGCCGGTGCCAGCCTGATGCTGCGCAGCCAGATGATCGCACAGATCGGCGGTTTCGACGAAACCTTCTTTCTTTATTACGAAGAGACCGACCTGTGTCTGCGCGCGGCGCGGGCCGGTTGGGCGTGCTGGTATCTGCCGCAAAGCCGGGTGACGCATCTGGGGTCTGCCTCGACCGGGATGACTCGCTGGACCCGCACGCCGGCCTATTGGTTTGAATCGCGTCGACACTATTTCACCAAGAACCATGGGGCCGCCTATGCCGCCGCCGCCACGCTTGCCCGCGCCGCCGGTCAGGGGATCTGGCTTCTGCGTCGGGTTATCGAACGTAAACCACAGACCGATCCCGAGCATTTTCTGCGCGACCTGTTCACCCATTCCTTTGGAAAGCCCGCCGCGCCCGCACCGGCGCGCCCCGTCTCGACCCCCTTGGCAGAGGACCATAAATGACTCCGTTTTCCTGTGTATTGATTGGTAATGAATCCCTGTTGATCGGCTGCGGCGAGGCGCTGCGCGAGCGCGGCCACGAGATCCGCGCGGTGGTCTCGCGCGATCCCGAGATTCGCGCATGGGCCAGCCAGAATGATCTGCCGCTCGAAAAGACGATTGCCGCGCTGACCGGGCGGTTCGGGCAAGGTGGCTTTGACTGGCTGTTCTCGATCGCCAATCTTGCCATGATCCCCGACGCGGTGCTGGCCCTGCCCGCTCGCGGGGCCGTCAATTTCCACGATGGTCCCCTGCCGCGCTATGCCGGGATCAACGCCCCGGTCTGGGCGCTGATCGCGGGCGAGACGGAGTATGGCATCACCTGGCATATGATCGAAGGCGGCGTCGACGAGGGCGATATTCTGGCGCAGGCACTGTTCGCCATCGCCCCCGATGACACCGCGCTTTCGCTCAACTCCAAATGCTACGGCGCGGCGATGGACAGTTTCCCCAGCGTGATTGCCCAGCTGGAAAGCGGCACGCCCAAGCGCGCACCGCAGGATCTGAACCAGCGCAGCTATTTTGCCCGCGATGCCCGCCCCGAGGCCGCGGCGCGGTTGGATTTCCACCGCCCGGCGGCGCATCTGGCAACACTGGTGCGGGCGCTGGATTTCGGCGGCTACCGAAACCCGCTGGCCTGCCCGAAAATCGAGATCAACGGCCGGGTGCTGCTGGTCGGCAACGCCGAGGCGGTGGGCGAGGCGCGCGGCCTGCCCGGCACGGTCATGACGGTCGAGCGCGACAGCCTGACGCTGGCCACCGGCGACGGCGCGCTGCGGCTTGCGGCGCTGCGCACGACCGAGGGGCGCGCGCTCAAGGCCACCGATCTGGTCAAGCCGGGCGACCATCTGCCCTCGCCCGAGACCGAGGAGGCCCAGCGCTTGACTGACGCGCTGGCCGCCACCCAAAAGAACGAACGCCATTGGCGCCGGGCGCTCTGCGCGATGCACCCCGTTTCGGTGCCGCTGGCAAGCCCCCTCCCCGCCCAAGGCCCCGAGACGTGGGAGGCGCTGCGCATCGCCACCCCGGACGGGATCAGCCCCGAACGCGCCACGCTGGCCGTGCTGGTCTGGGCGCTGCTGAGCAGCGGCGAGGAAGCCGCCGATCTGGCGCTGAGTGATCCCGCGCTGATCGCCGCCGAGGCTGCCGCGCCGGGCTATGTCGCACCTTGGGTGCCGCTGCAGCTGCGCCGGGACGCGACGCTGGCCGAAACCGCGCAAACCCTCGCGCAGGTCCGCACCCGGGCGGCGCAATCCGGTTTTGCCCGCGACCTGATCGCCCGCGATCCGCAGATCGACTGGACCGGCGGCCCCGACATTGCGCTGATGCTGGATGGCACCGCCCCGCTGCCTGGCAGCGCCGCCACCGTGAGCCTGCGCGGCGAACGGGTCAGCCTGCATGTGAACCGCGCCCGGCTGGACGAGGACGCCGCCGAACTGCTGGCGCGCCGGTTGGAAGCGGCAATGCTTGCCGTGACACAGGCCGGGGACGACAGCGAGCTGGGCGCGCTCGACATCCTGCCCGCCTCGGAACGGCGCAAGACACTGGTGAACTGGAACGACACCGCGCAGGAGTTCGACCCCGACCTGACCCTGCACAGCGCGATCGAGGCGCAGGTGGGTAAAACCCCCGAGGCCACCGCGCTGGTCTTCGAGGACCGCGCGCTGAGCTATGCCCAGCTTGACGCGCGGGCCAACGCACTGGCTGCGCGTCTGCGCGACAAGGGCGTGGCACCGGGCGCGCATGTCGGCCTGTATCTGCGCCGCAGCCCCGAGATGGTGATCGCGGCGCTGGCGATCCTCAAAGCCGGGGGCGCCTATGTGCCGCTCGACCCCGCCTATCCCGCCGACCGCATCGCCCATTACATCAGCGACAGCGCCGCGGTGGTGATCGTGACAGAGGCCACACTGCGCGCAGATCTGCCCGCGACCGAAGCCGAGATCGTCGAGTATGACGGCAGCAGCGAGCAGACCGCGCGGGTCGATGGCGGCGCGCGTGGGGCCGATCTGGCCTATCTGATCTATACCTCCGGCTCGACCGGCCTGCCCAAGGGGGTGATGGTCGAACATCGCAACGTGGCCAATTTCTTTGCCGGTATGGACGCACGCATCGGCGTGCCCGAAAACGGCACATGGTTCGCGGTGACCTCGCTGGGCTTTGACATCTCGGTGCTGGAGCTGTTCTGGACCTTGGCGCGCGGCTTCAAGCTGGTGCTCTCGGGCGAGGAAAACCGCGCCGTGGTGTCGCGTGGCCCGCTGGCGGTGAGCGAGCGACATATTGATTTCAACCTGATGTACTGGGGCAATGACGACGGCGTCGGGCCAAAAAAATACGAGCTGCTGCTGGAGGGCGCGAAATTCGCCGATACGCACGGGTTCAACGCCGTCTGGACGCCAGAGCGGCATTTTCACGCCTTTGGCGGCCCCTATCCCAACCCTGCGGTCACAGGCGCGGCGGTGGCGGCGGTGACGCAAAATATCGCCGTACGCGCGGGCAGCTGCGTCGCGCCGCTGCACCACCCGGCACGGATTGCCGAGGAATGGGCGGTGATCGACAACCTGACCAACGGGCGCGCCGCCATTGGCATCGCCTCGGGCTGGCAACCGGATGATTTCATCCTGCGCCCCGAGAACACGCCGCCCAACAACAAACCGGCGATGTTCGCCACCATCGAGACCCTGCGCAAGCTCTGGCGCGGCGAGGCGGTGGAGTTTCCCAAGGCCGACGGCACGATGCATTCGGTCGTCACCCAGCCGCGCCCGGTGTCAAAGGAACTGCCGGTCTGGGTCACCACCGCCGGCAATCCCGAGACCTGGAAAGAGGCCGGGGCGATCGGTGCCAATGTGCTGACCCACCTGCTGGGCCAATCCGTCGACGAGGTGGGCGAAAAGATCCGCCTGTATCACGCCGCGCTGCGCGAAAACGGCCATGATCCGGCCGATTTCACCGTCACCCTGATGCTGCACAGCTATCTGGCCGAGACCCGCGAACAGGCGGAACAGATCGCGCGCGGGCCGATGAAGGACTATCTGCGCGCCGCCGCCGGGCTGATCAAGCAATACGCCTGGGCCTTTCCCGCATTCAAGAAACCCAAGGGCGTGACCAATGCCTTTGAAATGGATCTCGGCGTATTGAGCGAGGAGGAGTTGGAAGCGATCCTCGATTTCGCCTTCGAGCGCTATTTCGAGGACTCCGGCCTGTTCGGCACCGTCGCGGACGGGCTGGCGCGGGTTGAACAGCTCAAGCGGATTGGGGTCGACGAGATCGCCTGCCTGATCGACTATGGCATCGCCCCCGATCTGGTGCTGGAGGGGCTGAAACCGCTGGCCGAGGTGCTGGCGCGCGCCAATGCGCCCAGCGCGCCCGAGGCCGACGACTTTTCGCTTGCCGCGCAGATCCTGCGCCATGACGTGACGCATATGCAATGCACCCCGTCGATGGCGCGGATGATCGCCATGAATGACGAGGCGCGGCTGGCGCTGGGGCGGGTCAAACACCTGCTGTTGGGCGGCGAGGCGCTGCCCGGGGATCTGGTCGAGGATCTGCGCGAATGCACGGGCGCGCGCATCCTCAACATGTACGGACCGACCGAAACCACGATCTGGTCCACCTGTGAGACGGTCGGCGCGCAGGCGCACGGCATCGTCAATGTCGGCACCCCGATCGCCAATACTGCGGTCTATGTGCTCGACCCTGCCGGGCGTCCCGCCCCCATCGGCGTTCCGGGCGAGCTGTGCATCGGCGGTGCCGGGGTGACGCGCGGCTATTGGCAGCGCCCCGAGATGACGGAGGATCGGTTCCCGCCCGACCCCTTTGGTGGCGAGATCGGCCTCACCGGCCCGCAGCCGCTGCGCATGTATCGCACCGGCGATCTGGTGCGCTGGCGGGCGGATGGGCGGCTCGATTTCCTTGGCCGCACCGACCATCAGGTCAAGATCCGTGGCCAGCGCATCGAGCTGGGCGAGATCGAGACCGCACTTGCCGCAAACCCCGGCATCACCGGCGCGGTGGTCATCGCGCGGAGCGGCGCGGCGGGCGATCAACGTCTACTGGCCTATGTCACATCCGACGCCCCGGTGGACGAGCCCACCCTGCGCAAGGAACTGGCCCGCCACCTGCCCGAGGTCATGGTCCCCACCCGCATCACAAGGCTCGACGTCTTTCCGCTGACCCCGAACAAAAAGATCGACCGCAAGGCGCTGCCCGACCCGGCCCCGGCACGCGCACCGCGCCCAGCTTCCGCGCCTGCTTCCGCACCGGCTGGCGGCGCGATCCCGGCGACGGCTGTCGCGAATACCGCCACAGGGGATGGGTCACAAACCCGGATCGCGGCGGTCTGGGGCGCCATCCTCGGGCTCGATCCCGCCAGCCTGCGGGGCGAGGATAATTTCTTTGCCCTTGGCGGCCATTCCCTGCTGGCGGTGCAGGCGCATCGGGAAATCCGCACGGCGCTGGCGCGACCGGACCTGTCGATCACCGACATCTTCCGCTTTCCCACCTTGGGCGGGCTGACGGCGCATCTGAACGCGGGCAGCGACCCCGCCCCCGAACCGCCGGTGCAGCCCGAGCAGGACCGCAGCGAGACCATCTCGAAACGCCGGGCGATGCGCGACCGGCGGCGGATGCGCGCGGAATGAGCGCGCAAACGACCCTCTGCCGTGAATCGCAGGCTTGGACGCTCGCGCGCCCGCTGCTGCCGGGCACGGTCGCGCTGGTCGCCACCGATCCAAACGCAGCGCAGCCTCCCGCCCTGCCGCAAGAGCGGGCCGCGCTGTCCGGGGCCCGGCCCGCCCGGTTGCGCGAATTCGATGCCGGGCGCGCGGCGGCGCGGCGCGCCATGGTGCAACTGGGCGCGACCCCGGCCCCGGTCCTGCATGGGGATGACCGCGCCCCGATCTGGCCCGAGGGGCTGGTCGGAACCATCACCCACGGCGCCGGGGCCTGTCTCGCCGCGCTGGCACATCGCCGCGACATGCGGGCGCTTGGGCTTGATCTGGAACAGGCCACGCCACTGGAACCGGATCTGTTCGAAACAATCTGCACCGGGGCTGAATTGAACCGTCTTGCGACCCTGCCGCCAGACCAACGCGGCCTTAGGGCAAAGCTGATCTTTTCCGCCAAAGAGGCCGCCTATAAGGCGCAATACCCGCTGAGCCACACCCTGTTTGACTTCCAAACGCTGGAGATCGACATCGACACAAACGCCCCCGGCCAGTTTTCGGCCCGGTTCCTGCGCGCCATCGCCCCGTTTGCAGCCGAAAGCCGCCTGTCGGGCCGCTATGCCATCGGCGGCGGGCGGATCGTCACCGCGGTGGCGATTGCGGCGTGAAATCCACCCCTATCTGAGCTAGATCTAGGGTAACGATGCGATTCAACCGCCAGAGGCCCTTTCCCCGATGACCCTGCGCCCGTTCGTTTTTCTCATCGCGGCCACGCCGGCGCTTGCCGGGGGGATCTGGTGGTATCTGTCCCAACCCCGGCTGCCCGATACGGCGCGCGTCGCGTCAGCCTATGCCACACCGCTGGTGCCGCCCGATGGGCCGATCGCGGTCTATCACCTTGGCCACTCTCTGGTGGGGCGCGATATGCCCGCCATGCTGGCGCAACTGGCCGGCCCCGGCCATCGCTACGCGCTGCAACTGGGCTGGGGCACCTCGCTGAAACAGCATTGGGAACCGGACGCGACGATCAACGGGTTCGAGGCCGAGAACGACACGCCCCATTTCCGCCCCGCCCGCGCGGCCATCGGCTCGGGCGACTATGACGCCGTGGTGCTGACCGAGATGGTCGAGCTGCGCGATGCGATCAAATTCCACGACAGCGCCAGATACCTGTCGACCTGGGCCGATCTGGCGCGGCAGGCCTCGCCCACGACGCGGGTCTATCTTTACGAGACATGGCACCGGCTGGACGATCCCGAAGGCTGGCTGAACCGACTGGACGGCGATCTGGAAACCCTGTGGGAAAACAAGGTCTTGCTGCCCGATCTGGCAGGCGGCGGGGCGGCACGCCCGATCCATGTCATCCCGGCGGGTCAGGTCATGGCCGCTTTTACCCGCGCGGTTGAGACCGCTGGCGGCGTCGAGAATATCCATAGCCGCGACGATCTGTTTCGCCGCGCCCCTGAGGGCAAGCGCGACAATATCCACCTGAACGATCTGGGCCATTACCTTGTGGCGCTCACCCATTATGCGGTGCTTTATGGCCGTAGTCCCGTGGGCCTGCCGCGCCAATTGACCCGCGCCGACAGCACGACGGCCACTGCGCCCGGCCCCGAGGCCGCGCGGCTGATGCAGGAGATCGTCTGGCAGGTCGTCACCCCCTATTCCAAGACCGGAGTTGCCCCATGATCGCGCCGATCCGTTTTGCCCTGCTTCTGCTCAGCTTCTGCGCCGCTCTGCCCCTCCCGGCCACAGCCCAAGAGACCCCTGCGCTGCGCTCCGCAGGGGATGGCACGCCGCAGCCGGTTGGACCGGTGCCGATGGCGATCGAACTGAATGCGGTTGAGGACTGGAGCACGCAACAGCCCTTTATAGACGTGATGAAAACCGCACGACCCTGGATCGGACATCTCCCCGGCAAATGGGGCGGGATCGATCACGACGATCTGGCGCAGGCCGGCTATCTGGACGAAAACGGCTGGCCGCTGGAAATCCCGCCCGAGCTGGGCTCGATCGGCACGGTGCTGCTGACCTCGATGCCGGAACAGGCGCAGACGCTGGCCGGGCACTATGTGCTGCGCTTCGAAGGCGATGGCATCCTCGAGGTGAAAGGCCAGGTCAGCAATGTCCACTATGGCGAGCACGAAATACGGTTCGACTATGCCCCCAACCCCGGTCTCGTCGATATTCGCATCCAGCGCACCGATCGCAAGAAAACCGGCGACTACCTGCGCAACATCACCGTCGTGAAGGAAGACAACCTGGCCATGTTCGACGCGGGCGCGGTGTTCAACCCCGACTTCCTGCACGTGCTCGACGGGTTCGGCGCGCTGCGTTTCATGGACTGGATGCGGACCAACAACTCTGAAGTCATGCACTGGGCCGATCGCCCACAGATCGGCGATTACACCTATTCCCTGCGCGGCGTCCCGGCCGAGGTGATGGTCGACCTGCTCAACCTGCTGGGCGTGGACGGCTGGTTCAACATGCCGCATCTGGCCGATGACGACTATGTCCGCCACTTTGCCACGCTGGTGCATGACAGCCTTTGGCACGATCTGTCCGCCTATGTGGAGTTCTCGAACGAGGTCTGGAACTGGCAATTCAAACAGGCCCGCTGGGCCGATGGCATGGCCCGCGAACGCTGGGGCAAGGACAACGGCTGGGTGCAATATTACGCCCTGCGCGCCAGCGAGGTGGCGGAGATCTGGTCCGATGTCTATGGCGCCGATGCCGACGCCCGGCTGATCAATGTGATCTCGACCCAGACTGGCTGGATGGGATTGGAACGCGATATCCTCGACCCGCCGCATCTGAAACGCGAGCAGCCCGAGCGCCCCCCGATCCCAAGCTTTTTCGACGCCTATGCGATCACCGGCTATTTCGGCTATGCGCTCGGCAAGGAAGATCGCGCGCCGATGGTGCGGCAGTGGATCGCGGACAGCCGCGCCTTGGCCGAAGCCGCCGCCGACCAAAAGGGGCTGTCCGGGCCCGCGCGCGAGACCTATGTCGCGGCGCATCAATACGACGTCGCCACCGCCCTGGCCTGGGCCGAGCTGCGTGACGGGCTGAGCAGCGGCAGTGAAGACGATACGCTGGACCAAATCGTGACCACCGTCTTTCCCTATCACGCCGAAGTCGCGCGCGAACACGGGCTTGATCTGATCATGTATGAGGGCGGCACCCATCTGGTCGGCATCGGCGAGATGGTGAACGACGACGCGCTGAGCGACTTTTTCATCCATCTCAATTACAGCCCCGAGATGGGCACGCTTTATACCGAGCTGATCAACGGTTGGCACGCGGCGGGGGGGCAGCTGTTCAACGTGTTCTCCGATGTCGCCAGTCCCAGCAAATGGGGCAGCTGGGGCGCGCTGCGTCACCTGTCCGACGACAATCCGCGCTGGGATGCGATCAAGGCGTTTCTGGCCCCCGTGCCAAACTAAAGCGCCGCTGGCCCGGCTGCGACAGCCGCCGCGATATGCCCGGCCAGCTTGGCCGCCTCCCCCTCGGCATCGTGGCGCGCCAGAACCCGGGTGCGGCCCGCCTGCCCCATCCGCGCCAAGGTGCTGGCGGGGGTGATCGCCATCGCGGCCACGGTGTCGGCCAGCGCCCCGGCATCGCCTGCGGGCACCAGCCAGCCGGTCTCGCCCGGGCGCACAAGTTCGGGGATGCCGGCGATATAGGTGGCGATCACCGGGCGCGCGGCGGCCATCGCCTCCATCACCACCATCGGCAACCCTTCGGCGAAACTGGGCAGGATCAGCCCATGCGCCGCCGTCAGCTCGCGCCGCACCCCGGCCTCGTCCAGCCAGCCGGTCAAGGTCACCGCGTCGTCCAGCCCCTGCGCCGCGACAGCCTGTTCCAACGCGCCGCGCAATTCCCCATCCCCGACCAGTGTCAGATGCAGGTCGGGATGCGCCGCGCGCAGCTTTGCCAGTGCCTCGATCAGAAGCATCTGGCCCTTTTGTTCACAGAACCGCCCGATCGTGACCAGCCGCAGCGGCCCACCCGGCAGCGGCGCAGGATCGGCAAAGGCCCCCGGCTCGATGCCGCAATGCACCACCTTGATCCGATCCCATGTGTCGAAGGCGGCCCAACGACAAAGCTGGCTGCGCCCGAACTGGCTGATCGCCACGGAAAAGGCGGCGCGGTCCAGCTTTTCGCCCAGCGACAGCGCGGCGGGCGCGTCGAACTCTTCCGGGCCATGGGTGGTGAAACTATAGCCCGGCCCGCCCAGCGCATGGGCCAACATCGCCACCGTGGTGGCGTTGGTGCCGAAATGGGCATGCATGTGCTCGACCCCGGCGGCCTCACAGCGATTGGCCACCTCGGCCGCCTCGGCCAGATAGATCAGATGCCGCAACCGCCCCACCTGCGACGCGCGCCCGACCCGCAGTGCCAGCCGCAACGCCGCCCCTGTGCGCCCCGGATGGCGCAGGGCCCGCCCCGCCAGCGCCGCCAAAAGCCGACCCGTGCCGCGCTCCAGCACATAGGTGGTGCGCGCCTCCTCCTCCCGGTCCTGGGCATCGACCAGCGGCAGCGCGCTGCGCCGCATCGCCAGTCGCAGCACCTGCGCCCCGCCCCGCTCCAACGCGCGCAGCTCGCGGCGAATGAAACTATGCGAGGGCATGGGATAGGTGTTCAGCACATAAGCAATCTTCACGAGCGCAACTTTCAGACAGGGACACTGTCTTCCTAGCCGCTGGCGCGACCTGAGGAAAGCATCCCGCGCCGGGCAGCAAAACCGGCCGCACGATTGTTTCGGCTCTGGCCGGAATGCCCGGCAGAGCGCACATCTCCTGCCCCGCTGGAAACAGGGGACGCGCCAATGCCCCGCAGGACCGCAGGTCGATTGACCGTCCCGCGCCCGCGCCCTAGCCTGCGCGCGAGGCACCCCGTGGCACAATAAAAAGAACAGCAGTCGTGAACAGATTGATTTCCCCGTTTCAGGGCGACGGCCTGATGGCGCGTGTGCTGCGCAGCCTGACGTGGCTGATGATGCAATACGGCGGCACACAGGCGCTACGACTGGCCTCGAACCTGATCCTGACCCGTATCCTTTTTCCCGAGGCCTTCGGGTTGATGGCGCTGGTCTCACTGGTCACGATAGGGCTGTCGCTGTTCTCTGATATCGGGCTGGGACCGGCGATTTCGCAAAACCCACGCGGCGATGATCCCGAATTTCTCGACACCGCCTGGGTGTTGCAGGTGATCCGTGGCTTTGCGCTCTGGCTGCTCGTCTGCCTGCTGGCGCTGCCGGTGGCGCAGTTCTATGGCGAGCCGGACCTCGCCTATTACCTGCCGATTGCCGGGCTGGGCACCGCCATCGCCGGCTTTGTCCCGACCAAGGTGCAGACCGCCCATCGCCACCTGTTGCTGGGCCGCCTGACCATGGTCGAATTGGTGGCCCAGGCCATCGGCATCGGCGGCATGGTCATCGTGGCGCTGATCACCCAGTCGGTGGCGGCGCTGGTGCTTGGCGGCATCTTCAACGCGATTGCCCGGCTGATCCTGTGCAACCTGTTTCTGCCCGGACGCGGCAACCGCTTTCGCTGGAACCGGAAAATCGCGATCGAGTTGATGACATTCGGCAAATGGATTTTCCTGAGCACCTCGCTGTGGTTCCTCATCAGCCAGGGCGACCGGATCGTTCTGGGCCGCTACCTGTCGCTGGAAATGCTGGGGCTGTACAATATCGGCTTTTTTCTGGCCAGTTTTCCCACCCAGCTGGGCCATTCCGTCGCCAATGGGCTGTTGATTCCGATCTATCGCGACCGCCCCCCCCATGCCTCGCCAGAGAACTTTCGCAAGCTGCGTCTGATGCGCGCCGGGCTGGCCGGAGGGATTGCCGGGCTGTCCATCGTCATGGCGCTGATCGGCCCGGCGCTGGTCGAGTTTCTGTATGACGACCGATATCTGACATCGGCACAGATCGTGACCCTGATGGCCTGCGCGCTGGCCCCCACCGCGCTAGGCATGACCTATGATCTGGCGGCGCTGGCCGCAGGCGACAGCCGCTCCTATTTCATCTATTCAAGCGCCCGCGCCGCAGCCCAGATCGGCCTGATCCTGACCGGCGTGATCTGGTATGGGTTGTTCGGGGCCATTCTGGCAATGGGTTTGACCAGCCTGGTCACCTACCCGATCCTGGTCTGGCTGGCGCGACGGCACCGGGTCTGGGATCCGTTGCTTGACCTGGTGTTCTGGAGCCTGACCGGCCTGCTATGCGCCCTCGCGCTCTGGGTGCACTGGGACGAGGTGATCGGCCTGATCGGAGTGATTTCCTGACGAGGGCCTGACGCGTTTCTGACTGTACCGATGCGCTCCTGACTGAGCGTAGGCACGTGCGGGCGCGATCCGGCCTCAAAAAGCCGCCCTGTCATGGGACCGGTGGCGCGCAGAGCCGCGGCCAAAGAGCCGGCCCAAAAGCCCGCGCCGTTTCGACCGCATCTCCATCCGCGGCACCGAGACCACCGGCTTGATCCCCAGATCACGCTCCATATGCGCGGCGGTGCGCATCACCGGGTTCATCAGATCCAGCAGAAAGGCCGCCACCAGCGCCAGCACAACGCTGACCATGGCGCCAGCGACGACCAGCTTTTTCCGGCTGCGCGTAAAGGGATAGTCGGGCTGCGAGGCCGCTTCGATCACCGTCAGCTGTTCGCCCTGGCCTTGCGTTTCCAGACGATAGCCCACCTCGGCCTCGGTGCGGCGCGTAACCGCAGCGTCCAGTTCCGCCCGGAGTTGCTCCTGCTCGCGCTCATAGGCCCCAAGTTGCCGTTCGATTTGCGGCGAGGTCTCGATCGAGCTTTCCAGTTCGACCTTGCGCGCCTCCAGCAGGCGCACCTGTGCGTCCAGCGTCGCCAGTTCGGCATTGTAATCCGCCAGCTTTCGCTCGGCGGTGGCTTGACGCTCGGTCTGTTGCGCCTGAACCGCGGCGCGCTCGATGCGGATACGTTCCCGCGCGATGGTCAGCAGTTCCTGATTGATCCCGGCAATCTCGTCACGGCGAAAACTCAGCGTGCCGGGCAGCGCCAGATCGTTATCCCTGCGAAACGCAGCCATCGAATCCTCGACCCGCGAGACCTGCGCGCGCAACGTCTCTTCACGCGCCGTGAAAAAGGCCAGCGTCTCGCGCGCCTGCTCCAGCCGCGTCTCACGGCTCAGCGCGATGGTGCGCGCGGCGAATTCATGGGCGATCTCCTGCGCCAAAAGCGCGGTCGGCATCTCGGCCGAGACAGTCAGGATAGAGACCGCGCCGTCGCGCCCGTTGCTCCCGCCCGCGGCCGCCTGATTGGTGATCTTGACGGCGCTGCGCAGGGCCTCGATCTTTTCGTTCGGCGTCATCGACGGAATATCGGTATAAAGCCCGTGCAGTGCGATGATCTCAAGCATGCTGTCGCGCGCCATCACGCGCTGTTCGATCGACTGCAACCGCCGCGCCGCCGAGCCCTCGACCGTGCTGCGCGCCAGATCGCCGGCGACCTTGGCCTGCACCACCTGAATCACCTCGGACGAGCGATAGAGATGGCGTTGTTCCAGCGCTGTGACCACAGAAATCGCCACGCCCAGCCCCGCCAGCAACAGGATCAGACCTGCACGCCGGCGCAGCAAGTCGAAAAAATCTGCGAGAGAAAGAACCGAACCCATGCACCTTACCTCAATACCGCGCGGGGCTGCCCGCGCCCGCATGCCGCCCGTGACCCGGGCTCTTTGCCCGGCCCAAGCACCATATCAAACGGGCGAAACTAAGGCGATTCCGGGGAGCCGTCCGGGACAGAAGCCAAGACCGCGACCAAGAGAGGGGCCAAAAGAGCCGGGCGGATTACCGGTCGGCGTCGCGGGCCTGATTCAGCACCACGCCCAAAAGCTCGCCCTGATCTCCCAACAGATCTTCGCAGGCCCGAATCTGGGCGGCGGTGGTCTTGGTGCCATCAGCGACCAGCAATAGCGCATCGACCTGCGGCAAAAACGCGGTCACATCGTCAAACGACAATATCGGCGGCAGATCGTACAGAACCACATCCGGATTCAGCGACAGCATCATCTCGTCCAGCGCATGCGTACAGCGCGGGTCGTGCAGCGTTTCCGCAGCGTTGCGATCAGGGCTGTCGGCCAGTCCAAGCGCCAGCCCCTCAGAGCAGCGCACCAGATGATCCCCGGTTGCGACGTGGCCGCGCAGGAACCCCTCCATATCGCCGACGCCCTGCAGGCCCAGCGCGTTTGCAACGCCGGGATTGCGCCGGTTCATGTCCATCAGGACGGTGCGAGTTTCGGGAACCCGAGCAAGGCTGAGCGCCAGGTTCACCGCCGTGAAGGTTGCGCCGCAGCCAGCCGTTGGCGCGGCAATCGCCACGCGACGCCAGCCCTTGCTGCGCAAGGTTTGCATCAGCCGGGTGCGCAACAGGTCAAAGGCGCGGGCGGCCGGATCATCACGAAACAGGCTGACCAGCGCGGCGGGTCCGCCATTGATATCCTGAAGCCCCGGCTTCACCCGGGTCAGCCGATCCCAAGGCTCAGGCAGAGTTGCCGGCAGGTTGCGAACCGGCGTGTCCATGTTCAGCGTCACATGGCTTTGCTCGCGCGCGGCCTTGCGCCGAAAAATTTTGCGGTCCTGGCGGGTCATCCGTTCCGTTTCGCTTACCTGTTCCAGCGGCAGACCCGGGCGTTCACCAGCGGCCATGTCCATATCAAGATAATCTCTCATGCCCTATCCTCCAACTGCCTGATACTGCGAACGACGCCGATCAACATCCGGTGCGACGAAACACAACGCCAACGGTGCGAAACATCAAGACCAGATCGCGCCAGACCGACAGCGAGCGGCAATAGGCAGCATCGACCTTGGCACGATAGCTGAATTCCTTGTCATTGCGGGCCGAGACCTGCCACAGCCCGGTGATCCCCGGTCTGAGCATGTCGTAACAATCGGCATCGCCGTAAAGCCGCAATTGCTCAGGCAGCATCGGACGCGGGCCAACAAGGCTCATCTCGCCCTTGAACACGTTCCAAAGCTGCGGCAGCTCGTCCAGCGAGGTAGCGCGCAGCAAACGGCCGACGCGGGTGATGCGCGGATCATTGCGCAATTTCTGGCTGCAGTTCCACTCGTCGCGGATCGCCGGATCGGTGGCCAGAAGATGCACCAGCTGGGCATCGGCATCACGCACCATCGTGCGCAGCTTGACGATAGAGAACCTGCGTCCCCCCTGCCCCAGCCGGGTCTGCCAGTAAAACGGCTGACCGCCTTCGATCCAGAGTGCCAGCGCACAAATCAGGATGATCGGCAGCGTCACCGGAAGCGTGAGCACAATCAGCGCCAGATCCAGCGCGCGTTTGCCGGTTCGGGCATACCAGTCCACGGGGGGCAGCATCTTGACCTGCGCGGGCGCCTTGTCCGCAGGCCTCGCAGTCGCCGTCTCGTAGCCGGCGACTGGAAAATCAAAGTTGGCCGGTGTCGGGATGGTCAAATGCATCCTGATACGCCGTGGGGTCGGCGGGAAACGCAGCGCAGCGCCTTGTGAAAAATATACTTTACTCATTGCCGTTCACTCTCCCGACAGGCGCCCACAGTCCACTGACCGCAGACGGGGCAACCCACCGCACTGGTTCTCATTCAATTTTCAGGTACCCGTCCAAGCAGCTCGACCGGGCGTTGAATGCGGAATTTTGAACCGGATGCCCCCCACAGACAGACCGCTTCTTCCGCTGGCTAAATCAGGTCCAGAACATGCCCTGTTTTCGCCATGATTGAATTTACCACTCACACATACAGTTTTAATAATTTCAGCGGAAACAGTCTGTTTCCACCACGAAACACCGGAAAACCCGGAACGATCCCGATTAGGTAGGGTGCCATTCCCCCTATTTCCAGAGGATTGTTGTGACTTTGGAAACCAAGCAGCCCCCAGAATCGGTTAACGCCGCCCCGTTCTGCCCCCAGACGAACTGACGAAGGAACCCGGCCAAACTGTGGCGCAATATGGGCAGTGGCCCCAAATTCGGCCCAACTCCGGCCCCGGTTGCGGCCCCGGTTGCGGCCCCGGTTGCGGCCCCGGTTGCGACGGCGGCACCGACAGCGGCACCAATTGTGGCGCCGACCGCAGCACCGACCGCAACCCGGGCCCGTTTTTCTTGCCTGAGAGGTCGCGGCCGTGACATGACCACAGCAGGTCGACGCGGCGCAGGACCGCGACACCGGGAACAACGGAAAGGATCCCAAATGGCTGTTTCGCTTCAGGTTATTTACCCGATCTCCGAGGGGACGCATTTCGACTATGACTATTACCTCGGCACCCACATGCCGCTGGTCAGCACCCATATGGGGCCGCACATCGAACAGACGCTGGTGACCCGAGGCGTTGCCGGTGGCCCCGACACCCCGCCGGCCTATTATGCTGTGGCCACGATGGTGTTTGCCGATAAGGCGGCAATGGGCGCGGCGATGCTGGGCTCTGGCCCGGTGATGAAGGATATCGTCAATTTCACCGATGTGCGGCCACAGGTCCTCATCGGTGACGTGATCGCATAGGGGGATACAATGACCCTCACTTCGGACCATGCGAGTTGGTGCGCGATCGAACTTGGCCCCAATGCTGGACGTGGCTGGGCGGCGCGGGGCTGGGCGATGCAGGGCGACACAATGAAAGCCGCGCACCGGATCGAGAGCCTGTCGGCGCGTCCGGGGATCGCGGTGGCGAAAGAGCTGGTGCAAGCGCTTTGCCCCGGGGTGCCGGCGGTGATCTGCGGGCTGGCGGACGGGCCAGAGCCGATCGCGGTGCCCGCGAAGCCGGCGTCGATCCTGCCGGTGCCGCTGGAGCAGATGCAGGCCCATGCGCTGCCCGGTCTGCGTCAGGACACCCCTCCGGGACTGATGCGGGCGGGGGCGGTACGGGTCGCGGGGTTTCTCGCGCTCAACCCCGGTTGGGACGGGGTGATCTGCCTGCCCGGCCCGGTCACCCACTGGGTGCAGGTCAGCGCCGACGAGGTGGTGAGCTTCCTCAGCGCCCTGACCGGAGAGATCGCGAGCGCGCTGGCCACCGCGTCCTCACTGCGCCCGGCGCTGGAGGGGGACGGCTGGGACAGCACGGAATTCGGCGCGGCGTTGGATAGCGTCCTGTCGCGCCCGGAACGGCTGGCCACCGGGCTGGCCACGATCCAGACCGGGACCGAGCTGGGAACGCTGCGCCCGGGTCAGGCGCGGGCGCAACTGTTCGGTCTGCTCACCGGGGCCGAACTGGCGGCGGCGCGGCCCTATTGGTTGGGCCAGCAGGTGGCGCTGATCGGGACCGACACCGAGGCGCGCCCCTATGCCGAAGCGCTGCAACGACAGGGCGTACCCACCACCATCGCCAACGAGGCGCGGATGACCTTGGCCGGGCTTACTGCCGCCTGGCGGCTGATCAAACGCGCGGGCTGAACCAGATCCGCATCAACAGCGGCCGGCAGGGAGCGCGGAGCCGGCGTACATTTCAACCTGCAAAATGTACGCCCCCCTATAGGGCCGCTCTCCCACCTTGCTACGACGTCCGTCCCTTGGCGCGAAGACCGATCGGCGCGCCAAGCTGCGCCGGCCGCTCCAGCCCGGCGTGATCCGCTTTCATCTGCGCGAACCGCCCGATGGCCCAGTCCGGAAACGCGATGGACCGCCGGGTAGTGTGATCGACATTCATCGAAACCAGCTCTTGCGTGGCGCAAACGGTCCCATCCGCATCGCGCACCATCTCGGCAAAGAAATGCAGCCGCTTGTGGTCATGGTCGATCAGCTGGAAGCGCACCGAGAACACCTCGCCCTCGCGTAATTCATTCAAGAAATGCGTATGGGCCTGCAGCGCGAACGCCGCCTGACCGCAGCGCTCGACATACTCCCAGCCCACGCCCAGAACTTCATCGAACAACGCATCGGCGGCCAGATCGAAGGCGATGCCGTAATAGCCCACATTCATATGGCCGTTAAAGTCGATCCACGCCGGATCAACCTTTTGATTTTGCACAAGAGTCGGTGCGGTATAGGGGCCATCGTGGCCATGGACCGGCGGCTGTGTCATCTTTGATCTTTCTTCTCTTGCCTGAAACCGGCGGCACCTTGCCCTGCCAGAGCCCGGGGGCCAAGCCCCGGCAGTTGCCTTTTCCGGGTGGGCGGCCGAGGATGCCGGAAAACCACCACACCACCGTAACACACCACCGTAACACGAGGATCGCCGGACCATGAAAGACACCTATCTCAAGCAGGACGCCACCGGGCTCGCCGCCATGGTGGCCAAGGGCGAGGTGACGCCGAATGAGCTGCTGGAGACCGCGCTGGCGCTGACCGAGGATCGCAACCCGGCGCTGAACGCGGTGGTGATGCGACGCGACGAGGTGGCGCGCCAAGCGATCCATGACGGGTTGCCCAAGGGGCCGTTTTCCGGCGTGCCCTTCCTGCTCAAGGATCTGGGGGCCGAGGCGCGCGCCTATCCCACCAACAACGGCTCGCGCCTGATGCAGGGGATGGAGTGGAGCTATGACTCCGAGATCTTCCTGCGCATGCAGGCAACCGGCGTGGTGACCTTTGCGCGCACCGCCTCGCCCGAACTGGGGGTCGGCCCTGTAACCGAAGCCGGGGTTTATGGCGGCCCCACCCGCAACCCGTGGAACACCGGCCATACCTCGGGCGGCTCGTCCGGCGGCGCGGGCGCGGCGGTGGCGGCGGGCATCGTGCCGATGGCGCATGGCTCGGACGGCGGCGGATCGGTGCGCATCCCGGCCTCGTCCTGTGGGCTGGTGGGGTTCAAGCCGACCCGCGCGCGGCTGCCCGACGGGCCCGCTGCGGGTGAAGGTTGGGCCGGCATGGCGATCGACGGGGTGCTGACCCGCTCGCTGCGCGACACAGCCGCAATGCTGGATGCCTGCGCCGGGCCGGATCTGGGGGCGCCCTATTGGGCACCGCCGATGCAGGGCACCCACCTGCAGGCGATGCAGCGCGATCCGGGCAAGCTGCGGGTGCGCTACAGCACAAAAACCCTGAGCGGCAAACCCATCGACCCCGAATGTGTCGCGGCGGTGGAAAAGACCGCCCGGCTGCTGGAGGATCTGGGCCATGAGGTCGAGGAATTCCGCCCGGCCGCAGATCTGGACGTCGAGGCGATGATGATGGCCTGGACCGGTATCGTCGCCTGCGGCACCGCGCTGAGCGTGAAAGGGGTGTTGAAGGGCCGCCCGCTGGCACCTGACATGGTCGACGGGGTGACCTATGCCGCCGTCGAGTATGCGCGCGGGATATCGGGGGCCGATTACCTTGCTGCGGTGGGGGCGGTGCATGCTTTTGGCCGCCGCATGGCGCATGTGTTTCTTGACTGCGACGTCTTGCTGACGCCAACCTTGGCCACCCCACCGGCGCCGGTGGGCAAGTACAAGCCGGATTTCGAGGATTTCGTCGCCTATCGCAACGGTCCGGGCAGCGTGTTTGACTATTCGCCCTTCACCGCCATCTTCAACGCCAGCGGCCAGCCTGCGGTGACCCTGCCGCTGTATTGGAGCGCCGATGACCTGCCGGTCGGGGTGCATCTCGCCACGGCCTTTGGCGAGGATGAACGCCTGATGTCGCTGTCGGGCCAGATCGAACGCGCCGCCCCTTGGGCCGCCAAACAGCTTAGCCTGATCGAAGGTGGCCCCCGCACCCCCTGATCCGATCCGAGGAATGCCGATGCCCCGCAACACCTTCACCACCCGCGACCTGCGCAAGATCTATGGCGAGGGGCCGGCGGCGGTGCAGGCGTTGCGCGGCGTGACGCTGGAGATCCCCGAGGGCGAGATCGTCGTGCTACTGGGCCCCTCGGGCAGCGGCAAATCGACCTTGCTGAACATCCTTGGCGGGCTGGATCGCGGCACCGATGGCGCGGTGTTCTTCCGCGATCACGACCTTGCAGCGATGAGCGACCGGGAGTTGACCCGCTATCGGCGCGACCATGTCGGCTTTGTCTTTCAGTTCTACAACCTGATGCCCAGCTTGACCGCGCGCGAGAATGTCGAACTGGTGACCGAGATCGCCCACGACCCGATGGACCCCGGCGAGGCGCTGGCGCGGGTCGGGCTGGCGCAGCGCGCCGATCACTTTCCCGCCCAGCTTTCGGGCGGCGAGCAGCAGCGCGTTGCCATCGCGCGGGCCTTGGCCAAGCAGCCCGATGTGCTGTTTTGCGACGAACCCACCGGCGCGCTGGACAGCACCACCGGGCGCGCGGTGCTGAACGTGCTGAAAGAGGTGAACGAAAAGATGGGCACCACCGTGTTGATCGTGACCCATGCCGCCGCTCAGGCCGGCATGGCCGACCGGGTGATCCATTTCGCCGATGGCACGGTGCGCGAGGTCATCGAGAACGCCACCAAATGCGCCCCCGAAGACATCGAGTGGTGAGGCGATGACGCTCCACCCTGCCCCACTGACCCACAAGCTGATGCGCGACCTGTACCGTATCAAGGGGCAGGCCGTGGCGATTGGCGCGGTGATTGCTGTCGGGGTGATGATGCTGGTGATGATGACCGGGTTGGTCGCCTCGCTCAGCGAGACGCGGCGCACCTATTACGACCGCTTCCGGCTGGCCGATGTCTTTGCCCCGGTGGCCCGCGCGCCCGAGACGGTCGCGCAACGGCTGCGTCACCTGCCCGGGGTGGCCGCGATCCAGACCCGCGTCACCGGACGCGCGCTGATTGATCTGGGCGGCAGCGCCCTGCCGATCCAGGCCCGTGCACTGTCGCTGCCCGAGTATCGGGCCGCCGCGCTCAACACCATCTATCTGACCGATGGACGCATGTTCGACGCCGCGCGCGCCGAAGAGGTGGTGGTGCTGCGCAGTTTCGCCCGCGCCCATGGGCTGCGCCCCGGCGACCGGATCGCGGCGACGATGAACGGATTTCGCCGCGAGTTGAGCGTGGTGGGCTTTGCCCAGTCGCCAGAGTTTCTGTATTCAACCGCGCCGGGAGAGCTGGCACCAGACGATGCCCGCTTTGCCGTGCTGTGGATGAGCCGCACCGCGCTCGCGGCCGCGTTCGACATGCAGGGCGCGTTCAACGAGGTGCTGTTCTCGCTCACTCGCGGGGCAGAACCGGAGGCGGTGATCGCGGCGGCCGACCGGCTGCTGGATCGCTATGGCGCGCAGGGGGCCTATGGGCTGTCGCACCTGCAATCGGACCTGTTCATCAGCGAAGAGATCGACGGGCTGCGGCGCAGTGCGCGCAGCGTGCCGCCGATCTTTCTCGCGGTGGCGGCGTTTCTGCTGTATATCGTGATCTCGCGCATGGTGCAGGCCGAGCGCGAGCAAATCGGCCTGATGAAGGCCTTTGGCTATAGCGATACCGAGGTCGGCGGGCATTATTTCCGCATGATCCTTGTGATCGCGGTGGGCGGGGCGCTGGCCGGATGTCTGCTGGGGATCGCGGCGGGGCGATGGATGGCCGATCTCTATCTGCTCTATTACAAATTCCCCTTTCTGGTGTTTAGGCTTGACCCGGCCTCGTTCCTGACCGGCTTTGCCGTCAGCATTCTGGCTGCCTCGGCGGGCGGTCTGCTGGTGTTGCGGCAGGTCTTTGCCCTGACACCGGCGGTTGCCATGCGCGCCGCTGCGCCGCCGGATTATAGCCGCAGCGGCCGGTTCTCCTCGGCGCTGGGGCGGAGGCTAGACCAGCCCACGCGGATGGTGCTGCGCCGCCTCACCCGCCAGCCGCTGCGCATGGGCGGGGCGGTGCTGGGGGTCGCGGCGGGGCTGTCGGTGTCGATCGCCATGGTGTCGATCCTCAACAGTTTTTCCGCCATGCAGGCGCTGACCTTTGATGTGATCGACCATAGCGATCTGAATGTAAGCTTTATCCAACCGCTGGAGGCGCGCAGCGTCCATGATCTGCAAAGCCTGCCCGGCGTGATCGAGGTCGAGCCGGTGCGCATCGTGCCCGCGATCCTGCGCAACGGGCGCGCTTTGTATCACGGCGCGATCCACGGGCTGATCGAACAGCCGCGCCTGTACCGCGCCGTGGACGCGGACACGCAGCCCATCGCGATGCGGCAAGGCGGCGTGATCCTGTCTTCGGGGTTGGCGCGCACGCTGGATATCAAGGCCGGCGATCAGCTGAGCGTGGACGTGCGCGAGGGGCGCCGGCCCCGGCTGAGCCTGCCGGTGATCGCGGTGGCCGAAAGCCTGCTGGGATCGCCCGCCTATATGGAGATCGGCGCGCTGAACCGGGTGCTGAAGGAACCGCTGCGGATCTCTGGCGCCTATCTGCGGGTGGACGCGACGCAGGCGGCAAAGATCTATGCCGCGCTCAAGGCGATGCCGATGGTTGCCGGTGTCAGTGTGAAATCACAAAGCCGGGCGGCGCTGAAAAAGGTCATGGATCAGGGGGCCGGCGCGATGCGCTATGTCATGGCGCTGATCGCGGCGGTGATCACCTTTGGCGTGATCTACAACGCCGCCCGCGTCGCCCAGGCCGAGCGCGCCCGCGATCTTGCCGGTCTGCGGGTTCTGGGCTTTTCCCGGGGCGAGGTCGCCTTTGTCCTGCTGGGCGAATTGGCCGTGGTCACGCTGCTGGCGCTACCGCTGGGCGGGGCAATCGGCTATGGGCTGACCTTTGCCATCGCGGCGGGCTTCAGCACCGACGTCTACCAGATCCGGCCGGTGCTGGACGCCGAAAGCTTTGGGCTCGCGATGGGGGTGGTGCTACTCGCCGCGCTGGTCTCGGGTTGGCTTGTCAAACGCGACATTGACCGGGCAGACTTGGTCACCGCGCTGAAAACGAGGGAATGACAGGTGGCCGTGAAACGAAAACACTCTCGCAAGATCCTGACAGTGTTGGCGGTCGCGCTGGTGGGCGCGGCGATGGTGGCGGCGTTCTGGCCCCGCGCGGCGCTGGTCGATCTGGAAACGGTGCAGCGCGGCGCGATGCGGGTCACCATCGACGAAGAAGGCCGCACGCAGGTGCATGAGCCCTATGTCGTCTCGTCCCCGGTGGCAGGGGAATTGCAGCGCGTTGCGGTCCAGCCCGGCGACAAGGTGATCGCGAACAAGACCGTGGTGGCCCGGATGCAACCCGCAAACCCCACCGCGCTGGATGCGCGCACCCGCGAACAGGCCTTGGCCGCGGTCGCCGCCGCCCAGGCCGCAGTGCAGGTGGCGCATGCGGATCTGAACGCAGCCATGGCCAATCAGGAGTTTTCCGACGGAGAGTTGAAGCGTATGCGCCAAATGGTCGAACGCCAGATCGCCAGCCAGGTGGCGCTGGAGCGCGCCGAGCAGGAGGCGCGGGTCGCCCATGCCGCCGTCAACACCGCCCGCGCCGCCATCGCCATGCGGGTGGCCGAGTTGAACAGCGCCAGCGCCCAGTTGATCAGCTTCGACGACAAGGATCTGGCGCAGGCGCTGGAAGACAGCCCCGCCCCCAAGTCGGGCATTCCCATCCTCGCCCCGATCGACGGCACCATCCTGAAGGTGATCCGCAAAAGCGCGACCACCCTGCCCGCCGGAGATCCCATTCTGGAGATCGGCGATGTGACCCGCGATCTGGAGATCGAGGCCGAACTTTTGTCCTCGGACGCGGTGCAGGTCAGCGTCGGAGATCCGGTGCTTGTCACCAATTGGGGCGGCACCGGTGATCTGAGCGGAGTGGTGCAGCGGATCGACCCTTATGGCTATACCAAGTATTCCGCATTGGGCGTCGAAGAGCAGCGGGTCAAGACCACCATCCGCTTTACCGGTGACAGCGCCCCCCGCGCCGGGCTGGGCCATGGCTATCGGGTCGAGGTGCGGATCGTGGTCTGGCAAAGCGAGGATGCGCTGTTGGCCCCCTCAAGCGCGCTGTTTCGCCATCAGGGGGACTGGGCGGTGTTTCGCGTCGAAGACGGGATCGCGCGGCTGCGCAAGGTACAGATCGGGCGCGACAACGGCACCACGGCGCAGGTGCTGGGCGGCCTGTCGTCCGGCGACAAGGTGGTGCTGTTCCCTTCGGCCAGCCTGACCGACGGGCAGCGCGTGGCACAACGCCAGATCGAATAGGCCGCAGGCGCCAACAGCCGCCCTGCAAACCAGGATCTGAGCCATTTAAAAAAAAGGGAAATCGGGCGGGTAGAGAGAGAAACAGTGAACTCTCTGCTGGGGGACGACCCGGCCATAGGACAGGTCCACCGCGCGGCGATAGACGAAATCAGAAAGCCCGACATCATCGATATACTCACGAGCCTCGTTGACGAAGCCGACCTGACCATGTCGTGACGGGCACGGCCAGTATCCGAAACTTGCGTAAGGCGCCGAAGCCGGCTGCGCGCCTATCAGCGGCACATGGCGGGTTCTGGTGTCACGCCGGCAACCTTCAACGCCCGTACCGTGGCGTTGCGGTTCTTCTTCGGCATGACTTGCTACGGCTGTTCCTGGATCCCCGGAATGGATCTGACCAATCCCAAGAAGGCTTTGCGCTGTTCGGGGGTCAGCGTTTTGCAGCTTTGGAGGAGATCGGCATCTTGTGGAGACATGGGCAATTGGTCGATACGGCATGAGCTGTCTGGGAAGAAAGACGCAACAGGCTGTTCCAGAGCTTCAGCCGTGGCAAACAAGCGTGAAGCGCTAATCCGGTTCGCGCCGGTTTCGTATTTTTGCAACTGCTGGAACTTCACACCAATCGTCCCGGCCAGTTGTGTTTGGTTCAGACCCTTGAGCCAACGAAAATGCCGGATCTTTTTCCCGACATGTGCGTCTGTTGGGTGCGTCATAAGCCATTTCTCCATGGTTACAGTCGTGTGAGATGCCTCGCCACTCCGCGAGAAATCCGCAGAGGGATTTTACCCAAAAAAAAGGACTAAATATGCAGTTGTCGCAAAAAACTGATTTATCCCTGAAGGTGTATGCGCCAAACAGGTCGCGCATGGCGGCAAACCACCTGTCGTTGCTTGCAAGGGATCGCTCCACAGAAATCGCCGCCGCCCTCCCGCGAATAAACAGGGCCTGCACGCAGTCTCTCAACCGAGGGCTCGGCAGGCAACCGGGGCATGTTTCGATACCGGTTCACATTCCCTATTGGCGCCCCCTCTTCAGCAGCACCAGATCGCAAAAGCAAAGCGCCTAGGATTTCGCAGCGGTTGAAACCTCAGAAAATTTCAGAAAGGCCAGCAGACCCGCCGAGGGAGCGGTCCGCTTCCAGCACCACAGCAGATCCCGGGTCAGGTCGTGATCCTCGACCTCAAGGATATGGAGGTCGCTGCTGACCAGACTTTCGGGGAACAGGCCGACGCCCAATCCAGCCCGGACAAGTTGCAGCGCGCGCTCGTCCTGCGAGGTGCGATAGGTCACCTTGGGGTGTATCTTCCCGGCGGACAGCAACTGTCCTAGGATCTTGCGATATTCGCAGTGCCGGCGCGCGATGAAGGGCAGGTCATGCAGCACGGCCAAGGGGGCGGACCGCCGCCCTGCAAGGCGATGATCCGGCGCCGTGGCAATGACATAGCGCTCGGTCGTCCTCACCTGCGTTGCCCATGATCCCGGCAGGGTCTCTGCCCCTGTGCGCGCCAGAAAAATAAGGTCCTGCCGCCCGCTTGCCAGTTGGTCGATCAAGACCTGACCGGTGTCCTCCCAGACCTTCAGCCGCACAGCGCCGTGACAGCGGCGGAATTGCTCCAACGTCGCGGCCATGGCCCCAAGGTTCGTTGTGTCACTTATTCCGATCGAGAGCACCTCGCGCTCGGCGGTCTGCTTCAAATCCGAGCGGACGCTCTCGCATTCCTCGACGATGGTTTTTGCGCTGACCAGAAGGCGGTGCCCCTCGGCGGTCAAGGTGACGTGCCGGGCAAGTCGGTTGAACAGGCGAACGCCAAGGTCATCCTCCAGCTTGCCAATCGCCGTGGACAAGGCGGGCTGCGACGCATGCACCCGCGCCGCTGCCTTGGAAAAGCTGCCGGTTTCGGCCACGGCCAGGAATTGTTCGAGCTGTCGTAAGTTCATGCCATTCACAAAATTGATGGAAGGATTAAAAACTATAAATTTGATAGAATGCACGCACCAAGGTAGTCAAGGAGGCGCCAGTCGAGGAAACCCCATGAGCCAGACCGCATTGATCGTCGGTGCCGGAGACAACCTCGGCTCTGCCCTTGCCCGCAGGTTCGCGCGCGAAGGTCTGCATGTGGTGGCCTCTCGCCGCAGCGGAGATCTGTCCAAGCTTGTCGCCCACATCCACGCAGATGGCGGGGCCGCCACCGGGCTGCATTCAGACGCGCGCGATGAAGACGCGGTGCAACAACTTGTCGCGACCGCCGAACGGATCGGTCCCATCGTCGCCTGTGTCTTCAACGTGGGCGGCAACGTCCGCTCTCCCATCACCGAGACCACAACCCGCGTCTACCGCAAGGTCTGGGAGATGTGCGCGCTGGCGGGCTTTCTGGTGGGGCGCGAAGTCGCCGGACGCATGCAAGCCCGTGGCAATGGCACGATTTTGTTCACCGGGGCCTCGGCCTCCCTGCGCGGCAATTCCGGCTTCGCCGCCTTTGCTGGCGGCAAGCATGCGCTTCGGGCCTTGGCACAAAGCATGGCGCGGGAACTTGGCCCGCAGGGGGTGCATGTGGCCCATGTCATCATCGACGGGCTAATCGACAATCCCGATACCAAAACCCTGTTTCCAGATCTGTTCGAGGCCCGTGGCCCTGACGGCATCCTGAACCCCGATGACATCGCCGAAGCCTATTGGCAGTTGCACGCCCAGCGCAAAAACGCCTGGAGCTTTGAAATGGACCTGCGCCCGTTCAAGGAACCGTGGTGACCCCGACAGAAAAGCGACCCCTCATGAGCACGACACTCGACTTCTATTTCGATTTTGCATCCCCCTCCCCCTATGGCTCTCTGGACAGTCGCAAGATCGCGGCACTGGTACGCCGGGTGTTCGGCTCGCCCTTCATCCTGATCGACGGTGACCCGTTCTGGGGTGGTGATCGGTTCACAGACATCGAGCGGCTTTATGGTTGATCAGGGAATGACCGCAAAACCGAGCGGGGTGCACTATGCGTGGACCGTTGCCTTTGCCGGGGCGGCGGCGATGGTCTGTGGCCTTGGGCTGGCGCGGTTCGCCTTTGGCATGATGCTGCCATCCATGTCCGCCTCGCTTGGCCTGACCTACGGTCAAGGCGGGGTGTTGGGCTTTGCCAATATGGCGGGATATCTGATCGCCATCTTGCTGGCGCCCTTGGTTCTGCCCCGGATCGGGACGCGCATCGCCGTAACCGCCAACCTTGTGTTGATCGCGCTGTCGATGCTGGGCATGGCCGCGACCGAGAGCTTCTCGGCGTTGTGCGCCTTGTACGTGGTGACGGGGATCGGCAGCGGCGGCGTGGTCCTTCCCGCCATGAGCGTGATGGCGCAATGGTTTTTCCCCTCGCACCGGGGCTTGGCCGCCGGGCTTGTCATGTCTGGCCCGGGCTTCGGCATCATTCTGAGCGGTTTCATCGTGCCCCGGCTGGCGCCCGCATACGGCCTTTTGTCCTGGCAGTTGGGCTGGGCGATCTTTGCCACGATCTGCGTGGCTGTCGCGGTGCTAGCCTTCACGCTGATCCGAAATCACCCCGACACAAAGGGACACCTGCCATTTGGCAAGGCCCCGGCAACCCTCGCCGGGTCCAGCCCCATGTCCCGCGCAGCCAAGCTGCGGTTGCTGGTGCACATGGGCGTGATCTTTGCCATCTACGGCGCGGTCTACATGCTTTATGTGACCTTCATCGTCACCAGCATGGTGGACACGTTTTCCCTGAGCGAAGCATTTGCCGGCGAGCTTTGGGCCTGGTTCGGATTTCTGAGCATCTTCTCGGGCATCCTGTTTGGTGTCGTCTCCGACAGGATCGGGCGCCGCCGTGGCATGGCCGTAGCCTTTAGCGTTCTCGCCGTGTCGTTCCTGTCGGTTGGGTTCGGAGCGTGGATGCCCGGCCTTTATGTCTCGATCATCCTGTTCGGTTTGGCGGCCTGGAGCATTCCGGTCATCATGGCCGCCTCGGCGGGTGATTTCTTTGGCAGCGCTGCGGCAGCCAATGCACTGGCGGCCCTGACCTTTGCCTTTTCAGGCGGTCAGGCGACCGGCCCCGTCCTCGCTGGGTTTCTCGCGGAACGCACCGGCGATTTCAGCGCCAGCTATGCCCTGTCGGGGGCCGCTGCCGTCGTGGCCATCGGCCTGAGCCTGCTTCTCAAAACGCCCGATGCCTCCAAGTGAGGAAGGGTCGCGCTTGGCCGTCCGGACGGTCAGTTACGCGGGGATGACATGCTTGCCGCATCGGGTGCTTGCTCACAAAGTTGTGAGCGTCGAGATATGCATTGAGTGATCGCTCAATAAATCGTAAATGACATGTAGCGGCACTGTCGCAAGATTTCACACCAGACATCACGGCCCTGCGCCCTAGGACAAGCAAGGTCTCCCCTCCCAAAACGCCACGTACCCCCGGCAAAGCGCCCGGGCGCACGGACTTGAAAGGAACAAACGCTATGACCGCTTACACCCCGCCAAAGGTTTGGACATGGGATGCCGAAAACGGAGGAGATTGGGCCAAGATCAATCGCCCGATTGCGGGCGCAACCTTTGACGCGGAGCTCCCGGTCGGGAAACACCCGCTTCAGCTGTATTCGATGGGCACCCCGAATGGGCAAAAGGTCACCATCATGCTGGAAGAGCTTCTTGCCCTTGGCAAGAGCGGCGCAGAGTATGACGCGCACTTGATCAAGATTGGCGAGGGCGATCAGTTTTCCTCCGGCTTCGTTGCCGTGAACCCGAATTCGAAAATTCCCGCCTTGATGGATCGCGACACCGGCAGCCGCGTGTTCGAAAGCGGGTCGATCCTGCTGTACCTCGCCGAGAGGTTCGGGGCCTTTCTGCCCGAGGATGCCGCCAAGCGCACCGAGATCCTGAACTGGGTGTTCTGGCTTCAGGGATCTGCGCCCTATCTTGGTGGCGGTTTCGGACATTTCTACGCCTATGCGCCGGAAAAATTCGAATACCCGATCGATCGTTTCACGATGGAAGTGAAACGCCAGATGGATGTGCTGGACCGTGAATTGGCCGAGCATCGCTATCTGGGCGGCGAGGACTACACCATCGCCGACATGCTGACTTGGCCTTGGTATGGCAATCTGGTTCTGGGCGAAGCCTATGATGCCGGCGAATTCCTTGATGTTGAAAGCTACACCAACCTGCGTCGCTGGGCCGAGGAGATTCTTGCCCGTCCTGCCGTGCAACGTGGCCGGATCGTGAACCGCACACGCGGCCCGCTGAACGAGCAGCTGCACGAACGCCATGACGCGTCCGACTTTGACACCAAAACCCAGGACAAGATCGCCGCTGCGGCTGAGTGATCCCTCCCCCCCCAAAAAAACCAACAGGACTGAAAATGCTGAAATTTTATTATCACCCAACGCCGAACCCGCTGAAAATCGCCTTGTTTCTGGCCGAGACCGATCTGCCCTTTGAACTGGTGCCCGTTGACACTGCCGAGGGGAAACAACACACGCCGGACTTTCGTGCGATCAACCCGAACGGCAAAGTGCCGGCGATAGAGGACGGAGGCACCGTCGTGTTCGACAGCACGGCGATCCTGATTTATCTTGCTGACAAAACGGGGCACCTGGGCGGCGCCCCGGAAGATCGCGGCGCGATGCTGTCGTGGTTGATGTTCATTGCCTCGGGTCTTGGGCCGTTTTCGGGGCAAAGCGTTCACTTCCACCACACCGCGCCGGAAGACATTCCCTATGCGAAAAATCGCTACATGCGTGAAACGGAACGCCATTATCAGGTGCTCAACGACCATCTGAAAGGGCGCGAGTATATCGTGGGCGACAGCTATTCCATCGCCGATATTTCGGCTTGGGGCTGGGCCATCCGCGGCGATCGCGTTCTGGGCGGCGAAGGTCTGGCGCAATTCCCCGAAGTTGACCGCTGGTTCAAGGCGATCAACGCGCGCCCTGCAGTCGAAAAGGCGCAACAGATGGGCAAAGGCGAAACCTTCAAAACCCCGGGCGACGAGGCCTCGCTTCGCGCGCTGTTCCCAAGCAACTACGTCAACGCGTAACGCGTAACGCGTTTCCCACCCCGGGCCTGACGCTTGGGGTGGGACCGGGGTGATCCCTCCGGCCCCAAGGCGTCTGCGGTAGCTGGCAGTCTCGACCGGCAAGCACGTCGATCATGCGCTGCGGAGACCTTGCACCATGGCCCGCATCGAAAATCCTTCACCACCGCGGAACTCCGTTGCCTTGTTGATCTGCAACGGATCGCGATGCAGGGCGCGGGTAACGACGACCTTCGCTACAGTCTGAACCCGGATTCCCCAAGTAGCATATCGATTTTTACGCTCTGAATGCTGGTAACGTGTTATATATCAACACGTTAACTAGGCGGAAGGCCGCAGCTTGCCGAGGTGGCCGTCAGCGGCGGTCTGTTCAGTCGCATCCTCGCGGCCATCCATCGGCTGCGTGCGCCACCGGTTTCAACATGACGACATCGGCGGCAAAACCCGAACGAAACCGGCTCGACCGGTCTGCCCGATGGGGTGCCGATCCGCGCCAAACCCGGATCAACCCGGCCGCCGAGGCCATAAATCATGCTCAGTTCACGCTTCGAATGCCAGAACTACGGCACAGCGGGTCCATGAAGCTTGATCATTGCGCGTTTGAGCTGCAAAAAGGAACGGTTGGCATTCTACTTGGGGGATGTCGGCTAAAAGTAGTGATTTGGATGAGAGTATTGCTAGGTAGATGGGGCGGTTTTGTGTTTTCTCTTCTGCTTTCTTCAAGTAGCGAATCTTTCGCTCAGGCAGTTTCTATCTGCCACGGTGGCGGCGGGGACGACATTGACATTTCCATCAAAGTTGCGGGCTCAAACGAACCTCTTCAAATTTCCGTTGACGAAAGATATTTCGACAAGAGATTTATTCCTAAGTCTGGGAGCGAACGAAAGGCCTTAGGATTAAGGCTCAAAGCCACTGATTTTTTTTCCTTGACCCAGGGAGATACGTGCTCACCAATCTGAAGGTCCGTACCTAAGTTTCCCTATTTCTGGATATCTTTCTCTTGAAGAGTTGGCACAAAATAATGCGACAACAACGCTGGGTTACAGATTCACTGATCAGGTGGAGTGGGAAGACCAAGATGGGCCCTACGGCTTGAAGATATTTACAGCTTCCCCGCCTGAAAACCCTCGTCGTGGTGCGATGGTAGGTGACAACGATGTTTACGTTTCTCGCGACAACAGCGGGACAATTTCAGATGTGATCGTTTGTAAGCGCCCAGGTGAGACACCTTACACCAGTTGTGAACATTTTATCGAACAAGGGATCGAAGACCTTAGCCTACTCTATGCATCAAGCCTTCTGCCCGAGTGGCAACGAATCTCTAATGATGCAAAGGCGTTCTTTTCTTGCATCAAGCACTAATATTAAGAATTGAGGATTAAAATCCATTTCCCTCGGAGCCATCCCGTCGCCCGAGAGGCCGTCACGCGGTGCTGGAAGCGGGTTGCAAGGGCGTAGAGCGCAGCGTCCCTTGTCGCCCGCTGTTACCGCGTATTTAGGCCGTGCGATGGGATGAGTGCAGAGGGAAAAGGCGCGCCCATTTCCTTTGGGAATCCTCGCTGAAAGAAAGCGGACTCTCAATAGGGCTAAAAGCCATTTACGTGTGAAATAGATTTTCAATCGCCACATTGGAAAAGAAGGGCCGCGCATGCGTCATGGGGCTATGCACAAAGAAGGTCTTTTGCATTCTTAATGTGCCGACGAACCAATTTCTTTTGCAAGATGTGCGATGGGATTGTACGTGCCGGGACTGCGAAACAGCCAAGACCGACCGCCTCTGGAAAAAGTGACATGCATTCGTCCCACGTTGCGGTATGAAGAGTCTTTCGCGTCTGCGGCCCCATTAGAAAGCTCTCGGTCGGTGCGCCTTCAGCGAAAATGACTTCGTGGTTCTCAAATATGAGGTGGAAATATTCAACGGTGTCGACAGCCTTGTCCACGAGAATGCCGGGCAGCGCCGTGAGCCGTATCGCGGCAACGAGGACGGCCGTGGAGCCGAACATACGTTCAACAATGCTGGACTTTGCGACCATGCGGTGTTGGCGTGATACCGTCAGGTCTCTCTTGGGTAACCCTGACCCCATTGCCCCCGCCATGATCCGTATCGGGTAGAGCTTTGAGTTCTGCCGAAGCTCTTCCGGCCCGATGGCGCGGCGCAACGCCAATTTCAGCTCTTGAAAGCCATGGTCTTGTGTCAGCACCTGATCGCCCGATTTCAACGTCTCTATCGGCACGTCGCCTCGATCTGTTGTGATCAATGTTCCACGGGTGAAACATGTCACACCGGTTTGTTCTTGTATTGAAGAGGCTGACGATCCCTTGAGACCAGACAGGCCGGTGATCGACCCGCCAAGCGCGGTATTGTCGGAGTAATCGCTGTCGTCGGATTGGTTCAGGATGTTGTCGTCTGCGAGGTCTGCCAGAAGTTCCGTACTATTTGTGTAGAATTCGGACAAATCAATAAAGTCATTGTTGGTGTTGTCGCCATCGTCGGAATCTGTGGAGCCGACGCCAAAATCGGTGATGGTATCGTCGCCATCCCCGGCATTGAATTCAAAGATATCATTCCCGCTTCCGCCGGACAGGGTGTCATTACCTGATCCGCCCGAAATTGAATCGTCGCCCCCCCCGCCAATGATAGTGTCGTCGCCGGCCTTACCATGAATTGTATCCGGGCCAAGTCCACCAGTCAGATCGTCGGCATCGGCTGTGCCGATGATGGTCTGTCCTGCGGACCCCTGTGGCACCAGGTCGCCGTCGTCCCTCATCGTGTCGATGTCAGAGTTCCAACTCAGATCTCCGAGCAGACCGCCATCAGGGAGGTCGGAGAAATCAACAACCATGGTTGTATAGAGATCCCCCTCCGCCGGGCTTCCGACCAGGTTTACGATACCTGAGTAGGCGACATTAATTTCACCGGACATCTCTTCGTAGCCCGGCGACACATAAAACGGAAAGCCATTTTTCGACCCTGGAGTGGATCCGCCGTCAGGATCACCGTCAATCGTGAAGGTCGTATCGAAGACGGAACTGGCCGGCTGAAGGTCAATTTGCAGCGATGTCAAAAGCTTGGTCGTCGTTAGCTCATGCCAGTTCCAGCCGTAAGACATAGTGACATTTTCACCGGCAGCTCCGCCCTCGGTGTATGCATCATAGGCTTGCCACGTCAGGGTCTCGGTCGAGCCATCCGCATATGTGGCGGTGACCTTTGCCCCTTCCAAATTAACCCCACGTGAGGTGGTATCAGCGCGAATGCCATTGACAGTTTCGTGCGGATTCTCGTCGAGCCTATCAATATGAATTGTGGGCATATTCTAGACTTCCTTTTACGGGTTCCAGTCCGACACAAACAATATTCACTGTCGAGCTATAAAGTTCCTTTTGGGTGCGCAACCTGAAGTGGTCAGTAAATTCTGGCTCGCGCGTTGAGATATGCTGTAAAGGAACGAAAGGGTGCGAGAATGACCGCGCAAAGGAAATTTTCAGTCGAATTTAAGGCATACCTGCGCTTGAGGCGGCGCGTGAGGGTACGAGGGTTCAGGAGGTCGCTGCCAAACGCCAGCTTGACCGATCGTCAGCAGGGATACTGGCATATGGCAGAGGTCTGCTTTCGCGAAGGTTCACCGCACCATCAAAAGGGTCAGCCAGTGGCGGATTCGGTGAAGGTTCCCTGATGCGGGCCGCGACGAAACCCAGCTCATTGGCGAGATCACGACCCGCTTTGGACACACAAGGGGAAAGCCGCAGGGGGTCATGGCGACGCTGCAGGCTCCGGGCCGCTTGCCGCATCGTTTCACGCCGGAGATGGACAAGCGCACACTATTCCAGCCGAGTCCGCATTGGTCAGTCGGTGGTGTTCTTTGACGGGTGACAAGCAGTTTGCCACGCGGCCTGCCCCCTCGGCGGTGCGCGCGACATCGGGATCGCACCGCAGCAGTAGATACGGTGGAAGATGCGGCGTAAGATCTCGATGAACTGGGCAATGCTCGCCAGCCTTATCGCCAACCGCAAGATGAGCGGCCTGGACCCGGTCAGCCACTTCACCGATACACTGCGCGCCCGTCTCGACGGCCATCCCAAAGCGACCTCAAAGGGTTCATGCCTTGGGCCTTTGCCCCTGCGTTAAGCCTCACCGCATTGGGCGCCGGCCCAGCGCGTGCGACTATTCGCCCGGATGCAGAGAGGGGGTGCAGGTCAATGCAAATTCACACCATTTGCGCAAAAGGCTGCTTTGTATTTGTGAGTTCAACGGGTCGATGCAACACACGCCTCAAATTTCTCCGCTGGTGTCTGATAATTCAAGGTCTTTCTCGGGCGCTCGTTGAGCTGGCGTGCGGTTGCGCTGAGTTCGGCCTGGCTGAAGCCCGATATATCAATGCCTTTGGGAAAGTATTGTCT
>JASJGL010000086.1:0-6496 GCA_033791545.1 Pseudodonghicola sp. | reverse complement strand
GAACTGCCCGCCGCGCCGGGGATCGAGGCGCGGCTCTGGTTGCCGGACCCGGCGGATCTGCATGTGCTGGCGGTGGCGGTGGCCGGATCCGCCGACGCGATCGTGACCCTGAACCGCAAGGATTTCCCGAAGAACATCCTTGCCGAAGAGGGGCTGGAGCGGATCGCGCCGGACGAGTTTCTGTACGATTTGTGGCTCAAAGACGCCAAAGGGCTGGGTGAGGTCGGCACCCGGGTGCTGGCGCAGGCCAACACGATGGCGGGCGGCGGCTGGGACATCCGGACGCTGATGAAAAAGGCGCGCCTGCCGCGTCTGGGCAAAGCCTTGGCGGGCTAGGGCGCTGTCGGCTCAGGGGGCGAGCCCCTGCATCACCTCTGCCGCAATCTCGAACGATCGGATCCGCGCCTCCGGGTCGTGGATCTGGCCCGAGATCATCACCTCGTCCGGTTGGTAGCGTGCGATCAGCGCCGCCGTCTGCTCGCGCACCATCTCGGGCGTGCCGGTGGCGCTGACCGAAAGCGCGTGATCCACCGCGCTGATCCAGCGCCGGTCTGCGACATCCTCGATCCGCGCCACCGGGCGGGGCAGCTTGCTGGGCATCCCCGAGCGCAGGCGAACAAAGGCCTGCTGCATCGAGGTTTTCAGCCGCACCGCCTCATCCGCGTCATCGGCGGCAAAGATGTTCATCGCCATCATGAAATAGGGTTGTTCAAGGACTGCCGAGGGCTGGAACCCGCGGCGGTAAACTTCGGCGGCCTCGCTTAGCGCGTCGGGTGCGAAATGCGAGGCAAAGGCGTAGGGCAGCCCCAGATGCGCCGCCAGTTGCGCCCCATACAACGACGAGCCAAGGATCCAGACCGGAACCTTGGTACCCTCGCCGGGGATCGCGTGCAGGCGCTGGCCCGGCTCCGGATCACCGAGATAGGCCATCAGTTCCACCACATCCTGCGGAAAGGTGTCTTGCGCCGCCATGTTGCGGCGTAGCGCGCGGGCGGTTTCCATGTCGGTGCCCGGCGCGCGCCCGATCCCGAGGTCGATGCGGTCGCCGTGGATCGTGGCCAGCGTACCGAACTGTTCCGCGATCACCAGCGGCGCATGGTTGGGCAGCATGACGCCGCCAGAGCCGACCCGAATCCGGGTGGTGGCCGCCGCGATATGGCCGATCATCACCGAAGTGGCCGACGAGGCGATGCCGGGCATGTTGTGATGTTCCGCCAGCCAATAGCGGTGAAAACCCAAGGCCTCGGCGGCGCGGGCCAGTGCGACGGAATTGCGCATCGCCTGAGCGGCGTCTGCGCCCTCGGGGATCGGGGCGAGGTCGAGCAGGGAATAGTGCATGTTTGTCCTTAGGTTTTTCTGGTCGCTGGCTCAGCGCGACGCGCTCCAGCGCGCCTCCAGCCGGTCCAGCGCGGCGATGCGTTCAGCGGTTTTGGGGTGGCTCATCAGCCATGCGGGCGAGACGCCGGCGCGCGATTGGGTCAGATCTTCGAGCTTGGTGAAAAGGGATTTTTGCGGCCCCATGCCGATCCCGGCCTTGGTCAGCAGGGCGGCGGCATATTCATCGGCCTCGTATTCGTCGCCGCGCGACAGCCGCGCCGCCAGCAGCCCGGTCAGCGCATTGGCGATCCAGACGCCCGCCACCGGAATGATGCGGCCCAGCACCATCACCAGCGCGGTGCGCAGGGCGTTCTGGCCCGAGAAATCCAGCATCCGCCGCCGTGCATGACCCAGCGCCACATGGCCCAGTTCATGGGCGATGACCGATGCCATCTCTTCGCCCGTGACCTCGCCGTTGCGGTATTTGCGGTAAAATCCGCGGGTGATGAAAATGCGCCCGTCCGGCGCCGCCAACCCGTTCACCGGGTCGATCTCATAGATATAGACCGGAATCCGCGCCACCCCGAGCGCGGCGGCGAGCCGGTCGGTCAGGTGCTTGAGCCGCGCATCGGCCAACTCGGTTGATTTCGCGTCAAGCTCGCGATGGGTGCGCCAGACCGAAACGCGGTACATCACCAGCGCATAGATCACGGCAAGCAGGATGGGGGTGAAACGTAACATGCATTGGATATGGGCTGTTACATGGTGCGGGGCAAGAGCGCCGTTGCGGCGGGTCCATATGCTTTCGGGCCCAAAAGATGGTATTCTAGCCTGACAACAGCGGAGGGGAGAGGATGCCTGAGGGGAAGATCACGGTGCTTCTGGGCACCACCAAGGGGGCCTTTTTGCTGCGTGGCGACAGCGACCGGGTTGACTGGGCCGTTTCGGGGCCATTCTGCGACGGCTGGCCGGTCAACCACGTGATCGGGGATGCGGCCTCTGGCGTATTCTGGGCCGGGGGTGGTGGCGATTGGTACGGCGCCGCGGTCTGGCGGTCCGAGGATGGCGGCGAGACTTGGAACAAGACCCGGCTGAGCAAGGGCACGATCGACGATTGGGCCGAAACCGACGCCGATGTCGCCGCGATGTTCGGGGTCATTGGCGAGCCCTTGCCGTTTGACGATCAGTTCGCGCAGGTCTGGTCGCTGTGCCGTGCCCATGGCGCGCTTTATGCCGGGACCAAGCCCGCGACGCTTCTGGTCAGCCGCGACGGCGGCGGTGCCTGGGCGCGTGTGGAGGGCTTGAGCGATCACCCCTCGGCGGCGGACTGGACTCCGGGCGCGGCGGGGTTGACGCTTCACACCATCCTGTCGCACCCCAGTGACCCGCAGCGGATCTGGGTCGGGATTTCCGCCGCCGGTGTCTTTGCTACCGAGGATGGCGGCCAAAGCTGGGAGCGGCGCAATCGGCTGTCCAACGCCGCCGCCTGTCCGCAACACGCCCACCCGGCGGCGCCGCGAGATGGCGAGACCGGCCATTGCGTACACAACATGATGCTGGCGCCGGGAGAGGGGGAAACACTGTACCAACAGAACCACCACGGAGTCTGGCGTTCCCCCGATGGCGGCCGCAGTTGGGAGGATATCAACGACGGGCTGCCCTCGACCTTCGGGTTCCCGATTCAGGTCCATCCGCGCGACCCGGACATGATCTGGACGTTGCCGTTGAATGGCGACGACATCGGGCGGTTCCCGCCCGGCGCGGCGGCAGCGGTCTGGCGATCCCGCGACGGCGGACAATGCTGGCAAGATCACCGCGCCGGGCTGCCGCAGACCGGCTGTTTCTTTACCGTCCTGCGTCAGGCCATGGCGGGCGACAGCCGCGATCCCGCCGGGGTCTATTTCGGGACCAACAGCGGATCGGTCTTTGCCAGTCGGGACGAGGGCGAGAGCTGGTCCGAGATTGCCCGCCACCTGCCGACGATCCTGTCGGTCGAGGTGGTCGAGGGGATCTGAGGCAGCGCGCCTAGCGCGTCAGCGCCTTCATGCCCTTTTCCAGCCCTGACAGGGTCATCGGCACCATGATGGAATCGAACAGCTCGCGGATCATCTGGATCGAATGGGTATAGTCCCAGTATTTCTCGGGCACCGGGTTGATCCACAGGTTGTCTTTCCACTGTTCCCGCGCGCGTTGCAGCCAGACTTGCCCGGCCTCGGCGTTCCAGTGCTCATTAGCGCCACCGGGATAGGCGATTTCATAAGGGCTCATGCTGGCGTCGCCGACAAAGATGCATTTGTAGTCGGGGCCATAGGTGTTCAGCACCTCCCACGTGGGGGTCTGCGCATCCCAGCGGCGGCGGTTGTCGCGCCAGACGCCCTCGTACAGGCAGTTGTGGAAATAGAAATATTCCAGATGCTTGAACTCGGTCCGTGCGGCGGAAAACAGCTCTTCCACCACCTTGATATGCGGGTCCATCGAGCCGCCGATGTCGAGAAACAACAGCACCTTGACGGCGTTGTGCCGCTCGGGCCGGGTCTTGACGTCGAGATAGCCATGCTCGGCGGTGGCGCGGATGGTGCCGTCAAGGTCAAGCTCTTCATTGGCGCCTTCGCGGGCCCAGCGGCGCAGCCGTTTCAGCGCCACCTTGATGTTGCGCGTGCCCAGTTCGACGGTGTCGTCGAGGTTCTTGAATTCGCGCTTGTCCCAGACCTTGACCGCGCGCTGGTGGCGGCTTTCCTTCTGGCCGATGCGCACGCCTTCCGGGTTATAGCCATAGGCGCCAAACGGCGAGGTGCCGGCGGTGCCGATCCACTTGTTGCCCCCCTGATGGCGCCCTTGCTGTTCCTTCAGCCGCTCGCGCAGGGTCTCCATCAGCTTGTCGAACCCGCCCAGGGCCTCGATCTCGGCCTTTTCCTCGGCGCTCAGGTGCTTTTCGGCCATCTTTTCCAGCCAGTCGGCGGGCAGATCGACCGCCTCCAGCACCTGATCAAGGGTGATCTGTTCCAGCCCTTCAAAGCTGGCGGAAAAGGCGCGGTCGAACTTGTCGAGATTACGCTCGTCCTTCACCATCGCGGTGCGGGCAAGGTAATAGAACGCCTCGACGTCATAGGTGACCAGCCCGGCTTTCACCCCTTCCAGAAAACTCAGATATTCCCGCAAGCTGACGGGGATGCCGGATTGACGCAGATTTTCAAAGAAGGGCAGAAACATCGGACCTCACCTATAGGGATGCGCGGTGGATCATGATCGTCACCAGCATCCCAACGATCGCGAATCCGATCGCATAGACGGCCGCGTATTGGGCAATATCGGCGAGCTTTCCGCCACGTTTCTTGGCCGTCACGCCGCCCAGAAGGGCGCCGATCAGCGCCGCTGCAAATACGATCATCTTGGTTTTATCCGCGCCCTCTGTTCTGGGGGTTCAGCGCCGCGATTTCGCGCATCTTGGCCCGTACCGCCCAATCGGAACCAAACCCGTAGCGTGCCCATCCCAAGCTGTCCAGTCTGACGCTGCGGGCCGCGTCAGGATGCCCGGTCATCTCCAGCGCCTCGGCCTTGAGCAGCATCAGCGTTGACAGCAGCGCCGCGTTCTCGGATCTGGCGGCTTCATCAAGCGCCGGCTTGATTTCACGCAGCGCCTCGGCCCCGTCGCCGGTGGCGATGGCATAGGCGGCGGTCTGGGTCACCACATAGGCCGCGTGCAACCGGGTGTTGGGGTCGCGCGACAGATAGCTCAGCGCGGCGCGGAAATGGCGTTGCGCGGCCTCGGGATCGCTCGTCTGGGTGATGCGGCCCAGCATATAGTGGCTGAAGGCGCGGCGCTGATCCTGCCAGCCGAGAGACTGCGCGGTGCGCGCGGCGGTATCGGCGGCGGCGCGGCGCGCAACGGGGGAGGCCCCGGGGCCAAGCGCGGTCTGGACCGCATCAATCCAGCTGCGTGGGGTTTCCGAGACCGGGACAGCGGGGCGCCGGGCGCCCGCCGGGTTCAGACGCGCCAGCAGCGCTGGCAATTTTGCCGCGACCTGACCCTCGGTCATGCCGCTGCGCAGCTCTGGTGCGTAGGTGGCGCGCAGGATCAGCATGTCGAACCCGGTCAGAACCGTATGCACATTGTCGTCGTTAAAGACCGAATCCGGCAGCCGGTAAAGATCGTTGAGCGGCCCCAGCGCCTGCGCCAGTTCTTCGTGCAGGCAATCGCGCAGCTCTTGCGGGCTGGTATCATAGGGTACAAAGATACCCAGCCGCGTGCGGGTGCGCAGCACCGCCCAGTTGGTCTTGGGCTTGCGCCGGTCGCGGCGGAATTCGTCGAAGCTGGAGACATTGGGCACCACGAAACAGGCCGCCGCCGGAATGGAGCGGCGAATCTCGGCGCGGCTGACCGCCTCGATGGTGATATTGGCGCTGCCTTGGGTGACCTGACGAATGTCGATCCCGGCCTCGCGCCGCAGCCGGCTTAACAATCCGCGCAGATCGGGGGCCAGACTGGGGGGGGGGGTGCCGGTGACGCGCACGGTGATGGGGGCTTCGAACCGGGTGAAATAGTCAAGCTTGCGCCCGCTCTCCAACCGGAAATGCAGCGACAGGAAATCGGCGGCGATATTGGCGTTGGAGCGGGTTGGCGCGCTGGGGTGCGGGCTGGCAAAGGCCTTCATCGGCGGCAGCGTGCTGTCGCTGATCTTGGCCCGCGTTGGCGTGTCGGCGAGGGGCACGGTGTTGCAGCCGACCAGTGGCAGAGCAAGACAGAGCAGGAGCGCGGCGCGGATCATGGGCGCTGATACTTGATGAACGGGGTGAGCACGCCAACCCGGTCATACAGCTTGCGGGCGGTGGCGTTGAAGTCTTGCGTCAACCAATAGACCGAGGGCGTGCCATTGGCATCCGCCGCGGCGTAGACCGCTTCGATCAGCGCCCGGCCAATGCCCTGACCGCGCAGATCCGGCACCGCGTAAAGGTCTTGCAGGTAACAGACATTCTCGATCTTCCAGCCGTGGCGGTGGAACAGATAATGGGTCAGCCCGACCAGCCGCCCGTCAACCTCGGCCACCAAGGCGCTGAAATCCTGCGAATCCTCACCCAGCAGGCGGGCAAAGGTGCTGTCATAGATCGCATCTGGAAGCGTGGTTTCGTAATAGGCCAGATAGGCGCGCCACAATGCGGCCCACTGGGGGCGATCCTCGGG
>JASJGL010000085.1:0-5876 GCA_033791545.1 Pseudodonghicola sp. | reverse complement strand
CGCCGTTGCCGTCGGGCAGGCGAATGTCGCAGATCACCGCGTCAATCGGCGCCCGCGGGGTGCGCAGCGCGCCGATCGCCCGGGACACCTGTTTCAGCCACAGAACCTCGGCCCCTTCGATTTCAAGGCGCTGCACGAGGGAGGCCCCCATGATGTCGTCATCCTCGACCAGCGCAATCCGGAACCCTTTCAGCATGGTGGTGACTCCGGCATGTCACGGACGGGAAGAGCGACCGAAATCACCGTCATCCCGCTGCGTCGCTCTGCCCGCAAGGATCCTCCGAGTTCCGCCACCAGATCATGAACGAGTCTGAGTCCCACGCCGCCTCCAGGTTGAACCGGGCCGGATGACAGCAAGCGATATTCGGCCTCCGGCGTGAGCCCCTTGCCATTGTCGGAGATTTCAACCTGCACGCCGCCCGGAGCCACAGAAAGGCAAAACGCCACCGATCCGCCGACCCCCGCCGCCGTTGAGGCATTCAACAGCAGGTTCAGTGCGATCTGGCGCAGCGGGGCCGAGGCGAAGGGCGCCATCGTCGCGTCGTCGGTCTCTATTCGCCAGTCCAGCGCCTGCTGTTGCCGCTTGATCTCGGGTCCGATCAGAAGGTGCAGGTCGTCGAAGTCCTCACGCGTCAGCGGGGCGCTGGACCGGTCCAGCCGATTGTGGTCAAGCGTCGCGCGGACAACGTCTCGCAAATGCTCCAGCCCACGTTTCAACAGGCACGCCGATTGCCGCACGACATCCGGCCGGTCGGCATACTCGGTGATGGTGTCCGTCGCATTCAGAAGCCCGCCCAGCGGATTGTTGATTTCGTGCGCAAGCGACGAGGACAGCCGGCCAAGGCTTACAAACCGTTCTCTCTCGGCCAGACGGCGTTCGGTTTCCGCCTTGGCGTCAATTGCCTCGGCCATGAGGTTGTAGGTCTGCATCAGGCGCGAGACCTCGGTATCGCCACGAGGAATGTCCCCTTCCGGGATTGGTGCGGGCGATTGCGCGGTCTCTCGCATGCGTTGCGCCAAGCGGGTGATCGGGCGCAGCATCCGGCGCATCGCAAAATACCCAAGCAAAGCCAACACACCGGTTGCCAGCGCATTGCCCAGCAGCAGGATGCGACCGGCAATTCTGCGTTCGGAAACGAGGTCGGACACGTCCAACTCGGTAAAGATATCGCCCAAGGTCCGCCCCTGATAGATCAGCGGCGCGGTCAGGGCCAAACGCGTTCCGTCCCCGACAATGCTCAGGCTGTCGGGCGATTGGGCGGCCGCGACATCCTCCGACAGGATCGCGTCAATAGGAGCCCGCCGCGGATCGGTGGCCGCGATGACGTGGCGGTCCCTGTCGGTCACGGCGGTGAACACCATCCTGCGCGCCCCACGCTCTCCCGAAGCCCGTTTCAGAATGTCGTAGACCTCCCAGATGTCTTCGCGCAGCACATGCGGACCGAGCGCAACCGACAGGCTTTCGACATGAAGCTCTGCAATCTCACGCAACCGGGCATCCTGAACCCGTGACAGGGTCGCAAGAACCTGCTGCGAGGCGAGAACACCGACCAAAATCATCAGCGCGGCGGCGAACAGCGGCACCCGCAGGGAAAGCGGTATGCGTGCCAGCACCGCCATCAGCGCAGCCTCTCCAGATCCTTCATCCGGGCAAGAATGCCGTCAAAGACGGAAGGATCGGCCTCGGTGAAACCGTCGAGTTGCAAGAGTTCCAGCACGTCCGATCCGCGCTCGGTTCCAGAGAAGTCGAAAAGCGCCGTTTTGAACGCCTGAACGAGCGGAGTGTCGAGCCTGTCCCGTCGCACACAGACCGGCGGAAAGCCCAGCCATTCCGATTTGGACACCACCCGGGTTCTTTCGGTCAATTCTGGTTCTTCGGCGGTCAACACTTCCCAGACATAGCCATCGACGCTCCCCGATGTGACAAGCCCGTCGGCAACCGCGCGCACGACGTTTCGATGCCCATAGGTATAGATCGTCCGGCGGAAGAACCTGTCCGGTGTCTCTCCCATCCGGGCGAGGTCGGACACGGTGACGAGGTAGCCCGAGTTCGAGTCCGGGTCGGAAAAGGCGTGGATCCCACCGCGTAGCTCTGCGAGCGATGCGACCGAATTGTCGACCCCGGCGATCAGGTAGGATTGATACAGCGGGCGCCCGCGCCAGACCGGAACCGCCAGAAGCGCCAGTGCAGCGCGATGTTGCAGGTAGGGGTAGCCGCAAAGCCAGGCGGCATCCACCGCCCCGTCCAGCAGAAGCCCCGTCACCTCCTTGTAGGTTCGGCGCTGTTCAAGTTCGATGGCGACCCCGAGCGAGGTTTCGAGGGCCTTCTGGATGGCATCAATGACGATCGCGTTGTTGTCGAGAAAGACGGGCGTCAGGCCAAGGCGAAAAGTTGTGCGGGCCAGCGCCGGAAGCGCCATGCAGGCCATAACCGAGCCCGCGCTCGCGCTCGCCAAGACCGTTCGCCTGTTGATATTCGTCATTTCGCCCCCCCCCCGAACGCGACAACAGGTTTCACTATGGTGGAGGATCAAGTGGCCAGCAAATGGCTTGCGCGGCACCGGGACGGCTTGCGCCAGTCGAGGATGCCGTTCTGCGTAGCGGAGTTCCTCACATTGGAGGTCCAAGACCCCCACAAAGAACGGATGGTGTGACGCGATCAGTCAAGCAAGCCGCCCATGTCCGGATGTCCGGTTGACCGGTGGCAGGCTGACGCTTGCGTAGTTGCAGCGAAGGTCCGGAAACCGCCCGACCTGCATATGCCGCGACAGCCGGTTGGTTGAGTGGTTTCGCTCCGTTTTGAGCCGTTCCCTCCCTCAAGCGCAGTCGCCTCTCGTTGTCGCTTCGAGTTCCGAAAGCTTGATCCGAAGGCGTTTGGACATGAGATCATCACCTGCGTGCCGGTTAGCCATCTGGTGCAGCTCAGCAGTGGCCCAAGCGGTTCTGTCGATCTTCCGGCAGGCGGTCATGAGGTGGCAGATCGCGTCGTCGATATCGAGCGGGTTTGCATCGAAACCGCGACCGGCGAGCAGATGCGAGATGGCGTGGAGCGCCACCTGGGCCGCGAAGGCGGGATCCTTGCCGGCGAAATCGCGTGCGGCCCGGATCAGGGTCGCAGGGGCGGCCTCGGGATCCGAGGCGCAGTCGAGCGCGATGTCGAGATGTCCGGCGGTCTTGGCCGCGGCGAACCATTTGCCCTTGCGGCCATGCAGCGCGATCAGATCCACCAGAGCCCCACGAGGATCGCGGTCCGGGTAGCGTTTCACCAGGTCGCGCCACATGGCGAGCCAGGTGTTGCCTGATGCGAAGGGCAGTCCGAAGCGGTGATAACCCTCGTCGGCTTTGTCCTGCCGCAGGAGAATGGCCTCGCAGAACTGCGCGATGTCGCGGTGACCCCAGGGCTGTCGGTCGCCCTCCAGCAGGGCCGTGGCGCGGGCGAGTGCCCCGTCCTCGCGCCCCTGTCGCAGCAAGGCTTCGGCCCCGAACTTCTCGTCGAACCACAGGCGTGTTTTCCGCTCCGCGAGGAGCGAAAGAAGCTCCTCGTGGCGCTCCGCCTCGAGCAGGCAGGAGAGCGTGAGGGTCGCGGTGGGAACATGGGAAAACCGCGCGTGATCGGACCATGCCGCCCGGACAAGATCGAGATCGCGGTCTGCATGGGTGTTCTGCAGCGCCGAAAAACCGGCGATCTCTCCGAACCGCTCGGAGATCGGGGCGAGGTAATCCACGCCGTCGTCGAGGATGGCCTGGCGCAGGCGTTCGAGCCATGCGGCTCGCGTCGGCTCGTCGGCGGGCGCCTCAATCAGAATGGGAAGCAGTTGCTCAAGGGTTCGCCGCACGGCCGCGCCCAAGGCCCCGGAAGAGGTGTCGATATGCTCGAAGGCGGGCCAGATGCGCTCGGCGAGCGCGACCACGCCCTCGGCGGCGATCACCGGATCGTTGCGGCGGACAGACCGGATCTCGGTGCTGGCCGACTTTAGCCGCTGAGTGGCCTTGGCGGAGCCGCGCCACCCGAAGGCGCCCGCGCGCATGCCGGGTTTGAACGCCCATTTGTGGGTTGGCTTGCGCGCCATGTCCTCTCCTCCGTCGCGGCCGCAGAATGGCACGGGGTGCGGCGCGGGTGAAGAGGTTGGGGAAGCTTCCTGCCGTGATGTCCAGATCAGGTCTGCTTGACCTCCTGCGCCTTGCGGCGTTGAAGGGGCCAGTAAAACGGAGGGGCACCCATGGCCGATGACAAGGATATACGCGAGAAGCTGGAAAAGCTCGAGGCGCTGTTCGCGCGTGGTGCGACCGCTGGTGAGCGCGCGGCGGCGGGGGCGGCCCGGGACCGGCTGCAGGCGAAGCTCAGTTTCGCGGCGGATGACGGGGATGAGCCGGAGATCGAGCTGCAATATTCCCTGCCGGATGTCTGGTCGGTGAGGATCTTCGTCGCCTTGTGCCGCAAGAACGGCATTCGCCCCTACCGCTATCCCCGGCAGCGACGCACGACGGTGATGGTCCGGGTGCGGCAATCGAGCTTCGAGCGGACGGTGGCCGAAGAATTCCGTACCCTGCACCAGGAACTCACGGGGTATTTCAACGAGATGGTCGAACATCTGATCGCGGACGTGATGAAATCGGACGGCGACGACGAGACTCTGGAGCAACGCCGGTTGCCAGGTTGACGGGTTCAAAGTAACCTTCTCGATGTCCGGGGGCGACCAAGTCTGAGCCTCACCGGCGCAAGTCCGGTCACGGTGGCTATGATCAGGTTGGCAGGGTGCCTTCGTCACAATTCAGGTCGGGTGAACCCATAGAAGGAGCGGATGCGGATTCTTTTCCCTTCTGGCAGACTTGTACTCATACGTGCGCCCCGGCTGAAATTTGATATTGTGGGCTTCAGTTCGGGTCATACAGGTGGCTCCCTGACTTCGGTCAAACGCTCTTCCGGGGTCACATTCTGCGAAATTTGCGATAACCGCGACAACGAGATCGACCCCTGTCCATTTTTTCGCATGTTGCCCGCGGCTACCCATGCCGAAGTACCGGGGCAGTTGAAGACGACCCTGAGGGGATGCCCAGGCCTCGCGGCTGATGACTGACGAGATAGGTTAACGGTACTTGCCGACGGTGCGGTGTGGCGCGTGCTGCTTGCATTTCGACATTTCTGATCTCCTTTTCGTCGAAGACCAGCAGACGCAAATTGTAGATTATGTCAGTGCCCGAATTTTAGGGGGGGCTCACTGCACGCTTGAGCAGCGTTGTTATCTCAATGTCATCCAGGCGTCACCTCGCCGTCACCGAACTTGCTCATATGAGCAATCAAGGCGGCAAGGTCAGAGCATGAACAGACAGTTTCTCATTCTTGAAAAGGCGCAACACTGCGGGCGGGTTGGTGTTGAAGACCTCGCGCAGGTTCTGGGGGTCTCGACCCATACCATACGGCGCGACATCAATGCTCTGTGTGAAAAGGGGAAGTTGCGTCGGCTGCACGGGGGGGCCGAGTTCATCGAGCAAAGCGCGAACCTGCCTTATTCCGCGCGCAGTTCCCTGAACGTCCCGGCCAAGAAAAAGATCGCGGCGCAGGTGGTCCGGCTGATCCCGGATGGCGCGACCCTGTTCTTCTCGATCGGCTCGACCCCGGCAATCGTCGCCGCCGCGCTGGCCGAACGACAGGGGCTGACCGTCATCACCGGGAACCTGAACGCGGCCATGGCGCTGTCGGATGCGCCAGAGGCGCGGATCATCCTGCCGGGGGGCGAGTTGCGGTTGCCTGACCGGGATATCCTCGGTCCGCATGCCCTTGAGCTGTTCCAGAAGTATCGGGCTGATTTCGCGGTCTACGGCGTCGGCGGAATTGATGCCGATGGCAGCTTGCTGGATTTCAACGAAACCGAGGT
>JASJGL010000084.1:0-14630 GCA_033791545.1 Pseudodonghicola sp. | reverse complement strand
GCGGATCATCAGGGCTTGGCGGTCAACGCGGTTGCGGCCGGGGGGGCGGCGACGCCGCCGGCGGATCGGCTAGCGCTGGCCCCGCGCCCGGTGCGCTTGGCAGACGAGGATGTCCCGATGGGCGATCTGGGCGCGGTGGCGACCCGCGCCTCGCTCGACAGCGCGGCGATCGCCTCCTTTCGCGACGGGAAGGTCGATGCCTTGGTCGAGGATTTGACCCGAGACTCGGCACCGCTGGAACAGCCTCTGTCGGACAAGATCGAGCAGCCCGAACCCTTGGCCGGTCCCAGCACGCAGGGGACACAGGATCGCGCGACCATGGAAGAGACCGAGATCGCGACAGAAATGGCCCAGCCCGCCGTGCTGACGGGGCCGGGGCTGCGCCGGTCGCTGCGCCCGCAGGTCCGCCCGGCACAGTTCGAGACCGCTTCGGCGATGGGCGCGGACGTGCTCGCTGCGCTGAGCGCGGCGCAGGATGCGGTCGCCAGCGTCGATGTGGAGGCCGACAGCGTGCCGCAGGGCGCGCGTCTGGCCCAGCTTGGCGCTTTTGACACCCCTGATCTTGCCCGCGCCGAATGGGAGCGGCTGAACACCCGGTTCGGCGATTATCTCGACGACAAGCAGCGGGTGATTCAAAAGGCCAGCAGCGGCGGGCGGGTTTTTTACCGGCTGCGGGCGATGGGCTTTGACGATCTGTCGGATGCGCGCCGGTTCTGTTCAGCGCTGGTGGCGGAAAACGCCGATTGCATTCCCGTGACCGTGAGATGACCTTTGGCGCCACGATTCTGGATGCCGACGCGCTGCGGCTGACCCCGCAGGAGCGGGCATTTTTTCGCGCGGCAAATCCGTTCGGCTTTATCCTGTTCGCCCGCAATATCGAGAGCGGCGATCAAATCCGCGCGCTCTGTGGGGATATGCGCGAGGCGGTCGGGCGCGACTGTCCGATCCTGATCGATCAGGAGGGCGGGCGTGTGCAGCGTCTGCGCGCCCCGCTGGCACGAGAATGGGCAGCCCCGCTGGATCATGTCGCGCGCGCGGGCGAGGGGGCCGAGCGGGCGATGTACCTGCGCTATCGCCTGATCGCGGATGAACTGCGCCAGCTTGGCATCGACACCAACTGCGCACCGATGGTTGATCTGGCGTTTGACACCACCCATCCGTTTCTGCGCAACCGCTGTTATGGAACCGAGGTCGACACGGTGAGCCGATTGGGCCGTTCGGTGGCACAGGGGCTGTTGGACGGCGGCGTGCTGCCGGTGCTGAAACATATCCCCGGCCATGGCCGCGCCACCCAGGACAGCCATTTTGACCTGCCGCATGTGGCGCTTGATGCCGAAGCCTTGGATGATACTGATTTCGCCCCCTTTCGCGCGCTGAACGATCTGCCGATGGGGATGACCGCGCATCTGGTCTATGACGCGATCGACGATCAGCCTGCGACCCTGTCTGTCCCGACGATGACGCTGATCCGCGAGCAGATCGGCTTTGACGGGCTGATCATGACCGACGACATTTCGATGAAGGCGCTTCAGGGCGATCTGAGCGATCTCAGCCGCGCGGCGCTGGCAGCGGGCTGTGATGTGGTGCTGCATTGCAACGGCACATTGCCCGAGCGGATTGCCGTTGCCGAGGCCTCGGGAGAGATGGGCGCGCTTGCCCAGGCCCGTGCCGAGGCAGCGCTGGCGGCGCGTCACGCACCCGGGGCGCTTGACATTCGCGCCGCCGAAGAAGAACTTTCTGCCCTTATGGGCGGACAGGTCTATGGCGGATAGAGATCTTTTTGAAGAAGATACGCTTTCGGTCACCGAACGGCTGGCCGCCGAGGCGCTGATCGTCGACGTCGACGGGTTCGAAGGCCCGCTTGACGTGTTGCTGATGCTGTCGCGCACGCAAAAGGTCGATCTGCGCACGATCAGCGTGCTGCAACTGGCGCGCCAATACCTGATCTTTGTCGAAAAGGCCAAGACCTTGCGGATCGAGCTGGCCGCCGATTATCTGGTGATGGCGGCGTGGCTGGCGTTCTTGAAATCGCGGTTGCTGCTACCGCCCGACCCCTCGGAAGAGGGCCCCTCGGGCGAGGAACTGGCGGCACATCTGGCGTTCCAGCTGGAGCGGTTGCAGGCGATGCGCGACGTCGCCGCGCGGCTGATGGGGCGCGACCAGCTGGGGCGTGATTTCTTCGCCCGTGGTCAGCGCGAGGACATGATGCGCATCCGCACGGTGACCTATACCGCGACGCTTCTGGATCTGATGCAGGGCTATGCCCGGATCCGCACGCGGGACGAATTCCGCCCCTTCGTGATGGATCGCAACAATATCTTTACCATGGAACAGGCGTTGGAGCGGATGCGCCCGCTGATCGGATTTGCCGGGGCCTGGACCGATCTGACCAGCTATTTGCCCGAGGGCTGGGAAGAGGATCCGGCGCGCCGCCGCTCGGCCACGGCGGCAACCTTTGCCGCCTCGCTGGAACTGGTGAAAGAGGGGCATATGGAGATCCGACAAAGCGAATTGTTCGCTCCGATACAGCTGCGAAAAAGGGATGGCAGACCGTGAGCGAGGCGCACCAGCACGACGACACCGACGAAAGCGAAACCCTGTTCGACGCCCCGCCCATGGGCGAGCAGGAGCGCATGGTCGAGGCGGTTCTCTTCGCCAGCGTGGAACCGGTGAGCGTGCGCGATCTGGAGGTGCGGATGCCGCATGGCTGCGATGCCGCCGAAGCGCTGGCGCATCTGCGCAAGCGCTATGAGGGGCGCGGTGTGCGCGTGGTGCGGGTGGGGGATGCCTGGGCGTTTCGAACTGCCCCGGATCTGGGCTATCTGATGCAGAAAGAAACCGTCGAGATGCGCAAGCTGTCGCGCGCTGCGGTCGAGACGCTGGCGATCATCGCCTATCACCAACCCTGTACCCGCGCCGAGATCGAAGAGATTCGCGGCGTTTCGGTCAGCCGGGGCACCATTGATCAACTGTTGGAGATGGAATGGATCCGGTTCGGGCGGCGCAAGATGACGCCGGGCCGACCCGTGACCTTTGTGGTGACGCCGGAATTTCTGGATCATTTCGGTCTGGAAACCGCCCGCGATCTGCCCGGCCTGAAAGAGCTGCGCGCAGCAGGCCTGTTGGAAAACCGTCCGCCGCCGGGGCCGCTGGGTCCGCGCGAAGAGGACGAGGACGACGACGAGGTGATCGAAGGCCAGTCCGAGCTTTTCGAAGATTGACCTGGGAAATGCCCTGAAATTGGCCAATTCCGCCCCTAAATAAGGACGGAGAAGCAAGGGGATGCGGAAATGAACTTTAATCAGATCATCAATATGATCCTGCGTCTGGTGATGCGGCGCGTGCTTCACACCGGGGTCAATGCGGGGATCAACGCTGCCACGAATCTGGGCAAGCGGCGCAAAAGGCGCGCCCCGGCTGCTGCCCCGGAACCAGAGGCCGTTCAACGGCAACCGCAGCCCCAGTCGCAACCCCAGCAGGTTCCGCCGCCGGCCCCGCCGCAGCGGCAAGCGCAGATGCAAGCCCAGCCTGAACCGCAGCCACAAGCCCAGCCGCAAATACAGCCACAAGTCCACCCCGCGTATCAGCAACCGCCAGCCGCACCGGAGCCGCAGGACGGGATGACGCCGGAAGAGCGGCAGCGCCGCCGCGAGATTCGCCACTCAAGACGCGCCGCGCAGGCCGCCTTGCGCAACGCGCGCTGACTTGCCGGTTCAGGGCGGTTCGGGGCGGCTCAGCCGGCCCGAAAATGCTTGGAGAGTTTGAGCCCCTGGCCTTGATAGTTCGAGGCGATCCCGGCGCCGTAAAGGCGATCGGGCAGGGCCGTCATGCGTTCATAGACCAGCCGCCCCACCACTTGCCCATGCTCCAGAACAAAGGGGGCCTCGTGACAGCGGACCTCCAGCACGCCACGGGCCCCGGCACCGCCGGCGTTCGCATGGCCAAAGCCGGGGTCGAAAAAGCCCGCGTAATGCACCCGGAATTCCCCCACCATGGCCAGATAGGGGGCCATCTCGGCGGCATAGGCGGGCGGGATATGCACCGCCTCGCGGCTGACAAGGATATAAAACGCGCCGGGGTCGAGGATGATCTGGCCGTCGCCGGTCCGGATCTCTTCCCAGTACGCCGCCGGATCATAGGCATTGATGCGATCCAGATCGATCACACCGGTATGCGGCTTGGCGCGATACCCGACCAGATCTGACCCCTTGGGGCGCAAATCGACCGAGAACCCCAGCCCCTGTTCGATCACCGCCTCGCCGTCCACCAGCGGGCTTTCATCGTGCAGCGCCCTGAGGTCCGCATCGCTCAGCACCGCCTGACCACGCCGGAACCGGATCTGGTTTAGCCGCATGCCCGGGCGCACCAGAACGGAAAAGCTGCGCGGGCAGATCTCGGCATACAGCGGGCCGCAATAGCCCGGCGCGATCCGGTCGAATTCGGTGCCGCCATCGGTGATGGTCCGGGTCAGAAGGTCGAGCCGCCCGGTGGAGCTTTTGGCGTTGGCAACGGCGGTCATATCGGCGGGCAGGGCAAGCGTTTCTTCCAGCGGCACCAGATAGACACAGCCCTTTTCCAGCACCGCGCCCTCGCTCAGATCAATGCGATGCATCTCGAACTCTTCGAGACGCTCGGCGACCGTGCGGCCGTGACCGGAAAGGAAAGAGGCGCGGATACGATAGGCGGTTTTGCCCAGCCGCAGATCAAGGCTGGCGGGCTGCACCTGTTCGTCCAGCACCGGCATTTCGGCGCGGATCGCTTTCTCGGCGATCATCGCCCGGATCTGATGGTCGGGGCAAACGCCGGTCATGCCAATCCCCCGCCGCGCGGGGTGTCGCGGCCTGTTTTCTTCATATGTCGGCGTAAATTGGTCGGGCTAGCAGGACTCGAACCTGCGACCTTCCGTCCCCCAGACGGACGCGCTACCAGACTGCGCCATAGCCCGACATGGGGGTCTAAATACTTGATTTGAGGCCGGGGGCAAGAGGGAATCATCGAAAAAATTATCAGCCTCGACCGGCATCTGCATTGCGGTCGTACCACGCCCGCAGCGCCCGGGTCAGTGGGGCGATTTGGTTTGCCTGACGGGGGCTCAGCGCCGCCAGCCCGGCCAGATGGCCGAGCGGGCCGGGGGTATAGGGTGGCTCGGGTTCGGGCAGTTCGGCTTCAGGCGGTTCGCTTTTGGCCGGCTCGCTTTTGGTCGGTTCGGTCTTGGGCAAGTCAGGGACATGCGGGGCCGAGTCGCGCCCCTGCGCCGTCAATCCGGAGTGTTCCGCCGGGGGCGTTGCTGGCGCGGTGGTCGGTTTGTTCAGAAACGACGGCAGCCCCGAGGCGGTGGCAGCCGGGCTGGACGGCGCGACATGCGCGGGCGGTAGGGCAGGCGTGGGCGCGACCGGTGCTGCGGGCACCTGCGCACTCGGGGTCGCGGGTGTCTCAACCGGGCCGCGATCAACGATTTTGGGTGTAGGTGCGGTGGCCTCTGGTGGGCTCTTGGCCTTGAAGGCCAGAACGGTGCCGCCCGCAGGGCTGGCGTCGATCGCCTCGCCATCCAGCGGCGGCGACAGGCCGATCACATGCACAACCCCTTGTTCGCGCAGGATTTTCTGCACGCCTTTGATGGTCATGCCGTCGTCATGCAACAGCGTCTTGATCCCGCCAAGCAGCCGCATGTCGGCGGGGCGGTAATAGCGTCTCCCACCAGCACGTTTTACCGGTTTGACCTGAGGAAACTTGCTTTCCCAGAAGCGCAGCACATGCGCCTGCACATCGAGCCAGGTCGCGACTTCGCTGATGGTGCGAAAGGCGTCGGGCGATTTGGTCATGTGCGCAAGGCCTGCCTACTTTCTGTTTCCGGCCGCGACCCGATCTTTCATCAGATGCGACGGGCGGAACGTCAGCACGCGGCGGGGCTGAATCGGAACCTCTTCGCCGGTCTTTGGATTGCGCCCGATTCGGGCAGATTTGTCGCGGACGCTGAAGGTCCCGAAAGACGAGATCTTGACCTGTTCACCGCGCACCAATGCGTCAGAGACATGCTCCAGCATGCTCTCGACCAACTGGGCGCTTTCATTGCGCGACAACCCGACTTCGCGAAACACCGCTTCGCTCAGATCCATCCGGGTAAGTGTTTTAGAGCCCATGCCGTCCCCCATTATATTCCCCGAGAATAGGGTCGAGGCAATTTCACTGTCAATATCAATGAATTGCACGCGGTGGTTTAGGTGAGAATCTGCAGCGCTACCAGCGCAGGATAACCGCACCCCAAGCCAACCCGCCACCGATTGCCTCGGTCACCAGCAAATCGCCGGGTTTGATCTGGCCGCGCGCCTTGCCCACGGAAAGCGCAAGCGGGATCGAGGCGGCCGAGGTATTGCCGTGATCCTGTACGGTGACCACCACCTTGTCCATGCTCAGCCCCATCTTCTTGGCGGTGCCCTGAATGATGCGGATATTGGCCTGATGCGGCACGATCCAGTCGATGTCATCATGGCCAAGCCCGGCCTTGCTCAGCGCCGCGTCAGCGGTGGAGGCGAGCTTTTCAACCGCCTGACGGAACAGCGGGTTGCCCTGCATCCGCAGTTTGCCAGCGGTCCCGGTGGTCGAAACGCCGCCATCGACATAGAGCATGTCGCGATAGCCGCCGTCGGAATGGAGATCGGCGGACAGGATGCCGCGGTCGTCAGATGTGCCCGTGCCCTCCTGTGCCTCAAGCACCAGCGCGCCAGCGCCATCACCGAACAGCACACAGGTGGCACGGTCCGTCATGTCGAGGATTCGGCTGAAGGTCTCGGCCCCGATCACCATCACCCGTTTGGCTTGACCGGCCAGAATCAACGCGTTGGCGGTCGACAGCGCATAGATGAAGCCAGCGCAAACTGCCTGCACGTCAAAGGCAAACCCGTTGGTCATGCCAAGCCGGGATTGCACCATGGTCGCTACAGAGGGAAAGGTCAGGTCGGGGGTCGATGTGGCCAGAATGATGGCGTCGATATCAGACGCGACCAGCCCGGCGTCGGCAAGCGCGGCCTGCGCCGCATAGGTGGCCAGATCCGATGTCGTTTCGTCTTCTGCGGCGAAATGGCGCCGCTCGATGCCGGACCGGGTGCGAATCCATTCGTCCGAGGTCTCCAGCGTCGCTTCAAACTCTGCGTTTGGCACCACCCGCTTGGGCAGGTAATGGCCGACTCCGGTGACCACAGAACGTTTCGTCATGCCTTTTGCTCGCCTTCATTCTTTTGATTTTTCTTGTCGGCCGAGTCCGGCGCGGCTTGGGCATCTTCGGTAAGGGAGGCGGTGGATGCAACCCGCGCGGCCAGCCGTTCGGAAAATCCCGACTGCGCGAGTTGAAAGGCCAGCTTGATCGCGGACGAGACCCCGGTGGCATCGGCGCCGCCGTGGGATTTCACCACGGTGCCGTTCAGCCCGAGGAAGACGCCGCCATTGACGCGGCTGGGGTCGATCCGTTTTTTCAGCCGCAACAGCGATGTGATGGCCAGAACCGAGGCCATCCTCGACAACAGCGAATGGCGAAACGATTCGCGCAAAAGCTCGCTCACAAGGCTGGCGGTACCTTCGCCGGTTTTGACAGCTACATTGCCGGTGAACCCGTCGGTCACGATCACGTCGGCCACGTTGCCGGGGATATCGCGCCCCTCGACGAAGCCCACGAAATCGAAATTGGCCTGGTCGGCAAAGCGGGCGATCAGCGCGTGCGCCTGTTTTAACTCGGCGCGGCCCTTGTGCTGTTCGGTGCCGACATTGAGAAGCCCGATCCGTGGCCGCTTGAGATTCATTCCGTTGCGCGCGTAGGAGGCGCCCATCAAGGCATATTGCAGCAGATCTTGCGCATCGGCGCGCACGTCGGCACCGACATCAAGCATCACGTTGAAGCCTTGAACATTGCGCGACGGCCATAGCACGGCGATCGCTGGCCGGCTGACGCCGGGCAGTTTGCGCAAGCACAGCATGCTCAACGCCATCAGCGCCCCGGTATTGCCACAGGACACCGCGCCATGCGCCTCGCCTTTGCGCACGGATTCCAACGTCGACCACATCGAGGTGCTCTTGCCGTTGCGCATCACGTGGCTGGGTTTATCATCCATCGTGACGACATCAGCGACGTCACGAAAAGACACGCGCCCCGCAAGAATGCGACGGCGCGCGACCAATTTTCTAAGCGCTTCTTCAGGCCCGTGCAGGATAAACCGGATATCGGGGTTCTTTTTGGCGGATTCCGCCATCCCCGATACCACAACACCGGGCCCGGCATCGCCGCCCATCGCGTCGACCGAAATAACGATTTTATCGCCTTGGAGGCGGGGCTGATCAATCATCTGGTCGGGCGTGGCAGTCATGCGCAGGCGATACCGGTGTGGCTCAAGCCGCGTCCTCGTCCAGGTCGACGTCGTCGGCCAGGGCAATGATTTCCTTATCATCGTAATGACCGCAGGACGGGCACACGTGATGAGGGCGCTTCAGCTCGCCGCAATTGGAGCATTCGTTGGGGTTTGCAGCAACCAAGGCATCATGCGCCCGGCGGTTGTTGCGGCGCGACTTGGATACTTTATTCTGTTGGACAGCCATGTCTCAACCCTTGTCTGATAGGGGCCAGGAGCGGTCTCCGAGCCGTGTTTCAATTCCGTTAGCTACGGTGTGACGTGCGTTTAGGCCGCAGCCTGCTCGATGTCCAACCCTAATTCGGCTGAGCGGGCGAAAATACTGTGATTCTCTCGCCGTGCAACCGATTCTTCCCCGCCGCGTCTGAACGACCGGGCTTGAGAGGTCATTTGCCCTGTTTCAGCGCGTCGCGCAACCCGGAGAGACCAGCAAAAGGCCGGGTGTCCTTGTCGCGCATCGGGGCCTTGCCCGGTTCTGTAAAGATTGCCTCGCCCAGTTCGACATCCTGTTTGCGCGGATAAAGCGGCAATGCCAGCGCCAGCGCCTCGGCCATTACGGCGGCGGGGTCGATCCATGCGCCCAGCTTCTCGCTGTTGTCATCTTCGGGCATTTCGACGTCTGGGGCCTCGTCCTCGGGCAGCTCCGTCAGGAAGAGGCGGTGAATCTCGGTATCGATTCGGGTGGTGACCGGCTCCAGCGTGACGACGCAGGGCTGCACCACGGTGGCACCCAGTTTCCCTTTCAGCTGCCAGTCGTGTTTGCCATAGGCGGTAATCTCTCCGCTAAAACGTAGCTTGCGCAGGGCGATCAATCCCAGCTCCTGGGCCAGCAGGGCACGCGCCGGAGCGTCCGGGGCAAGCTCGAACAAGGTGGGGGTATTCTGTGGCAACTCGGCCACGCGCAGCGCCTGTGTGTCGGTCATTCCCGGTATTCGCCTTCCGTCGTTGGTGTTCGCAATCTTGAACCGTGGGCACAGTTTATATAAGCGGGTTGGCAGGCACAGAAAAGCCAACGCGAAAGGGTAACCATGATCGCATCTGTCTCGCCGTTGAAAGCGGCGTTCCGCAGCACCATCCTGGGGCTGGCGGTGCTGGCTGTTTCGGGCTGTGCAGCAATATATCGCAACCACGGCTATGTTCCCAAACCGGAAGAGCTGGATGCAATCCAGCTGGGTAAGGATACCCGCGACAGCGTGATCAAGGCGGTAGGGCCGCCGTCGTCCTCGGGGGTGCTCAAGGACAGCGGGCTGTATTACGTCTCGACCCGGATGCGCCACTATGGCCCGACCGAGCCCAAGATCGTCTCACGCGAAGTGGTGGCGATCAATTTCGACCAGCGCGGCGTGGTCAGTGGCATCGAACGCTATGGGCTGGAGGATGGGCGCGCGATCCCGATTCAGCGCCGGGTGACCAGCTCCAGCGTCGAGGATAAGACCTTTTTGCGCCAACTGTTGGGCAACCTTGGCCGGTTCAACCCGGGCAACGTTCTGGAATAGTAACGTTTTAGATTTTGGAATTGCTCAGCTGAAAGTGGGTCTGCCGCTGTCTTGTCTTGTGTGACAGTGGCGGCGGCACTAGCGTTCCGGGAACGGATTGCGGAGGGGCCATGCCGCTTTTGACCAAGGGCCGATACCGGGCACGTCTGGCCGAGTCCGATGGCGACATCGCCGCCGCTCAGGCGTTGCGGACGCGTGCCTTTTGCACCGCGCAGCCCGATCGCGACGCCTTTGACGACATCTGTTCGCATGTTCTGGTGCATGAGGGCCGCAGCGGGGCGCTGGTCTGTTGTTTTCGTATGCTGGTTCTGGATGGCGGCAGCGAGCTGCCACGCAGCTATTCGGCGCAGTTTTATGATTTGTCCGGCCTGCAACGCTTTGACGGGCGGATGGTCGAGATGGGGCGATTCTGTATCGACCCGGTTTGGCATGACCCGGACATCCTGCGGGTGGCCTGGGGGGCGATGACGCGGTTCGTAGACGAAAACGAAATCGCCATGCTGTTCGGCTGCTCGTCTTTCGCGGGGATCGAGACGGCGCAGTATCTCGATGCCTTTGCGATGCTGAAATACCGCCATCTGGGTCCGAAACGCTGGTTGCCGCGGGTCAAGGCCCCGGATGTGTTCCGCTTTGCCGCCCGATTGCGGCGCAAGCCGGATGCGAAAAAGGCGATGCTGCACATGCCGCCCTTGCTGCGCAGCTATTTGTTGATGGGGGGCTGGGTCAGCGATCATGCGGTGGTCGACCGGCAAATGAACTCCCTGCATGTCTTTACCGGGTTGGAGATCGGGGCGATTCCTGCGGCGCGCAAACGCCTGCTGCGGGCGGTGGCGGGATAGACCGGCTCACGCGGGGCGTTGACGGGCGACGCGGCGGGAGATAGCAGGCCGACATGGCACGTATACCCCTCTTACAACTCAATCGCGTTTCCCTGACCTTTGGCGGGGAGCCGGTTTTTTCCGATTTCGATTTGGTGGTGCAGCCCGGCGACCGAATCGCGCTGGTCGGGCGCAACGGATCGGGCAAATCGACCCTGATGAAGGTGATGGCCGGACTGGTCGAACCGGATCGCGGCGAGGTCATCGTCGGCCCCGCAACATCGGTCGGATATATGGAGCAAGACCCTGAAATGAAAGGGTTTGCCACGCTTGGGGATTTCGCTACGGCGGGGCTGGAACCGGGCGAGATGTACAAGGTGGAGCGCGCTGGCGAGGGGCTGAAGTTTGATCCCGCGCGCCCGGTCGAGACCGCCTCGGGCGGCGAGCGGCGCCGCGCGGCGCTGGCCCGGTTGATGGCCGAAGCCCCGGAATTGATGTTGCTGGACGAGCCGACCAACCATCTCGATATCGAGGCGATCGGTTGGCTGGAAGCCGAGCTGAAAGCAACGCGGGCAGGGTTTGTCCTGATCAGCCACGACCGCGCATTCCTGCGCAACCTTACGCGTGCAACCCTTTGGATAGACAGGGGAACATTGCGTCGGCAGGAAAAAGGATTCGGCGAGTTCGAGGTCTGGCGCGATGCGATCTGGGACGAAGAGGACATGCAACGGCACAAGTTGAACCGGCTGATCAAGTCAGAGGCCCGTTGGGCGGTGGAGGGGATCAGTGCCCGACGCAAGCGCAACCAAGGACGGGTGCGGGCGTTGCAAGAACTCAGGGCCGAACGATCCTCGCAGATTCGCCGACAGGGCAGCGCCGAACTGGCGCTGGACACCGGGCCGAAATCTGGCCGTAAAGTCGCAGAAGCCGTAGATATTACAAAAGCTTATGGTGATAAAGTGATCCTTCAGGATTTCTCGATCAAGATCCAGCGCGGCGATCGGGTTGCCTTTGTCGGGCCAAACGGCGCGGGCAAGACCACCTTGTTGAAACTGCTGCTGGGCGAGATCGAACCGGATTCGGGAACCGTGTCGCTGGGAACCAACCTGGAGATCGCGGTGTTCGATCAGGCGCGCGCGCAACTCGACCCGAACGCGACCCTGTGGGAAAGCCTGACGGGCGATCCCGCGATGCGCATCGCGGGCAAGTCGGATCAGATCATGGTGCGCGGCACCCCCAAGCATGTTGTTGGTTATCTTAAAGAATTTCTGTTTGATGAGCAGCAGGTGCGGGCCCCGGTCCGGTCTCTTTCGGGGGGCGAAAAAGCGCGGTTGTTGTTGGCGCGACTGATGGCGCAGACGTCGAATCTGTTGGTACTGGACGAACCGACCAACGATCTGGATGTCGAGACGCTGGACCTGCTGCAGGAATTGCTGGACGACTATGACGGCACTGTTCTTTTGGTCAGTCACGACCGGGATTTTCTTGATCGGATCGCCACCACGACTGTGGCGATGGAGGGCGACGGGCGCGCTGTCGCCTATGCCGGTGGGTGGAGCGATTATCAGGCGCAAAAGCCTGAGAGTCTTACCGGAAAAGTAGAAAAAACAAAGTCATCTGCGGCGAAGCTGAAGCAAGAAGAAAAGCCGAAAACCGGCCTGTCCTTTACCGAGAAGCATCGTTTGGAGGTATTGCCGGCTGAGATGGAACGGCTTGAGGCCGAGATCGGAAAGCTTGAAGTTCTGATGGCCGATCCGGAATTGTATACCCGGGAGCCGGTGAAGTTCAAAAAGGCGACCGAGGCGCTGGAGATGCGGCAGAAGAAGCTGGCGAAGGCCGAGGAAGAATGGCTGCAGCTGGAAGAGAAGGCCGCCGAAACGTAGGGTTCGGGGGCTGTTTCGTACATGTCTTGGCTAAGAAAAAAGGCCCGCAAACGCCGATTGGGGAGTTTGCGGGCCTTTTTGTACGCTCTCAGGCGGGACGGCGCGGACTCCCGTGCCAATCCCGGTTTTTCTGTCGCGCTCAGCGCATCCGCAGGGCGCCGTCGATGCGGATCACCTCGCCATTGAGATAGCCCATCTCGACGATGAAACCGGCCATGCGACCGTATTCCTCGGGGCGGCCAAGGCGGGCCGGGTTGGGCACGTCGGCGGCGAGTTGCTCTTGCGCGGCTTCGGGCAGGCCCATCAGCATCGGTGTCAGGAAAATGCCCGGCGCGATCGCCATGACGCGGATGTTGTCGCGGGCGAGGTCGCGCGCCATCGGCAGGGTCATGCCGACGATTCCCCCCTTGGAGGCGGAATAGGAGACTTGCCCCCGTTGCCCGTCAAAGGCGGCGACAGAGGCGGTGTTGATGATGACACCGCGTTCGCCGTCTTCGTCGGGATCGTTCTTGGCCATCTCGGCGGCGGCAAGGCGGGCGACGTTGAAGCTGCCCACAAGGTTGACGTTGATGGTGGTCTGGAAGGTGGAGAGCGGCAGCGGACCTTCCTTGCCCAGCGTCTTGCCGACGGTGCCGATCCCGGCGCAGTTCACGGCGGTGGTGATCTTGCCCATCTTTTCGATTGCATAGGCGATGGCCGCGGCGACCGAGTCGTCGTTGGTCACGTCGGTCTGGACGAAATGCCCGCCGATCTCTTGCGCGATCTTGGGGCCGCGTTCGGCGTCGCGGTCAAGCAGCGTGACCTGTGCGCCATTGGCGGCGAAGTGGCGGGCGGTGGCCTCGCCCAGACCCGATGCGCCGCCGGTGATGACCGCTGCGGTGTTGCTGAGTTTCATTTGGGGTTCCTCTCCCTTGATCTGAACATGCGTTCAGATAGCAGGCAGCGGGCGGGGGAATCCAGTGGCTGTCGCTTGGAACGCGGCGGCAGATGGGGCGTTGGGGGGAGCAGATTGGCTATCCTATGGGGTTTGTCCCAATGCGCGGAATCAAGCCCGTAGGGCGCCGCGCAAGCGCCGGACCGTCCCCGCGGACCGGCGCTTGGTTGACGTGAATACTCCGATCAGATGTCGTCCGGATTTGGCTGCCATAAAGTGCGCCGATCAAAGGGTGCAGCGCCGCCCCACGGTCCGGCGCTTGCGCGGCTTGTTCCGTGGGGCATGCGGCCAACGGAAAACGCCCCGGCGTGGAGCCAGGGCGTTGCACTTGTCTTGATGCTCTCTGGCCTCAGTCTTCGAGTTGAACCAGCGCGTGGCGCTTCTTGCCGGCGCTTAGCTTGATCGGCGAGGAGAGCGCGGCGGCGTCGATCATCAGGCCGGCGTCGCTCAGCGGCGCGTCATTGAGCCGCGCGCCCTGTTCCGAGATCAGCCGTTTGGCATCCTTGCCGGATTTGGACAGCCCGGATTTGACAAAAAGCTGCACGATCGAGATGCCCTCGCCCAGATCGGCGGACGTCAGGGTGACGGTGGGCAGATCATCGCCGACGCCACCCTTCTCGAAGACCTCGCGCGCGGTGGCCTCGGCTGCCGCCGCCGCTTCGGCCCCGTGGCAGAGCGTCGTCACCTCGTTGGCGAGGATGATCTTGGCGGCGTTGACCTCAGAGCCTTCCAGCGCGCCGAGACGGTCGCATTCCTCGATACCAAGCTCGGTATAGAGCTTGAGGAAGCGGCCCACATCGGCGTCGGTGGTGTTGCGCCAGAACTGCCAGAACTCATAGGGGCTGCGCATGTCTGCATTGAGCCAGACGGCGCCATCCTGGCTTTTACCCATCTTCTTGCCGTCCGAGGTGGTCAGCAGCGGCGAGGTGAGGCCATAGATCTGATGGTCCAGCACCCGGCGGGTCAGGTCGATGCCGTTGACGATATTGCCCCATTGGTCGGAGCCGCCCATTTGCAGGATACAGCCGGTGCGGCGGTTCAGCTCAAGAAAGTCATAGGCCTGCAGAATCATGTAGTTGAATTCGAGGAAGGACAGCGATTGT